>JAHFNB010000005.1 GCA_023267595.1 bacterium | reverse complement strand
TCACCAACTACTCATGATGATACTTCTCCCCTTTGATTATCGTCATTGCACGATAAATCTGTTCTAGAACAATCACTCGCACTAACATATGAGGAAATATAAGTGACGATAACTTCCATGTATAGTTCGCACGTTCTTCAATATTCTTTGAAACACCATATGCACCACCTATAATAAACACCATTTTACGTGCACCATCTACCATTCTATTTTCTATAAGTTCTGCTAATGCTTCACTTTTTATATCCTTTCCTTTTTCATCAAGTAAAACTACGTAATCTTCTTTCTTGATATGAGAGAGTATTTTTTCTCCTTCTTTTTCTTTTGTCACATCATGAGGAATGTACAACCATTCAAGTGGAAGGTAGCGTAAAATCCGCATTTGGAAATGCCTGATACTGTCTTCATAGACATCATTATGTTCTTTACCAATACTCAAAATAAGGATTTTCATCATGATATACTCTACGATATCTAAGGCTTACTAGCAAATGACAAAACGTATCACATTAACAGTTGCATGGCATGTCATGATAGGAGGTATGATTCTCATACTATGTACCATTCTAGGACTTTCATATGGTGGGTATAGACTGTACAAGAAAATTATACTCACTGAAGCAAATCAAAAATTAATTCTTCAATCACAAGAAGAAAAAGCGCAGGAACTCATCGATGCACAACAAATGGCACTTGATCAAGCAAAAGAAGAACTTGTAAAAACAAAAGTAAGTGCAGATAAAACAAATGCACAAATAAAAACACTGACGCAAACACTTGAGAACCAAGCAAAAGACCCTAAAGATATTGTTATTACCTCTGCTGATCTAACACCATATACTACTGGAGTTGTGCAAGTCCTTTGTAATATAAAAGATGGTGTATCAAGTGGCAGTGGAACATTATGGAACTTCAAAGAAGTCCCATATGCTATTGTGACAAATTACCATGTAATCAAAGGAGCAAACGGTTGTATTATGTCTATAACAAATAGTGCAAATCAGACAACTGGATTGTTCAGTATTCAAGGTTCTATTTATACCTTTAATCAAAACACTGACGAGGCAATTCTCACTATTGGCCCTTCACTATCTCCACTAAGCGTTCCTGTAGCAAACTATAACTATAGCCTCGCAAAAGTTCGTAAATGTCCGTCACTTATGCCTGTTGGTTCTCCAGTAGTTATCATTGGTTATCCTGCATATGCGAAACGAGACTCAACACTGACTATAGATACCATAGGTACAGTAAATGTCATTTATCGTACCGTAACAAACGGAATCATTTCTGGTTATGACACATCTCAAGTAGGAGAACCTAACTATTTCGTATCCGCAAAAATTGATAATGGAAACTCTGGTGGTATGGCTCTTGCAAAAGACACAAACGGTATTTGTACGTTAGGACTACCTACATGGCTTTCTGTTGGAAACTATGAAACACAAGGGTTGGTACAAAATATAGTAAATGTTTTGCCGAAAGATAAATAATCTTAAATAATTAAGTTCTTATGCAACTTTTCTTGTGCTAAGCGATTTGCGCGAGCAAGTGAATCAAATGTTCCTGCATCAATCCATTCTTTCTTGATAATACTTACATCAAGTTCTTTACTCTTTATATAGCATTTAATAAGGTCAGTAATCTCTAATTCATTACGTTTACTTGGTTTTAATTTCTTAGCAAAAGAAACTGCACGTGAATCGAATATATACATACCTGTAATAGCAAAATTACTCTTTGGCTTTTTTGGTTTTTCTTCTATTGAAATAACTTTTCCAGTTTTGTCAAATTCTACAACACCAAAACGCTCTGGATCATGAACTTCTTTTGCAAAAATACGTGCACCTTTTGTAAATGAAGCAATCTGCTTTGACAAATCTTCTTCAAAGATATTATCCCCGAGTATCATAACTACATCATCACCATCATCTAAGAACTTTTCTCCAATAATAAAGGCTTCGGATAATCCCTTTGGTTTATCTTGTATCTCATAGGTAAACTTTACTCCAAATTCTTTTCCAGATCCTAAAAGATTTAAATATTCTCCTGCTTTTTCTGGTGCAATAATAATAAGTATTTCTTTTATACCTGCTTTTATAAGCGTATTAAGAGGATAGTAAATCATTGGCCGATTATAAATTGGCAATAATTGTTTTGATGTAACTCGTGTAAGCGGACGTAGTCGTGTACCTGATCCACCGGATAAAATAATGCCTTTCATACGTAACGTTACCATATTATACCATATATCTACTACCCTATTTCTGTTATAATAATGACATGATTTTGCTTTCTATAGAGACCAGTTGTGATGAAACTGCAGTATGTATCATCAAACGAAGTCGTGGTAAACATGTACGTTTTGAAGTACTTTCTCATAAGATTCTTTCACAAGTAGACCTCCATGCAAAATATGGTGGCGTATTTCCAATGCTTGCAAAACGTGAACACGCAAAGGCTCTCACTCAACTCATCGCAGAATCACTTCAGGAAGCAGATTTACTCGTAGAACGCACACACGTATACCATATCCCGTCTACTTCACGTAAAAAACTAGAAAATATTCTTGACCGAGAAAAAGATATGCTAACAGCCATGAAAGTACTTTTTGAAGGGATACAAAAGCCGGCCATTGATGCAATTGCAGTTACACAAGGTCCTGGACTGGAACCTGCATTATGGATAGGTATTACAAGCGCACTTGCATTAAGTACTGTTTGGGATATACCACTATACCCTATCAATCATATGGAAGGTCATGTCATTGCAGGTATCCTATCAAAAGAAGATACGACCTACTCGATACCAGATATTTCATTTCCTGCATGTGCACTTTTAATTTCAGGAGGTCATACTGAAATTGTTCGTATTTCAAAATTACGTTCATACAAAGTGATAGGAAAAACAAAAGATGATGCAGTTGGTGAAGCATTTGACAAAGCAGCCCGCATGCTTGATTTACCATATCCTGGAGGACCACAAATATCGAGGTTAGCAGAACTAGCACGAAAAGAAGGAATAGTCCCAGATGAAGATTTACGACTTCCACGACCAATGCTTCATAGTGGGGATTTACATTTTTCATGTAGTGGATTAAAAACTGCAGTACTCACACGGGTACATAAAAGAAAACCTCTTACTGATGAGACTAAGAAAATGCTATCGCTTGAATTTGAAAATTCCATCACTGATGTCCTTGTTGCAAAAGTAAAACAAGCAATGTATGAAACTCGTGCGAAAACATTAATCGTAGGTGGTGGAGTAAGTGCAAATATTCATATTAGATCTGCACTCAAAGAATTAGCAACAACTGAAGGGTTTACTATCTTTCTCCCGGATAAAGATTTATCAACAGATAATGGTCTTATGATTGCATCCACTGGATTACTTCACATTTCAGAAGGAGTAAAACCGAAATCAAAGTTAGTGGCAAATGGTTCATGGTCAATAGAAAATTGCTAGAAAGTTTATAGGATAATAAACACACAAAGAAAAACAACACTTTCGGTGTTGTTTTTCTGCCTCGCACTCCATTGTGGTGAGCGTGGCATGCTCCAAAATAAGTGCCTTATGTGAGCGCGGTCGCCCACCGCAATGAAATACGATGGGTTCCACAAAAGTAGTATAACCAATATAAAACGTAAGTGCCACTCTATTCGAGCGGCACATGCGCAGGCATTTATTTATTTTGTAAGCATACCAATAGGCGCTCACCTTATTAGTGTACCCTATTTTGAAGGAGAGACAAGTAGTTTTTTGATGTAATCATCTATCTGAGCAGTAAACTGTGGATTCTGGGCTTTTACATCATTTAAGAGTTCTATCGCAAGAGATATTTGTCCTGAAGTAACAACTGCATTTAAGATATCTGCATCAAATGGTACCGTCTGACCTGTTTGAATAATCTGATTTTGTGCTGCTCTAAATGCTCCTACATATGCAGAAGTAATGAGGTATATCTTTTGTGCATCAGGGAACTTTTGTTGTAAATCATATGTCTCATGCGCAAGAGTATAGGCCTCCTTAAACTTTCTTTGTAGTAAGTATGAACGAACTAAGTCGAAAGAAATAAGTTGTTTATTTGGTGCGAGTGTATGCGCCTCCGTAAGAATCTTCTCCCCTTGTGGACCATCTCCTATGCCATTAAAAAACATTCCATAAATAGAGAGCATGCGGACATCTGTTTTATGAGCATCATACGAAGATGTTACATCCTCACGAACTTTTGTGATAAATGAATTGATAGCCTCAGTTGAGAACTGTGTTTCTTCCTTAGACATTCCTGTTGGGAGTTTTACTTGTACTAATCGTACACCCATCTGTAAAAATTGTTCACGTGCCTCATCGCTACCTAATGTATTTAATGCTATTGCTTCTGTAAATGATTTCTCTTGTATCTTTACTGCATCTGCAAATGACATACTTTGCATAAGTTGATTTACATTCATGGCACCTATGAGTAATCTGTTAACCATAAACGGACGATAGTTTACATAATAGAGTGTTACTACAAGTACAATACCAACAATCGGAGCATAGAGTAATTTTATAGTTTCAGTACTGATACCGGTTTTGCCATTTTCAAACAACTTATCTCCCCCAGTACGAATAACGATATAAGCAAGTAATGCAAAGAATAAGATATAACTTGTTAAGTTATCAAACACAATAACATTGTGAATAAAATACCCAGCAAGTGCACCTGTAATGATTGCTTTTTCGCGGAATGGCATAATACTTCCAGACCGCCACATAAGCCACATTGCTACCGCAAATAGCGATAAATATGACAGAAGTCCTAGTATTCCTCCTGCAACTAACCAATCGAAGAATACATCATGAGAACGGTCATACCATGGTTCAAGATTCCACATTATTTCTGGATTAAACTTACGAGCATAAATATAACTGAAATTATCCTGTCCATAACCAAGTATTGGCCGTTCTAACCATGCCTCATAACTTATTTTCCAAATAGAGATACGACTCATCGTCGTTAAATCCACAAGCGAGATATGAGAGAGACGGTACAGTGTAGAAGATGATTTTACAAAATCTGTTTCTTTAAAAGCAAGCAATGTTCCAAGAGAAAGTGCAAGTGCAAGTAACACACCAATAAAAACTTTTCTTGCTTTTCCTTTTTCATGCCACGCAATAAGACCAAGTGATACAAGTACACCGAAAACTAGACCAATAATAGTTCCACGAGTTCCAGAGTAGAATATTGCTACGAAGTTAAGAAAGATAAGAATCGGATAAAATCGTGATTGCTTTGGATTCTGCATTTGTGACCAAAGTACTCCTGCAATAAACGCAGACATAAGACAAAAGATGGCATAGTATGCAGAGTTGCCGATTGTTGCATCGAGTCGATTACCTCCTTGATGTACTGGAAAAGCAGTAGAGAAGTAAGAAACTATTTTTGCAGGAAGATTATCTGCAAAAATATATCCTGGTGCTCCCATTAATTGGCAATACCCATAAAAAAGTACTGCTATATTTGCCCAGATAAATACCTTAAGCATTGTCTGCCATTCTTTAAGCGTATGAAGCATTGCAGTTAAAACAAAGAAATAGATAAAGAAGTGAATATGGCCTACAAATCCTTCCATACGTTCAAAATTACTCCAAATACTTTTCATTGGATCAACCCCGAATATATCTGCAACAAGTAAGATACCTATAAAAACGAGGTATGCGATAGTAAGTGGAGATTTTTTAATACTAATACGATATTTTGTATCATAAAGAGCAAGTATTACCCATCCTGCGAAGGCTATTTCTACAAGGACACGGAATATAAGATTCTTACCGGAAATAAATGGAAAAAACATTCCCGGTGTCCCCCAATTGATGAAATCAAATCCTTGTCCATTTGCTATATAGACAGCAATAAACGGAATAATACAGAGAGCAACCCACACACTGTTTTTAATAAAACTTTGCATACTTGGTTTTTAATGATTAATGGAAAAAGTATATCACAAAAAATAGCCAAAAGTCCTTAAAGCCATTAAGGGTAAATTCATGGTAAAATATAGGGAATTACTATGATCCCAAAAATAATTCATTATTGTTGGTTTGGACCAGAACAAAAAAGTGATGAAACCATTTCTTGCATAGAAAGTTGGAAAAAACATAACTCTGATTTTGAAATCAAAGAGTGGAATGAACTTAATTTTTCAGTTGAAAACCTCCCTTTTGCATCACGAATGTATTCTGAAAAAAAATGGGCTTTTGTTGTAGACCATGTACGATTAGCCATACTGGAAACTCATGGAGGATTTTATCTTGATACTGATATGTTACTTCTCCAATCATTATCCCCCTTATGTGTTAACGAGTGTATCTTAGGCGAAGAAAAACGAGGTATCATTAGTGCTGGTATGATAGGTGCTATCCCACATCATCCATTTATTACAGAATGTAAAAAGATGTATGATGAGAATCCACAAGAATTGATCACTATCCCTCGCATTCTTTCAAAGGTGTTTGATACGTACGAACATAAAGGTTCACTCACTATCTTACCTCCATTAGCCTTTTATCCGTTTGATAGTGAACATATCAAAGAATGGCACGGACAGGAAATGGAAAAAGATGTATACGGAATACATTTATGGCACTACTCATGGGGAAATCCACTCAATAGACTTTTTAAAAACATGGGAATACATAGTCTCGGTGTAACTATAACAGAAACACTTGGTATAAAAGAACTTTTAAAAAAGATTTTTAAATTTGTATGAAATTTAGCATCATCACTCCAACTCATAAACGCGTAGATGGACTTATTCGTGCGGTTAATTCCCTTATTTCACAAACATATCAAGATTGGGAAATGATCATTATTAATGATTCACCTGATGATATAACATATCAAAAGTTTGCTTCTCATATTAATGACCCACGTATTCATTATCATATCAATCATATCAACAGTGGCGCAAATTTTTCTCGAAATAATGGACTCGATAAAATATCTGGTGATTCAAAGTGGGTTATATTTCTTGATGATGATGACTTCTTAGCACCTGATGCACTTGCTACGTTGTACCATCTCATACTTTCTCATCAAGATTGCCATTGGTTTGTAACTAATCGTGCTTATGCTCATGGAAAACCAAATACACAATTCCCAAAAGATAATACATCCTATTCATACGCATGGAGTTACCTCATAACAAAACGTGGGAAGGGAGATGCAACACACTGTATCGAAACAAAATTACTTAACCATATACGTTTTTCAAAATATATAAAACAAGGAGAAGAATGGTTTTTCTTCTACCAAGTGGGTTTACAATGCAAAATGTTTTACCATAATCACAACAGTACAATTACTGATGGATATGATGAACTATCAGGTCTTAACTTCCGTACAAGAACATTTACACAACAATTAGAATCACTTTCTATACTTTTCTATGAAGGTATCACTAAGAACCTGATATATCGCCCTACATTTATTCTATATCTTCTTGTGCGTTTTGTCCGTGCGTTGGTAAAGCATGCATAATTGCATCATAAACTTCTTCTGAAGTAATCAAATACATTGACTCAAAATAAGACCCATCATCGTATTTTTTCATTCTATGATGAAGATTATTTCCATTTTCATCTGTATCATGAGAAAGTCTCGTCACATTATCATAGTATTTTGGATTCCATTCGTATTCAGTAAAATAGTCACACACAACAGTCTTTTGCTTAAGCATAAGTGAAAGCCATAATAATCCTGTGTTTACCGTTACAAATAAAGATGCGTTTGCAATATATGAAATTATTTCTTTAATAGAAAAATATTTTATTATTATTTCTACATTAGAATTATTTTTTACAAAATCACGTAATTCATTTGTAACATACCATTTCTCTTCAGATGGAGTAAGTGTAATAATTATGTTGTGATCGTCTTGTAACTTTTTTACTACCTCTATCAATTTTTTAACTGGATATGACTTTGCAAGTATTGAACCAACTGGATGAATGTGAATATACTTCTCTCCAGTTTGATGCTGGATGCTAGATGCTGGATGCTTATAAGACTTAAATTTTAATACTGGAAATCCTTCCGTAAAAGATTTTCCTGTCACATATTCTACAATTCTATTATTTCTCTGCCAAACCATTTCCTGTTTATATGGTACTTGTTCATATGGCAAATTCTCTTTTTCATGCTTTGATACAATAACACGTGCAGAACATATCTTTGCTATAGTATAAAAAATACGTGTTGGTAATCGGTAATAGAGTGAGTTAAAAGAATTAATAATTGTTACCTCTCTCATAAGACATAGTAACCAAACACTTGGCATATACACGTAGTATCGCCACCCTTCTCGATTTACAAGACATATAGAAGTGTCTCCTGCCTCATGCAGAATCTCATGAAAAAAGGTATACTTACTCCTAACAAGAATTATGGACATAATCCCTATTTCCTCAAAACGCTTTGCTAAATCAAGTTGAAATAGATATTCCCCTATACCACCATACGCAACCATGACTACCATCTTCTTCCGATTCAAAAAATTGGTTAAACGTTCCATAAAAGGTATTCTACCAGATTTCATCTATAAAGGTATTCTTGTACTATATAGATTTTTCTTCTCATATATACCAAATACAGTCCACAAAAATCATATTCATACTGTTTTTACACATCGTCAGAATATTACTATCAAAGATACACCACTTAGAATTGTTATCGATCCAAAGAATGGTGGCACAGATGCAGAACTATTTCTTCATCACCAAAGAGATGTGGATGTCATTGCTATCATGAAAGAAAGATTACACCGCGGTTCTACATTTGTAGATATTGGTGCAAATATTGGATATGAAACTCTCTATGGTGCACATCTTGTTGGAGACAGTGGTCATGTCTATGCTTTTGAACCGATACCACATCTTGTTTCCCAAATTAAAGAATCTATTGCTCTTAATGCGTTTTCAAATATTACGGTGATTGAAAAAGCAGCAGGAAATAAAGATGGTTATGAAACTATTTATCTTCATGATGAAGATGCAGGACTCACATCTATCACCAATAAAAATGGTGCATCACATAGTGTTTCAATTGATGTAACAATGCTTGATAAAGAATTAGCACATATTAAGAATGTTGATGTTATAAAACTTGATGTCGAAGGATATGAATACGAAGCATTGCAAGGAGGTAAAAATACTATAGCAACATATACACCGACTATTATCTTTGAATTCAGTCCTCATCTTTACGAGCAAGACTACAAAGGTAAAAGTATAGATATACTCACATTCCTAGATTCACTTGGTTATTCTATCTATGCAATTGATACATTACATACAAAGATTCCAAAAGAGAACTTCACATCACTTATAGAAAAAATTCTCATTGATGAAACTATTCCAAACTTTGTTGCTACAATAGAACCTATTTCTCTTTAATTCTTTTTTGAAATTAAGTAATTTCCAATTGCAACATGTGGTAATCCTGAATGTTCAAAAGTGCGCAGTGCATCAAGTGGTGTTTCCACATTTGGTTCACCATGAAGGTTAAATGATGTGTTAAGTATTCCTCCTACACCTGTTAACTTTTCAAACTCACTGATAAGTGAGTGGTATTCTTTGTTTATCTCCTTCTTTACCATTTGTGGACGTGATGTTAAATCATATGGATGAAGTGCAGCAATTAATTCTTTGTGGGCAATATCTTTTGTATTAAACGTAATAGCCATAAATGGTGCATATAAATCTTTTGTCACATGAAGATAATCATTTCTACGTTCATAGAGCATGGATGTTGCAAATGGCATCCAAAAATCTCTCCCTTTTATCATTTCATTAATGAGTTTTACATTATCTCGTGACATAGGATTTGCCAATATAGAACGATTACCTAATGCGCGTGCCCCCCATTCTCCACGACCTTTTAATCGTCCTACAACACTATTATGCGAAAGGATTTCTGCTACCTTTTTCTCAATAGTATTATCACTTGTTGGATCAAAATAGGTAATATCACACTCTTTTGTAAAAGGATATGCATCTATTTCTTTCTTAATGTTTTCATCAGAATATTCTGAACCAAGATATAAGTTTTCTATCTTCTTTAATCCTGATATATCATTGTTGTGTAATTGTGCATAACCATAGATAGCATTTCCAATGGCAAGTGATTCATCACCACATGATGGTGCCATAACAAGAGAAGTGACCTCAGGCATTTCTAGTAAATATTGATTTGCTTTTACATTCATAAATACCCCACCCCCTATTGCAATATCTCCGCAATTATATTTTTTTATTGCTGCACGAGCAATATCTTTTATAATTTCCTCTGTTAACTTTTGTATACCATAGGCTAACGAATCAAAACGATGTTGATTATAATCATTTGCAACCAAGTATCCTGTGGCACGACGTGTATCAATGGACGATTTCATTTCCATAGTATCTTCATCAAACCATACCAACTTTTTCAATAGTTCATATACTTTTTCACCAGAAGACTTTTTTGCATATGGTGCAAGACCCATCACTTTAAACTCATGTTCATTTCGTGCCATTCCCAAAATATCTACAATAGAACTATAGAGAAGTCCCAGAGAATTTTCTCTTTTGAACCGATGAAGAACTTTAATATTCCCATTTTCAAATATATTTATTGACCCAGATAAATCATCTCCCTGTCCATCTAATGTAAGAATAAGTCTTTTTCTATCATCTGGCATAAATGGCACAGTTGCCCATGCATGACTATAATGGTGGTGAATAAAAGAAACAGTTGCTTGTGGGAAAAGTTCTGCAAGATAACTTCTCGTCTTTGTTTCCATATTCACAATATTTTTAAGAAAACGTGATATATCAATAACACGATAGATTTCTCCAATCATAGGAAATCGTGCTCCTAGCGCACGATTAAAATATGATCCACGATTATCTTTTGAACGATATATCTTATTACTTTCATATGTTTCAAATACATGTCCACCAAACTCTAATCCATCGACAATAACATGTGAAAATAATTCTATATTGTATTTCTTTTTGATATAGTCCACAGACATATGTGGAAACCCTACATATTTTTTAATACGAGAAAGACGCTCCTCTTGCATGGCCTCAATAACCTCCCCATCTTTCATGAGAGTAGCCGTAGAGTCATGCCCAAAATGGATACCTAATATGTATTCACTCATTATTTTCACATTATACCATTTTTACAATGCTTAAAAAAGTCTTTTATATAATGGTATTACTTGTAAAAGTATTACCGAAATCTTCTTCTGCTTGGTGTACAATACGTGGGACATACCATCTCATTTTTAAACCTGTTTTTACTCGTGCTTGATTAGGGGTTCTATCTGCACTAAAGCGAATCGGTACAAGAAGCGGCATCATTTTTTTAATTCCATCCTGCGTTACAATATATGCCCCCGCATTATAAAGCGGTCGATAAAATAGTTTTGGACCAGACATGACAGGATATTTTTCTGCAAGTTTATCCCGTAATAACTCGTAGAGAGACATTATGATAATAAATGGGAACTTTATACCTGCATAGACAAGAAACATGCTATTTTTCTTAGACATCTTTTTTGAAGCAATAAGCCATGCTGAAAGAAAAGAAAAACCAATCTTTGGATAATCAAATGATAACCACTCCCACGATCTTCCTTGTTCTTTCAAAACTTTTTCTAAAATAGTAAAAATATCTTTTGGAAGTACTGCATCATCTTCTAAAATTAGTGCTTCTTTTATATTTTCTTTAAGCATTTTTTCATAAATCGATCTATGTGAGAAAGCACATCCTTTTTCACCTTTCATTAAAACTTTTCCATGTTCCTTAATTGCTAAAGCATCATCACATGCAGCCAATACAAGAGGATCATCTCCTGCTCTACCTACAACAAATTCATAATGAAGCCCCAAGTCATGCATTTGTCGTGACATAAAAGCACGACGCTCTTTATCTTTCTCCATATTGATTATAAAAATAGGAATAGTATTACTCATGATATTTCGTAAGTACTGCATTAACCACGTCTTCATCATTAATATTAAAAATACATGCCATATATTCCCCTCCTTTATACTTTATAAAGTTACATGATGTTCTAAATGGATCACAAATACAATCTTTCGTGGAATAAAGAATCGTAGCATTTTCATTAAAATCATAATAAAACATTGCTGTCCCTTTTATATTTACAACAACAGTAGGTACATGAAGCATGTTAATCATAAGACCATTTCCTGTCTGGACGGTCACATTTACTTTTGCATGCGCATAAAGTGTAAGGAGTTCCTGTGTATCTGTTTTCCCTGCTGCTATAACAATGTTATCCTGTGGAAGATTTATAATACACTCGTTGATAAATGCCATATCACCATTTGCACCTGTTAAAACAATTTTTACATTTGGGACTTTTGTGAGCAAGTCACCAATAATATAATTCCATCTATCTGTAGGAAGACTTCTAAACTTATATGATGGAACAACATGCATAGCAATATAGTTCCCTTTCTGTATACCAAATTTTGAAAATATATTTTCTTTATATATATACTCTAAACGAGGAACTCTATTAATTGCCGTATACCCCAAGAACTCTAACATTTTATTTGCACTCATATAAAATGGCTCTGCAAGTAATTCTATAGTATTTCCTATCCCTAAGTCTTTTCTGTATCCCTTACCTGTAGGGAAAAACTTTGTTCCTTCATGATTAAACCCAACAACACGACTACGAGTACAATATCTAATAAACTTACAAAATACTAATAAATATAGTGGTAATGGTATTGGGAAAATAAGGACATAACAATTCTTTTGAAAAATACTTCGTAAAGAAAGTAAAATTGTTTGAATAACTCCTCTAAGGGATGTAATTCCAATATAAGTAATATGATCATCATATGGTAAAGACAAATCTCGTAGAAATTGATTTGGATGCTTTACTAAAATAGTCGATGATAATCCCGTACTTTCGAAAAAATGATTTGCAAAATCAACAGTAACCAAATGATCACCTACTGGTCCTGGAGAAAAGAAAATGAAATTTGAATATCCTTTATTTGGTTTCATGGTACTTTGTATTATCTAGACTAAGGAAAAATCCTAATGCTGAAACAGAATATGCAATAGCCGTTGCGAATGCAGTTCCGACAAGTCCATAGATAGGTGTTAAGAAATAAATAAAGATGATATTTACAAGCACTGCTACTCCAAAAATCCAAACTTGATATTGCTGTCTATCACGCGCACCATACATGCCTAAGAAAAAATAATTCATATACATTCCTGGAATAGAGAGTGCGTATGCTTGAAGCACAGGAATAGATTCTGTAAATCTTGCACCATACAAGATATGTATTGCAAGTGGTGCAAACATAATAATACCAAGTGCAATAGCAGTCCCTACCCCTAGATAAGAAAACATCATCGTTTTTAAACGTCTACGTGACTGATCATCATGATTAACAGCAACATATGCCATACGAGAAACAAGTGCGGCGGAAAGTATTCCCGCTAAAAAGTTTGGGACTTCTGCTATCTTTACTGCAGCAACATAGATACCAAGAGTATATGCATTTGAAAATGTCGGTAGTATGAGTTGGTCTATACGTTGTAATAATTGCCAACATACAAGAGCAATGATACTTAATCGTATCGAATACAAAAATGAAATTGATTGTACAAATGATGGGAGTTGTATTGTTGAAAATATCCCCCTCCATTCTGGCATACGTGTGAAATATATAGTAAGAATAATTCCACTTAATACTAGATCAATAGTTGCCACAATAATAAATGCATATAGTGGTGCCTGTAAATATACTAATCCAACCTTTAAAAGTAGAAGAACAGACGATGTAATAATGTATGTTATCGCGACTACCTTTGCACGATTCGTTGCCATTGCATAAAAAGAAAAAGCATTTAATGATTGGAGAAATATAGGAAGTATCATTATTGTTACCATAAGTGCAACATCGTGTGGAAGTACAATCCATGCACCGAGTGCTCCTGCAACAGAAAAAAGTATATAGAGAACAAATTTATATCCCATACATTTCTGTACATCCTTAAAGAAATCATTGCTCTTTGCTATCTTCCATGTGAAATAAAAATCTACCCCTGCTATTACCGTAAAAGCAGTAGACACGTAATTTTGTACGAATCCATAAAGGCCTAAGTTTGTCGGACCCAAGTAACGAGTCACAATAATAGCACTGAAAAATGCCGCCCCTTGTACAAATATTTGGCACAGGGTATACCACGAGAGATCTTTAAAAATACTCATCTGGGATATATTTCTCAAATAGGTAATCATGTATTTCTTAAGAAAAATAAGGAGTTTCACCTTATCTATATGTATATTCTAGCACAATTTGTCAATTTTTCTCAGTAGAAAAATCTGTTACCTCACATGCTATAATAGTTACATTTCAATGAAAAATCATCTCAAAAAAATGTTTTTTACCATAAAAGATTTTATGAAAAAGTATGCAAATACGCCATACTCTTTTATACGTTACTACATCCTTATTCTTATCATCAACTATCGAAGACAATTTAAATTAAAGAGACAACTTAGAAAAGATCCTTTTTTTCATTTCAATTATAAAAATATTACATTCCTGATTTCTCTTGATCCAAAGAATGGATACATCGATGAAAAGATTTCTGATGAAGGAGTATTTGAACCTGAGATGTTAGACCAATTTATACACTACATTCATAAAGATATGACCTTTATTGACGTCGGTGCAAATATAGGACAACATACATTATTTGCTTCACGATTAGTTGGAGGAAATGGTCATGTCATTTCTTTTGAACCAATTCCACGATTGTATGAACAAATAAAACGAAGTGTAGAGAAAAATACCATGCATAATATAAACCTTATTAATGCAGGATGTGGAAAAGAAGATAGTACCTCTACAATTTACATCGATACGACAAATGCGGGAGCATCATCGTTATTCTTACCACGAAGTGATGGGAAAATAGAAGAAGTAACGGTTCATATTAAAAATCCAATACCTTTACTTGCACACTATACAAAAATCGATGTTATAAAAATAGATGTCGAAGGATATGAATACAATGTCCTTCTCGGACTTGAACCCATTATTGCACGTGATAAACCAATACTTTTCCTCGAGTACTCACCTAGTTTCTATGAAAAAAATAAATCTAGTGATATACATGATGGAATACATATACTCCAGTTATTACAAAAATATGGATACACCATAAAAGATCTTGATCATCATTCTCCAAGTGAATCACATGATCTTGTCACGTGGGGAAAGCAATTTGATGAAATGACAAAAGATTTACCACATAGACAGACTAATCTTATTTGTACAATTTCCTCCCAATCCATGTAGGTAAAAACTGTTTCAGATACGCGAAGCCTAGAAATTTTTCGAAAGAAACGTACACTTTAAGTACGTTGACTGAGAAAAATTTCGTAGCGACAAAGTAGATGAGCAGTTTTTACCTACATAGCCCATTCGAGAGATTCTCCGGAGTATATAAACTCAAGTCCCCTTCCCGTGTCAATAGACTGTATTCCCCTCTTTGAAAACTCATACACAATTGGTTTACTTGCAGGCCCAGTAGAAACAATGAGTACTGGCGTATCTTCTTGTGGAATACTAGCAAGAGTCTTTTCTATATCTTTACAAATTGTGTCATATTCCGAATAAGAATTAAACTTTGGAGTAGATACAAAAGACATTTTTTTAAATGGTACACCTTTAGTATTTTTTATTGCCTCAATATTTTCTTTACTTGTAACAACAACAAGATGTTTATCCATAAGATAATCTTCTACTGTTTCTCTGAAAAATCCATCGATATAAAATGAATGTGCATCTGCATATTTTACATTATGTGGAAAATGTATTTTATACATAACCTTCATGGGCATCCACGCATACAAACTATGATCACCTTTTTCCGGATCATTTTTCAATTCTTCATTTGTTTGATTGATATATCGTTTTGCAAGACCAATAATATATGGAGAATCTTTACTGTACTCACGAGCAATCCTGCGTAAAGATTTCTCAAGAGGTCTCACATTTATAGTTCCATAACAATTGTGAATTCCCCCATGCATAAAGTGAACCTCACCGTCATTTAAACGTACAAATGATTTTCCTTTTTTTATTTCATCAGTAAACTCTTTTTTGTCATAAAAATTGACCCCCGCAGTAAACTTTGGTTGAAAGAGATAATATCCATATGCAAGAATATACAAAGGATGTCTGTAATAATTCTTTATAAATCGTCCCATCCTGCTAAAAAAATCTTGTTTCATAATAATTATGATACTACTTTGGTATTGAATCTTTGTAAACCTTCATGATTTCTTCTAATCGTTTACTGTTTAATTCTGGCATAGATATCCCTAATGATATTCTCTTCTCATTAGATAAAATACAATTACTTCTCCCTGCTTTCACAACATTCGTCATCAATTCTTGTACATCTATTGGTTCATAGGTATGCGTTGTATCAACTATCTTTCTATAGGCTTCTAATATTGTCTTGTGTTCTATATACCCATCGTTAGTTAGGTTCAGTATCCCTGTTGGTTGCATCTCTGATAATTTCTCAAGCGCAGGAAACATATCTTCGATTAGTGTTACAGAGTTTGGTACAGAAATAACACGTTTATATGATGCAATTTTGGTAATAAAATTACGAGGACTATAATACATAGATACTGGCATTCTGATACGTACTTGAAGTACAGGTAATTCTTTCAATGCATCTTGCATGACAACACGCATTCGTGAATAAAAACTACCGTAAAAGTTTGGCGCATCGTCCTCAGAAAATGGTGTCTCTAGTTCTCCTGAATAAATACAACCACTACAAATTTGTATAGGGTATGCTCCTACATCTAGTGCGGCAACCATTGCATTTATTGCACCTGCGACATTTACCTTTACTGTTTCTTCTTTATTATCTTCACACCAATCAATAGTCGGATATGCACGCACTCCTGCAAAGTTAATAACAACATCAGGTTTTTTCTCAGTAAATACTTTTGTAAGTGTGGGTAAGTCGGTAATATCAATACGATTAGAAAAAACTTCATGACCTTTTGATTGTAAATAAGTGACACATTGTGAACCCATAAATCCACTTGCTCCAAGTATATAGAACTTCATAGTTATGTAAGTATAGCAAAAAAAATCCCTTCAAAAAACTGTGATTTTTACGTGATATACTTTGATCATATTCATGAAAACCTACTACACAGGGCTTGATGTACTACGTTTTATTGCAGCACTTGGTGTAGTCAATTTTCATTATTTCTTTGGATTAGCCCCTATTGGTATGACTGATACCTTGACTCCATTTCGCTATGGCAATCTCGGTGTACAACTGTTCTTTATTATTTCTGGGTTCGTTATTGCACAAAGTGTTGCACATACAACACTGAAAGAATTTGCACTAGGACGGTTCATACGTCTCTATCCGCTTTTCTGGATTATATGTACAATCACCTACATCTTTACACTAGTGATGCCAAATGGCACACCAGTACACTTCATCGAATATCTCGCGAGTATGACAATGATGGGAGATAAACTGAGTTCTTTTATCGGATACGGCGGACTGGTGGATGCAGTATATTGGACACTTGCTGTAGAATTACTCTTTTATGTTTTCATTGGATTATTTGTATTTTTCTTTTCATGGAAACATATACGTTTCTTTTTATGGGGATGGCTCATACTAAGTGCAGCATCATTTGCAATTCACATTGACCAAAACTTTGCTATGAAAATGCTTCTCGTTCGTCATGCATCATTCTTTATTATGGGAAGTGCACTCGCATTATTCTTGGAAGACTCTATAAAAACAACATGGTGCAAAGTAAGTGATGTAGCACTCATCCTCATAACACTTGTGTATTCTGTCTATATTTCATCACGTGCAATACCACCATACTTTGTACCAAACGCACTTGATACCACTATCGTCGCATATGCAAACCCAGTACTTTTCTTACTGGTAATCCTCTTTATCTACCTTTCACGATTCTTGAAAAATCCTAAAGTCCGCATACTATGTGCGATTATTGGCGGACTCACCTACCCTATTTATTTACTTCATCAAACATTTGGAAACACCATCATACGATACTTTGTTGACACCTTTTTCTATTCAAGAACAACTGTTGGTATTTTCGTTGAAATACTAATGCTTACCCTTGCATACATTGCCTATATACATGACAAGAAACTACGTGTATACCTCAAGAAAAAACTATTCGTTAATAACTAGGACTTCTTGGTTTTCTTTTTGTGATCTTTTACAAACTCATTGATATGCGTTTTGATATTCTTTTTTGCTTTCCATTTCAATTCTTTTTGTACACGAGTTGTATCAATTGTTGAGTTCATTCTATTTCCCTTTCGTTCTGGAAGCATGACAATATTCTTACCAAACATTTTTGCAATATCTAAAATACTGTACCCTCGTTCATCACCTAATCCATAATCATCCCCTTCCCCTTTTTCACCAACTAATATGAGACCTTTTACAATATCTTCTACATGAGTAAAGTTTCTCACTTGAGTTCCTGGAGAAACAACCGTGATAGGTTCTCCTTTTTTATGTTTTGCTTTAAAAATACCGATCACTGTAGCATAGTCCCCCTCACTAATTTCTCGTGGACCATACACATTATAAAAATAGGTAATCGCATACGGTAAAGAAAACCACTTTCCGTAATTTTTTACGAGTTCTGTATTACTTGCTTTTGTCCAAGCATATGGACTTTGTACTCTCCCTAATCCTCCATCACCAAACTTTGTACTAGATCCTGCGTACACTAATTTTGCATTATGCTTTCGACAAAACTCTACAACTGCAAAGGTTCCTGCTTTATTATGATCCCAAACAAGTTCAACATCATCAAAACTTTTTTCAACACGAGAATACTCACCGAGATGAAACACAAGATCTGGAACAATTTTTATTAATTTATCGATATCTTTTGTATGTCCTTCTATATACGTTGCGCCTTTGTGATGGTTTTCTTTTTTACCTGTAAAATAATTATCGAGTGACACAACATCATACTTACCACTTTTAAGAAGTGCTTCTATGAGGTGTGAACCTATGAACCCTGCACCTCCTGTAACAAGTACTTTCTTTTTGGAAACCTTCTTTACTTTCTTTGTAGTCTTTTTAGATGTAGCCATAAAGCCCTATTATATAGGAAATATTCATATATTCCAACCTTATATAAAATAATCTATTTCTTAAAAAGAGTCTTCAAAAAAGAGACTACTCTCGTATCTTTTTGCATATGAATACTTTGAGTTGTGGTACTTACCTCTCTTTTTACTGCATTATTTTTTATAAGTACTTTTTCTAGTTGTCTCACAGGAGTAGAAGACGCAGCATACACTGTGTCACTGTGTGGAAGAAAAATGTACCGCGCTACTTCTTCAAAATTTGGAAATAGTATCTGTACTGGATTACCAGAAATAAGAGTTGTACTTGCAAATCCCATTGCTACTCCTGAAAAACGTGTTGTTGTATTTCCTAATATAAGTGTATTTTTTGGAAATGGAAAACTAGCACCATTAATCACTAATTTCCATTGAGAAAGATCTAACGTATACGTATTTGGATTAAAAATATCAACATACATACCATATTTACCTGTGTCTATTTTTGAAATAACAAGATCTGGTGGCACTACATGAATCATTATTCTTCCTGTTCCTGCGACATATCCAGTTGTTCCTTCAACTTGTGCAATGTATCTTCCTGGGTATGCGTAACGATATGTAGTGGTTGTCCCCACTCCTTTTCCACCATCACCAAACGCCCATGTACATGTCAAATTATCCAATACTTTACCAGATTTATTTGTAGCATACGTACTAAACTCTGTATCTGCACCTGCAACAACCGTCCTTTCAAAAGGTAGATAAAAAATAATATCTGGAGATGGAGGTGACAATTGTGCAATTGTTACTTGATTCTCTGTTGATGATGCAGAAGATGACATAGCAACTCCTGATACTTGATTTATGGCTCCAGGAGTTGCAATCCCACGAGTCCACGTTCCTTCTATTTTTGAAAGTGTACTTCCATCATCATTACCACCAACAGAAGGAACATATGTAAATGTGTCAATTGTAGAACCTGTTCCATCTTTTAAAATTAATTGCTCACCAGAATTAGAAAGAGAAAACGAACTGTCATACAGTACTCCTTGATAATTTGGAAAATCAGTAAGAAATTTTACTGGGTTATCTGCAATAACTGCATATCCCCCTGCTTGAACTGTCGTACCTCCTGAATAACTAACTATTCCGTGATTAGTTCCACTTTCAAATAATTTCCACGAAGTAAAATCAATAGCATTGTTTGTGTCATTATAAATCTCTACCCATTCACGAGATGTGTCAGACCCTTGTGGATCGTACATAATTTCAGAAATATAAACTGCATATACCGAGGCAATACTTGAGAGAAAACTAAGTAAGGCAGTTATATACTTCATGGTTTACTCATCGAGCAACTTGCGAAGTACTTCTTCTGGAACTTCTTTTTTTTCTTTTTCCTTATTATCAGTAATACGCACTTTCTGAGGTATCAACTTTTCTTCACTTTTTATATTTTCACTCATTGCTTTTGCTAATGCTTCTTTTAAAGAAAGTGGTGGCCTATTATCAAAAGTTGGTGATTTTTCTGGTGTTTGTAGACGAGAACTATGCGTTCTTCTCGGGTCTTGATTATTCTGTTGTTGTGTATGTGTTATGTTAGAATTTTGAGTATACTTTCTGGTTTCTGTATTTATTGGTGGGGTATTATGTTTTATTTCACGCACTTTTACTTCTTTTTCAACATGAGCATAATTCTCTTTTACTACCTCTTTTTTCTCTAGAGTAAGAGGTCTATAAAAAGCATTAATTTCTTCCTCTACTTCATGTTGTGATTTTCCGTATGTTTTACGAGAATGTTCAATAACTGCATGTGCATAGGATTGTGGTTGTTTTTGTATAGGATCTAGTGTACGAGCAGAAAATGGAGCAGAACCTTGCCCATCTATCATCAGTCTTAAATATATTTGATATGCAGAAAGATTCACAATATCATCTAAAATAAACTTGGGGGCAAATTCCTTTTCAAAAACTTCTGCATCCGTTGCTCCTACACGGAATACAATCATTGTCCCAACGTTTCCAAATACTGCGGCTTTTACTTCATCTGTCATTTGTTCTACATATTGATGTGCAACAGTAAGCGCCAAATTGTACTTTCGTGCTTCAGATAAAATATTTGCAAATGATTCATTAGCAAAGTTTTGAAACTCATCCACATACATATAAAATGCTGGTAATTTCTCAAGTTCATACGGACCAACATCAGAACGAGACATTGCTGCCAAATAAATCTTGGTGATAAGAAGTGAACCAATAAGATTTGCATTCCCTTCTCCTACTTTTCCTTTGGATAAGTTTACAATAAGAATCTTTTTTGAATCCATTGCATCACGAAGATCAATAGATGTTTTTTGTTGGCCAATAATATTTCTAATAAGTGGATTACCTACAAACTGTCCCACTTTGTTTTGTATCGCAGGCGCTGCTTCTTGTGCAAATCGTTCTGAATAGTTTGCATATTCTTTTTCCCAAAATTCTTTTACTGTCGGATCAGTAACATTTGATACAATAAACTTACGATACTCTTTATCGGTAAGCATACGATTAACCCCAAGTAACGATTGTCCATCATTTTCAAGAAGTGCAAGCATTATGTTATTCAATATATATTCCATTCGAGCAGACCATGCATCTACCCAAATTTTTTTAAATGCTGCCATTATGCCATTTACCACAAGGTGACGTTTTTCTTTATCTACTTTTTCAAGGACATTTAATCCGATAGGATTATCTGCATCAAATGGCGCAAAGTATATTACATCTTTGATACGTGATTCTGGTACATGATCAAGTAACATTTCTGCTAATGAACCATGAGGATCAATCACGCACACTCCTTCACCGTTATGAATATCTTGAATAATAAGATTTGCAAGAAGTGTAGACTTACCCATTCCTGTCTTTCCAATTATGTAAGTATGACGAGTTCTATCACCTGCCTTAATACCAAAATTGATTGCTTTATTACGATAGTCAACCTTACCTATATAGGTAACTTTTTCCTTATCATTCATGAAAATAAGTATATCACTCAGACTTCAGTGCACTCGGTGTATAGTGATTCGATGGATCCCATAACATCCAAGAATTGATTCCTAATTTTTCACCTGCGGTAATTTGTGCGCGTACCATTTCCGCGGTATACGTCGCACCCATATCAAAGTCTTGATAAAAGGGTCTGTATTTTGCAATAATTGTTGATGTTGCCTGCCCTGTACTTGAAGCAACTTCAGTTGCAATTTTTACACCTGCTTTCATCGCAAAAGAAATAATTTCTCCAGGATGAGCAGCAGGATTTTGGTACCCTGCAGTACCTGCATAAAAATGTGATGGGTAGACCATCGGTGAAACATAATCGAATGTTTCTAATGCTGTATGCATATCTTGCCCCAATGTCTTAATATCTACGTTTGTCACCATAATAATACCAAAAAGATCACCAGACACAGGAATACCATCTTTATGGAGTGCATCAGTAATGTAATGATAAAAATCTGAAACAATACCTGGCTTATCTTTTAATCCACGTTCACCACTAATTGGAAATGTCATATCGGAAAGTGGACCATCTGTTGGGAAGCGTATGTAGTCAAGATTAATTTCATCAAACCCTCGTGCATATGCATCTTTGGAAACATTTTCAATGTACTTCCACATATCAGTGGACCCCGTATCCACCCACGGGACACCTTTATTATCTTTCCAGATACCCCCTGTTGCTTTTGAATGCACTGCTTGCTCAGGATGATCTTTTACATAAAGAGGATCTTGAAAAGCAGCAACACGTGCAATAACATAAATATTTTTACTGTGGAGAACATCGAGAAAATCATTTAAGTCATTTATTCGTCCATTCCACGAAAGGAGACCTGTATTATCTTTTACATCAATTACAATTGCATTTATCTCTGTCTCATCCGCAATTTTTACTAATCGTGCACGTATTGATGGAGAACCTGCTACCCATGATGACATATAAATGGCTTTTACATGTTCTGGAGTCTTTATATGTGTAACTACTCGTGGTGGTGCAATGACTTCTGC
The DNA here is from genome assembly GCA_023267595.1 of bacterium. Taxonomy (GTDB): domain Bacteria; phylum Patescibacteriota; class Minisyncoccia; order Phycocordibacterales; family UBA5272; genus UBA11704. The sequence goes on along the minus strand of JAHFNB010000005.1, from coordinate 15,826 downwards.
AGATACTTTTGTATCTTTTGGTAGTGTTTTTGAAATAAAATCTGTAACTTTTTCAAGTGGAGTAGACGTCCCTACTTCATGTTTTGAATAATCTTCTGTACCAATTTTTTTAAGAAAAGAAATATTTTGATATCCACTATTAACCACCCATAAGGATAGAACACTTAAAAATACAATCCCTGAAAATAACAACTTCATGCTGTTGTTTCTGTTTGAATTACAGGAATACTTTCATTTTCTTGATGAACATGCGAAATAGATGATTTCTTTCGTAAATCAAGTGTACTAATAAAAAGAAATACTCCTGCGATAATGAAAACAAAATCTTTAAATAACCCTGGTACAAAAATCCAAGGAGAAAGTATCAATAATACTGCTATTGTGCGTTTAATCCCTAGAGGTGACATAATGATCCCAGTATAAAGAAAGCAGAAAGAAGAAGCAAGAAAACCTGCTTATCAGGCAGGTTTTTCCGAAGGAAGGAGGAATGGTTTTGGTAACCCTAGTTCTATGGCTGCTTCGTAACGTTCTACACATTTGCTACACGTCTCATAAATAGGAGACTTTGGCTCTTCACCTACAAGGAGTGCAGCAATGTCTCCTCCCACATAACCATTGCATAGTATTATTTCTGTACTACATTGCCAACAGTATCGCATTACTCTTCTCCAAAAAAGAATTTCTAAGCACTCAGTATACCATTTCTTCTTTCTACTTTTTCCCTTCAATAATTACAACAAATTCCCCTCGTATTTTATCTTTCTTCTTACTGAAATAACTTTTTACTTCTTTACTTGTTCCAAAAATAACTTCTTCATACACTTTGGTTAATTCTCGTGCTATAACAATTTGGCGTGGTGCAATAATACAGTCACTTAACGATTCTAAAGTCTTTTCTATACGATGCACCGATTCATAGAACACCATAGTTCTTTTACTTTCTGCAATTTCTTTAAACAATGTTTCTCTCCCCTTTTTATGTGGTAAAAATCCTAAGAAAACAAATTGTGCAGATGATATCCCCGAAACAGAAAGTGCTGTGGTAAGTGCAGATGGTCCTGGTAATGCAACAACTTTTACTTCAGGTAATTCACTACGAACTCTATCAACCAGTAATACTCCAGGATCTGAAATCGTCGGAGTCCCTGCATCAGACACAAGAGCAATTTGTTTTCCTTCTTCTAAAAGACCCGTAATCTTATCTATATTTTTTAATTTTGTTTGTGCAAAAAAGACACTCGTTGGTGTAGTAATATCATAATGATTAAATAATTTTTGTGTAACAGATGTATCTTCACACAAGACTAAATCAACACCTTTTAAAATACGAATTGCTCGTAGTGTCATATCTTCTAGATTCCCAATAGGAGTCGGTACTATATAGAGTGTCCCAATCATCATCACATCCTAACAGAGATTAGACAAAGAAAAAAGCCTTGACTTTCGCCGCGGCTTTATTTGTGAATCTTATTTTTCAATGTGTTAGTTATTTAAGAGAATTGAGGAATCTCCATTCATTTGCAGTATTTATACCGGAGACTACCATACGAAGAGGTATCCTCAGGATTTGTTCTCGAAGTAAGCATACTGCCTGCGCAAATTCTTTTATTGCATGAGGAGTCCCAGAAATGATGCGTGCCACACTCACATGTAAAATATTTTCCGGAGTATCTACTTTGAGTCCGAGTGCAGCATGCTTTTCAGCGACTTCTTTACGAAGACTTATAACTTCTGGATCAATACTAGACACTGCCAGAAGGACATTTGAACCATCCATCGCAACTTGGGAAAAAAAGATAGGAAGTGCATAAATACCAAGACTAAGAACAAGGCAATCCTTTTCATCAAAATCTACAGTACCCGTGCCTTGTCCGATAGTTGCATGAAATGGATAATCAATCTCCGCACAGATAAGACCTACACCATATTTCTGAGCAGCAGATTTCATGGGAATCATCAGACGGTATCTATAATCCTCAAGAGAGACTTGACCAAACCTAAGAGAGACGTGAGACTTAAGCAATCCTGTTTTTGGGAAACCAGGAAAGTGTATCACTTCTCCCTTAAAAACTTTTTCCATACCTTTTTCGTGAATACCGTTGATCTTTTCAAGGACAGCATTCAATTTGAATCTCCTTCATCATTGAAATACTGAAAGTAACCCAATACAACACTACCTATAAATAATTATTTTGTCAATTAAATGAATACTATTTACTCTACAATCTGAACCTCTCTTTCGAGACGAATTCCTGCATTATTTTCTATAGTTTGTACAATTGATGAAGCAAAATCATTCAATTCTTCTAATGTTGCTCCGCCATAATTTACAATCACAAGCGGTTGTGTAGGCCATGTTCCAACATTTCCTTTTCGTACCCCTTTCATACTAGCCACATGCTCAATGAGCCATGCTGCTGCTATTTTATAACCATTCTCAACTTTATAAATTGGTGCAGTTAAATATCGTTTACATAACTCTTCACTTTCACTACGACTCAGTATTGGATTCTTGAAAAATGACCCTGCATTTCCATAGAGAGTATAATCTGGAAGTTTTTGTTTTCTTATTCCGACAACTGTGTCTCGTATCTCTTGTAGTGTTACACTTTCTTTTTCTTTCAAGCGATCAAGTGGTTTGTAGGTAAGAACTGGTTTTTTTGTTTTTGAAAGTTGTAACGTAACTGATACAATACAGTACCTATTTTTTTCTCTTTTTAAAATTGAATCTCGATATCCAAACTGGCAATCATGTTTATTCAATTCTACAAAATCATTTTTTACAGAATCAAATACTCGCACGGAAACTATAGAATCGTCTAATTCCATACCGTATGCTCCAATATTTTGTACTGGTGCTGCACCTACCGTCCCTGGAATATACGATAGGTTTTCTATCCCCCACAAGTTATTTTCTACTGCGTACTGCACAATATCATCCCAATTCTCCCCTGCCATTACAGTAACAAATACATCATTCTCAGTTTCTGTATTTTCTATTGTCTGCCCCTTCATTTCCATCTTAGCAATAAGTGTATTTGAATGACCATCTTTAAAGACTGTATTGGTTCCACCACCTAAAATATGTACTTGGAGAGTATGTGTACGTGCATACTCATATACTTCACGAATATCATCTTCATTTGTAAGGATGACAATATCAGCCTCACCTCCTATATGAAAGGAAGTAACATCTTTTAAAAGTACTTGTTTACAGTTCATGCTACAAGCATATCAATGAACAAGTTATTATGAAAATCGTAACTTAAAACTAAATGCTAACGTACGTTTTATAAACTTCCATTTACTTTTCCATCCAATGTCCCATGAAGAAACTCCAGCACCACGTTGTCTGAACTCAACAGGAAAACGAATCACATTCATATGTTTTGATTTTGCGAGATGCAAACAATATAAATCTAAAGAAAAATCAAGTGGTGCATCTACCCACTCTTTAAAGAATTCTCTCGGAAAAATATTTGGTTGAGCATTGATATCGTATAAAACTTTTCCAAATAAAAGTGTTTCAAAGATACTCATTCCAAATGTAAAAAACACATTAGCAGGTGGACGACCATATCTTTTTCCTTTCACAAGAAAATTAGTTAACTTATTTTTCTCAATTATCTCTAATGCTCTAATAACGTCCTCTGGAGGTGTTTGTAAATCGCCGTGTGACCATCCGATATATTTACCTCGTGCTTCTTTAAGTCCTGTAATAATTCCATTTCCATATCCTTCATTTTTTATAATAGTAACTATTTTTAAAAACGGATAATTATGTTTTATTTCTTCTAATAATTTTCCTGATTCATCTAGAGAACCATTATTAACAACAATTATTTCAATATCATCTCTTTTGATAACTTGTTTATATGCATTCAATAGATTTTGCAAATTTCCTACTTCGTTATAACAAGGTAATACGAGTGATAATGTTGGTTCATTCATATAGCGAGATTCTATCACAAAAGAAAAAGCCCCGCTATCGTAATGACTAGCGGGACCTATTGCCTCACATTGTGGTCAGGTAATCTGGCCGTTAGTGAGGACTCCGGTGAGCACACTTGCAGTCTCGGCATTGTTCGCCGTTACCGTAAAGTGATGTTGCTCAAACGCAAGTGCCGGAACTTCGACAAAGTGATTGCTTCCTTCATCGCGTTTGAAACCACGCACCACACCACCTGCTTTCGCGACAAGAAGTGCCGGAGCGACATCCCATGGCCCACCACGACAACCAGTGATGGCACCCGGAACATTGTGTCCATCACCACCTTGAGCAACAAGAACGTGATGACCAGCATTCGTGCTTGTGTGCATCACCTGGGCTATTCCACCACCGAAGAGTTTGGCATAGATGGTAACCTTTTCCATCGTAGTCAAACTATTACTTCCCTTCAGTTTGAAATTCGGGAAGTTGTCCACGAAAACTGTGGTACCAACGCCGAGCCCTCCGTCGTGAACGCGAACACGTCGACGCTCACTGAACCCCTTACCTTCGATGTAGAACACTTCCGTGCCTTCTATCTCCGGTGTGTACATCCAGACACGTCCCGTCGACCACTCGACGACGACACACGCGATGCACATCTCATCGATCTTGTCGTAAAGAGCGGTAATGCCACAAGAAGTTGCCATGCCGTTCTGAAACCCGCGTGTGCCATCATTCGGATCAATCCAGACGACATAGCGCGGATGCGTCAACATCACGCCGAGCTCTTCCCCGTGAACAGGGAATCCTTTGAGACATGCGCGAGCAACGCTTTCACTGGTCACATCCTGCACCATGTCATTCGTGCCGTCTTTCTTCGTCTTGCTTTCCATCCCTGCAATCAGAGTATTTTTCCGTTGCTCGATACTCATCACGCCATGCATCGCGACGCATGCATTCAGCATGGCGGCATAGCAGGCAGAAAGGGAGAAATCGATGATGTGCTTTTCAGCGAGAATTGCACTCATTATTATGTACCTTAATCAAAAGGGCAAAATAGCCACTATTTACACTACACTATTTTTAAAAAATGTCAAAAATTACTTTCTTTGTAAACCAAAAATACTTGTCCCAAACCTATCATTAGAAAACTCTTTCCACTGTACCCATCCTAATGTTTGTAAATCATCGGCTATTTTTTGTGGTAATGCTTTATGATTATTTTCTGAACCATTCACCAAAACTAATTGTATATTTGTTTCTTTATCAATTTTTTCTGCAGTTATATCTCCTCCTATACGTGTATATATTTCTTTTTCTTGTCTCATTTCATCTACTGAGTATCCACTTAGTATTTGAGAAAAATACCCATATCCATTTCCTGTCGCATAATAGATTTTTCCTGCGTAACCATTATTCTTTGCTTGTTGTAATGCATAAGTGAAACTATATGGAAACTCTGATACAACAAAATAGTCTCCCAATTTTTTAATTGCAATACCATATGTATCCTGACCACGCATTGCACTATTCATCTCTCCAATATGTTTATAAAGATATATATTACAGATAATAAGAATTGTAAGAAATACTACTGCTAGATTTTTACTTCTTCTGTATAACCAATACGTACTTATATATATTCCAAAAATAATAAATGGCGCGAGATACTCTGCCTGATATCTACCGTGCCCCCAAAAGACTGGGTTAATGGAATAGAATAAAACACAACCAACAACAAATAATAATGTGATGAGTGCTCCCCTTTTTATATTTCCGAAAAAATAACATGGAATAATCAACAAGAATAAAACTAATGGGAAACGTAAAGAATTGTACACATACGTCATAATCCCTCCTGATGTAAACAACACTGCTAATCTTTCAAATAAACTTGCATTTGCAGGAATATACGGATCAAGTGAAATATCTCCTGTATATGTTGAAGGAGTGCCCAAATAAAAACTAGCAAACAAAATAGGGAGTAAAATTAGAGTCGGGACTAATGAATAAAGAAATTCTTTTTTGGTAAGTATTCTATTCGTATAGTCAATCAACATCATAATACCTATTGGTATAAGTGTAATAAATGATGATACTCTCATTGTAGAAAATAAAACAATAGCAGAAATAATTACAAAATAATTTAATTTCTTCCCATTACTCCAATTATTAATACAAAAAAGTACAAAGACAAAACAAATACCTGCCCAAAGAGATGGCTCTACAAGTGTTCCCACATGCCAAAGCACAGGTATGGTCCCAATCGCAAGACCACACATAACTGATACAAAAAGATTGGTCTTTTCACGAATATTTCTTTCGACAAACCACATACATAAAATTAGTCCGATAAATGTAGCAACACGAAAACCAAAATTACTTGGAGAAAATACTAACTCTGAAAGCCATACTGGAAATAATCGAAATGGAGGAAATGCACTACTATTTCCGAGCATGAGTAACACTGTTAATCGTGACACTAAAAATAAAGTAACGAGTGTACCAATAATATAGATTTCTTTTTTATTTCTTAATAAGAAATAAAGTGCTACACCGCCAAGTGTCATGATGATATTAAAAACCCATATAAGGTTAGCAAAAGAAAATGTGCCAATTGATTGTATATAGTTTCCTAGTATTTGTATTGCAATAATACTGTGTAACACTGCCTGTTGTGAATGATATAGTTGATCCCCGTCAATCGGTAAAAATAAATCACTATACGTTATAACAAACATACAAAGTAGATACCCGAGTAATACTTTGATATCTGTACCTGTAATCACAACATTTGTTGTATATGCTTCTTTCTTTCGTAAAGAAAAAAGACATAAGAATATTCCTAACAACAATAAACTCGCAAGACTATTACCTAGTAGCCCCCATGACTGTATAGTCAAAAATCCGAATAATCCATACACCCAAAAAGATACGAATGAGAGTACAAGTGGCCAATTAATTGTGAACATAAACCCAGAAGTTATATATGTACGAAGTGACTTCATTATACTCGCGTAACAATAAATGATTTTCCTCCATATCCATAATCTGCAAACTCTCGAACAGAAATCTGTGGGTTCTTTTCCAAAAAAGCCGTAAATGCTCCGCATGGTCCTAAGTCTTCCTTTCCTTTATATGCATAGTAATCATCGATAATGATGATTGATCCTTCTTGTAGCATCGGTTGTATGTAGTTAAGAGCAACAAGTGACGGATTCATGAGATCACAATCAATAAAAAGAATTGCACATTTTTCTGATTCACGAATTATTTGTGAATCATGCTGTGAAAGCACTTCTTCAAAATAGCCTTTAATTAATTTCACATGTGCAAACTTCGCAAATCGTTTTTTTACTTTTGTATATGAACTGACGAAATCCCCTTCTTTAAAAAAAGGATGTTTATCGCGTTCATCAAAATATTTAAAACCCTCATCAAATGAATCAAATCCGTAGAAGTGTCTTGTTACTTCAGATTTAATATTTTTGTGAGCCTTTACTGCAGTATAAAGTGACGTACCTTCATAGACTCCAAACTCAAAATACCCACCCTCTACTTTTTCTAGTTCACAATTCCACATTGCTTTCTTAATAATTTCCATCTTTCCTAAATTATGCATGATAGACGGGTGAATCGCCGTTACAATATTTGCAACGAGATTTTGAATGAAACTACTATTTTTTGCAATTTCGTAAAGCATAATTACTTATTTTTCGATAAAGCAAAATACTTCTTCCAAGCATCATTATCCAACTTTCCTATTGAATTAAAGTATTCGTACTTTTCATAAAGATACAAATCAGACGGTTTCCCCCATCCAACGTATAAATCAACATCAAAGATAACACTTTTCTTTCCAAGTTTTTTCAAAAAGATCGGAAGTGAATCTACATAGAACTCATTATTGATACGATAATTTTCTTGTACCATCAAATTATAGGCATCAATAAAGTCCTGTGCCTTTCTGAAGAAAAATGTTGCAACTACTGCATGATCATTAAACGGCGTTTCTGAAACTGGAATCTTTACCGACATATCATCAATGGTTACTCCATCATCTTGCAACTTTATCCACCCCCATGACTTTGGACTAATAGTTAATAATTCATCTTTCGTAAATGTCCAAACGATTGAATCAACTGACCCATCATTCATAAGTGCATCATATTTCGCATGATCATACAAAAAACTGTTATCACATGCAGCAATAAAAATACTGTCATCTGGGTTAACATGTTCCATTGCAAGCATACAGGTGGATGCTTGTCCCTCTGTTGTTTTGTCTACAGAAATAATGATTGCGTCTTTAATTTCATTTTTAATCAAAGTATCAATTCCATATTCATTAATATGTTCTTTACGAACAATAAATACCCACTTATCTGCTTTTGGCATATGTTCTATTGCACCTAAAATCATAGGCTTTCCAGAAACTGGAATAAGTGCTTTTGGTAACATGTATCCTGCATCGGAAAATCTAGAACCCGTACCCGCCATTGGAATGATATTTACTGTTGACATACCTTTTTAATTAATGTGTAAAGTGGTTTTCCCAGTAAGTATAACATTTTTCATACTCTGTAGTTTTTTCTTCATACGGTATCTTTACAAATCTTTCACGACTCTCTGGAATATCTGTCTTACCTTTTTCTTTTCCTAATTGTTTATGAAAGTATCGTGACCATGCTTCATACTCTTCTAAATCTGTCGGTGTCCCCCATTGCATAAATCTTTGCACCTCTGGCACATATATATTATGACCATCACGAAGATACAAATAATAAATCATACTCGTATATGCTTCACCATTCAGACGAATATTCGATGCAAGTAATTCATCATGATATTTCTTCAGATCACTACCACGTCTGAAATAATACGCACCGACTGAATGATGACTCTCCATAGGATTTTCTGTAAAAGAATGTTTCTCTCTAATATCTATCATAACATTATGTTCATTAACACGTACTCCAGCATATACGTTCCCATGTAATAAATGTGGATGAAATCCTGTATAGCACGGCACGGCACCGTCAAAATTTCCTTCTCTTAGTTTATTTTGAAAATTATTAAAATCAAAATCCATCCCATAGTCACAATAACTAATCATTACCTCTTCATCATCTAAAATATAATCGTAAACATGTGTGAGCGCATATACCGGACCTTGTGTGTGTTTTTCTATACCAATTATAGTACTGTTTGGTCTACTAGTACGTAGTACTTCCTCTAGGTTTGTTTCTTTCAAATGATCATTACTGCAAATAAAAACAAATGAATGGTCTCCAGAAAATACTGAAATCACATGTTCAATAATTGGTTTCCCATCAACTATAATAAGAGGTTTCGGCATATCATACCCTGCGTCTACAAACCGCTTTCCAAGCCCTGACATTGGTATGATGATTTTCATGTTTCGTGCTTCCAATCTATCAAAATTTACCCATATTGTATACTGAGGACTACTTACTCAAAATGATCATAGTTGCCCACAGAATAAACACCATAGAAGAACTCTCAAAACTCGACCCAAAATATGGAGTAGAAATTGATATTCGTGGGTATGGAGACCAGATACTCTTAAGTCATGATCCTATCTCCAATCCAAATACTCTTGTTTCACTAGAGGACTATCTAAAAACATTTACCATACAAGGTAATTCCTTTATTATCTTTAATATAAAAGAAGCAGGATACGAGGAGCGTGTTTTAAATCTTGCAGCACATTACGATATTCCAAAAGAAAACTATTTTCTTTTGGATGTTGAGTTTCCGTACCTCTACAAAGCAACACGAGAAGGAATACGTGAACTTGCTATACGCTATTCTGAAGCAGAACCAATTGAAAATGTAGAGTCCCAAATACGTGATGGAAAAACACTTCTTGATTGGGTCTGGATCGATACCAACACTCGCCTTCCACTTAATGAAGAAATAGTACATCGTCTTTCTCTCTTTAAAACTGCACTAGTCTCTCCAGACAGATGGGGACGTCCACAAGACATTGATGCATATGCAGAAGAGATTAAACAACTTGGGATGAACCTTGATCTTGTTATGACATCAGTTGAAACTATTCCTACTTGGGAAAGACATCTTGTCTAAATTATTATTTAACCAATTCTTTTCTATATTTTTCTGATTCTAAGTTTTCAATAATTCCTGCTTGTTCTTGTGAAATAAATACTGGTGATAAATTATGTTTTTCTATCATGGTGAGAATATATGCCCACGCCACCAAGTTTTCTTCTATGATATGTGCTTCTTTTTTGCTTGTGTTATAACGAATCTCATTACGAGATATGCTCACCACAATTTTTGCATCACATGATTCATCATCCGTAACAACAAGATCTTTACAAAAAACTATTAAATCTGGAAACAACATATACTCTTTGATATGTACAAAATAGTAACTATTATTCTTTAAGAAATCTAAGAGAAACGGCGTAACGCTTACTGACTCACCAGTTTGTCTATGACACAATTGAGATATAGGGTAAGTATCAGTAATACCAAAATAATCACGAATAATATCATTTACTTTTTCATGAATCGTTACCGCATCAAAAAGTGATAGAGCAGAAGCAATAACTCCATGATTTTTCAAAAAGACGATATGCTTACTACTTTTTATATCACTTATACTTTGCTTCACCTTTTGTGTTAAGTAATGTCCTGGTGCTGCATACTCCACCACACTATAGACTATATCTGTATGAGAAAATAATTTCTCCACTAATTCAAAAAAAGATGATGAACATGCAAGAATATTTACATACACTGAATGTGAATGAATAACTGCATTATGTAAAATGGCATGGAATCCAGTTTCAATAGAAGGGCGGCGCGCATCACGCACAAGTACAGAATCTCGAATGGTAATATTGCTTTCTTCTTCACTCACCATATGCCCCATAGCAAAGCAGTTACGAATATTTGGAAAAGAAACTCCGATGAGCCCTTCATCATACACCATATCTTGCACTCTAATACCAGAAGACTTAATCACCATGTCATGAGAATTATGTTTCAAAGAAATATTACCTCCAGTACCCTGAAAATATTCTTGCTTTCTTCCTAATTCTTGTGCAACTCGTAGAAAGGGATTATAAGTCATAGTGTTCTAGTCGCATTGATTCAAACATATACAATGTAACAAATAGTTGTATAACACCATTGTAGTTATCATGCCATACACGATTCTCAAGTGACAATTCATCTAGTTCTGGAATAATAGTCTCTGCGATTTCTTGTATATGTTCTTTACGTATCACTCCGTTAAACTTTATATGTTGCTTCTCATCTTTAATACGATATTCAACATTCATATACTTTGATACTTCATCAAGAAGTGATTGTAACCCGATATCATTGGCACATGTTATTTCAAGAAATAGTGATAATGCTACATCTTTGTTCCCTATTCTATCTCCTAATGAAAAATTATTTTTAAGGGAAATAACTATATCAGAATATTTTTCTTGCACCATAATAAACTGCTCTTTATCTTGTATACGCAATTGTATTTGTTGCATCACATCTTCTTTTGAATAACCTCTATGCTCAAAATCACGAATAATTTTCCAATGCAATTGTAACTGCTCTTCAGGAGAAATAAATATTTTAAGATCAAAGGCTTTGCGTACTTTTTCTAAGAAAAGTGAATGTAATCCTTCGAAAATAACAAGACGCTTCGACGCATACTTTTGTGGGAGCGTGAACGTACCTGATGTATGATCATAATGTCTACGTAAAATAGATTGTCCTTGTTTCATAGAATACACACTATGAATATCTGTATGTAATTCATTTGCTCGAGGATCTAGATGTGTGTATTTGGTCCACATATCATTCCCCCGTTCCCATTTATGTAAATCATCTCCCGCAACAACAGAAACATTTCGACGTGCAAAAACATCACTAAGTAACTCGGCAAGCGTCGTCTTACCACTTCCAGAATCCCCTGCCACACCAACTAAATACGGCTTATAATGCATCTTATACCTCATATATTGCTCTATCCCTTTTCTATATATCCAGTAAATATTAAGGAGGAGTACAACTTGAAGGAGTGTAAAAGAAAGATTCACTATAAAATCCATAGGTATCCCATTTTCCATACCTATATGATAGAGGTTCGGAATAGAAGCAAATCTCTCTGATGAAAGAGAAAATACTGAGAAATAATCTGAACTCTTAATAACTGCAAAATATAAAAAGTAGACAAGAGTAATACTGTAATACAGTATTCTCTCTCGTTCAGTAGCATATGTATAAAAATATACCGCAAATGGAATTATCCAGAAATACCATCCCTGCATTGGAGGAATACATAATGTCAAAATAAAGAATGTAAATCCTAAGAACACAAGGAATAGATCTCTACTATATTTCTTAAACGTAAAAAATCCAAAGAGTAAGATACAAAATGCCATGGGAATAACATACAAGAAAAGATTTTGATTATATGCAACTACAACATCAAACACTTTCAATCCTTCTTTTGTTGCAAATACCATTCCTATAAATGCAGGGTTAAATAGATTTGAAATGTTAATACCTATAAATATGATAATCGGAATAAGTATCTTGCATAATGACACCCAGATATTTTCTCGTTCTTTGATGAGATATAAAAGAACAAACGGAAACACAATAACAATACCAAATTTTGTTGCTATTGCTAGTCCTAAGAAAATAAGTGCGAGGTAATCATACTCCTTAAATAAGAAATATAAGAAACAAAAGAGGAAAAAAATAGGGATAGCATCTACTTGTCCATGAATATAACTAATATAGAAAAGTATCGGAGAACACCAGTAGAGCCATAATATTTCTGTATATCTTTTTTTAAACCATGATAGTAACACCGCGAGTATTCCAATATCTGCAATAAGGAGTGGAATACGTTCAATTAAAATATCTACATGCGTAAGACTATTGTGGAGCATGTCGGAAAAAGCACCAAAGAAACTATAGAAACTACCCAATAGCAACATCATGAGTGTCGGGTATGGAAATGCATTCGTAAGTCCTTGTGTATAAAAGTGTGTATACGGATTATTATTTTCAAATGCAAAATATTTTACAAAAGGAATGAGAGATTCCGTTACACTCTCTGATGCAAAAAAATATGAGAAAACAATTTTTATACAAAGTGGTATGAGAAAGAGTGGAGATGTAAGAAGTGGTTTACAAACAACTATAGCCGAAGAAAAAAAGGACTTTATATTAGACCATGTATGCTTTAATTCCGTGTGTATGTGCTCCATCTATATCTTTTTTAGTATCGTCACCGATCATGATCACATCCGAAGGAGAGAGTTGTAATTTTTCTAATGCGAGAGTAAATACTGCCGAATGTGGTTTTTCTGCCCCTGCCTCTTCTGAAGTTACAACAAAATCAGTCAATGTATCCACACCTATTGCCCTCATTTTACGGAATTGCACCCCTGCGGTCAAGTCAGTTACAATACAGGTTTTTATGCCATTTTCTTTGCATTTTTTTATGAAATCAAATATCTCTTTTTTTGGTATCATATGCTTTTCAAATGTAGACCAATACAGTTCTTCGAGAATTACTATTTCTTGTATATTAGTTGTATGTTCCAAATGTTCAATCATCTTTTGAAAATATAAAAGACGAGAATGACTTGCTGCTTGATTATTGGTGAGTAATTTTACTTTTTTTTGCGCGTCACTATAGAGAGAGATAAAATCTTCATACGAAACTTTGTGAGTATTTTTAAATACTTCAAATACTGCAAGAAGTGAAGCCTCATGAGCAGGTGTGTAGTCATAGAACGTATTATCAAAGTCAAGGAGAACTCCTTTTATTCCAACAAGAGAAATATCAGATAGATTCATATGTACATAATAGCAAACTATTTTTATGTGGTGCGCGATCCTGGAATCGAACCAGGGACCTTTCGAGTATCAGTCGAATGCTCTAAACCAGCTGAGCTAATCGCGCGCATTAAGGAAATTATTTCCTTTGAAGAGACCCTGCGAATGTCGGGTCGAACGACAGTGACTTGGGCAATCAATTTACCCCCAAACGGGATTCGCAGGTAGAGCAACACTGCGGGTGCGACTCTTCAAAAGAAACAACTTGTCACAAAATACTACCATAAAATGAGGTATATGAAAAGCCGGAGTCGCGTAGCGACATCCGGCTTTTGTTCGTGGTGACTTTTTATTTCCACCACGTAATATATGCAGCAACGATAGCAACCGCCATTACCACTACCAGTTGCTTCGTGTTGTCCTGCAGCCATTTCTTCATGGTCTCTCCTTTATTTCTGTTGGGAGTGAACGTACTTCGGCACCTTCACTCCGATTGCGTGGTCCCAGTCTATCGTGCTTTCCAAAGCAACCAAGAGACCAGTGACGACAAAGATAAGGAAATTCTCCCTCAAAAAATTCATGGGAGAAAACTTTTCCTTAGTGCAGGGCTTTTCTTGCCCCTTCACCAAGTAATCACCAATGCCGGCGTGATGCACCGGCCAATCAGAAGATTTACGGAACATACAGCCTCCATGTGAATGAGTCTATATAACAATATAGCACAAAATACTATAAAAGTCAATAGATTGCAAAAGCCTTATAAATAAGGTAGAAATAGGACAGTTCCTTCTTAAGGGAGTACTTAGCAATGAACATCCACGCACGAAGACGCAATGAGTTGAGAAAGCATGTTTGGGCTGTTGAAACTACTCAACAAATGACTCAAAATAGTATCAGTGAATATCTGGCAGAACATGGTAACGCGAGAGATCATGGAAAAGGGAGTATCCCTTACCAAGGAGAGGAGATCCTTGTGTACTTTGTCCCCTTCTTTTGTGTTGAATATCTCATAACCAATAGAGATATTCAGGGTTTTCAATTCACTTCCTACCATAAAGTAGTCGGTGAGAAAAAATGGAGGAGATGGAATGAAGATAAAGATAAAAGAAGGAAAGAAATAAAACTTGGCGCGATGATGCCGAATCATCGTGCTCGTAGATAACACAACTTCAAAGGCCGGTTTGCGAAAGCAAACCGGCCTGAATTATTTTTACATTACAAACATAATTTAAAAACTATTCTTCTTATATCTAGAATAATTTTTTAATTACGTAAAACATTGTGATTCTTTTTATCTTTCTTTTGTCACACTCTAGCGCTTGCGCGACTTTTGTTACATTTCGTAGTAACACGGATAATGTTGAGGATCATTATCAAGTCCTTATCTTAAAAACAAATAATCGACAAGATTCTTACACTCTATTAAATAGTTGTGTAGAACATTTTCACATTGAATTAATCCACGACCAGCTTCCGCTAGCCGTGCCTTGTTACGACTTACTCCCTGTCACCGAATTCACCTTAGTCCTAGACAAGCTAAGCCTTTGGGTGCCCCCGGCTCCCTTGAGTTGACGGGCAGTGAGTACAAGACCTGAGAACGTATTCACCGCGGTTTAGCTGACCCGCGATTACTAGCAATTCCGGCTTCATGTGGTCGAGTTGCAGACCACAATCTGAACTGGCGCATAGTTTGAAGGATTGGCTCAGGGTTACCCCGTCGCAGCCCGTTGTCTATGCGATTGTATTATGTGTGTAGCCCAGGATGTCAAAGGGACATGCTGACCTGGCGTCATCCTCTCCTTCCTCCCCGTAATTTATTCACAAAAGTTATTATGTATTTCACAGGGGACCCAATTTTATTAAATTGGGAGAAAACCATCTGATTGAGGTCTCCTGTGAAATACACAATGTTCTTCTGAACAAATTACGGGGCAGTCTCGTGTGACACTTGTAACACACGATAAGGGTTGCGTTCGTTACCCCACTGAAGGGAACAGTTCAAACCACGAACTGACGACGGCCATGCATCACCTGTCCAAC
>JAHFNB010000003.1 GCA_023267595.1 bacterium | reverse complement strand
TGACCCAGGAAACTATTATGACAACACAACTCACTGGTTTAGGTCAATTGCGACTTCGAACTTTGCACACATAAACTCAAGTGGAATTACCGTAGACGCTGGTTCATTTAATGGTTCTGGTACTGGCCTTACTAGCTTACCATCATCAATTACTACTGCAGCTAATGCTACGTGGGGTGGGCAATTAACCCTTGGGGGGAACGGTGGTGGCTCAGGTGTTGCTGCAATTGCAAAAGTTCAAGCAACGGATGGCAATCTACACTTAGACGCGGGAACTACTAAAACTACCTATCTCAACTATTATTCAGGAACTGGTGGTGTTCTGTTTGGTACTGGTGCGAGTGGTTTAAGTGGGGCAAGTGTTACTGCAGGAGGAGTCATTACAGGTACTTCATTTACCGGTGCTGGTACTGGCCTTACTGGAACAGCATCTTCACTTACGTCGGGCGCAACTAATTTTGTTAATGGGCCAGACGGAGATCGTGATGCAGCTACAAAGCTACCAACAACTAGTCCATATGGGGTACGATTTGATTTTGTTAATGCTGGAACCACGGGCACAGGTGGCAACTATGCTGGAGTCATGACTTACGCCCCGTATAATGGAACTACAGCATCTACTGGGGACGCATCATACCAACTTGCATTTGGTTCTACTGCAACAAATGGTGGTGGTATACCACAATTAAATATCAGAAAAGGAATAAATAGTACATGGAATTCATGGTATACAATACTTCATTCAGGAAATTACAATGACTATGCTCCAACCTTAACAGGAACTGGTGCAAGTGGTAACTGGGGAATTAATGTAACCGGGAATGCCGCTACAGCGAGTGCTGTTCCTTGGTCAGGGATTACAAGTACCCCAACCACAATTAGTGGATATGGAATTACAGATGCCATCCCAAATAATGGTTCAGGAGATTACCAAATATCTTCTTCTAACAACTCTGCCACAGATTATACAAAAGCATCCCTTGAACTCCGAGAGGCGGCATTCGGTGGTGCTGGAAATCTTCCACCACGTCTATCGTTCCATTGGGGGGGAGTAGTTGCATCACAGCTAAGTATTTTAAGTGACGGAAGAATTGCCATTCTCAATAATCCAGGGACTAGCTATGAAAGTTTCATTGGAAACAATATCTATGCCAACGGATCGTTCCAAGGTTCTGGTTCCGGCATTACTGCATTAGGTACTAGTAACTTCTCATCTGCAAATATCTCTCAATGGACAAACAACTCTGGATATATTACTGCAGCGTCATCTGATACGCTCACCAACAAATCAGGAAATATTTCTCAGTGGACAAATAATGCAGGATATATTACTACAGACACCATTGTCCGCCTCACCGGCATTTCTGTTGCAACCACTTCCACTAACTGGAGTAAACCATCAGGTCTTTCATATATAGTAGTAGAACTTTGGGGAGGTGGAGGAGGTGGAGGAGGAGTAAATGCATCTGGTGCTGGCCCAACAGGAGGAACAGGAGGATCAACTTCTTTCTTTGGTAGTGCTACATCTACTGGTGGAGTGGGAGGTGGTGGAGGTAGTGATGATGGTAGTACCGCTCCTGGTGGAGGAGCAAATGGAGGAACTGGATCTGGTTCTAATATTATTCTTACTGGTAATAAAGGTGTAGCTGGGACAATTGGAGCAGGTGGAATTGGAGGTAATGCACCACGTGGAGGAATAGGAGGATCTAGTAGTGGTTTAGTAGGGCAACCGTTCGGTGGTGGAGGTGCTGGTGGGTATCTCTCATATTCAGGTGGTGGAGGTGGTGGTGGAGGTGGATACACTCAGAAAACATTTACTGCATCTAATTTAGCAGGTACTTCAACAGTGCGTGTGATTGTAGGTGCAGGAGGTACTGCAACTGGAGCAAATGATGTAAACGGAGGTGCAGGAGGAGCAGGAGGTTACGTCATCTATGAATACACAACAGTAGCAACAGGTGCCGACGTCGCAGAAAATTATCCAGTGGAAGATCCATCTATTTCTCCTGGAGAGATCGTATCATTTGATAAATCAAATCCTCTTTCTGTTAAACGTGCAGTAGAAGGAGACACATCTCCACTTGCAGGTATCATATCTACAAACCCAGGAGTAACACTTGATGATACAAAAGATGGTATAGGTAAACGTCCTGTAGCATTATCTGGTCGTGTTCCTACAAAAGTAACTACAGAAGGTGGTGCAATTAAAGTAGGAGATAGAATCACACTCTCATCTGTACCTGGTGTAGGAAAGAAAGCAACACAATTTGACGATTCAGTTGGTATCGCAATCACTCCATATGATGGAGAAGGAGTAGGTACTGTTACAGTCTTTATGAATCTTCAAAAAGGACTAAGTATTCGAGAGATAGGTCGCGCACTCTTAACACCACAATACTCTGCAACATCATCACTCCCTACCTTTGATTTTGTAGGAGACCTCCTCTCTACTATCTCACTACGTGTCTTTGCATCATCAACACAAGCATCATCAACTCCTACATCTTCTTCTACACCAGTTATTGATTATGCACACATAGAAAATACACTCACCCTTACCTTAACATCTATGCAAGGTATCACTAGTCGTATTGATTTCTCACAAGCACCAACAGATGCTGCGTCACTACGACTAGATAGTACAGGAGGATTACATGCAATTGGATTCTTTACACCTACAACATCATCTGTTGCAGAACTCTATACTCCAGAAGAAGCAGTAGATAGTGGTACTCTTGTTACCTTCTCTACATCTACCTATGCTATGACAGAAGGTACATCTACCTATCATATGGCAGGCATCAAGAAAGCAACATCACCATCTGATATCGTAGGAGTAGTCACTACCTCAGTTGGACTAACTACAGGTACTGCGGTAGACGGTGTTCCTGTTGTCTTCTCAGGAAGAGTACGTGTACAGACGACTGATGAATATGGACTCATACAACAAGGAGACAATATTACTATCTCTACAACTACTCCAGGTAAAGCAACCAAAGCAATGTCATCATCACATATCGGTATTGCACTTTCTTCTTCAGATGAATCACACACTATCCTTATCTATCTTCTTCCTACCTACCAAACACTAGATACAACACAAGCAACAACGACAAACATGTTAACGACAGGAAACATAGACCTCAATGTAAATGGTGTTGCTCTTACTAATATCAAATCTCTTGCATCTGCCAATGGTTCTTGGTCTATCGATGAACACGGAAGGATTAGTGCGAAGGTGTTGTGTCTTGAAGCAACATGTATCGATGGAGAAGGATTATCAAGTGTGCTTACACAATCAAAAAATGCAGGAGCAGTTGTTGTTGTACAAAACTTTGCTTATCTCTTAAATACAAAAACACATACATTACGCACTCTTGATATTACAAATCCAGGAGCACCTGTTGAAGTTGCATCTTTTGCAGTAGGGGAAGATAGTGCGACAATTTCACAATCAGGAAGTTATCTCTACATAACAAATAATGATACGTCAAGGATTTATTTAATAGATATAACATCTCCTCGTTATCCAAATCTTGTAAGTAGTATTGCAACTGGTTCTACAACGCCAAGTATTTTTCCAGAAGGTAGTCAACTAGCAATACCTGATGCCACAAGTACTCTTACTACAGGGACAAGTACACAAGAGGAAACTGTAACACATGCTTCATCAACAGATTCTGTGAGTGATACATCTTCGTCAACAAATCCAGTGAGTGTTACACCAGATCCAACAGGTGATACAGTACCAGCAATTTAATTACTATAAAAAGTCTTGTGATACACTAATTCATTATGTATCAAATTGTTGTTATTGGGTTAGGTATTACACTTTTGTTTGGTGCAGGTTATTATATTTCTCGATCAGATAGTAATGGTATTTTAAAAGAATCATTACATACTACTAACGAAACAAAAACTCAAACCTCTCCAGATTCTGAAACTATAGTAGAACCAAATCCTGATATCCCTGTTCAGTAAAAGTCTCCTTATTTTACTTAGTGAGTTATCCACTGGCGTACTTCTATGGGGTCGCTACACTTGTATCTAACAGGATCACCTGTCGGGATTCCTGCGGGTTTTAACAAAAAATATATATTATGCTTTCACATGCTACACGTATCTTAGTAATCGTCGGAGGTCTTAACTGGGGCTTAATTGGTCTTGGTACACTTCTCGGTGGTAAATGGAACGTCATCAACATGCTTATAGGCGCTTGGCCTATGCTTGAAGCAGTAGTCTACGTTTTCGTAGGTCTTGCTGCAGTGAAGATGGTCTGGCCTCGCTAGATAGTCTTTACAAAAATAAAAAAGAGATGCTTCGGCATCTCTTTTTTATTTGGTATAATTTCATATAAATAACAAATTATGGATTTTTTCTCTCGAATCTATAGAACACCGCGTGGACGTTTAATACTTTTTGTTAGTATTAGTTTTATGATTGGATATGGCACAGCATATTATAGTAGTTATTATCTTGGAGGGGCATATGCAGGATTTACTCCTATTAGACAGACTGATACATCAACACCTCTTATTCGTCCACTTCTTGCATACAATACACCAGAGATGCTCATGTCTAGCCCTCTCCGAGATTCTATAAAAAGAGTTATCAATACACAAATAAATACAAAACAAATTACAATGGCATCAGTATATTATCGAGATTTAAATACTGGTCATTGGTTCGGTATTAATCAAGATGAAATCTATGTTCCTGCAAGTTTATTTAAAGTGCCACTCATGATTGCTTATTTAAAATATGCACATACTAAGAACCAAAATATTTTATCAAAAGAAATTCTCAATACATTAACAGAAGACCAAAATGCCAATCAGACAATAAAACCATCTCGCTCAATTATTCCTGGAGAAGTGTATACCGTAAACCAACTACTCCAATTTATGATTGAATATTCTGATAATAATGCAACCGTGCTTTTGTTTAAACATGTCGACCAAGATACTCTTAAGCAAGTTTTTTCTGATTTGGATATAGAAGTACCAAGTGAAAAGGGGACAAATGATTTTCTTTCAGTAGAAAATTATAGTTTCTTGTTTAGAATACTTTATAATTCATCGTATCTTGATAGAGATATGTCTGAGAAAGCACTTGAACTGCTAAGTAAGATTGATTTTTCTGAAGGTATACGTAAACCAATACCAAATACTATACCTGTTGCTACAAAGTTTGGTGAGTACTATCTCATAGAGAGTGGAAAAGTAAATGAACATCAACTTCATGATTGCGGTATTGTATATCATCCACGATATCCATATATTTTATGCATTATGACAAAAGGGCCATCACTTAATGCTCTTGAAAAAATAATTCAAAATATATCTCAAGTAACATATACAACAATAAATGAAATAAAATAACTTGCCAAAGTTGATTGTGACACAATAAGAAAACCACCTTTTGGGTGGTTTTCTTATTGTGTCATTTCCTTTTTCTTATTGAGAATTCGTACGGAATGTACTGTTAGGACCAATAACACTTACGTTGCCAGAAAGATCTGTTGCGACGATAGTATAATAATACATTGTATTTGGTTGTAATCCTGAGATAACTGATGATTGTGATGTTCGTGCTACGCCATCATAACTTCCAAGTTGTCCAGTTGTTACTGCAAATCCATTTGAGTTAATATCTCCTTCATTCATTTGTAGAGGATATGTACTGTAATAAACACGTCCGAGTGCTACTTCATTTGTACTCATCCAATTAAGTGTTGCTGTTGTTGTAGTTACTTGTGGTAAATATTGCATAACAAGAGCAGGACCTACTCCTCCCATACTTGATTCTGTTGGTGGAAGGCCAGGGTTTCCAGCAATGAGACTATTTAATTTTGCAAGTGTACTAGGACCAACGCGTCCATAGCCAGTAGATGCAGCAGTTCCAGAACTAACAATACCGTATAAGGCTTGGAAATTCATAACTGCAGAACGAGTAAGAAGACCAAAGTATCCTGTAACTAATCCTTGGGGATATATTGTTGGTGTTGATGCAAGAAATGTTTGTAGATTTCTAACATCTGTATTAGTTTCTCCAAAATCAAGTTGAGAATTTATTGGTGTATATGCATAAGCCTGTGTTGCAATTCCTAGTGATACTAAGGTTGTTGCAAGAGCAATACTGAAACGTCGTGTAATTTTTGTCATTGTTTTATGTTGTGTTATTTTTAAAAAGAAACGTAAGTGGTCTTATCTAAGTGAGACCTCATTTAAGAGGAATGGTAGTAACCCTACATATAAAGACGAGACAGACATGATTATCTTACAGGTACTAGACTACTCTTTATCGGTAAAGACAATAAGGCGTTTCGAGTAGTTTTTATTCTCTTTGTCCCATGAACCACTACATGTAATAAGTACTAGGTGTGCTTTATTGTCTTTCGAACTAAGAAGTTTTTCTGTAGTTTCGTATGAATCATATTCTGTAATAGTACGCACTATAAATACTATAGTGACACCTAGGGTATCTTTTATATACACTTTATCACCACTACGTAGTTTATGGAGATTATCAAATGCAACGGGAATGTTTTGTAACCAACCATAGTGTCCGTTTATAAGTGCAACACCCACTTCACCAGGTCTTACTCCACCGGTAAACCAAGCAACATTAAAAGGATCTAAGGGAATACCTACAGTCTTTGTATCAGTAAGTCCTACATGTTCAACGAATGTATCTGTATGTATTTTGGGAATTATTATCTGCACTGGTAAACCATAAAGTATTACTGGTTGTGTTGCTGTATATATGGTTTGTGTACTTCCTACGAGTTGTATTTCTGTAAAAATAAAATAAAGAAATAAAGGAAACATAATATACCCAATACCTAGATAAATAAGTAAAAGTGGTGAAAGTAGTATTTTTGATTTCATATACTTTAAATCTTTCCCAGCATTAGTATTTATATATTTTTTTTCTGAAAGTAAGTATTATTGTTATTGGAATTATAAACATACATACAAGAAATATATTTATAAGCCATCTTTTTTCTTGCGGAGGAAATCCTGTGTTAGGGAGTAAAGGGTATTGTGTTGTAGGGGTTGGCAAAAAGATACTTGTTGATGTCCCAAGTACGATTGCATTTGGTATAGCAACAGGAACAGTTACACTTGCTCGTGATAGTGCAGGAATACCATTACTAGATATTCCACGAGCAATAATTTCATTAGTAGTTGTTTGAGATAATGTTGCTCTACAAACATAAGTCCACGTTTCGTAGGTATCAAGTCTTGTGTCATTGTTTAAATCACCACCTGTAAATATGACGTTTGGGCACTTGTCATCAGTCATAGTAATAGAGAGTACAGGTATTGTGCCAGGATTTTTTAATGTATATGCATACGTGACTTCACCAGGTCCTAGTGGTAAGTTTTGTGGAGTAGGTATTTTTGTAACACTAAGTACAGGAGTAACCCATGGAACAGAATATATACCGCCCATAGATGTATTAATAATTTCTGGTGGAGGAATCACACATGTAGGAGCAGTTATTGTATCCGTATCTGTTGTTACAGTTCCACCAAACGCAAGTGCTCTTCCTACCCATGTTGTATTATTTCCAATAGTAATACCTGCATCATCAATAATCGTACCAAAAAATGTTGTATTAGCAGCCAGTGTTGTTGCTTGTGTTGGTGTCCAAAAAACATCACATGGAGAAGCACCTGATAATGTCATAACAGCCCCCGCAGTTGATGTAAGTGCTCCTACTGGTCTAAAGATATATGTTCCACTGCCATTAAGTGTAAGTGGGCCTGCAACATCCATGGCTCCAGAACTACAGTAGACACCAGGGGTATAAATACCAATAGGTCCATGTGTTGTATCTGTTGATAGATTAATTGGTCCTCCTGCAAAGGTAAAGGTACATGCCTCAAGTGCAAGTGCAGATAAAGCACTACCTTGATTTCCTCCTGCTGTTGCATATGGTGCCCCTGATCCATAGTTTGTATGTACTCCTAATGGTGCAGTAGCCGGTGGTGTTGTAAATCCAACATCTCCAGTAATAGTAGTAATTGAAGTATTAGTATAGGTACTACTTAATATACTGTATGTTGATGCAAATGAAAGTGATGGAGTCGATGCAGCAAATACCCCAGTTGGGGTAGTAAGAATAAAAAGTAGCATGAGGAAATAAAGCGTTGTAATGAAGTGTTTTATCATAGAGTATGTGATTATTAGGAATGAGAGTATTGCTAATCGCCTGTATATAAAGACGATTAAGGAGTGCTTTTCTTACCTAAGTATCTTTAATATTCAATGCTCCTTTATTTTACTGAGTTGTATGTGGTATAAAAATAGGAATAATAGGATTCATTTTTGTTTCCATAATTGATTCAGGTATACCCACTTCTTCATGGAGTTCCTTTAAATATTCTTTTGCCTCACCAAGATCTACATGGAGTAATATAGTATGTTTATCGTTAGATATAACTGTAGAAGGTTCGAGTATTAGTAATGCTTTTTTGGTAACGGTAACGGTAGGAATAACAGAAGGTAGTATTTTATTTTCAAGATGTATAACAGATACTGAGTCTACTGTTGATTTCATAAGGATATCTTTTTGTGAAGAAGATATGATTGCATTGTTTACTTCTATGTCTTTAAGGACCGCAACATGTACTGCTATTCGTGTTTGGAATAAAATACCAATTTTTGCAATTGTAGTCAGTTCAGATTTTTGCTCTAGTACTTTTAATTGTGTTTCTAGACCAGAAACATGATTGTTAAAGGCTTTAATGGTTTGTTCGGCAAGTGTAGGGTTTAATTTCCCTTGTAAGGCCAATGCTTCTGCTTCTTCAAGGCGTTTTGTTGCTAAGAGTGCTTCTGTCCTTGCTTTTTCTTCTGGCGTTAATGCAATAACAACTTGTATTTTTTCGTTAACTTTTGTCTTAACAGGGTAGAGTAGGTCTCCTGGCAATGATCCTTGCGCAAATACGGATAAACTTCCAGAAATAATAAGTGTTCCTGCAAGCATGCCAAGTGCGTACTTTTTTTGTATAAATGGTAATTGTCGTATATGTAATAGAGGTACTAGTTGTCTATATGAAGGTAGGAGAGTAGTATCTTTGTTTGGAGCATATAAAAATGTGTCTATAGCAATAGCATTCCAAACTTTTTTCTTTTCTTCAGAAGTCATTATCACTTCTTTATATTTGTTTAATGATGAGATTATTTTTTTCATGATAATAAAATTATTTTTTTGAGTTTACCCAATCCTCTATGTATTCGTACAGAAATAACATTTTCAGATTCGTTAAGGATTGTTGCTATTTCTTGTATTGATAAATCATTAACATAACGCATAATAAGTATTGAAGTGTAAGGCTCAGGTAGTTGTTGTACATATTCCATGACTCGAGATGCATCAATGGAAACGTAGAGTGCTTCTGCTATCTCTGTATGTGGTTCTAATCCTAGGTCTATGAGTGCATCAAGGGATACTATTTTTTTCTTTCGATATTCATCAATAATGAGGTGCCGTGCGGTTGTATAAAGGAAAGGTTTAATATTTTCAATAGTATGCCCGTTTACTAAGTATTGCCATACTTTTGTGAATGTCTCCTGCACTATATCAAGTGCTTTTTCTCTGTTAGAGATCTTAAAAAGACAGAATCTGAACAATGCATCTCCGTGTTCATTGTAAGCATTGGTTAGTTGTTGTTCATTCTGTTCCATATATAAAGACGGGTATAGGGGTGATTTCTTACACAGTAAAGGTTGTTTTCAGTGTGAGTTCTATTACATTAAATTAACATAAAATTATATAAATAGCGAGCACTTATATTTATTGTCTTTTTGATATATAAATGTCTTTTTTATTAAATTAAAATTAATATTATAAAAATACAAAAAATAAGGGACTATCCTTGTTTTTAGAAATTTGTATATATTATTTCATGAGACCTTCTAGGACTCCGTCTTTTGTCACTTTAAGCAGTGTCATGGCTCCAACTGATGGTCGTGCAGTCATTGGCTCTCCTTGTTTTCGTTCTGCATAGATAACGTATAATTCCATATTTTTTATTTCTGTTGGTTGAGGTGCAATTCTATCTCCTATAAAGAAGGGGTTGGTTAGTGTGTAAGTACCTCCATTATTAATAGCAACTACTGCATAGTAGAAAATACCACTCCCTCCAGTTTCTTGAGTTATCAGGTAGGCGAGATCAGGTATGTTGTCTCCTGTTAAATCTCCTGTTGCCTCATTACCAAAGTAACGGGTAATTATTTTTGATGATGAGTTCGGTGCAGCAATTTCAGAAATTCCGTTCTTGAGAGTAAACGATTGATTATTAATAGTATATGTTGTATTTCTCGGGTCAAAAGTTTTATTACTAACTTTGATTGTTGGTGTGTCTTTGAAAGATATATAAGCACCGTAGAGTAGTACTATAGCAATTACAATACCGACGAATTTATAGTTTTTGGTGTTCATAGAGTTAAGTATAACATGTAGAAATATGGTATTCTTATAATTAGAAAGGAGATTAAATCATGAATAGTCTTGAGAGCATCATGGGTATGATTTGCACTGAGGCTTTTGAGGCAAGACAAACGAAGGATCTTGCTTTATCTCAAACAGAGTCAATAATTGTATACGATCTCGAATTAGTAGTTGGGGAAAATGGCCAACTCATCTGGTTCGAAGATTATCTTTAACTTCCCATCTAGTGTAAGATGAGGGAGTTTTTTTATGATAAAATCCATTATATGATTAAAAGAAGTATTAGTAATGGTGTAGCACATAAAGTTCCAATAGATTTACATAAAATGCTTAGTTCTACTCAAAATGTGCGCGAGGTATGGGAGGATATTACACCACTTGCGCGGAATGAATGGATATGTTGGATTATATCTGCAAAGAAATTAGAAACAAGAAATCGTAGAATGAAAATAATGTCTGAGAATCTTATAGCAGGAAAACGTAGACCTTGTTGTTGGGCTGGTTGCATGCATAGATAGAAGAAAATAAAAAACCGCCGAAGCAATTCTTGCTTGGCGGTTGATTGGTTCGCATTTGATATAGCACTATGCCATCATTTAGGTTTTAATAATGACAGCAATGAGTTTTGGATAAGCACCATTAACTGTACTAGGTTCTGGACAATTCTCTGGTAACTCCACTATCTTGTCTTGATATCCGAACAGATAAAGTGTTGTTTCATCAGGAAGATCCTTGATGAGTTCATTGAGTATCTCAGGGATTGTTCCACTTGCAGTGAATAAGTACGGAGCAGGAATATTTATGGTTCGCCTGGTTGTGTAGACGACCCCGTATGGTGCATATGCCGTCCAGAACCCCAACTTCAATCCCAAGATTTCGTTTGGTTTGCATTCAAGGGAGATCTCACTTACTGAGAGGTAGATATCTGAAATAGGGGAATGGTCAATCTTGATGAAATTAGCAAGACGCACTTCTTCAAAAGGAACAATGTGGAAATGATTCATTTGTCTGCCTCAGGTATGATTTTAACAGTGAGCCGCACTGCCACAAGTGAATACTATTATTAATGAATAAAAAAGTAAAGAAATTTTTTAGACCAGTTCCAAACTTGGAATATTATCCGAAATATATTAACCTTCGACAAGAGTATCAAAGCCACCACAAACAAATCTTTTCATATCAACAGGCATTGATTTTTCATCAAAGTTTTTCATTGAAGGATCGCTCATAACTTTTTTATTTATGCGGTCTCTATCAGTTTTTGATTTATAGACGATGAATGAGAAAATGACAGTCTCATTAGCCTTTAACCCAACAAGTTTTTTGAATCCCATTCCCATACCTTTTTTGACTCCAAGATCTTCACCTACACATTCAAAATAACTAAGTGCACCATGTTTCATCCATATATTTGCTCCCCAAGTTGCCATTTTTTTGTATACCGCCAGATCTTTCTTTTTAAGAGGTATTACAAATCCATCTATATATTTTTTACTATTTGTTTTCATATATATATAAATATTATCATAAGTTGTTCTATATATAAAAATAAAAAACCGCATAAAGTTTTTATTGTCAAGTTGCTCCGTGGGTAGGGACCGGTCACAAATCTGCCTCACTTTGCTCGAAGCAGATTCGCGACCCCATATTCGATCCCTAACATAAACCAAAGCAGTTTGGTTTATTCCCACGGAGCCAAAAAATCAAAGTCCGACATTTCTGTCGGACTAAGATTTTTACGGCTCCACATGTTGAACGAAGTTAGAACCTTAGTACTAACTACGGAGTAGTCAGGTCTGTACGATGATCAGAAGAAAATTGAGAGAATCGTAAGAGTTGAATAATGGCTTCATGTGCTTCGAATTCAGAGATTTCAGAAGAAACTCCATGAGAGGCGTCATCCCTCCAATACTTTAACAGATCCGTAAGATTACGAAACTTCCTTGCTAAAGGATCAGGGACATTTGCCAATAGACCATCCTCAACCCTTTTTCTTCCCTGTGCAGAGAAATATGTTCTGAGTGTACCTTCTTCATCTCCACTCTTTTGAATAGCCAATGAAAGAAGAATGGATTCAGTTGCCGCTCCGCTCATCACACAAGAGCCAAGATAGGCCGTAGCTGAGTAGCACTTAATAGCCTCTTGCGCTCTTTGGAAAAATCCTTCACCAAAAAGATCACGATAACCTCCCAGTAGTTCAGCAACACGTGACGGTTCAGTAGGAATAAAAGTTGTGGTATCTGCGTTGGCTAACCATGTACGGCCCATTGTCGTTAAGGAATAACCATTACCTCCAGAGCCATCCTCGGTCACTTGTTCTTGGTGTCTTCGAACACCCGGGCGGAGGATGCCTCGTCTACATAACTCCCATGCCGCCTCATAAAAGATAGATGATAATGGTTGAATCCTCTGCTCTGTTTCATTTGAGTTTATAGGAAGATTCTCCACATCTTGAGCATATTTCCTGCAAACGTTAGGTATGTATAAGTCGTATCCATAAGAAATACCGTATCGTGTTCCAGCCGCAATAGACCCTCTAAGATAAACCACGAGAAATTGAATTGCATCATCTATTCTTAACATAGACACAAGTATAACAAAAACCTATTAAATAAGTCTTAAAAATGATAAAATAGACGACAATTATGCCAGAAGAACAAACCTATAATGGAACAACAGAACAAGATGCTCGCATCGTCATAAACCGTAAGCTACAGGAGGCTGGATGGGTGTTGGAAGGTCCAAATAGAAATGTTATGACGGAACAACATTCAGAGGCTGGGTTTATGGACTACCTTCTCTTGGACAGAAATGGCAGAAACTTGGCGCTAATAGAGGCCAAAAAGGACTCAATTGATCCATACTTAGCAAAGAATCAGGCACGAGGATACGCTGACGCTAATTCATGCCGTTACGTGTTCCTCGCTAACTCTGAGCAATTATACTTCTGGGATTTAGAAGAAGGAGACGCTACACCAATTGAGAGATTTATTTCTCCCCAAGATTTACAGCGTCGTCACGACCTTAAACTCTCTCGTAAGCCACTTTCTTCGATCCCACATAATAGAGAGATCTGTGACAGACCATACCAGATGATTGCATCCGACACGATTGCTAAACAATTTGACGAAGGAAAGAAATCATTCCTCTTGGAAATGGCAACAGGAACTGGTAAGACAAGACTCTCGGCGGCAATCATTGATCGATTTCTAAGAGCACATCAAGCCGAAAGGATTCTTTTCGTGGTAGACAGAATAGAACTCGCAAGACAAACTCTTGATGCCTTTCAGATAGCGTTCAAGGATGACTACAGAGCTGTACGATACAAGCCGGGCCAACAGGCAGTGTTTGGAGGGGCGAATATTGTTGTGGCAACAATACAAAGCCTTAACATCCATTTCAAAAAGGATTTTACACCGGGATACTTTGACCTCGTTATCAATGATGAAGCACATAGATCAATCTACGGAGAACTTCCTCGTCAGGTTGTGGAATACTTCCAAGCTGTACGCATCGGTTTAACAGCAACACCAAATGATTTCCTTAAGAATATAGACATTGAAAAGCTTAAAGATGATAATCCATTAAAACTCGAGTACAGATTCATAAAGGATACCTACAAACATTTTGGATGTGATATGAGTACACCAACCTTCAGATACTCAGTTCAGGATGGAGTTAAAGATGGGTTCCTTGTTCCTCCACGAATTGCGAGAATGGTTTCAGTAATTACAAAGGAAGCAGTTTCTGAAGATGGGTGGAATATAGAGATCGACGGAGAGGACTTCACATACAGAATCTCTCAACTTGAAAAACGAGTTCTTATACCAAAGAGAAATGAATTGATTTGTACACAGTTCTTACAGAACGCGCTCAAAACACCTGACGGGGCAATAGGTAAGTCAGTGATTTTTGCAGTCTCACAGAACCACGCAGTCGCTCTTGCCCGAGAATTAAATAGAATGACACCAGAACACAATGGAAAGTTTGCAGAGGTTATAACATCAAGAGTTCAAGGTGCTTCAGATTTAGCTAAGCAATTTAGAAAGGATGAGAACTTCTATCCTCGTGTTGCAGTAAGTGTAGATATGTTAACTACTGGCTTTGATTGCCCCGAGATTCAAAATATTATACTTGCTCGTCCGATTGCCTCTCCCACAACATACATTCAAATAAAAGGCAGAGGAACAAGAAAATACACCTTCCCTAATGGAGAAGAAAAGAAAGAGTTTCTCGTTCAAGACTTTTGTGAAGTCGTAAAGTATTTCGAGGAAGAATATGACTTTGAAGCCCCGCTTCCTGTTTCAACTGGGGGGAATAATGGTGGTGGCACAGGAACACCTCCACCTCCTCCACCGGAAGTACAAACATACACAGGTACTGATGAAATCGTTCTTACAGAAATGATTGAAGTCGGGCCTGAAGGAGAAAAAGTAGACCGCCTTGTTTACATTACAAAATGGGAGAAAATCATAAAGCAAATAGTGGAAGAGAACAAAGGGTTTGCAGATAAGATTAGTGAAGGCGACGAAGAAGAAATATCAGAATATCTTAAGACTAATGTATTTGATAAACCAACAGAATACTTCAATGAAAGAAACCTTTCTCGTGCTTACCGTGTGTTTGGAGGACTATTAGACTTTGTAAAAGCCGGTCTTGGTGTAGCTAAATTACCAACAAGAGAAGAGCAGTTGTTGGAACTTGTAGAGAGTATTAAAACTGACCAAGATCTTAATCTGGAACAAGCTCGTCTTCTAAAGATACTTATTAAGCAATTAAGTCAGAGTCCAAAACTATTAGCGAAATTCGAAGAGGGAGACTACTCTTTCCTTGATGAGCCACCATTTTCACAACTTGGAGGAACTCGTACATATATCAATGGCTTTGAATCAAAGATTAAGGTAGTGTTTGATACAGTACGCACAAGCCCAGCATTAACTATCGTAGAATAAAATGAAACTACAATTCACAAACTCAGACATAAAACAAAAAGTAGATCGTATCATGGACGAGTTGTTTGCTGGTGGAGTGAATAATCCAATGACTGCTATTGAACAGATTAGCTACTTGATGTTCATAAAATCACTAACAGAAGTAGATGAACAGCAGGAAAGAATGGCCAGTCTCTCAGGTAAAAAATATGAAAGTATCTTCAATGGAAATATAAGTAAGTTCAGTTGGCGAGTAATCAGTCGCCTTTCAGGAGATGAACTTTACAATACAATATCCGATGTCTTCGAACATTTACACGAACTACCAAAGCTTTCACCCACAGGTAAGACTTTGTTCCGTCAGGCTCATCTTAAAATATATAATCGACCAACATTAAAATCTGTAGTAAGTCTTATTGACGGAATGGACTACAACAATACAGAGAAATACGATACTGATATTAAAGGAGACATGTATGAATATCTCTTGAATAAGATTGCCGTATCAGGAACCAACGGGCAATTTAGAACACCTCGACACATTATTAAAGCGATGGTTGAACTAACGAAACCCAAAGCATCTGATTTAATACTTGATCCATCGTGTGGTACAGCAGGATTTCTAATAGAAGCCTATAAGCACATACTGAGAACAAATACTTCAAAAGAAGAACTCGCACAAGGAAACGAGCATGGTGACGAACTAACACCAGCTCAATATGAATTCCTTAAATCTAAGGCAATAAATGGGTTTGATAATGATGCAGATATGATTAAGGTTGCAGTAATGAACCTTTACCTGCACGATCTTGCACAATCAAACGTAGTAAACTTCGACCCCATCACACTACCCGAAGAAAAGAAAAAGAAGTATGACCTCATTCTTGCAAATCCTCCATTCTCTGGAAATGTAAATCAAGATTCAATACAGGAAGATATAGGGCTAAGTACAACAAAGACTGAGCTTCTTTTCCTAAAGTACATGTACGATCATTTAAGTGATGGAGGAAGATGTGCTGTAGTTGTACCAGAAGGGGTTCTCTTTGGTTCGACTGGAGCTCACAAGAAAATGAGACAACTACTTGTGGATACCTCTAAGATAGACGCTGTTGTAAGTTTGCCATCAGGAGTATTTAAACCATACGCAGGAGTGAAGACAGCTATAATCTTCTACACAAAAGGAAGAAAGACAGAGAAAGTTTGGTTTTATGAAGTGACTGGCGACGGCTTTACGCTTGATGACAAACGGCACCCTGACCCAGTAAATAACAATCTTAAAGATTTAGTATCTGCATACAGTAAAAAAGAAGAGGGTCCACATAGTTGGCTTGTAAGTAAAGAAGAAATTGTAAGTGAAGATTACAACTTAACTGCTTCAAGGTATAAACCAGCAACCACTCAAGTAGTAACACATCGTGATCCTAAAAAAATTATTGAAGAGGTATTGCATCTCGAGAAAGAAATAGTTGAAGGATTAAAAAGACTGCAAGATAAACTATAATTATGCTAAAAATTAAGGACATAATTCAAGATATTGATCTAAAGAAAGCTTCAGTTGGAACAGTTCCATACATAGAAATTGGAGATATAGATATTAACACTAAGGAGATTCTTGAAAAGCAAAAGCCTTCTGTGTCTGGAGCTGTGATAGCACCAAGTAATTCAGTTCTGATATCAAAAGTGAGACCAACCAGAGGTGCAATTACCTTACTAAGAAGTGAACAAGTTGTCTCAAATGCATTTGCAATACTGATACCAAAAGAAGGTGTGTGCGACATAGAATACCTGTTCTATATTCTTGCTTGGAATAATGACTTTCTTTCATACTTAGGGTCCCGTGCCACGGGGGCCACTTATCCAACAGTAAAACTAAAAGAAATACTTGAGTATGAGATCTCTAATCTCCCTAAAATTAGTGAGCAAAAGGAAATAGTAAAAACTTTAAAAGAAGCTGAGAGATTAAAAAAACAAAGATTTGAAGCAGATCAAAAAATGTCTGAATTAATACCTTCCGTATTCGATAAGATGTTTGGGTCATCTTTGCAAAATGAACAAGGGTGGGAAAAAGGGAAACTAACTAAATACTTCGATTTTGTTGGAGGTGGAACTCCTTCGAAAAGCAATCAATTATTCTGGAATGGAGAGATACCGTGGGTTTCTCCTAAAGATATGAAAAATGATTATATATCAGATTCTCAAGACCATATAACTTATGACGCCATAGAAAAATCGGCAACTAATATAATACCAGCAAACAGTATACTTATAGTGACGAGAAGTGGGATACTTCAGCATACATTACCAATAGCAATAAATGAAAAAGAACTTACCATTAATCAGGATCTAAAATCTCTAATAAACTTAGATCCAAAGAAAGTAAATACTCTTTTCATGTACACACAACTTAAAACGAGAAAGGAAGAGATTCTTAAAATGGTAAAGACAGGAGTTACTGTTCAAAGTTTAAATACTGAGGATCTCAAAAACCTTCAAGTAATAGTTCCACCAATTGAAAAGCAAGACGAATTTGCAGATAAAGTTAACGAAATACTCGTCTTTAGTGCAAAGCAAAGGGAATCTTCAGGCCTTATTGATGACCTGTTTTCATCAATACTCTCTAAGAATGTCTGAGAATGCTAAAATTAATACACCTACATGGCATTTAAAGAAACAGAACAACCTAAATCAGTACCAGACACACCAGAAAAACTCTTTCTGGACCTTCCTCGTCGTAAACACCCAGCAGTACAACCACACCAGAAGGAGCTGATGGACAACTACGTTGCGACAGCTATAAATTTACCTGATGTGGCCATGCAATTACCAACGGGGAGCGGCAAAACTCTCGCAGGCCTTCTAATAGGAGAATGGAGGAGGAGGAAATATAAAGAGCGAATTGTTTATCTTGTCCCAACAAAACAATTAGTTAACCAAGTTGTGGATCAAGCAAATGAGAAGTATGGACTAAGTGTTAATGGATTCACAGGATCGTCAAAAGATTACAACGCATCTGAACGTGCTGAATATAAAAATGCTGACAAGATTGCTGTTACTACCTATAGTAGCTTGTTTAACAGTAGTCCATTCTTTAATGATGCAGAAATAATAATCTTAGATGACATTCATTCAGCAGAAAACTACATATCAGAATTATGGTCCATAAAGATAGACCGATTAAATCCACTACATACAACTATTCATACATCAATAGCAAACTTGCTAAAACCTCGCCTTGAGACACTTATCTACTCTCGATTGATAGGAGAAGTTGATGGTATAGCAGATCGGACTTGGGTAGATAAACTACCAACATCTGAATTCTCTGAAATTAAGGATCAACTAATTGAAATATTAGATGTCTCTACAAAAGATACAGACCTTGTATATTCGTGGAACATGATTAAAGATCATCTTCATGCATGCCATCTTTATTTCTCATCACAGGAGATATTAATAAGACCATTAATACCGCCAACTTGGACATTGCCAGCATTTAATAATGCAAAACAGAGAATTTATATGTCGGCAACATTAGGAGAAGGAGGAGACCTTGAGCGTCTTGTTGGAAGAACAAGTATACATAGACTGCCAGTTCCAATTGGGGGTGTAGGGAGAAGGTTCTTCATTTTCCCAGATATGTCTCTCGAAGAGGAAGAAGTGAAGGATCTCAGGATAAACCTAATGGAAAAAACCGAGAGAAGCCTTATTCTTGTTCCAAGTAACAAAATGCGAGATGAAGTTATTTCTCATGTTGAAGAACATGGATACTCTGTTTTCAAATCTGAAGACATTGAAACTTCAAAAGAGTCATTCGTTAGTTCATCAAAAGCAACTGTTGTTGTAGCAAACCGTTATGATGGTATAGACTTCCCCGGAGATGAATGCCGACTCCTTTTTGTTGAAGGGTTACCACGAGCAATGAACTTACAAGAAAGGTTCTTAATGTCTCGAATGGGTGCTAACGCACTATTTAATGAACGTATTCAAACACGAGTACTACAAGCCATAGGAAGATGCACTCGTGGACTTGAGGATTATTCTGCCGTGGTAATATCTGGTCAAGAACTTCCTGACTACCTTGCGGATAAAAATCGCAGAAAATACTTTCATCCTGAATTACAAGCAGAACTAAAATTCGGAATAGAACAATCTCAAAAAACAACAAACAAAGATATAGTCGAGAACTTAGAGGTTTTTCTTGAAAATGGAGAAAAATGGGAACAAGTTAACCAGCAGATTGTTGAATCTCGTAAAACAGTTACTCAAGAGCCTTTTCCAGCAATGCAAGATCTAAAGGAATCAGTTTCTCATGAAGTTGCATACCAAATGAAATTGTGGCAAAAAGATTATGAATCTGCTCTTATTGAAGCAGACAAGGTTCTTTCTAAGCTTAAAGACACTAACGTACGTGGATATAGAGCACTTTGGCATTATTTAGCAGGGTCATCTGCTTACTTAGCCTATAAAGCAAACGGTAATAAGGTTTTTGAAACAAGATCAAAACAAGAATTTGGTAACGCTAAAGAATGTGCTGTGGGGATACCTTGGCTTGTAACATTGGCTGGACGATACTCTGACATAACAATGAAAGAAAAAGACCTTGAGGAAGAGATGGTGTTTGAGCAAATAGAAAGGATAGAAGAAATTCTAACAAACTTAGGAACCACCCACGGAAGGAAATATTCACGAAGAGAATCAGAAATAATAACTGGGTTAGATTCAAGGGATTCATCAAACCCAAAACCGTTTGAAAATGCACATAAACAATTAGGAGAGATGCTCGGCTTTCAATCAGGGAAAGAAGAAAGTGATGGGTCACCTGATCCTTGGTGGATTAATTCGGATAACTGCATCGTGTTTGAAGATCATTCTGGAGCTTTAGACGGTGCGACCATAGACGTCAACAAAGCAAGACAAGTATCGTCACACCCAGATTGGATAAAGAAGAATGTCTCTATATCTGAAAAAGCAAATATTATACCTGTGCTTATTACGCCTGCTGATAAAGTTAAAAAAGGAGCAGTACCACACTTAAACGAAGTATCTATATGGAGACTGTCAGACTTCAGAAAGTGGGCAAACGAAGCACTTTCGACAATAAGGGAGATTAGAAATACTTTCAGTGAATCAGGAGATTTAACATGGAGAGAATCAGTTGCAAAGATACTTAAAGATAAAAAGTTAGATGCACCGACAATAATGAAACTACTTAGATCACAAAAAGCTTTAGATATCTTAAAAGAAGTTGATTGATTAAATAAGATAGA
The DNA here is from genome assembly GCA_023267595.1 of bacterium. GTDB lineage: Bacteria > Patescibacteriota > Minisyncoccia > Phycocordibacterales > UBA5272 > UBA11704. The sequence goes on along the minus strand of JAHFNB010000003.1, from coordinate 123,757 downwards.
TAAAGGATATAAAATTTGATAACATGTAACCTATAGCCTAAACCATTCATGGCATGGCAAACAATTAAAACCGCTACAGTACAAGAGTCTCCCCATCGGAGTCACTGTAGCGGTCATGTCTGGGAAACTGGATATGGATGGACGCAAGTCTATCGCAACGGTGGGGAGTCTCTTGTCGGAGCGACTCCAGTGAGACATAAGTAAACCGCTACAGTGCATGAAAAAAGAATACGCAATATACGCAATCCTTGGATTGATGGCAGGATACAGCATCACCCAAGCATTCGATCTGAAAGAGGTCTTAGGAATCCTCCTTCGTTACAGTCTCTATGCCGGACTGGTTTATTGGCTGAAGAAAGAGTACTGGCCAGATAATAAAAAGTAGCCTATGGAAATCTTAGACAAGATCTTCGTAGGAGCAGTAAAGACATTCATTGCCTTCGGAGTGCTGTATGTTGTTCATACAACATTTGCTGAAGAAGCTCACAAATATTTCTATAAGGTAAAGACGTGGAGAAAGGTCTTCGGTGTCATCGTTTGGACTGGATGTTTAATACTCCTTACATTGGCGGCAGTAGCATTCGCAGGAGACAACTGCTTATCATGGTCCAGAGACGGAGAATGCACATGGATGGAAGATAGGGTTACCTTTGAAGTGAGGTGGTTCTCAATGCTTGCGATAGCACTTATCACAGGAGTGATGAGATTAGATTCCCACAAGAAAACCAACCAAGACGACATATAAGATCTTTAAGGTCACACTGGGAAGGATGTTGTACACCGCGTGGACCGAAATTCCGCCCAGTAAGGCATAGAAAACATACTTATGACGCTTGTGCTCACCTTGGAAAGCTTTGAGCAGAAAATGAGCCATAACCAGACCTGAAACCGTGTGCATCACAATTGGAACAAAACTGAAGGTGCCAATGCTGTAGGTAAGATGTTCCAACTGCTCATAGAATCCAAAACCTGCGGAGGACAAAATGATCCTACCCGGGGTAAGTTTCAATACATAGATCAGGAAGATTCCAGCGCCTAACTTTAGAACTTCCTCAAGCATTGCGACACACACAGTGTCACCACTTATGAAGGAAGGTAAACCAATGTTCGTGATGTAACAAGCATACAGCGCCATGACGAGCGCACCGATCAAGAACGGAGACATGTATTGCTTGAATATCCTTATGTACATAGCACTATTATCGCTTACAAAACTGAAAAACTGAAAAAAGAAACGAAATCAGATTGACCAAACTTGCTGAAAACTTGATTTCTGACACGTAATCAGCAAACGCAAAAACACACACAGTGATTGAAAAACTGATTTCTGCAACGAAATCAGTTTGAGCAAAAACCTTTGATTAATTGAAAAAAATGAAAGAATCAAACGATACTAAATAAGTGGGTCGAGGGTACATTTTGAGCCATCTTGTGTGGAATAATGAAGGTGCTACAATTATAATCAGACAGGAACAAAACAATATTGGAATGAATCGACCGCAAACAACCGTGAGACACTAAGTGTCTACAGGTGCAGACAGCTGTAATCTGTCTAACCATTATCCTAATACAGTAACGAGGTAGGATGCTTTGAAGTAAACTTTTGACGGTATAGTAATTACTGCCATGTCGATTGCCTTTGTGAAAACCGAAGGTTGGAAGAAGCCCCAAGATTAATCTAACTCATAGAGAGTCAGACTAATCTTGGGGCTTTTTGCATTCTATCTCAGCCCAATTAAAACCCATCTTTCACTGGACAGGTTTCAGGGCTGAGCCCTGTCTGGTGAAAGGTGGTTTTCTATTCATGTCAGCAAATACAAAACACTACAAGTTAAAAGAACTGTCCTCCATAATTTACCGAGATTATGGGGTTATGTTAGAGCGTCAAGACTTGTTAGAGTTTGCTGAAGCATTATCGCATCTTACACTTCTGGCGAAAAAACATCACCAAAATAAGATAGTCACTTGCCTTAATAAGTAAGTGTGCGTTAATTACAACTGAAGCTATGAAAAATTACGACTTATCAAAAGTAAAGTTTGGAGAGTATAGTAGAAAATCAAGTGAGCAAGAAGATAGACAGGTTCTTTCTATTGAGTCACAGATAGAACAAAATCTAAAGTTAGCAAAAGAATACAAAGTACATATACCGAAGGAAAGTATATTTCGTGAATCAAAATCAGCTAAGAAGTCAAGAACTCGTCCAGTATTTGAACAAATGATAAGAGGAATAGAAAAAGGTGTGATCGATGGAATTATTACATGGCACCCAGATAGATTGTCTCGTAATGCTGGAGATGCAGGAAGGCTGATTGATTTGATGGATGAGGGAAAACTTAAATACATAATTACCCACCAACAGATATTCTCCAATACTCCAAGCGATAAATTCTTCTTCAATATGCTTTGTATACAAGCAAAGATGGAAAATGATAATAAGGGAGAAAACGTTATGCGCGGGCTTGTTAAAAAACGAAGAATGGGGTACCCGGGCGGAATTGCCAAGGTAGGATATCTAAATGATAAAGGAGAAAAAGGGTTAAGAAAGATTCTACCTGACAGAGAAAGATTTGGTATTGTAAGGAACATCTTTAAGTTATTCCTTAGTGAGAAATACTCGGTAAGACAATTACATAGACTCAGTGTTGAAAAATATAACTTAACAACAACCCAAAGAAAGAATATTGGTGGGGTGGCAATAAAACTATCAAGCTTCTACTACATGCTCAAGGATCCGTTCTACGCAGGGTTCTTTTACGGCAAAGACGATAATGGAGATCTCGTTAGATATGAAGTAAATAAAGATGTTCCAAGAGTGATAACAGAAAAAGAGCATAAGAAGATACTTAGTATGATACATAGAACAGGTGCAGAAAGAGCGTGGACCTATGTAGAAGAATTCCCATATAAAAGGTTTATGCTGTGTGGTAATTGTGGAGGGTCTGTAACAGCAGAGAAGAAAGAACAGATGATATGTCTGAATTGTAAGTATAAATTCTCATATAAAAACAAGGAGGATTGCCCAAAATGTAAAATACCTTTAACAAAGATAAAAAATAGTACAAAGCTTCGCTATATCTACTACCACTGTACTCGAAAAAGAGATAGAGAGTGCCCCGGAGGGAGTGTTAAGGAATCAGATATAGACATACATCTCAAAAAGAACTTTATACTACCATTAGCAATCTCTCCAGCTTTAAAAGATTGGTGTCTTAGTAGCATAGTAATGTTAGAACGAGAAGAAGGAAAGTTAAAGGGAGAAGTAGAAGAAGGTCATATTAAAAAAATAGAACGACTTGAGAAAGAGAAGCAAAAAATAAGAGACGGCTACCAAAAAGGAATATTTGATGAGGAAGACACTTCTTTAAGGATAGCTAAAACCCAAGAAGAAATAGGCCATCTAAGGGCAAAAATGGGGCTTAAACGAGGAGATAAGGTGATTACAAAGAGCGTAGATGACAAATTTGAAATCTTAGTAGAAGTTGAAGAAATAATTGAAAATGGAACTTATGATGAGAAGGTGGAAGCATTACGTCTCTTAGGTTCGAACTTAACATTAAAAGAAAAAAATCTAAGTAGTACAAAGGGAATCTTGTACGAAGTAATTCAAAAAGGACTTCTTCAAGCAAAAACGAAAAATCCTCAGTTCGAACCTAAAAATATCATTGATATTTCAGACCGAAATGAGGCTTTCGTGGACGTGTGTCCAATACTGCTCCGTGGGTAGGGATCGAACCTACGACCAACTCGTTAACAGCGAGCTGCTCTACCGCTGAGCTACCACGGAATGTAGGCTTTATAATACAAAATTAAACTCTTTTAAGCAACTGACTCCTATTTCTTAATAATCTTTATGCGTTTTATTTCCTGTACTATACTTTCTAATTCTGATGATGCTTGTTTTATATATTGTGACATAACTTTCTCCATACGAGTTTTTAAACTTTCATAGTGTTTCGGATCTAGTTTATTTGCAACGCCTCCTGCTTTGTATAAGATGTCATGTTCTACTTCTGCCCATGCGTGATCTAGTATCAGGGTTAATTGTATTTCACACTTTAATCCTTTGAATCGTTTGTATTCACTAAGTTCAGAACGTTTTTCCCCAAGTGATGTGATTGCATGTATAGAAGAATATCCATGAGGACCTTTTGCTTTTTCTATAGTCATAGCACTAGTAAATTCTCTGTGCATAGCACGTAGAAATCGTTTTCTATCGGCTTCTGTATAAAAAACAATTCGTATACCAACAATATCATCTATGTCGTGGATGTGTTTATAATGAACACCATTACTTTTCTTTCGTTCAATTTTTTCATGTAAACTTAAAACATCTTTTATTCTTGTGTTGATATGGTATTTGTATTTACCTTTTTTGAGCATATCTTCGAGTAAATTGAACATGATAGGGCAGAAGTCACTATATAGACTATGAGTAGTTTTGTATTCTGCAAGAATAGTATGTATTGTTTTGCTCATGGTTTATTTATAGAAATACTTTTATTGAATTGAAAACACAGAGACTCTTATGTCAAACAGCAATATCAATAATTTAATGTTATTTTAATAGTGTAGTCTTTTGATATATAGGTGTCAATCTATAATGTATGCAAAATGATCTATGTATGTGTATAAAGTCTTGTATAGATATAAAAGCCTTACGGAGTATGCTTTATATTTTTTATACTGATACCTGGTGTCAAGACCTGCTATTTCACCAAAGGAAGAGTAATGGTGAACGTTGTCCCTTTTTTTTCTTTACTGGTTACATGTATGGTTCCACTGTGGGCTTCTATTGCCCATTTAGATATGGCAAGCCCAAGACCTGTGCCTTCATGATTAACAATGCGAGCCGCATTTGTTCTATAAAATCTTTCAAAGATATGCGGGATATCTTGAGCAGGTATACCGATACCATTATCAGAAATACTGATGAGCACTCTTCCTTTTTCCTTTTTTGTTGTAATAGTTACTTTCCCTTTTTCCTTTCCATAAAAAATTGCATTTGCAATAATATTAGAGAAGAGTTTCTCTAAGTACATTGCATTTCCTTGTATAGCAAGTATAGGTAATTTCTTCATGTGGATTTTGATATTTTTTGGTAAAGCAATAATATGTGAGCGTTTTACAATACGAGTAATCAAGTCTGAGAGATTTATTTTCTTAGTTGTTATCATTTGATTAAAATTTTGATTTGTTGTCAGAATGGTCATATCTGAAAGAATGTTAGCAAGATGAGTTACTTCGGTGTCAATTGCCTTAAATGTATCAGTTATAGTTTTGTTATTTTTTGTTGTACGAAGTGCCAAATCTATATTACCTTTGATAATAGCAAGCGGAGTACGTAGTTCATGGGTTGCATCTGCAATAAAAATACTCTTTACTCTTTCTTGTTCAAGAAGTAAGAGTGCTTTATCGGCAACCTCTATTTTCTTTCTTTCTGTAATATCACGAATATTGCATTGCATAACACGTTCATCACCCACTACATAGGCATTACTCACAAATTCAACTTCAACATGCCTTCCATTTTTGGTTTCAAGAGGAAGATCTTCATACCGTACGTAACCAGTTTCTTGAAGTATTTTAAACATTTCTTTACTCTCTTTAATATTTTTAAATGTTCCAACTTCCCAGAGTTTTTTCCCCAAGAATTCTTTTTTTGAATAGCCAAGTAATTCTTCTAAGAATGGGTTAACATCTGTTATTTCTCCTGTTTTTGAATCCAAGATTAAAATACCATCATGTGCAGTTTCGAACAGTCTTCGATAGCGTTCTTCACTTTCGCGTAATCTCATCTCTATCTTTTTCTGTGCGTCGATATCAACACATCCTCCAACGTATCCTTTAAATGTTCCGTCTTTTGTAAAAATAGGAGTGCCTTGTTCTAGTATCCATTTATATTTACCACTATGATGTTTTAGCCTGTATTCTATTTCATAAGGAGTTTGTGCATGAAAAGCAGCAGGAATGATTCTCCAACAAAATGCCAAATCTTCAGGGTGCACATTATCTAGCCACCCTTTACCTAGTTCTTTTGCAAGTGATCGTCCAGTAAATTTAAGCCAACTTTTATTAAAATAGACAGTAAGTTTCTTTTCTGTAAGCCAAAGCATGATGGGGGATGTATCCATCACCGCACGGAAGTTCTTGTCATCTTTGAGTAGTATACTTTCTAGTTTTTTGAGTTCGTCGTACATGAGTTTTAGGCTTCGCGAAGTGCGTAGCCTACACCACGAATAGTTTGAATCAGTGGTTCGTCTCTATCAGAATCTATTTTTCGACGGAGATAACGAATATGAACATTTAATTCATTATTAGTTTCTACAAAATGAGGTCCCCATGCTTCTTCTATTAATTGTTTACGTGTGATTGCTTGGCCTTTATTGCGGATAAGTGTATCAAGTAGTCTGTATTCTTTGGGTGTTAGTGAAAGTGCTTTACTAGCACGTGTTACTTGATGACGTTTTCCATCGACAACAAGGTCTGCGATATTAAAAAGTGGAATCTCTGTTACTTTACGACGGCGAAGCACGGCACGAATACGAGCAAACAATTCATCAAGTGAAAATGGTTTCAAAAGGTAATCATCTGCACCAACATCTAATCCATTTACTCTATTTTCTATAACACCACGTGCGGTGAGCATGATGATAGGGGTATGAATCATACGAGCCCGAAGTTCTTTACACACGTCCATGCCATCTTTTTTTGGAAGAGAAAGATCAAGGATGATTAAACCATAGTTTCCTGTGAGGGCTTTTTGAAAACCTTCTTCTCCATCATATGCAATATCAAATGCATAACGTTCTCCACGAAGTGCTTTTTTCAGGATTTCTACGAGTTTTTTCTCATCTTCAATAATAAGTATAGTCATACTTATTATATTAAACTTTTATTAAAATATAGTCAAGGTAACTTTTACAGAAGACTATGTTTATTTGCTCGTGAGTTTTTTATAGAGAAATGCATGAGCAAGTATAGATACAGGAATAGTGATAAGTAGTCCAATACCAAGACAAAGGAGTCCAAGAAGGTTGAGTAAAATAATGAGGATAACAAATCCAAAAAGTTTCCAGAATTTACCTTTCGTAATTCTCATACTTTCTTTGAGTGCATGTGTTGGACTCATGGTTTCATTTTCTACTATCAAAAACTTGTAGAATTGTAAGCGAACTGCCAAGTAAATACCAGGAAGAATAAGAAGAATTGTTCCTAGTATAACGGAGAGTAAAACGAGAAGTGAAGCAACGAAATAATGGAATGTTATTTTGTAGGTTTTGAAACTCTCGAAGAGATCCTCGAATGTTGGTTTCTTACCAGAGGCTATAACTAGTGAGATTGCAACTATAGCAATACCGACAAATAGATCAATAAGTGGAGTTACGAGAAAAAGTTTTTGAGCAACGCCCATGATTATGGCTATCAAAATAAAAACACGGAATATATACCATGCATGTTCTTTTACTTTTGCCCAAGCATGAGTAAAGATTTCTCCATAAGTAAATGTGTGTGTTTGCATATATAGTAGAGTATACCAAACCTAAGAGGTTTTATGCTATATAACCTGTGTATACAGAGGGTCTATTTTTGATGTATACTTAGGTTATTAACTTTATTGTACTTTAATTATGCATATTATAATCACTGGTGTTCATATGGAGATGACAGACGCAATACGTGACTATGTACTTACGAAAATGGAAGCATTAGAAAAATATATTCCGCGTGATGATACGAGTGCAAAACTTTCCGTTGAACTTTCAAAAACAACAAATCATCATCAACATGGAGATGTGTTTCAGGCAGAAGCACAATTACATATACGAGGAAAAGAAACGATGATGCGTACAACACAAGATGATTTGTATAAAGCGATAGATACATTAAAAGATATGCTGACACGAGAAATAGCCTCATATAAAGATAAAGAGCGTTCTGTGTTTAGACGAAGTGCACATAAAGTAAAAGCATTATTAAAACGATTAGTATAAATTACCTATGATAGATCATGATACAAAAGTTACCTATGTAGTAATAACCCTTCTTATTGTCGTTCTAGGGGGTATTGCTTATTTTTTACAAGGAAATATGGACTTACCACAAGTACAAGTAGAACAACTAGCAGCATCAAGTACACAGAGCATAGAGACTACAAATAAAACACAAACAACCACTACAAAAGCAACTACTACTATAAATAAAATAACTACAAAAGCAACTACTACTATGAATCTTCCAGAGAAAATTACCAGTGCAACCATTACAACAAACAAAGGTGTTATTGAAATTGTATTTGCAACAGATACACCACATACTGTACAGAACTTTGCAAAGTTAGCAGTTTCAGGATTTTATGATGGAACTCGTTTTCATCGTGTCATTCGTGACTTTATGATTCAAGGTGGTGATCCACTTTCAAAAGATGTTGCTCAAAAAATGCGTTGGGGAACAGGAGGTCCTGGATATACATTTAAAGACGAATTCCACGCCGGAGATCAATTCGCACAAGGGACTCTTGCAATGGCAAATGCTGGACCAAATACAAATGGCAGTCAATTCTTTATTGTAACTGCAGTTGCAGGTACTCCGTGGTTGATCGGTAAACATACTGTGTTTGGTCATGTCACAAAAGGGTTGGATGTTGCACTCTCTATTGGAAACACTTCAACAGATAGTGGAGATAGACCTGTGCAGGATGTTATCGTACAAAAAATCGATATCAAATAAAACACAATAAAATTACTTTGGTTTTTTTAAAATATAAGTCCTTGTTTTTTGAATTTCTGTTGTCTGTTAACTACCCATATATCCTCGTTTAAAACTTTCAAAATCCATCTCTTTTTTACCTTCTGGTATGACTGAAGTTATTATTTCTTCTGCAGTAACAGTGTTTTCGAATGGAGTTACTAAATCTACTCCTGTTACTTTTACACGTATTTGTTTATCATGATGTGTAATAAAAAAATAAACTGAGGGCCATGGAGTAAGTGCACGGAATTTTCTACGTAGGTCATCTGCACTATTAGTTAGTTTTATTTCTCCCATTTCTTTTGTAATTTTTTTACAAATAGTTGCTTTTTCGTGATCCTGTTCTTGTGGAATGAGTGATCCATCTATATATGAAGGAAGTATTTGTGAAAGTAAATCACCGCCGAGTTGACCCGCGCGTACTTCTAGAGTACCTGAAGTTTCTTCAGGATTTATCATAAATGCATTTTGTACAAGTATTGGCCCATGATCCATTTCTTTGTCTAATTGCATAATACTTACACCAGTTGTTATCTTTCCATCAAGTAGTACTGATTCAATAGGGGAAGGTCCACGATATTCTGGTAGGAGTGATGGATGAACATTAAGTACACCATGTTTTGGAATAGATAAAATAGTTTCAGGAATTATTTTTCCATAACTAGCAACGATGAATAGGTCAAAGGTGATAGGTGGTAGGTGAGAGATAAAAACGTCATCTAATGTATTTGGTTGTAGTACAGGTATTTCTTTCATATCTCCCCATACTTTTATATGAGGGGATGTCATATGCATATGACGACCAGATGGTGCATCTGGTTTTGTGACAATAAGGTTTGGTGGGTATCCGTTACGTACAAGGGATGCAAGAACACTTTCAGCAAGTGCTCCTGTACCAAAAAATGCAAAAGAAATAGGAGTACTCATAATTATTTTTTCTTCTTTGTGGCTTCTCTTACTTCTTCCTCTGTATATTCTTCGAAATTGAAACCATGGTCAGTAAAAAGTATTCCAGATAAATGATCTATCTCATGTTGAAAAATATGAGCAATAAGACCGGATGCTCCATAGGTAAATTTCTTGCCAGATACATCATAAGCCTCTACAGTTGCATTGAGTGCACGTCTTGTTGTTCCGTATATCCATCTGACTGAGAGACATCCTTCTTGTAATTCTGCAGTTTTCTTTGATTTTTTAACAATACGCGGATTTATAAAAACAAGGGGTTTTGTTTTTGTGTCTGGTGGATATGCATTTGGAGATACAACAAAGATAGAAAGAGAAAGTCCAATTTGTGGTGCAGCAAGTGCAACCCCGTCTGATTCTTTACTGAGTGCTTCATGCATTGCAAAAATAACATCTTGTAGGTATGGAGTATTAAACTCATCTTTTGTAATAAGTCGTGCATGTTTACGTAGAGGATTATCTTTACGTTTGTCTATTTGAATAATCGTATGCGGCACTTTCATAACACTATTTTACCATAAATAGTCAATGGTAGCCAGTAATTATATAAAAAAATGTAGTGGATTTATATGTGGTTTTCCATCATACACAATTCTTTTAATGCGTTCTCGTACAGAAGGATTATTTGCCCATTCACTTTCTTTAATATGAATAAAAAGGAGTGTAACACCACGGCCATGTTCAAACCATTCTACAACATATGGTTCTAGTTCTTGTTCCATACGACTACGAAGAGCATCAGGGAGATTATTAAATGATGCTTTTATTACTGTATAAAAAGGGGGTAATAAAAACTGTTCTCGTTCTTTAAGGAGTGTATCGTATACATCTTTAAAACTTGCTGCAGTTACTTGATCTATAACTGGCATCTTTTTTAATCGTGTCTGTAGTATTAATTTTCCATGATGTTCACTATCATTACGAACTTTTTCTGCCATTTCTGTAACGAGATTCAAAATTTTTTCATCAGTACGATACTCAGGAAGAGAAAAGAGTGAGTCAAGAGAAAGGATAATAATACCATCACATACTTCAACAACGTTGTGTGCCATTTCTGTTCCGATAAGTACACCATATGGTGCCTCCATCCAATCTTTATAAACCTTTTTTACTTTTGTACGAGTATTAGTATGTTCGCCATCAATAATAAACGTGGGAATAAGGAGACGTTTTAGTTCTTCTTCTACACCTGTTGTTGCAATACCAAGGGTTGCCATACGCCATCCTCCACAATGACGACATGAAAGTGTTATATCTTCAGTTAGTTGAACTATATGTTCACATCCGTGACATACATACGTGCGTATACCACCAATATTATGAAGTACATAAGGACGATTGCATTTTGGACACGTAAATAATGTTCCGCAATCAGAGCATATTGTTGTTGGGTACATACCTTTTCTATGTGCATATAAAAAGTAGTGTCCTTGTTTTAAAAGAGATGATTGGTGCAGTATAGATAGTGCAATGCGGGATAAGTATGGGCTTGCACTTATATTTTCATCTGTCATAGGAACTACTGAAATAGGGGAATCATTTCGAAATTGAAGTGGCATAACTTCATGAGCATCTTTTTGTTTGTAGAGCATGTGTGCACGAAGTGTGAGCATATGTGATCCTAAGAGACAGGGGATATTTGCACCGTGAGAAAGTTGTTCTATAACAAAACGCATATCATATCCATCATCACCATGTGTGTAGTAATAATGACTATGCTCTCGTTCAATAATGGTGAGGCCTAGGTCGCTTCGAATCCATGGAAGTAGTGATGGTGTAGAAAGAATTAAAAGTGGGTGAGTTTCATTATGTAATGTATGTAAGGATGCTTTATATTGCTTGTCGGTAAGGCCACTATGTAATGTAATGACGTAGTCATCAATACCTCGAGAAAGTTTTTCTTGTGCATATTCAAGGTCAGTAATAGTGGGAAAGAAAATTACTAGAGATTTCTTTTTTGAAAATGTTTCACGAATAGTTGTTTTATATCGTGTGATACGATTTTCATAATTTTGTTCTAAGAGAAGTATTTCAAACCCTTTTCCTTCATGTGGAATAGAAAGTGGTACGAGCATATCAAAAGATTTTTCCGAGAGTAAATCATAGAGTACTATTCCAAGAGGAATCATAAGATAGGATGATGCGTAGGTTAATGCATTCCATATACGATGTGGTAAAAATTCTTTGGTGATAACTCTTGAAATTTTTTTAAGACCAAATGATGCATGACGTAGAGATTGGCGTTCTGATTGTGCTTCTTGAGAATCTATAACAAGTGCACGGCATATTCTGCGTTTTATTAACACTTCAACTAGATCACCTGCTTCTACATCATCTTTTGAGAAATAAGAAAGTTCTTCGTAAGGGATTCCTGTAGCAAGTGGCGCAACTGTTAAGACTCTCATACTATGTCAGTATACCAGTAAAGGAAAGTCACTGATATGTACGAAAAATGCTTATTTTATAAGGATTTTTTGGCATGCAGGGCAATTATAAGTATGGTATAATACACTCATCTATGGGTTTTTTCATAAAGTCACTTGGTATTGATTTGGGAACAGCAAACACGCTTGTATATCTTCCAGGAAAAGGTGTCGTACTTGTTGAACCATCTGTTGTTGCAGTATCTGAAATTGATAACAAAATAATGGCAGTAGGAAATGAAGCAAAAGATATGATTGGAAAAACTCCTGATTCTATTATTGCATATCGTCCGATGCGTGATGGAGTGATTGCAGATTATCGTGTTACAGAAGCAATGCTTCGTTATTATATTAATAAAGCACTTGGAGGATTCAATATATTTAAACCCGACGTTATGATTTCTGTACCTGCAGGAGTTACATCTACTGAACGACGCGCAGTTATTGAAGCAGCATTAAAAGCCGGTGCCCGAAATGCATACGTTGTAAAAGAACCGATTCTTGCTGCAATTGGTGCGGGTATTCCTATCCATGAAGCACAAGGAAGAATGATAGTGGACATTGGTGGTGGTACAACAGATGTTGCAGTGATTTCGCTTGGAGGTATTGTGTGTTCTACTTCAGTGAAGTGTGCAGGAAATAAAGTTGATCAAGCAATTATTGATTACATTAAGAAGACATATAATCTCGCAATTGGAGATCAAACTGCAGAAGAAATAAAAATCAAAATCGGGTCTGCACTTCCTGTTGAGGAAGAATTGGCTATGAAAGTAAAAGGGCGTGATTTTATTGCAGGACTTCCACGTACTGTTGAAATTAGAACAAATGAAATTGTAAAAGCAATTGATAAAGAATTACGTATGATGATTAAAGCAATAAAAGATGTCCTTCAAGAAACTCCACCAGAATTAGCAAGTGATATTATTGATAATGGGATTATTATGAGTGGTGGTTCATCAATGCTTCGTCATTTTCCGGACTTGGTCGAACGTCGTACTGGTGTAAAAGCAGTGCTTGCAGAAGATGCATTTTATTGTGTTGCAAAAGGAACAGGTATTGCGCTAGAACATTTGGATACTTATAAACGTTCAATTTTTGCTAAGAAATAAAAAAGATTAACCTGTTTTTGATGCTCCTTAGGTATGAGTATTGATTTGCTATACTTTATCTATGAAACTCTCTGAAATACCTACACATCATGCTGTGCTTATCGTTCATGAAAAACGTGATGATATAGCAGATGTACTTTTTCAAGAATTACAAATGGTATCACCTGCACATAGATTTTTTAATCAAACTGTTTTAGATATAGAAACTGCACGTACCATTATTACGTGGGCATATACACCATATAATGATGAAAAAATTGGACTTATTTCTTTTCATACTGCATCTGTTCCTGCACAAAATGCGATGCTTAAGATACTTGAAGAACCACCAGTTGGTGTGCGATTTATAGTACTTACAAGTAATAAAGAAAATCTTATAGGTACGATACTTTCACGGGTGCATGAAATGAAAATACAAAACGAAGAACGGAGCATGAAGCATGAAGATAAAGTAAAGGAGTTTTTACAAACACCACATTCATTACGAATGAAGTTACTATTTATTATTGAATTACTTGCACGTATAGATGAAGAAGGTAGAAAAGACAGAGAAGCAGTCCGACAGTTTATACTTTCGATTGCCTTACTTCTTTCAGAAAAAAAAATAGAGTCACGATATGTGTTAGATACATTGTATATGGCATCATATGCGTCAGATGCTTCTGCATCAGGTAAGGCACTATTGGAATATCTCGCATTGTCGCTTCCTGTTGTAAAGTGATATAATCTCTATACTTTATATATGGCATTTAATTTTAACGAGATACATCTTTCAATAGAAAAAATAATTGATTGGTTAAAAAGTGAATATCGTTCTATTCAAACAGGTCGTGCAACACCTCAAGTTCTTGATTTGGTTCATATAGATATGTATGGAGCACGTACCGCAATTGCTCATGCGGCAAGTATTACGATTGAAGATCCTCGAACACTTCGAGTAGCACCGTGGGATAAAAGTGTGTTTGGTCAAATGGAAAAAGCAATCAACGAAGCAGATTTAGGATTGTCAGTTTCGACAGATGATCAGGGACTTCGTGTACATTTTCCGTCTCTTACAACGGAGACTCGAGAAAAATTGGTAAAACTCTTAAAAGATAGACTTGAAGATGCACGCGTTAAAGTACGCTCTCTACGTGAAGATACCAATAAAGATATTGATAAAAAAGCAAAAGAAGGAGAGTTTGGTGAAGATGAGCAACATAGATTACGTGCAGAATGTCAAAAAATAGTAGATGCTACAAATACAACACTTGAAGAACTTTTTGAAAAGAAACAAAAAGAAGTAATGGGAGAGTAAATAACTACGAGTGTCTATCTGTTATACTGGTCTTTATGTCATTATTTTCCATTTTTCTATTTTTAGTTATTTTACTTGTTTTGGTCATTGTGCATGAGTTCGGACATTTTATAGTAGCAAAGTGGACAAATATGCGAGTAGATGAGTTTGCCTTTGGGTTTCCACCAAAGTTATTTTCAAAAAAGCATGGTGAGACGACCTATACTATTAATTCACTACCACTCGGTGGCTTTGTTTCTATTTGGGGAGAAAATGGCAGTAAAGAAGATGGATTAGAAGGTGGGGCAAAGAATCATCCTCGTGCATTTGGTAATAGACCTTGGTGGGCACAATTATCTGTGCTTGTTGCAGGTGTTGTTATGAATATGCTTCTTGCACTCGTTATCTTCATAGGTATTTCATATGGAAATGTACATATAAGCACAAGTGATGCAGTCTATGGGTCTCGTGTGAAGAACACACAATTAATTGTGATAGATGCAGTTCGTGAAAGTCCTGCATATCAAGCCGGCATTGTTCCAGGAAGTATTCTTATAAAAGTAACCGCAGGTGGGATGCAAGCAAATCTAACAACAGCAACGTCTCTTGTTTCATTTATTGGGAATCATCCAAATGATGCATTTGCAATTACCTATAGACGAACTGATGGTACCATTGCACAAACAGTAATAGCATCGGTGTATGGTATTGTTCCTGAGAAAAAAGTGATAGGAATATCAGTAGATAGTGTTGGAACAATAGAGACATCACTTGGCGAAGCAATAAAGATAGGAAGTAGACAAACGTACGATATGACGGTAACAACTCTTAGTGGTTTGTTGTCTCTTGTTACATCCTTAGGAAAAGGAGAGAATATTTTATCATCACTTTCTGGTCCAATTGGTATAGCAAAAATAGTAGGGGAAACTAGTAGTACTGGTATTGCTTCTATACTTACCCTTGTTGCAGTCCTTTCTATTAATTTAGCAATCTTCAATAGTCTTCCCCTTCCTGCATTAGATGGAGGGAGAATTATTGTGGTATGTTTTGAAACTATAACGAAACGTAAAGTCCCATTTAAATATTATTCACTTGTAAACGTAGTTGGATTTTTTATGCTTATTCTTCTCCTTGTTCTTGTGACTATTCATGACATTAGAGGATAAGGTATACTATTTTTCATGCGACAATCACATTTATTTACCAAAACCAGAAAGGATGCTCCGAAAGATGAAGTTTCCAAGAATGCAATTTTACTTACTCGTGCAGGATTTATTCATAAGGAGATGGCAGGAGTCTATACTATGCTTCCGCTTGGGCTTCGTGTTCTTTCAAAAATAGAAAGTAGTATTCGTCGTCACATGGATCAAATAGGAAATGAACTTCTCATGACCGCATTATCTCCAAAAGAAACATGGGAGACAACGGGACGTATTGAAACAGTTGATGTTCTCATGAAAACACTTCCTGCAAACAAAGTATCCGAAGAAAAATCATCTGCTTCGTATATTTTAGGTTCTACACATGAAGAAATGATTACACCTATTGCTCAGGAATACACACGTTCATACAAAGATTTACCTGTTTCTTTTTATCAGATTCAAACAAAGTTTCGTAATGAAGCACGTGCAAAATCTGGACTTCTTCGTGGGAGGGAGTTTCGAATGAAAGATTTATATAGTTTCCATAAAGATGAAGATGACTTAAAGACGTACTATGAAATTGCAAAAAAATCCTACTTAGATATCTTTCGTGAAATAGGTCTTGGTGATGATACTTTTATAACTCTTGCAGGAGGAGGAGATTTTACAAAAGATTTCTCACATGAATTTCAAACGCTCTGTGAAGCAGGTGAAGACACAATATATCTCGATAGAAAAAATAATATCGCATATAACAAAGAGGTTGTTACTGATGAAAATGCACAAAAGTTGGGGATTGATTTTACCGCCTTTGAACAAGTGAAAGCATGTGAAGTAGGAAATATATTTCCTCTTAATACAAAGTTTAGCAAAGCATTTGATTATACCTATACTGATGAAAATGGAGACAAGAAAGATGTGTACATGGGGTGTTATGGAATTGGTCCTACACGCCTTATGGGAGTTATTGTTGAAAAATATGCTGATGATAAAGGACTCATCTGGCCAGAATCAATTGCACCATTTTCAATACACTTACTAACTCTTTCAAAAGATAAAAGTGGAGAGTCGTATGAAAAAGCAGAGCAATTATATAAGAATTTAACTGATGCGCATGTAGAAGTTTTATTTGATGATAGAGAAGAGTCTGCTGGAGCAAAATTTGCTGATAGTGACTTGATAGGTATTCCTATGCGTGTTGTTGTAAGTGATAAATCACTTGCAAGTGGAGGTGTTGAAATAAAAGAAAGAAAATCTGAAAAAAGTGAAATAGTGACTATCGAACAATTACTCACTATGTATACGAAAGAGTGTTAAGAAATAAAAGTCTGTAACAGAAGACGTATTTACACTACATAAATTGGGTAATTTTGTAAAGGATACGAGTATCATTCTTTATGCTAGAATGCTCCTATGTTTGAGCGATTTTATCGACAATTTTCTAATGATATTGGGATTGATTTAGGTACTGCAAATTGTCTTGTCTATCTTCGTGGGCGAGGTATTGTTATCAATGAACCTTCAGTTGTTGCTTTAAATACAAAAACATCTCGTGTTGTTGCAGTTGGGACAGAAGCAAAAGATATGATGGGACGTACACCATCACATATTCGTATTGTACGACCTCTTGTTGATGGTGTTATTTCAGATTATGAAGTTACTGAAGAAATGCTTTCGTATTTTATTAATAAAGCAAATGATTCAGACAAAAAATTATTACGCCCACGTGTTGTTATTGGTATTCCTGTTGGTATTACAAATGTAGAAATGCGTGCAGTGTATGATGCAGCAAAGTCAGCCGGTGCACGTGAAGTGTATATTGTCGAAGAACCAATGGCAGCCGCGATTGGTGTTCATATGCCAATACACGATCCAGTTGGAAGCATGATTGTCGATATTGGTGGTGGTACAACTGATATTGCAGTGATTGCACTCTCTGGTGTTGTGCGTGCAAAATCAATAAAAGTAGCAGGCGATAAACTCACCGAAGATATTATTAGTTATATGCGTGATGAGTTTAAAATGTTAATAGGAGAAAAAACAGGAGAACGTATAAAAATTACTATTGGTTCTGCTTTGCCAGATAGGGAAGGAGAAGAATTAAGTGTTAAGGGACGTGATCTTGTGACAGGACTTCCTCGTGAAGCCATTATTACTGATGTAGATATTCGTGAAGCAATGTATGCGTCTGTTGCTCAATTAGTCGAGGCAATTCGTGAAGTATTGGAAACTACACCACCTGAAGTATTATCAGATATTATGCATAAAGGAATGGTACTCTCAGGTGGTGGTGCCATGATCCGGAATCTTCCACAGTTACTTGAAATGCAATTAAAAGTTCCTGTGACTATTGCAGATGATCCTCTTACGGCAGTTGCGCGTGGAACAGGAGTTATTCTAGAACATATTGAAACTTTTAAAGATATACTAGTACAAAACACTGATGACATATCTTTCCGATAGAAAACGTAATAAAAGAAAGTATTGGTACTACAGTATTTTTTTTATAGTATGTGCAAGTATTATTTATTTCTGGCCAGTGTTCCGCACACACATATATCCTTATACAGAAGGGGCTACAGTTTCTTATGGAGAAACTAAGGGATGGTTTTCGAATACTTTTGCTCAAGTTTATTCATATTTCTCATCTCGAAATAGTCTCTTAGAAAAAAATAAAACACTTTCTCTTACTATAGAGCGACTAGAGAATCAGTTAGCAGATAAAGATGCTCACTTAAAAGAAAGTATTATGCTTCATGAGAGTGGTACTGTGCATGAAGAATCAACACTTGTTATGTATCCAATTATGCAGGATGTAACTCACGTATATTCGAATATTATTCTTTCAAAAGGTTTTAGGGATGGTATTGTAGAACATGGATTAGTTTACATACGTGGTAGACAAGCAGTGTGTAGTATTACTGAAGTATATAATCGTACATCATTGTGTACTCTATTTTCAGCATCTAATCAAAAAGTGGAAGGAGTAACTGCATCTTCATCGCTTACTTTATATTTACAAGGTGCAGGTGGGGGATCATATATTGCTGAAGTACCACGAGATTCTATAATAGAAATCGGAGATACAATTTATTTAAAGAGCAATCAAACAATGATACTCGGTACGATAATTGATATTGCTCGGGATGATCAACTAAGTTCATGGTACGTATATGTTCGTGGGGTGTATAATCCTCTTACTTCAAATGTATTTTACATGAATCAATAAGTTTTATGATACGTCGTCGATTTATTTTTCTTATACTTATTCTTTTAGCACTGTACGGTGATATTGTTTTTGGTGTAGCACGAGTCCCAATTTTTACACTTGTACTCTGTGGTATAGTATTTATATATGAATTTATTTCGTCGTACATTTACACGTCGCGCTAAGCAGGCGATGTCTCATGAAATTCTTCCAGAAGATGTTTTTCTAGATTCGCAAAACCTTTCGAAATTAAATATAGAACAAATGGAGGGTCATCTCGAACGTCCCTTAGGAAAGCATATATTTTATATAGTACTCTTTGGATGTTTTCTTCTTATTACATTATTTACATACCGATTATTTAGTATGCAAATAATAAACGAAAAAGTATATTCGGAAAAAGCAGATAAGAATCATCTTAAGACGATCCCGCTTTTTGCATTGCGCGGAACTATATCAGATAGAAACGGAAAATTGCTTGCGTGGAATATGCTTGCAACATCTTCTATTGATATTCCTAAGCGTGTATATATTAAAGAAGGAGGATTCTCACATCTTCTTGGATATGTTAGTTATCCAAGAAAAGATGATAGTGGTATTTTTTGGCAAGATGAATATATAGGGAAAGATGGGTTAGAAAAACAGTATCAAACTGTTCTTCAAGGATTATCTGGCGAACGAATTATTGCTATTAATGCATTACATCAAATTGAAGCAGAAAATGTGATTGCTCCACCAATGTCTGGGCAGAATATTACGACAACAATAGATAAAGATGTACAGGCAAAATTGTATGAACGAATTGTAGAACTTGCACACAAAGCATCATTCACAGGAGGTGCAGGGGTTATTATGGATGTTCATACTGGAGCAATACTTGCTATTACCAGTTATCCTGAATACGACAATAGTATTATGACAAATGCAAATACTGATGAGGAAAAAGCACAAGTAAGAAAAAACTTAGTTGATAAGCGCCATGTATTTCTCAATCGTGCTATTGGAGGATTATTTACTCCAGGGTCAACAGTAAAACCATTTATTGCAATTGCTGCTCTTATGGAAGGGGTAATTACTCCTGAGAAAAATATTTATAGTTCTGGTCAGTTAGTAATAAAAAATAAATATGGTGGTCCAGACACTATTTTTAAAGATTGGAAAGCACATGGATATACTGACATGAGAAAAGCACTCGAAGAATCATCTGATGAATATTTTTATCAAGTAGGTGGTGGATACCAAGATCAAGCAGGGTTAGGAATAGATAGAATAAATAAATATGCAACCATGTTTGGATTTGGGACAACAACAGGAATTGATTTACCAGGAGAAGAATATGGTGTTGTTCCATCACAAGCATGGAAGAAAAAAGTTTTTAATGAAGATTGGTTAGTTGGAAATACATACCATACAGCAATTGGTCAGTATGGATTTCAACTTACTCCACTAGAACTAGTGCGTGCGGTTGCTGTAATTGCAAATGGTGGAGAATTGGTAACACCACATGTTCTCGAGGGGATAACTACGAAGAATGCACTACTTAGCCTCAAAGAAAAAGATTTAAAGGTTATTCGTGAAGGAATGCGGTTGGTTGTACATGGTGACGGAGGTACAGGAAAAGCACTTGATATTTATGGAGTAACTATTGCTGCAAAATCTGGTACTGCAGAATTAGGAGTGAGTAAACAATTAGTAAACTCATGGATTAGCGGATATTTCCCTTATGAAAATCCGAGGTATGCTTTCGTTGTGATTATGGAAAAAGGGGATAGACATAATCCATTTGGTGCCGTGTTTGCAGCAAAAGAAA
This sequence comes from bacterium, assembly GCA_023267595.1. Lineage (GTDB taxonomy): Bacteria > Patescibacteriota > Minisyncoccia > Phycocordibacterales > UBA5272 > UBA11704. The sequence goes on along the minus strand of JAHFNB010000003.1, from coordinate 103,074 downwards.
CTATTGAATGGATGCGAGATAATACAGAATATACGAAATAAAAGAGGGCTATGCATAGCATAGCCCTTCTTGTTGCACAACGGTTTTATTGTATCCGTCGTGCGGTCTCCCAAAAAATAATTCTCCGTGAGGTAGCAGATTCTCTTTCTATCTCTTCGCTCCAGTCGGGAATCTTGTTATTTGATGTGTAACCGTTCCGGTAAATAATTTTTCCATTCGAAAGAATTATTTCACGAATTATCTCATTGTTTTTTCTCCATGCTCGTGCAGTTACAGGAATTTCACCAATCTTCCCTTGTTGAGTTCCGAATGCCATCATTCCTGAAGTAACCATCCCTGGCTGAAGATTGTCAACTGCTGTACCAGTGGATACTATGCCAACATTACCGTTGACATGTACTGATTTGATTACCTTTCCATCAAGTAGTTCTTCAGTTATACCGAGGAGATCTCCGGTATAGCAATCAGTTGTTGTGATGACATTATCAAGTATCTTGTTTTGTTCACAACGAACAATTTTCTTTGTGAGACGGTCCTCCACTTGATATTTCACTACCTGCACAATTACTTGTGCAAAGGTAGAGAATGAAAAGCAGAAAGAAAAAAGAAAGAGATAAAGTTTCCCCACAGTATTCTCCTTGTTTTGTATTATATTAAAAGGACACCCTACTTGTATATTGTACTATATTTATATTTGATTGTCAATATTACGTCTGTAGTAAAACTGTGCTATTCTATGAACCAATGGAATACCTAACACTAGATAAGAAAACAGAACTTGAAGGAGAACTTAACACTCTCAAAACCATTCGTCGCAAAGAAATAGCCGATGCACTTTTGTATGCAAAATCTCTAGGTGATTTATCAGAAAATGCAGAATATCATCAGGCTCGTGAAGACCAAGCAAATATAGAAGAAAGAATTGTTCACTTAGAACAGATTCTTAAAAATGCGGTAATTATGGATAAGCATCATACAGGAGTAGTAGAGGTTGGAGCAACAATTAAAGTTACTAAGAAAGGGGATAAAGAGGAGCGTCAGTTTACTCTTGTTGGAAGTGAAGAGGCAGATTCTATGGCAGGGAAAATTTCAAATGAATCTCCACTTGGAAAGGCATTACTCGGAAAGAAAAAAGGAGATCAAGCAACAGTACAAACACCAAAAGGTGATGTTGTATATACAATCAAAGAAATAGCCTAGGGACAGTCAGTAGATAGTAGACCACAGATAAGAGAACAAAGCATGACCTACTGTCATGCTTTGTATTTATTTGTATTTACTATAAACTACAACCTATAACCTAACATCTATTTCTATGGCATCTTTAGAAGAATTACGTTCTGAACGTCTCAAAAAGTTACAGGCATTACAATCATCGGGTGTTGATGTATACCCAAGTGTTTCTCGTCGTACTCATGAAATAGCAGATGTTGTTCGTAATTTTTCAGGATTTGAAAAAGATGAAGTACAAGTAATTATTGCCGGCCGTGTCATGTCATCTCGTGGACAAGGTGCACTTATCTTTATTGATCTTTATGATGGTACTGCAAAGTTACAAGGTGTTATAAAATTACCAGAAGGAGAAATAGCCCACACATTTTATACACACTATGTAGATATCGGGGATTTTATTGAAGTAACAGGAACACTTTTTATTACAAAATCTGGTCAGGAAAGTATTTTAATAAATGCTATCTCAATGCTTTCAAAAGCATTACTCCCGCTTCCTGATAAATATCATGGTATTGTCGATGAAGAACTACGTATGCGTGAGCGATATCTCGATATTTTGACTAACCCAGAGTTACGAGAACTCTTTGAAAAGAAAAGTAAGTTTTGGGACGTAACACGTGAGTTTTTAAAAGAAAAGAAATTTCTTGAAGTTGATACTCCAACACTTGAAGTTACAACAGGAGGTGCAGAAGCACGGCCATTTGCAACACATCACAATGATTTTGATCTAGATGTGTTCATGCGTATTTCTGTTGGAGAACTTTGGCAGAAGCGTCTTATGGCTGCAGGATTTCCTCGAACATTTGAAATAGGGCGAGTATATCGTAATGAAGGATCATCTCCAGAACACGTACAAGAGTTTACTAATTGTGAGTTCTATATGGCATACGCAGACTACGAACAGGGCATGATACTTGTTGAAGAATTGTATAAGAAAATAGCAACAGAAGTATTTGGTACAACAGTATTTACAACGCGCGGACACACTTTTGATTTATCTTCTGAATGGAAAAAGATTGACTATACAGATGAAATTTTTCGTCAAACAAACATAGATATTAAAAAAGCAACAGATGATGATATAAAAAGTAAATTGCAAGAATTGAAAGTAACTTATACAGGAGAGAATCGTGAACGATTAATGGATACCTTGTGGAAGTATTGTCGTAAGAATATTTCTGGTCCTGCATTTTTAATTAATCACCCAGTACTTGTTGCTCCTCTTGCAAAGGAAAATACTGATGGTAAAAGTAAACTTGGGACAGCACAAATATTCCAACCAATATTAGCCGGTAGTGAAATCGGAAAAGGGTATAGTGAGTTAAATGATCCAATAGATCAAAAAGCACGATTTACTAAGCAACAAGAAATGTTAGCAGGAGGTGATGAAGAGGCTATGATGGCAGATGATAGTTTCGTAGAAATGCTAGAACATGGTATGCCACCAGTGTGTGGTTTCGGATTTGGTGAACGATTATTTGCATACTTGGCAGATAAACCTATTCGTGAGGTACACCTCTTTCCGCTTGTAAGACCGAAAGAATAACTAATACTCTACAGTCAACAGTTTACGGAATACACAACCAAGAGTTGTGTATTTTGGTATTACTGCAAACTATTAACTGTAGACTGTTAACTGATTTTAGGCTATCCACAGGTATTTTCTAGTTAAAAGACAACAAAGTGGGATATAATGGTTGTTAGTGGAGGAAAGTGGGAGTTTTTCTTCATCAATTATGTTTTATGTTAATTGGTACTTACACACACGACCTCGATCCTAAAAAACGACTTACGCTCCCCTCAAAGTGGCGTAATGATTTGGGAAAGAAAGTGGTAGTCACCAATGGACTAGATAATTCATTGTTTATTTTTCCAGTTAAAGAATGGGAAAGGGTAGCAGAAAAATTAGCACTTTCTCCATTTGGTAATAAAGATACACGGGACTTTAATCGCTTCATGCTTGGAAATGCATTCGAAACTGATGTCGATAAAGCAGGACGTATCGTTATACCAGAGACATTAAAAATATTTGCGAAGTTATCAAATAAAATCGTTCTAGCAGGTATGCACGCACGTGTAGAAATCTGGAACGAAGATGCTTGGAAACATTTAACGACAAAGATAAGTGGAGAAGCAGATGTCTTAGCAGGAAAGTTAAGTGAATTAGGAATTATATAACAAGATATGCATTGCATTGTTGTGCTTTAAGTCTCTTACTTCTAACACCAAATATATGCAACATATCCCTGTACTTTTACACGAATCAATAGAAGGATTGGCTCTTACAAAAGGTGGTATTTATGTTGATTGCACGACAAATCGTGCAGGTCATAGTATAGAGATTGCTAAGGCAATAGGTAAAAAGGGAACACTCATTTGTATTGACCTTGACCAAACTGCTCTTGCAGATGCAAAAAAAGTTATCGGTTCCTTAAAGAATGCTCCCACAACTCATTTTGTTCATGCAAACTTTCGCCACTTACAGGATATTCTTAAAAAATTAAAAATATCTCATGTAGATGGTGTTCTTGCAGACTTGGGGATTTCTTCACAAGAGTTAGAAGTTTCAGGAAGAGGGTTTTCTTTTCGAACAAATGAAAAACTTCAAATGACTTTTGATGCACACCCACGTGAAGATGTAACGACCGCGTACGACATAGTTAACTTTTGGAGTGAGTCAACCATTGCAGATATTTTGTACGGATTTGCAGATGAAACATATGCTCGTCGTATTGCTCGTGCAATTATTAATCGCCGAATGATTAAACCAATTGAAACGACCTCTGAGTTAGTCGATGTTATCGGATCATCTGTTCCAGTAACATATCGTCACAGAAAGACACACTTTGCCACCAAAACATTCCAAGCATTGCGTATGGCGGTAAATGATGAAATAGGAAGTATTAAAGATCTCCTTACTTCACTCCCACACGTACTTGCACAAGGAGGACGTGCATGCATTATTACATTTCATAGTACTGAAGATCGTATTGTAAAACAAGGATTACGATCGCAGGAAGAAACGTTAAAAATTATTAATAAAAAAGCAATTATTCCAAGTGAAGAAGAATTAGAAAAAAACCCACGTGCACGCAGTGCACAATTACGAATAGTAGAAAAATTATAGTCATTATAAACAAGAAGACAGTATGAAAACACATTACACACAAACAGCACTCTACGAAAAAACAGTACACACACTTCTTTCAACATTAAGTATTCTTATACTTGCATACTGTATCATTCTCCTGTCTCTTGTTTTTTCTGTAATTGAACGTAAACAAAACACTCTTGCTACACGAGAAGCAACATCTGTATTATCTACACTTGAAGTGAGTTATGCAAATAAAGTTGCATCTATTACAGATTCAGTGCTTGCTTCTGAAAATTATACACGAATAGATAACGCGACATTTGCAGTACGCAAAGATCAAATTGCAAGTTATACTGTGCTCTATGCACACTAGAGATTCTGGTTTTACAACAGAAGACCAAGAGATGCGCTCAAAGAATAGGGCGCATCTTGTCTTTTTTGTATGGTCTATTTTTGTCGGAATTATTCTTGTACGAGCACTCTATATCCAAGGGTTTAAACATTCTTATTATATTGATCTAGCAAATAAACAATATATTTCATTAACACCAATTAGTTTTGATAGAGGAACAGTATTTTTTTCAGAGTTTAAGAAAGATCCAGTTCCTGTAGCACAACTTCGTACGACATATCGTATTGCTATTGATCCTACACAACTAACTAATCCTGATATGGTTTATACAAAGATCTCTCAGTATATTTCATTGGACAAAACCATCTTCTTAGAAAAAGCATCAAAGAAAAATGATCCTTATGAAGAAATTGCAAAAGACATCTCTAGTGAAACTGTAGCAATTATAAAAGCGCAAAAGATTGTTGGGGTAAGTTTTGTTAAAGATAATAAACGTGCATATCCACAAGAGACAATAGGAAGTAAGGTTATAGGATTTGTTGGTAATGATGGTTCTCGGGTAAAAGGTCAGTATGGTCTAGAGCGATATTATGATGACGTACTTTCACGTACGAGTAGTGACCAGACGGTTAATTTTTTCGCAGAACTTTTTACGGATATAGAAAAAACAGTTATTTCAAACAAAGATAAACAAGAAGGAAATATCATTCTTACTATTGATGCAGAAGCAGAACGCGCCCTTCATAATGCACTTCTTGAAACTCGTGCTACATGGAACTCTGACATCATAGGAGGAATCATTATGGATCCAACAACAGGAGCAATTATTGCTATGGATGGATTACCTTCCTTTGACCCAAATGTGTATTCTAATGTAAAAGACCCTAGTGTTTTTTTAAACCAGAATGTTTCTGGTGTCTATGAAATGGGAAGTATTATAAAACCAATTACTATGGCATCTGCTATTGATGCTAAGGTCATCAATGAAGCAACAACCACCTATACAGATACTGGTTTTCGAGATTTAAATGGGTATAAAGTTCGTAATTTTGATGGAAAAGCACGTGGACCAAATACTTCAATGCAAACTATTTTAAGTAAATCACTTAATGTTGGTATTGTATTTCTTGTTGAGCAACTTGGTGCAAAAAGGTTTCAAGAATATTTCAAAAAGTTTGGTCTAGGATCTGAAACAGGAATTGATTTACCATCTGAAGCAAGTGGTCTTACAAAAAATCTGGATAGTAATGTTTTTGTAGATAGTGCGACTGCAGGATTTGGTCAGGGTATAGCAGTTACTCCTATTCAAACAGTGAGAGCACTTGCAGCACTTGGTAATGGAGGATATCTTGTGACGCCACATGTTGTTGATAGTATTGTGTATCAAAATGGTGAGACAAAGAAAATTGCAGAAGATGATGGTGAACAGATTATTAGTAAAGATACTAGTGAAAGAATATCGCGTATGCTCGTGACGGTTGTTGATACCGCACTCAAAGATGGTGCTTATAAGATGAATCATTATAGTATTGCTGCAAAGACAGGAACTGCACAAATGGTAAAGCCAGGTGGTGGCTATTATGATGATAGATATCTCCACTCATTTTTTGGATATTTCCCTGCATATGAACCAAAATATATTATTTTCTTATTTCACACATATCCAAAAGGTGCAGAATATGCGTCTGCTACATTAACAGATCCATTTTTCAAATTAGTTAAGTTCCTTATTTCTTATTACGAAATCCCACCAGATAGATAATACATAGGTAATTCCTATACATTATATTTTGCTATATTGTTTTACAAAAATAAAAAAGCAGCACTGATTATAGTGCTGCAAAGAATCGTTGTTAGTTAACCATGTCAACTGGTCGCACGAGATGTCCGAGTTCTGGATCGCGTCTCCAGTAGGGAACATTTTTTTCTTTGGCAAATTTGAAGCGAAGTTCATCGGTTAGGTTGAGAACTTTCATTTCCAATTCCTCTACCTCCTGCTGCAACATTTCAAATTGTTCCTTGAGTTTAAAGAAGAGTTTTTCGTTCTCGACTTCAATATACCAATAGCCTCCCAAGATATTTGGTTCCGAAAAATAATGAGCACTGATCACACCATCTTCATCTTCTTGTACTTCTAAGTCTCCGATTTGCAATTCAATGTCATCTCTTTGTTTTTTTAAGGAAGCAAGAAGAGATATGCTAATTCGAAGTAAATGAGAATTGTTGCCAACTTCCAGAGGTTTTTTCTTTCGACGATTTTTCCATGGAGACGGCATTCCCACACGAACCCATGTCCCTTCATTAAATAGTCCATAACCGCCGCCTACTCCCACGGCATAAAGCCATCCTGTGGTTTTTTGCCAATAACTTTCTTTCCATCCTGGAAATTTACTATTCTTGGCCCAAGGTAAATAGGCTTTTGCCTCCTCCTGATTTTTCGGACCTTCTAAGGGGATCATTGTGATTTCTCTGTCTTTGGAATCAAAATATACGACATATCGATACAAGAAAAAAGCAATCGCAGTTCCTCCTTTCTTTTTCGCAAGTTCTATAAGAGCAAGAAATGATGAACCATTGTCCCCGTCGTTGGCCCCATAGCCAATTCTTCTAGCAAAGTAAGCCATATGCGTTATCCTTTAGAGTAAAGAATCCTGTGCGGATTTTAGTATATATACCTTACATTTGCAAGGAAGGTACGAAGAAAATGGTATAATTATTTTTACGTAAAAGTTACTCTTTATATTATGAAAAAAGAATATTCAAAATCTTCACACAAATCTCCACGAAGAACTACTTCTGAAACCTCATGGGGGAATGTAGCAGAATGGTATGATGCACATCTAGAAAAAAATGATGATACGTATCATGCACGTGTTATTTTTCCAAACCTTATACGTATTGTAGGTGATGTTAGAAGAAAGAAGATTCTTGATCTTGCATGTGGGCAGGGAATATTTTCACAAATGTTACGTGAACAAGGTGCTCTCGTTACTGGTGTTGATGTGAGTCGTGAACTAATTTCTCTTGCAGAAAAGAAAAACACATCACTTACAGAAAAAGGAACGCATAAAGTGACATATCATGTCGCATCATCAGATGATATGTATATGGTAAAAGATGGAACGTTTGATATTGTGGTCTGTATTCTTGCACTTCAAAATATAGAATACTTACAAAAAACTATACAAGAAGTAAAAAGAGTTTTATCAAAAAATGGGAGATTTATCTTTGTACTTAATCATCCTAGTTTTCGTAATCCACGACAAACACGATGGGACTACGATGATAAAGAAAAAGTTCAGTACCGTAGAGTAGACGAATATATGTCGGATTCCCATGTGAAAATAGATATGACTCCAGGAAGTAAAATAGATAAGAAGTTTACAATTTCATTTCATCGACCATTGCAAGTATATGTAAAGACACTTGCGAAATATAATTTTGGCATTACACATCTCGAAGAGTGGATTAGTCATAGACTAAGTAAAGATGGTGGACGTGAAAAAGCAGAAAATAAAGCACGAAAAGAAATACCATTATTTATGTGTATAGAGGGGAAAGTTTTATCATAATTTACCTGTGTTATACTTGAGAAATATGAAAAAACTATCTGATTTTCTCGCTAGACCAGAAGGGAAATTTGTTGCTGTCATCGTAGGTATTATAGTTCTTCTTTTTGCGTACTATTTCTATGCAATTAATACAGGAAAAGTAGTAACACCTGAAGTCATTGTTTCAGATACTGACCATGTACGCGGTGCACAAGCAGGCACAGTGACACTCGTAGAGTTTGGAGATTTCCAATGTCCTGCATGTGGTGCCTATGAACCACTTGTAAGAAAAGTTACGGCAGATAATGCAGGAATCTTAAAAGTTGTATTTCGACATTTTCCATTAACACAGATTCACCAAAATGCACTCCTTGCAGCAAAAGCATCTGAAGCAGCAGGTCTTCAAGGAAAGTTTTGGGAGATGCATGACATTCTCTATGATAAACAGCCTGAATGGTCTGGAGCATTAAATGCACGCGATGCTTTTATCGCCTATGCAACAATTCTTAAATTAGATACAAAGAAATTCGAAGCAGATTTAAATAGTGCATCTGTTGAGGCAAAGATAATGGCAGAATATCAAGAAGGGGCAAAGTTAGGAGTCATGGGTACTCCTACATTTTTTGTGAATGGAAAGATGATTAGTAATCCTCAGTCTGTAGAGGAGTTTGATAAGGTTATTAAGAGTGCCGCAAAATAATACTATGTCAATCAAAGGATTTTTCTTAAAACAAGCAGTAAAATACAACACAAAAAATCTTCCCAAAGATCAACAGGAGGCACTTACTCATGCAGTAGAAAAGAATCCAGATTTATTCAGTAAGATAGCAAAAGAAATAGATGCATTAAAGAAACAAGGAAAGCCGGAGATGTATGCAAGTTTGGATGTGATGAAGAAGTATCAGAAAGAGTTACAGGAACTATTCAAGAATTAATTATTTTCTGTGTTAGAATAGAGCGATTATGTCGCTAAGTATCGGAATTGTCGGTCTTCCAAATGTTGGTAAATCAACACTCTTTAATGCGCTTACAAAGAAGTCTGTTCCTGCGGATAATTATCCATTTTGTACTATTGATCCATCGGTAGGTATTGTTCCTGTGCCAGATGATCGATTGGAAAAACTTGCAACGTTAAGTAACTCGAAAAAGATTATTCCTGCAGTCATCGAGTTCGTTGATATTGCAGGTCTTGTAAAAGGTGCAAGTGAAGGCGAAGGGTTGGGAAATCAATTTCTTTCACATATTCGTGAGACAGATGCGATAGCAGAAGTTGTACGTATATATGAAAATAGTGATTTGATTCACGTGGAAGGGACAATAGATCCACTGCGTGATATTGATATCATCAACATGGAACTCATTCTGGCAGATATGCAAACAGTTGATAAACGTAGTCAAACTATTGGGCGAGATGTAAAACGTGGAGATAAAGATGCAATAAAGTTACAAGGATTGCTCGATCAACTTAAAATAGCCCTTAATGAAGGAAAACTAGCAAACTTACTTTTGTTTAATGAAGAAGAATTAAGATTGATACGTGATTTACATTTAATTACAATGAAACCTATTTTGTATGTATTGAATAAGCAATCAGGAGGCAAAAATCTAGATGAGATGAACTTGCCTGCAGGCGAGGCAGGTGATGATAGGTTTAAAAAACTTATTGCATATTTTAATGAACATAAGTTTCACTACGTAGTAGTAGATGCAAAAATAGAAGATGAATTGAAAGAATTCGTTGGTGTGGAGCGTGATGAAATGCGAAATGAATTAGGTGCACACGATAGTGGAGTAGATAGTCTGATTAAAGCAGGATACGATTTACTTGGATTACAAACGTATCTGACAACGGGAGAAATGGAAACACGTGCGTGGACTATTAAGAAAGGAAGTACTGCACCAATGGCCGCATCTGTCATTCATACAGATTTTAAAGATAAGTTTATTCGTGCAGAAATTGTTGCATACGAAGATTTACTCCGCGTAGGAAGTTTCGCTGAAGCAAAAGCACAAGGAGTATTACGAACGGAAGGAAAGGAATACATTGTCAAAGATGGCGACGTTATAGAGTTTAAGATTTAAGATTACTTTGTCTTCGTTGTTAAGATGCTCTTCCTTGAAAAGAGTCTTTGTGTATAAGGTTTCTATTACTTGACTTTTTAATAAATATATGCTATAATATAACTGTCAATATGCCTTTTGGCTGCGACAAGTAGATCTAATCAGAACTTTCCTTTTGGAGATCGAAATGCCCTTTTTAAAAATGAATTTGTGCGAAAGCACGCAGGCCGCGATGGACGTGTTCCAGTTGTTTCGGAACGATGCAGTCAACAGGTATAAAGACTATAAAGATCTAGATGAGGATGAGGAACCGAGAATCAAGCAACATGAAGAAGGTTTCTCTCTTTCGTATGTCGCCCGGATGCTAGATGGCACGTATGATCAAGTCAAAGTTTACGATATGGTCAATCTGACTGATGCATATGGTGAATACTCCGAACGAGAAGTAGAGTTCATTATTCGTTGTTGTGACGGAAACAAAACCATCTTCCGCATCTGTGTGACGACAAGGTTTAACATCGACATACATGAGGAAAGAGATTATGGTGGTTACCGATGGAAGATGAAATGGGTCAAGATTCTCCACGTTGGTAATAAGCATTATGGTAGTAGTGCAGAGCGATGGGTAAGGGAATATTATTTGAAAGTGACGAGATATCCTTATCCAGGTATTTCGTTGACCCGTCAAGTCTACGATCATGTTGGAGGTCTTGTCTATCAGGTCAATCTAAAGGACTTTGTACCACAAGTTTCCAGTTTTTGGAACTTGAAAGAAGTTCGCACTTAGTCTGTTGTTAGTTGGTTGAAAGACTTCAAAACCGGTTGGCGCCCCATTGGGGAGCCACCGGTTTTTTGTATTAGTTAGTAAAATAGAGTTTAAGATTTAAAAAACGTAAACCGCCATATGGCGGTTTAAAAAGGTAAATCTAATGGATCTGGGTGATTTGGATCATATGCAAATGAAAAAGTTATTTTGAAATCATTAATCATCGCATCCGCAAAGATTTCACGTAGCATACCCATCTGATTTTCAGTTGGAGTTTTTTTATCATCGTAGAAAATAATTTCAGAACGATGGCCTGATGCATGTACTTTTATATATTCGAACTTGAGAGATTTCTTTTTAGGAAAGAGTTCAAAGTATCTGTCATGCCCACCAAGGTTCCACACGTCTATGTATTCACCATCAGGTGAAATCCAACCATTGTAGTTTCCGTATTCTTTTCTTGGATGTTTTTCGAATGTCTTTTTCGGTGTACTATCCTCATAGAGTGAAGAGATGATACCTTCAAGTAATATTTTTGTTTTTGTAAATACTCCTTGAATTGATTTTAATCTTTTACAATATTGACAACGTGATTTTCCACACTTGCTCGCAAATGAAAACGTATGCTGTATATTCTTCTTGGTAACATCAATTGCCTTTTCTAGTTCTACTGTGATACTGCTAGGTGTCTTTTTCATTGGTATACCTCTTGAATGAACCCTGTTAGTATCATCCTAACGTATTTATAGTGTGAATGCTACACTTTTATAATATGTATATTATTTACGCATTACTCGGTGCAGTTATGGCATCACTTGGCACTATTTTTGCAAAGATGGGATTAAAAGGAGTGGATGCAAATCTTCTTACTGCAATCAGAGGTATCACCATGGCTATTATTGTAAGTATTGCTGCACTCTCATTAGGAAAAGTTTCAGTGACGGCACTTTCATCACTAAGCAATAAACAATGGGTGTATGTCATCCTATCTGGAATAGGCGGTGCATTATCATGGATATTTTTCTATCATGCACTTGCAGGAGGGTCTGCTATTACGGTTACGGTGATTGATAAACTCTCAATTGTATTTACTGCAATTCTTGCTTTTCTATTTCTTACAGAAAAAATTACTTTAGAATCAGGGATCGGACTTTTACTGATTACTATTGGAACTATACTCGTTGCAGTTCCACTTGATAAAATTACTCATTTTGTAAAATAATACGTCTATTGACTTTTCTATATATTAGTGTATAGTATATAGTAGAACACTGTAGTACCCAATTCACTAAAAGCAAGGAGATTAGCAATGGACAATCAGGGAAACAAGAAAAAAGTTGTGCCCATGCTCGCATGGACGGCCGAAGATATCGACAAAGCAGTTGCCGGAAAAGTTCCGGTGAGTGTCGGTATAAACGGCGGGAGAGATGGCTCACGGCGAGTCATCAAAGGCAAAACCGATCGTCAACCGATGATCAGGGGATGTCAGGCCGTTTCATTCAAGTAGTAGGAACGGCCGAGTTTAAAAAGGCGTTGCAATGCGGCGCCTTTTTCATTTTCTATATTTCTACGTTATAATCAAAGGACTATGTCATACACTACAAGCGAAGTTCGCAGTAAGTTTCTTTCTTTTATGAAAGAAAAGGAACATGCTATTGTTCCATCTGCTTCACTTATTCCTGAGAATGATCCGACAACACTCTTTACCGGAAGTGGTATGCAACCGATGGTGCCATATTTACTTGGACAACCTCATCCACTTGGTACGAGAATCGCAGATTCTCAAAAATCATTTCGTTCACAAGATATAGAGGAGGTGGGTGATAATCGTCACACCACATTTTTTGAAATGTTAGGAAATTGGTCTTTCGGGGATTATTTCAAAGAAGATCAGATACAGTGGATGTGGGAATTTTTGATAGATGAACTAAAACTTGAGCCAAAGAATTTTTATGTAACTTGTTTTAAAGGAAATGATGAATTAAGTATTCCACGTGATACATTGTCTGCAGAATTGTGGCAAAAACTTTTTAAAGGAAAAGGGCTTGATGTAAAAGTGGGAGAAAACCCAGAAGTTGATGGAATAAAAGATGATGAACATATATTTTATTATTCTGAAAAGAAAAATTGGTGGAGTCGTGCCGGAGTGCCTGCGAATATGCCAGAAGGTGAACCAGGTGGACCAGACTCTGAAATGTTTTATGATTTTGATGGAGATGGTACTAAGAAAATGCATGAAACATCAATATACAAAGATGCGCCTTGTCATGTGAATTGTGACTGCGGACGATTTTTGGAAATTGGGAACAATGTGTTTATGCAATACAAGAAAACACAAAATGGTTTTGAAGAATTGCCCCAGATGAATGTGGATCATGGATCAGGTCTTGAGCGATATGTCGCAGCACTTCGTAATGATCCTGATGTATTTAATATAGATGTGTTTGATAAAGCAAAAGAGATATTGGAAAATCGTTCAGATAAGAAATATGGACATGATGAAACAACAACGTATGCAATGCGAGTAATACTTGATCACATTCGTGCAGCAACATTTTTGATCGGAGATGATGTAGTACCAGGAAATAAAGACCAGATGTATTTCGTACGTCGTCTTATTCGTCGTTCTGTACGATTTGCTCGTAATCTTGCTATCAATGATTCTTTTACAAAAGATATTGCTCAAACATTTATTGATGTTTATAAAGACGAGTATAAAAATCTAGAGAGTAAAAAAGGAATAATTATAAGCGAACTAGAAAAAGAAGAAGAGAAATTCCGAAAGACATTAGAAAATGGTATTAAAGAGTTTGAAAAGATTGCGGATGCAGATATTTCAGGCGTTAATGCATTTAATCTTCTTCAATCGTATGGTTTCCCAATTGAATTAACAGAAGAACTTGCTAAAGAAAGAGGGATTGGTGTTGATCGAGTATCATTTGATGAAGAAAAGAAAAAACATTCTGAAGAATCTCGTACAGCAAGTGCAGGTAAATTCAAGGGTGGCTTAGGTGGAGATGGTGAAATGGAAGTAAAGTATCATACTGCAACACATTTACTTCATGAAGCATTACGCCTTGTATTGGGTGACCATGTTTTACAAAAGGGAAGTAATATCACGCCTGAACGATTACGGTTTGATTTTTCTCATGGAGAAAAACTTACTGATGAACAGAAAAAGAAAGTAGAAGATATTGTTAATGATGTTATAGCACAAGATTTACCAGTTATTCGTGAAGAAGTTTCCTATGATGAAGCACGATCTCGTGGAGCAATAGGTTTATTTGATGCAAAGTATGGTGATATGGTGAGTATCTATCACGTAGGAGAAGGGAAGAATCGTGGAGACAAAAATATGTTTTCGATGGAGTTTTGTGGTGGACCACATGTGGAACGTACTGGAGTATTGGGAACTTTCAAAATTCAAAAAGAAGAATCTGTATCACAAGGCATCCGTCGTATTAAAGCAGTTTTATCTTAATTTCTTCATCTGTTTGTGTGTATTCTACTGTTAACTGTTAACTGTTAACTGTATACTATCCTCATGAATCCCTATCTTTCTATTTCTGTTGGAGATACTGCAACGTTAATCAACTATATTGTTGATGGTCATGTTATTGTTTCTCATACGCATCCGATTGGTTACAAACATATTGAGGCAGAAGGTATGAATCATATTGCAGGATCAAAATTAGCAGATGGAATTTTATATACACTCGAATTTATTTCGCTTCATGACAGAATACCAACTGATTTTCGATTAATTGCACCACGTTACGCAACATGGATTGGAACAGCACTTGAAAATACTTCTTATACACAGTTTTACACAAATGGAGTACCTGTAAATGTTACACTGGAAGGTATAGAAAACGCTTCTCTTCCATATGCAAGACATTCGCAAACCATACACTCGTTCAAAGTCTAATCGAGATTTGTCATCTCGTGTTGCACAATTTGAATCACGCTCATACGCGCGTGAGGATAATGATGACAGGCCTGTTCATATTCCTATAAAAGTGTCTCGTGAAAGGAGAAATATTGATCAGATGGAAATGTATCCACGACGAATGAGGCAAGATGATTATGAAGAAGAGGCAGAAAGACCACGAGGTGATATTGTCTATCGTGATCCACGCACTCGTTATAGAAATAATAATTCACTAGGGACATGGGCTTTTATTACAGTTGTAAGTGTTTTAATCGTAGGAGGTTTATTGCTTACCTATGTGTTTAATAGTGCAACAGTAACTATTGTCCCAAAACATCAAGATGTCGAAGGTTTACATAAAACTATTTCATTTGGCTTAAACCCCACAACTGCATCTGTCGTTCCTTTTATTGTTGCAACATCTTCTCTTACAAAAAATAAAACACTTCCGCTTTCTGAAACGAAAAAAGTCCAAGCAAAGGCATCTGGTTCAATTGTTATTTACAATAACTATGATTCTGAACCTCAGAAATTAATTAAAAATACTCGTTTTGAATCTGCAAATGGGAAAATTTATAGAATTAATCAGTCAGTCACTGTTCCTGGTAAGAAAGGGGATACTCCAGGAAGTGTAGAAGTTATTGTATATGCAGATAGTTATGGTGCAGATTACAATAGTGCTCCGACTGATTTTACAATTCCAGGATTTAAAGGTACTCCGCGATATACAACATTTTTTGCACGAAGTAGCGGTTCTATCACAGGTGGAGCATCGGGAAATATGACGCTTGCTTCACTTGCAGATATAAATGCTGCAAAAGATGAACTTGCTCTTGAAACTGCGCAAAAATTAAAAACAGATCTCTCTACGATGAAGAAGGATGGTTATATTGGTCTCTATAGTGCTATTGATATTGTCTATAGGGATAATGAACAACAAGTGATGCAAGGTCTTACATCAACGTATGAAGTTACTGCAACAGGGTATCTCATGTTTGTATCTGCTCCAGAATTTGCAAAGAAGATAGGGGAATCTGTACGTGATTATAATGGTGAGTCAGTACGTCTCTCGTATACAGATACACTCACGTTTTCACGAAAGGATGCTGACAGAATTGCATCAAGTAGTAACCTTGATATCTTAGTAGAAGGTACACCTCGGGTTATTTGGAATACAGACCCTGATGTTGTAAAAACATTAGTCGTTGGGAAAAAACGGGAAGAGTTTAAACCTCTTATGAAGAGTATTGATTCAATCGAAAGTGCAGAGATTAGTTTTTCACCATTATGGCTTTCAACATTTCCATCTGATATTTCAAAAATTACTATCACAGAAATGCTGCCAAAGCGTTGATAAAGAAGTGTATCTCTGGTACACTAACACTCTTACTATGGAAGAATCTGATATTGAAATTGTAGAAGGACGCGTTGTGGAAGCACTTCCAAGCACACTCTTTCGTGTAGACATAGGTAGTGGTAAAGAGATAATTACCTATCTTGGTGGTCGTATGCGAATACATAAAATAAAAGTTCTAGTCGGAGACAAGGTAAGTGTCCAAATCGACCCCTACGGAGGAAAAGGAAGAATAATCAAGCGTCTCTAAGGCTATTTTGGATAAATCAGTTGCAAAATCTCTGAAGATATAGTACAATAGTCCCCATATTTCTCATGAAAGTACGATCATCAGTAAAACCAATTTGTTCAAAGTGTCAAATGATAAAACGTGGTGGCGTACTTCGTGTTATTTGTGAGAATCCTAAACATAAACAATCACAAGGTTAAACCCTTCAATAGATTTAATTTACATACTATATGCGTATCTCAGGTATTACCCTCCCAGAAAATAAACGTCTAGAAATTGCTCTTACGGCGGTATATGGTGTTGGACGCCCTCGAGCAAAAATGATTATCAAGAAATTAGGGTTAAGTGATGGTATGAAAACTACTGAACTTACTCCTGATCAAGAAAATCTCATTCGTCGTGAAATTGAACTCTTTAAAACAGAAGGAGACCTCAAACGTGAACATCAACAAAATATAAAACGTTTAAAAGATATTAAAGCATATCGTGGTACACGTCACACAAAACATTTACCGGCTCGTGGTCAACGTACAAAAACAAATAGTCGTACTGTACGTGGAAATGTACGTCGTACAATGGGTAGTGGGCGCCGTAAGACAGAAAAGACATAATCAATAAAAATATGGGAAAGAAACGAATCGTAAAAAAGAATAGTTCTGGAGTAGATAGTGCTCTTAAAGCGCGATCACTTGCAAAGGTAATCAAGAAGAGAATTGTTGAAGGTACTTTGTTTGTGGAATCTTCATACAACAATACTCGTTTGTCACTTGCGGATAAAGAAGGAAATATCTTAGCATGGTCATCATCTGGATCTCTTGGATTTAAAGGCGCAAAAAAGGGTACACCATTTGCCGCATCAAAGATCGGTGAACTTATGGGAGAAAAAGCACAACAAATCGGTATCAAAACTGTTAATGTTATTGTAAAAGGTGTAGGATCTGGTCGTGAGTCTGCTATCCGAGGATTCTCTACCTTTGGAGTAGATATCGTTTCTATTATTGATAAGACGCCGGTTCCACACAATGGACCAAAGGCACGTAAGCCACGTCACATATAACATTTATGAGTAGAATAACCTGTAAAACTTGCCGCCGACTTGGAGAATCACTATGTGGTCGTGAAAAGTGTGCGTTTAAAAAGCGCCCATATGCTCCAGGAAAATTAGACAGTGAACGAAAGCATCGTTCAAGTGTTTCTGAATATGGAGAACAACTTCGCGCAAAGCAAAAGATGCGTATTACGTATGGTCTTATGGAAAAGCAATTTGCTAAATATGTAAAACATGCAACTGCAAAGCATGATACAGGAGAAGGTTCCACAACTCCTGCACTTAAACTTGCACGTGAACTTGAGTCACGATTAGATAACATGGTATATCGTGCAGGATTTGCACACACACGTGCACTTGCTCGTCAGTTAGTCTCTCATGGACATATTCTTGTTAATGGTCGTCGTGTAACTGTTGCTTCTCATCAAGTTAAAATTGGAGATGTTATTGCTATCCGTGAGGGTAGTAAATCTGCAAAGATTTTCACAGGACTTGCAGAACGATTGATGAATATGAGCCCTAGTCATATTATTACAGTAAATCCAGATACATTATCTGCGGAAGTAAAAGGTGTACCACGAGAAGTTGAAGGGATGTTTGATACCCAAAAAGTGCTTGAGTACTACTCACGTTAGTGGTGGTCAGGTGGGAGTATAGTTCTCCACTACCATGAACTTGCATATTTTGCAATTTTGAGGTAGAATAGGGGAACTTTACTTATAAGGGGCAGGTGTACGTACTACTAATAACTAATACAAGACCTTAATTTTTCATATGTCTTCACATTCTATTATTTTGCCTTCAAAGCCAAAAATTGTTAAAGAAGATGCCACATCAGGCGTCTATGAGATAGATGGTCTCTATCCAGGCTATGGCCACACACTTGGTAACTCACTTCGTCGTATCATTCTTTCTTCTATACCAGGGGCTGCAATTACATCACTCTCTATTGATGGGGTAAAGCATGAGTTCTCTGCTATTGATGGTATTAAAGAAGATGTTATTGCTATTATTTTAAATCTTAAAAAGACACGCTTTAAATTACATGGCGATGATGCTCAAAAGGCTACACTTCATATTAAAGGTGCAAAGACTATTACTGCTAAGGAAATTACACTTCCTACACAACTTGAGATCATGAACAAAGATCAATACATTTGTGAATCAACTGCAAAAGATGTGGATATTGCTATTGAAATTACCGTTGAAAAAGGTCTTGGATATATTCCTCGTGAGATTTTACAAAAAGAAAAGTCAGATATTGGAACAATTGCACTTGATGCATCATTCACACCTATTCGTCGCGCTTCGTATGAAGTAGAGAATATGCGTGTTGGTGATCGTACTGACCATAATCGTCTTCGTGTTTCAATTGAAACAGATGGAACGATTACTCCTCATGAAGTTCTTGAAGATGCTATTCATACAATGATTACACAATTACAAGCAGTTGTTGGATTCCGTGAAAAAGTAGTTGAAATGCCAAAGGATGAAAAGGTAATTCCTATTGTCGATTCATCTGATTCACTTGATGTAACAGATGCAAGTAAAGTAAAAATAGAAGACTTAGGTCTTTCTACTCGTACGGAAAATGCACTTGTTTCTGCAGGTATTCGTACTGCGGGAGGGCTTGCTCGTAAGAGTGAAGTTGATTTACTTTCTACTGATGGCCTAGGAGAAAAAGGAATTACAGAAATTAAAAAGGCACTCGGAGACTTAGGCCTTACGCTCAAATAGTAGCAAAAAGGTCACCTTGTATGGTATAGTAGGGAACCATCATTAACGATATGAAGCATCATAAATCATTCAGAAAATTTGGAAGAGAAAAAAACGAAAGAAAGGCGTTTGTTCGTGGACTTCTCGTCAATCTCGTACGTCATGGTCGTATTGAAACAACACTTGCTCGCGCAAAAGAAATTCGTCCTTTTGTTGAGCGATTAGTTACACTCGCCAAAGAGGATTCTGTTGCACGTCGTCGTTTGGTTGCTTCTCGTATCATGAATCAAGAAGATGAAACTGCAAAACTTTTCAAGGATTATGCAGTGAAATATAAGGATGTCTCTGGTGGATATACTCGTATTTTAAAGTTACCAACACGTGTTTCTGATAGTTCAGAAAGAGCCGTTATTGAATTTGTATAATTACTACCATGACACACACTATTGATGCAACAGATAAAGTATTAGGACGTCTCGCTTCAGAAGTAGCGGCTCTTCTTAATGCAAAAGATAATGTTAATTTTGTAAAGAATCGTGTTGCAGATGTTACGGTAAAAGTAGTAAATGCGTCAAAGATCAAAGTAACAGGTAATAAGATGAAAGAAAGTGTTCACAAGTCATATTCTGGTTATCCAGGAGGTCTTAAGCAGATGCCACTACGATACGTTGTAGAAAAGAAGGGATATGGAGAATTACTTACTCATGCAGTACGCGGTATGCTTCCAAAGAATAAACTTCAAGATATTCGTTTAAAGAATCTCATTATTGAGGAATAATTTTACTATTAATACATTATGGCAACAGATACAAAAAATCGTTATATAGAAGCAGTAGGACGTAGAAAAACGGCAATTGCACGTGTTCGTATTACACCTGCCACAAAAACAACGTTCACTATTAATGATAAAGATGTAAAAGATTATTTTACAACAGGAGAACTTCAAATGATTGCACAGGAGGCAATTTCAAAAGGTGAAGTAGGTGAAAAGTTTGCTGTAACTGTACGTGTTGTAGGAGGAGGAATACATGCACAAGCAGAAGCAGTGCGCCATGGACTTTCTCGTACACTTGTAGAGCGAGATGAACAAGTAAAAAATACATTAAAGAAACTTGGATTCTTGAAGCGTGATTCTAGACAAGTAGAACGTAAGAAATTCGGTCTTAAGAAGGCTCGTAAGGCTCCAACTTGGAGTAAGCGTTAATAAAAATAAAAAACTGCATTATAGTGCAGTTTTTTATTTTAGGTATGTTAGTATGTGGTGAGATTAAGGAATAAGGAAAGTGCCATGAAAACAGTAACAAGAATGAAGTTACAGGTTGTACGCCATCTTTTTTCATTTGGTGGATCTCTGGAGTTATGGGTTTATTTTTTCTTGTCTCTCTTTGCTTTTTATCAGGGGATCGATGAAGGAAAGATGAGTTACGTGATTCTCCTGCTTCCTGTTAGCATATTTGGATTATATCTTGAAATAAAAAAAGCAATACAAGATTTCCGAATGCTCCATAAAACAAACTTTGCTCTTTTCAGAGGATATCATGAATAAAGTACAAAGAGTTATAAATACCTATACAGATTTCCTTGTCTGGGCATGCATCAATTCTTTTAGACCAAAGATTGCCTTTTGCTTGTATAGTATTACAATCTTAATCCCGTTCTTTATATTTATTCGTTCAGAACGGGGAGAACTATTTTCTTTTTTGAATATCGGTGATCTTACGGTACTCTTTATTTGGTTTCTCTCGGTTGTGTATGTTTTGTGGGACCATTGGCTTTATTTTGTCAAAAAAGATAGAAGTATTATGCTCGTGTTATGAGTCTCGAGCAATCGTAAGCACCCATTAGGGTGCTTTGTCTTATACAATCTTGACTTTTTTTCTCAAATAATTTATATAGAATATGTGCGTAAAAAATGGTAGAATAGGTATCTCAGTACTACAGTAATGATTGAACTCTCTGATTTTGTAAACCTTAGAATATATGAACAATAAAGAAGAAATTGAAACAACTAATAACGAAGAACCAATAATAAATAACCAAAAGGATGATGTTACTTTTGAAGAAGTAAATGAAGATTTATCCGCCGGAGATTTTTCGGAGGAGGGAGGTGAGGTAGATGCTCGTACGACTATTAAAAAACTTCGTGAAAAGATTAAGAAATTAGAATCTGAAAAACAAGAATATCTAGATTTAAGTCAACGTACACGTGCAGATTATGCGAACTTTAAGAAAGAAGTAGAAAGTAATCGTAGATCCGATAGAGCATTTGCAACAAAACAATTCATTGAAAAATTACTCCCAATACTAGATGCATATGATATGGCACAAGGAAATGTGGATGCATGGGAGAAGGTAGATAAAAATTGGCGTATTGGTATCGAATATATTTTCGGACAATTACGTTCTGTGTTAGAAAGTGAAGGAGTAGTACAATTTGGAAAGATAGGGGATCAGTTTGATCCGCATCTTCATGAAAGTATGGAACACATACATGTTGAAGATCAGAATCAAAATGATAAAATCATACGTATACTCCAGAATGGTTACAAGATGAATGATATGATATTACGACCAGCCCGTGTACATGTTGGACACTTTGAAAAGAATTAACTACAAACTACAAACTATTAACTATCAACTATACTTATGGCAAAAATAATTGGAATTGACTTAGGGACAACAAACTCTGCAGTTGCAATCATAGAAGCAGGGCATCCAAAAATTATAGAAAATCTTGAAGGTAATCGTACGACGCCTTCTATTGTGTCGATTAATAAAAATGGTGAACGTGCAGTTGGGCAAATTGCAAAGCGCCAAGCAGTAACTAATCCAGAAAATACTGTTTATGGTGTAAAACGTTTTATGGGTCACTCTTTTTCTGACAAAGAAGTACAGAATGATATTCCTCGTGTTGCATATAAAATAAAAGCAAGTGATAACGGAGGAGTTCTTATTACTCTTGGTGGAAAAGATTCTCGTCCAGAAGAAATCTCTGCAATGATTTTACAAAAAATAAAGACAGATGTAGAAGCAAAAACTGGTGAGAAAATTACACAAGCCGTTATTACTGTACCTGCATATTTTAATGATACACAACGTCAAGCAACGGTGGATGCAGGTAAAATTGCCGGTCTTGAAGTGATGCGTATTATTCCAGAACCAACGGCGGCTGCTCTTGCATATGGATTTAATAGTATTAAAAATGAAAAGATTGCTGTGTATGACTTTGGAGGAGGGACATTTGATATTTCTATTCTCGAAGTTGGTGATGGAGTGGTCGAAGTAAAGTCAGTTGACGGTGACTCACACTTAGGAGGTCGTGATATTGATCAGAAGTTTGTGGAATATATTGCAAAGGAGTTTAAGAAAGATCAAGGTATCGATGTTACAAAAGACACTCTTGCTCTTCAACGACTTGACGAAGCAGCAGAAAAAGCAAAGCATGAATTGTCTACTCAATTAGAAACAGAAATTAATATCCCATTTATTACCTCAGGCGCAGATGGACCAAAGCATTTGCTCATGAAAGTAACACGTGCACAGTTAGAAGAAATTGCAAAAGAATTTATCGATCGTTCTTTAGAGATTACAAAACGTGCCCTTGATAATTCTCCATTTAAAAAAGAAGAGATTCACGAAATTATTATGGTTGGTGGTCAGACGAGAATGCCTATGATTGTAGAAGCAGTAAAAGCACTCTTTGGTAAAGAACCAAATCGATCAATTAATCCAGACGAAGTAGTGGCGCTCGGGGCTGCAGTACAGGCAGGTGTTCTTCAAGGTGATGTAAAGGATGTATTACTTCTTGATGTTATTCCACTATCACTTGGTATTGAAACGATGGGTGGCGTAGCAACAAAACTTGTAGAAAAAAATACAACAATTCCAACATCAAAGTCTCAAACATTTTCTACGGCTGCTGATAATCAAACATCTGTTGAGATTCATATTACGCAAGGTGAACGACCGCTTGCAACTGATAATAAATCTCTCGGTAGATTTATTCTCGATGGTATTCCACCTGCACCACGTGGTATACCACAAGTAGAAGTTACGTTTGATGTGGATGCAAATGGAATCTTAAATGTGAAAGCAAAAGATAAGACATCAGGTAAAGAACAGTCTATTCGTATCGAAGCATCTTCTGGACTTTCTGATGAAGATATTAAAAAAATGCAGGCGGACGCAGAAACTCATGCTGATGAAGATAAAAAGAAAATGGAGTTGGTAGAAAGTAAAAATATTGCAGACGCAATGATCCATACTGGAGAGAAGGCACTTAAAGATGCAGAAGGAAAAATAGGTGATGATGTAAAGAAAGAAATAACAGAGGCAATTGAAGCAGTAAAAACATCTCGAAATGGTGATGATATTAATGATATAAAAACCAAAACAGATATGCTTTCAAATGTGATGATGAAAATCGGGGAAGCAATGAAACAGTCGACAGATAACAATGGACAGAATACAGAAAATACAAACACAAATCCAAACACTGATACATCAAAAGATGAAACTACACCAAATGCATAGTGGTATGTTAGAATACTTCTCATATGGCAACAAAGGACTATTACAATCTGCTTGGTGTCGATAAAAATGCTTCAAAGGATGAGATTAAAAAAGCATTCTATAAACTTGCGGCAAAATATCACCCTGATAAAAAAGGTGGCGATGAAGCAAAATTCAAAGAAGTAAATGAAGCCTATCAAGTACTTTCTGATGAGAAGAAGCGAAAGGAATATGATACGTACGGTCAGACATTTAATGGTCAGGGTCCGCAATCAGGAGGTATGGGTGGTTTTGGAGGATTCGATGCATCTGATTTTGCAAATATGCAATTTGATTTTGGTGATCTCGGAGATATTTTTGGTGATATGTTTTCTGGAGGGTCTCCATTTGGTTCTGGGTCACGCGTAAAACGTGGACGAGATATTTCTCTTGAACTTGACGTAACATTTCACGAAAGTATTTTTGGAACAGAACGTAACGTTCTCATCTCAAAAGTAAGTGTGTGTAAGACATGTTCTGGATCTGGAGCAAAGAGTGGTACAAAAATGAAAACATGTACTATATGTAATGGACAAGGAAAAGTTCATGAAGTAAAGAAAACATTCATGGGTAATTTTCAATCAGTACGTACGTGTGATGTGTGCCGTGGTGTAGGGAAGATTCCTGAAGAGAAATGTCATGATTGTCGAGGTAATGGTGTTGTAAATACTCGTGAAGAAGTGCATATTAAAGTTCCTGCAGGAATCTCAAACGGTGAGATGATGCGTATGTCACAGATGGGTGAAGCAATTGCAGGTGGCGCTACAGGAGATTTGTATGTAAAAATAAATGTACAATCTCATAAAATGTGGAAACGTGAAGGACATGACCTTATAACTACGCATGAAATAAAACTAACAGACGCACTCCTAGGAGTTAAACATACCATTGAAGGATTAGATGGAACTCTTGATGTAGATATTCCTGTTGGTGCAACACATGGAGAAATACTGCGTGTACGAGGAAGAGGAGTCCCTCATATTCATGAAAAAGGAAAGCGAGGAGATGTACTTATAAAACTATCAATTGCAATGCCGAAAAAACTTTCAAAGAAAGCAATGTCATTTATTGAAGGCTTGAAAGAAGAAGGATTATAAAAACACCCATGTTGCTTCCGATATCTATACTCATCTATACGGTTGTCATGATTGGTATAGGTATCTATGCTGCGCGTAAAGTAAAGAGTTCAGAAGATTATGTTTTAGCAGGAAGATCTCTTCCATTTTACATGGCTCTCTCTACTGTGTTTGCTACATGGTTTGGTAGTGAATCAATATTAGGTGCAGGGAGCAAGTTTGCGGAAGGAGGGTTTAGTAATGTTATTGATGATCCATTTGGTGCAGGACTTTGCCTTATTATTGCTGGAATATTTTT
This sequence comes from bacterium, assembly GCA_023267595.1. Lineage (GTDB taxonomy): Bacteria > Patescibacteriota > Minisyncoccia > Phycocordibacterales > UBA5272 > UBA11704. Next base: position 77,814 of record JAHFNB010000003.1, on the reverse strand, counting down.
TAATCGTAAGTTGTATCGTTTAAGTTTTCTTACTATTGGGGATTATTTCAAACATCGTTATAACACACTTATTGCTACATTTCTCTCACTAGTTATTGTAGTAAGTTATTTTGGTTGGGTTGCTGCACAATTTCTCGCACTTGGTGTACTTCTCCATAGTGTGTTACCAGTATTATCGATACAAGTATGGATGATTATTTCTGCAGTTGTTGTGGCTTTGTATACAGTCCTTGGAGGTATGGTATCTGTTGCGCTTCATGACACGATACAGACAATTATTATTATTGTTGGTTTAGTTGCGGTCTTAGTAGCAGTACTCCCACTTGTTGGAGGCGTTGAAGGATTTTTTACCATAGTACCAGATGGGTATTTTAATGTATTACCAACTGAGCATTCATTACTTGCATGGGCTGGATTTATCACAGCACTTATGACTATTGGTTTTGGAAGTATTCCACAACAAGATATTTATCAACGTGCCATGAGTGCGAGAAATGAAAAAGAGAGTATGTGGGCATCAATTATTGGTGGAGGTATGTACTTTGTTATCGTTATGGTCCCAATTGCTATTGCAAGTATTGCAGCACATATATATCCACAACTTCTTGCATCAGACTCACAACTACTTATTCCAACATTAATTTCTGAACATACAAGTTTACTTCTTCAGATTTTATTTTTTGGTGCACTTATCTCTGCTATCTTATCGACAGCATCTGGTGCGTTGCTTGCTCCTGCAACACTTGTTTCAGAAAATATTGTCAAACCTTTTTTTAAGAACATGGGAGATAAACTCCGCATGGTAATTATTCAAATCAGTGTTATCTTTGTAGGTATTGGAGGAATTATTCTTGCATATAATCCAGATGCGCACATTTATGATTTGGTTAGTAGTGCTTATAGTGTGACATTAGTTGCTGGATTTATTCCACTTGCATTTGGTTTATATTCAAAACGAGTAAATAGTTTCGGGGCGCTTGTATCTATAATAGGAGGTATTAGTGCGTGGCAATTAGCAGAACATTTCGGAACAGAGATTCCACCTGTGTTGATTGGGTTTACGATGTCCTTACTTGGGATGATAGTAGGTTCATATATAGCACGATTTATTATAAAAGAGCAGAAAATGATACAATAGTACACATTATGTCAAAGAAAATTCTCGTCTCAGGAATAAAGCCAACAGGAAGACTTCACTTTGGAAATTATTTTGGGGCAATGAAACAAAATATAGAACTTGCTAATAGTGGTGATTATGAGAGTTTTATTTTCTTGGCAGATTATCATGCCCTCACTAGTGTTAAAAATAAAGAAGAGTTACATACTCAGACCTTAGAGGCTGCGGCTTCATATATTGCTTGTGGATTAGATATGAGTAGTACAAAACTATTTAAGCAGTCCTCTGTTCCCGAAGTAACAGAACTTACGTGGATATTTAATAATTGTATTACGATGCCATACCTTATGCGTGCACATGCGTTTAAAGATAGTGAAGCAAAAAATAAAGATGTAAATGTCGGACTCTTTGATTATCCAGTACTTATGGCGTCAGATATTTTGATGTATGATGCAGATGTTGTACCAGTTGGAGCAGATCAGAAGCAACATATAGAATACACACGAGATATTGCAGGGTATTATAATCGCGCATTTGGAGTTGAACAATTTAAAGAACCCAAAGAATTAATTGTAGAAGGAGTTGCAATAATTCCAGGAATTGATGGTCAGAAAATGAGTAAGAGTTATAACAATCACATTGAACTTTTTTGCTCTGATGAAGATTTGAAAAAACGTGTGATGAGTATTGTCACAGATAGTGCCACACCTTCAGAAAAGAAAAATCCTGATGAAAATAATATTTATAAAATTCATAAACTATTTTTGAATGAGAGTGAAGATGTCTCTCTTCGTGCAAAATTTGAAGATGGGGGATATAGTTACAAAGATGCGAAAGAAGAATTACTTGCAACTATTATGAAATGGCGAGAAGAGAAGAAAGAAAAATATGATGAACTTATGAAAAACCCAGAAACTCTCTTAACTATTTTAAAAGATGGAGGCGCACAAGCAAGATCTCGTGCAGAACAGACTATGAAGAAAGTTCGTACTCAAGTTGGATTGGAGTAATAAGTATATTAAGGTAGAATAAAACTATGGAAAGAACTTTAATTAAAGACATATCATCTTCTATTGGAAAAGAAGTACTTGTAAAAGGTTGGGTAGATGTTCGTCGTGACCAAGGGAAGATGGTCTTCTTAGACCTAAGAGATGCTACAGGAAAGGTACAAGCAGTAGTTCTTCCAAACCATGATGTAGCCCTCCTAGAAGCCCAAAAAGTCCGTCCTGAGTGGGTTTTGGCCGTTACTGCACAGGTGAATAAGAGACCAGAAAAAAATGTTAAGGAGGGGGTAATAAATGGAGATGTAGAACTTGAAGTTTTGGCAATTGAAGTATTAAATGAAGCAATGACGCCTGCATTTGATATTGCAACTGATGGATATGAAGTAGGTGAAGAAGTTCGTCTTGAGTTTAAATACCTTGATCAACGTCGTACTCGTATACAACATAATATCCGTACCCGCCACAAGGTGGTGAAATATATTCGTGATTATTTTGATGCAGAAAATTTTATAGAAGTAGAAACACCACTACTTACAAACCCAACACCAGAAGGATCACGCAGTTATTTAGTACCGTCACGTTTATGGCCAAAGAGTTTTTATGCACTACCACAATCTCCACAACAATATAAACAGTTATTAATGGCGGGAGGATTCGAACGATATTTCCAAATTGCAAAATGTATGCGTGATGAAGATACTCGTGGTGATAGACAACCAGAGTTCACACAACTTGATATGGAAATGAGTTTTGTTACCAAAGAAGATGTAATGAAAATAAATGAAGATCTTCTTATTAAACTTGTCACTGAACTTTTTCCAGAAAAAAGAATTCAAACAGTTCCATTTCCTGTACTTACATACAAAGAAGCAATGGAAAAATATGGAACTGATAAACCAGATATCCGTGAAGATAAAGAAGATGATAATCTCCTTGCATTTTGTTGGGTGGTAGATTTTCCAATGTTTGAAAAGACAGGTGCAGATAATGTAGATGGTACAGGTGAATGGACATTCACACATAATCCTTTCTCTGCGCCACAGAATTCTCACATGAATGATTTGTTAGATAAGAAAAATATTGGAGAAATTATGACATCTCAATATGATATTGCATGTAATGGATATGAAATAGGTGGTGGTTCTATTCGAAATCATAATGCACTTCTACTCCGTCGTGTATTTGAAATTATGGGATATAGTGATGAAAAAATAGAAAAGAATTTCAAGCATATGATACTTGCACTTTCATCAGGTACACCGCCTCACGGTGGTATTGCATGGGGACTTGATCGTTTACTTATGGTTTTACTCAACGAACCTAATATCCGTGAAGTAATTGCATTTCCAAAAACAGGTGAAGGAAAGGATTTACTAATGAATGCACCATCTCCTGCACCAGAGAAAACACTACGAGAATTAAAAATAACGTTTACATAATATAATTCAATGAAACGTTATGCTCTTTATTTTTTAATAGCAGTAGGAGGATTATTAGGGGAGGTACATGCTGCAACTGCCTTTGATAAGGCAATCTGGATTCCATATTGGAGAAAGACAGAAGGGGCAAGTACAACACTTGCTCACCTTGATTCTATTACACAAATTAGTCCTTTTGCTTTTGAACTACAAAGTGATGGAACAATCAAAAATGCTCTTAAAATAGAAGAAGAACCATGGCCATTTCTTATACAAGAAGCGCGAAAGAAGAATATAAAGATATATCCAAGTATTTTATCGTATCCTCAAACTGCAAAAGAAAAAAATGCAGTATATCTTCTTTTGGCACAGAAAAAGAAACGTGATGCACACATTAAAGATATTGTGGCTCTTGTTAGAAAATATAATTTTGATGGTATAGATATTGATTATGAAAATAAAGTAGCAGAAATAAAGCCATATTTTTCTGTTTTTCTCCGCGATTTATCAGTGGCTCTTCATAAAGATAAAAAGAAACTTATTTGTACAGTAGAAGCACGAACTCCTCCTGAAAGTAAATATGCAACAACATCAAAAGCAATTTTATCTCGAGTTGAATATTCAAATGATTATAAAATAATAGGTAGTGCATGCGATCAAATACGTCTCATGGCATATGATCAAGCAGATGATGATGCACAACTTATGTTTGAAAGACGGGATGTTGGTCTCTACAGACCCGTTGCAGATATTGATTGGGTAGAAAAGATTGCTACGCTTGCACTTCGTGATATTCCTGCGAAGAAATTAATATTAGGAGTTGCAACATATGGGAATAAATATCAAATTATCCCTGCTATTGGAACAACTACCACAAAGTATATTCGTATCGGATCAATGAATTTTAATTATGCAGATGCATTGGTAAAATCTTTACAAATGATACCTACGCGTAATAGTGCAGGAGAAGCAAGTTTTACGTATGCAACAAGCACTGGTGTTGATAATCAACCACTTGGTAGTTATAGACAGTATCTCGTATGGTATTCAGATTCTGTTGCTATAGCCGATAAAATTAGACTAGCAAAACTTTATAAATTAGGTGGAGTATCTGTATTTAAAATAGACGGAGGAAATGATCCTCTTATTTGGGATATCCTTAAATAGTTAATAGTTTAGAAAGATATACATTAATTCACTAGCAACTGTTGACTGTAAACTGTAGACTGTAGTGTATGGAATTTACTGTAAAACTAGATAGATTTGAAGGGCCATATACAAAATTACTTGAACTTATAGACCAAAAGAAATTGTCGATTACAGAGATTTCTCTTGTATCAGTTGCAGATGAATATATTGCATATATAAAAACACTTGATCAAAAAAATCTGGTAGATATTTCTCAGTTTATTGTGGTTGCCTCTACGCTTATGCTCATCAAAGCAAAGTCATTGCTTCCTGGTGTTGTATATACAGAAGAAGAGGAAAAACAGGTTCATGATTTAGAACATAAGTTGGAATTGTATGCACTCTTGGTTGGTTGTTGTGCGAGAATTGATGGCATGTATAATAAAAATCAATTATATAACCGTGAACGTATTTCATATAAAGGTGGATCTGTCTTTGTACCAGATCCTCGAGTAACAAGTGCCATGCTTCAATCGATTGCTATGTTAACCCTTCAGTCATTCGTAACACCAAAACAACTTGTAAAAGTTGCTGTTGAACAGGCACTTCGTATAGAAAATGTTATCGAAAAATTATTAGAACGAGTACGTACCTTAAAGGAGGTGACATTAAGTACATTAGCCAATGGTGCACAAGGAATAGAAGAGCAGAAAAAGTTACTCATTGTACATTTTATTGCACTTCTTGAATTATTACGTTTGGGTACAATTAATGCAGAGCAAAGTGTTGATGGAGGAGATATTCATATTACAAATCAAGTAATATCAAATGGAAATCAGTAGATATTTTCTTATGATACACTTACAACAAGTATGCTTCAGAAAATTATTACTATTTTATTCCTTTCAGGAGAAGCCATTTCTATACCAACACTTGCAAAGATACTTGGGGTAGGTATAGATGATGTAAAAAATAATATTTCTTCACTTGAAGATGCACTTCATGCAGTTGGTTTAGCGCTTCTCCATACCAATAATGAATTATCTATCGTGACAGATCCATCACAAGCATCATTGGTGGAAGCATTTTGGACAGAAGAATTGCAAGGAGATTTAACACCATCAACATTACAAGTTCTTACATTAGTTGCATATTTGGGTGAAGCAACACGAGAAAATATTTCGTATATTCGTGGTGTGCAATCAGCACAGTCTATCCGTACACTTACTGTTCGAGGTCTTATTACTCGAAATGGTGAAGTGTGCACCTTAACGGGGGATGCTATGAAGCATCTAGGTATTACAAAAATAGAAGAATTACCTGATTATGAATCAATTCACACCTCACTTGTAGAAAAATTAACATCACGGACTTTGTAGGTATGATCAATCGCGCACGTCATGATTACATAGAGTTATCATTTATTTATGTCACTGCTATTGTGACATTATTATGTCTTTCTACAATTGCATATCCTGTAAAAACGTCACGATTTGGATTTATTATTCCACAAGAGACGACACAAAAAGATTCATCACTCTATGCTTCGCAAGCATTTTCATCTGTTACTGTGAATGCAAAAGCCTATGTTGTATATGATATTGTTGATAAAAAAATTATTTCTGGAAAACATGAGAATGACACACTTCCTCTTGCAAGTATTACAAAAATAATGACTATGATAACTGCACTTACTCATCATGATACAAAAACAAGTGTTACCATACATAAAGAAAGTATTGACGGAGCATATGATCTAGGTCTTAAGAAGAATCAGGTGTGGAAGTTAGGGGAACTTCTGAAGTACACACTTGTTTTTTCTTCTAATGATGGAGCCCTCGCGATTGCAGATGGACTAGGGGGGCGTAAGGCATTTGTAAAAGATATGAATAATGACGCAACATTATTAGGTTTAACAACACTTTATTTTAATCATCCTGCAGGATTAGACGATGGTCCTGTATTAGGAGGCGAGGGGTCTGCACTTGATGTTGCAAAACTTTTTGCAATTGCACGAAAGAAATATCCAGAAATTCTTGATGCAACAACACATAATCGTGTGACGGTTACTGCAAGTACAGGAAAAATAATTGGTATCCCAAATACAAATCAAGAAATAGAAGAACTATTGGGCACAGAAGCCTCAAAAACGGGATTTACTGATAGTGCAGGTGGTAACTTGGCAGTTGTTGTAGATACAACTGTAGGACACCCTGTAGTTATTGTAGTTCTTGGGTCAACTCGTGATGGGCGTTTTTCTGATATAGTTACTCTTTATAAAGCATTACAAAAAAGTATAGAACCAATAAAGCAAAAGTAGGGTTTATACACAAGGACTTTTTGGGATTTTCGTATGATATACTTAGTATATGTTTGCACTAGATCCGTTTAAAGTACTACTTCCGGCTATTGTTTCTTTCATGATTGGTATCGTACTTGCGCCATCGATTGGGCGTTTTTTAGTACGGCATGAACTTTGGAAAAAGAAAAATGTCACCAAAACAATAGATGGTAAAGAAGCAACTATTTCTGCAATGCTTCATAATGATGAAAAAGTTCATGTGCCACGTATGGGGGGTATTGTAGTTTGGACATCAGTGTTTATTACTGCTCTTTTATTCTGGGGACTTTCAAAAGTGTATCCAACTACATTTACTGAAAAACTAGTTTTTATTTCTCGTAATCAAACATGGTTACCACTTATGGCAATGTTTGTAGGGGCAATTGTTGGAATGCTCGATGATCTTTTAGTTGTTGAAGCCTTTGGAAGTAAGTTTAATTCTTATATCGGTGGTGGACTTTCGTTTCCAATACGAATACTTGCCGTTGCATCTTTAGGATTATTTGCAGGATGGTGGTTTTATGCAAAACTAGGCGTTGACTACGTATATATGCCTTTTTATGGCAATCTCTATTTAGGAGGATTACTTTTTATACTCTTTTTTGTTGTTGTAACTCTTGCAACATTTTCGACAGGGGTTATTGATGGAATAGATGGATTATCAGGTGGTGTTATGTCTGCTGTATTTACTGCCTATGGCATGATAGCCTATGCACATGGACAGGTAGATATAGCAGCATTATGTTTTGTTATATTGGGCGGTATTATGGCATTCTTGTGGTTTAATATTCCTCCAGCACTTTTTTACTTAACGGAAACAGGGATGCTTGCTTTGTCACTTTCACTTTCCGTGATTGCTTTTCTTACAAATGCAGTTATGTATTTACCTATTATTGCTTTACCGCTTGTTGTAACGACACTTTCAGTTATCTTACAACTTGTATGGAAAAAAGTTTTTAAACGGAAACTATTTCTAGTTGCACCACTGCATCATCATTTTCAAGCAAAAGGATGGCCTGCCCATAAAGTTACTATGCGTTATTGGATAGTGTCGTATATGTGTGCACTTCTTGGGGTTATTATTGTGCTTATTAGTTAACCCTATATGTTTGATCGCGTTGATAAAACACTTCTTATTACGACAATTCTATTGTTAATTGGAGGACTTATAATTTTTGGTTCTGCTGCACTTGGTGTGCTTTCTGTAAATGAAGCAAAGTTTTATGCAGTTATAGAAACACAACTTGTTTATGCATTATTAGGTGGAGCATGCGCACTATGTATCGGTATTATGATTCCATATATGTGGTATAAGAAATATGCATATATATTTTTTGGATTAGCAGTGGGTATTACATCACTTGTCTTTGTTCCAGGACTTTCTCGTTATCATGGAGGTGCACATCGTTGGATAGATATTGGGTCACTTTCTCTTCAGCCAAGTGAAATGCTTAAGTTTACTTTTGTACTTGTGGTTGCTGTATGGTGTGCAAGACATAGAAATAATTTTAAAGATTGGCGTTATGGGTTTTTGCCGTACGCACTTGGTGCAGGAGTAATTACTGTATTATTACTTGCGCAGCCTGATTTTGGTACGTACCTTGTCATTATGACAGCATCATTTGTCACCTATTTTGTGGGTGGTGCTAGAAAGAAACAGATTTACGCACTTATTTTGCTTGGGTTACTAGGATTTGTAACAATCATTGCTATTCGTCCTTACATGCTTGAGCGGGTCAAGACATTTCTAGATAGTGCACATGATCCACGTGGTTCTTCATGGCAACTTAATCAATCACTTATTGCCCTTGGTAGTGGAGGTATTACAGGACGAGGTTTAGGGCAAAGTGTTCAGAAGTTTAACTATTTACCGGAACCAATAGGGGATTCGATATTTGCAGTCTTAGGAGAGGAACTTGGTTTCTTAGGAGTTCTTTTTATCATTACACTATATGCTATAGTAGCAATGAGGGGATATCTTATTGCTAAGTTTTCTCCTGACCAATTTGGGCGACTTCTTGCTATTGGAATCACAATGATTATTCTTTCACAAGCAACATTAAATATAAGTTCAATGCTTGGTATTACACCGTTAACTGGTGTACCACTTCCTCTTATTTCTCATGGTGGTACTGCACTTATGACGGCACTTTTCGAATTAGGGGTACTGCTTAATATTTCAAAATCAACATATAATTTTGTATGAAAATAGTAATTACAGGCGCAGGAGGAGGACATTTTTATCCGCTTATTGCGGTAGTTGAACGTATTCGCAAAGAAGTATTTGTACAAAAAATAGTGCAACCAGATATTTATTTTTTTTCTGATCAACCATATGATGAAAAAATGCTTTTTGAATCACAAATAAAGTTTGTACAGATTCCTGCAGGAAAATTACATTTGTATCCATCATTAGAAACTATTACAGGATTTTTAAAAACTATTGTTGGATGTGTTATTGCAGTATTTAAAATGTACTCACTTTACCCTGATGTTATCTTTGCGAAAGGTGGATATGCCAGTTTCCCAAATCTCTTTGCTGCACGATTACTCTCTATTCCTGTTATTATTCATGAATCAGATACTGTGGCAGGACGTACCACTATATGGGCAGGGAAATTTGCATTACGTGTTGCTCTTTCTTATGCAGAAGCAAGTCGATTTTATCCACAAGAAAAAATTGCGTTAACAGGACAACCAATTAGAGATTTAATATTACCTCCACCTGAGTACGAACGTATTTATGGAGGTAAAGAACGTCCAGTTATTTTAATACTTGGCGGTTCACAGGGTAGTGTGACAATAAATGAAGCAATACTACGTGTGCTTCCAGAACTTTTAAACAAGTATGATATTGTTCATCAAGTTGGGGTAAATAATCTTACTCAAATGAAGCAGGTAACAGAATCTATCTTGAAAAGTCATCAGTATAAAGATAGATATTTTATGGATGGATTTATTGACCCAGGAATATTTTATTCAAAAGTAGATATGGTTATTACTCGTGCTGGATCTGCTATGTTTGAAATGGCATTATGGCAATTACCTATGCTAGTTATTCCTATTGGTGAAAAAGTAAGTCGAGATCAAAAAACTAATGCGTATACAATGGCAAGTCATGGTGTTGCTATGGTTCTTGAAGAAAATAATATAGGGAATGCTATTTTGCTTACGGAAATATCTCGTATCTTAGAAGACAAAGTAACATATGAAAAAATGTCACAGAGTGGAAAACAGTTTGAAACATCTCGTAATGCAGCATCTATTATTGCGCGTGAACTTATTCGTATAGGACTTAGTCATTCATAATTCATGTCAGAATCTACGAAAAAAATTGTTACACGGTTTGCTCCAAGTCCCACAGGATTTATGCATGTAGGTGGGGTACGAACTGCACTTTATGCATGGGCATGGGCAAAGAAACATAAAGGAACTTTTATTCTTCGTATAGAAGATACTGATAAAGTAAGAGAAGTAGAAGGTTCTCTAGAACATATTATAGAGTCATTACGATGGTTAGGTATTACGTGGGATGAAGGACCAGATATTGGTGGAGAACATGCACCATATCTTCAATCACAACGCCTTGATAGATATGAAAAATATGCACGTATTTTGCTTGAAAAAGGATTTGCATACCCTGATCCATTTTCTGAAGAAGAAATAGAGAAATTTCGCAATCATGCCAAAGAAGTAAAAAAGGCATTTCTTTATCGTGATTATAGACCAGAGGAGTTTGATGAATGGGACGGTAAGAAGCCACTTCGTTTTAAAGTACCTGTTCTAAAAGAATATACATGGACAGATGCAGTACGTGGAGAGTTATCCGCTGGAGTAGAAGCACTTGATGATTTTATTCTTATAAAAAGTGATGGCTATCCAACGTATAATTTTGCACATATCATTGATGATCTAGAAATGGGGGTAACACATATTATGCGCGCAGATGAGTTTATTGCATCTACTCCAAAATATCTTTCTTTATATGATGCTCTTGAAATTACACCACCAGTATTTGTAACACTTCCACCAATCTTAGGTGAAGAGGGGACAAAGAAATTAGGAAAACGTGATGGAGCAAAAGATATCTTGGATTATCGTCGTGATGGTTTTTTATCTGATGCAATCATAAACTTTCTCGCACTTTTGGGTTGGAATGCAGGCGGTGAGCAAGAGATTTTTACACCAGAAGAATTTATTAAAAATTTTGATATAGCACGTATTCATAAAAGTGGTGCTGAACTTCATGAAGAGAAGTTACGTTGGATAAATAAAGAACATATAAAGAAACAGTCTGAAGAGGCACAATTAGAGTCTGTACGGCCATATATGAAAGCATACGGAGATGTATTGTTGAAAAAATTACTTCCTCATATTATTGATCGTATTTCTATATATGGTGAACTTGTAAATATCGAGCAATCTGATTTTAGATTTTTTATTGATCCTCCAGATATTGATATAGAACAAGTAGTTTGGAAAGATGATCTTCCACAAACTTCCAAAATGTATTTAGAAGAAGTTCAACGATTGTTACCTACAACAGATTTTTCAAGTATTGAATCTATTAAACAGGCTATTATGCCATATGCAGAAGAACATGGAAAAGGAAATGTATTATGGCCACTTCGCTATGCGTTATCTGGCCAAGAAAAATCAGTCGATCCGTTCACTATTTGTTATATTTTAGGAAAAGATGAAGTATATAATCGCATTACACGTGTATGTAAAAAAATAGATCCATAGTTTTTAATATATGTCTCGATATTTTTGTACTTTATTTTTTATTTTCTTCCTTGTTATAATGCCACTCCATGTATCTGGAGAGACAGCAGATGAGTTGCAGTCAAGTTTAGATTCTCTGTCTGCAAAAATAGAAGCCCTTGATAGAGAAATTAAAGAATATAATGACAAAATAGGAAAGACTCAAGGGGAAGCAAAGACATTGAAACAAGCACTTGCTAATCTTGAAGCACGTCGTTTACTTCTTGCAAAAGAAATAGATCGTACACGTCTGCGTATAACTGAAGCACAGAAGAACATTGTTGATACACAAGGGAAAATAGTAGTTACACAAACAACACTTAGTAAAAATAAAGAAGCCCTTGCAGAAATGTTGCGAGCACTTGTTCATTCTGAACAAATTGTTCCTCCTTTTGTTGCTGCTCTTAGTGATGGCTCTCATTTATCAGATACGATAGATACTATTAAACGTGGAACAGATATTTCTCATGCTGTTAATGAAAAAGTACAAGAATTATCAGATATTAAACAAACATTGAGTGATCAAAAGAAAACATATGAAACAAACAAGCAAAAATTAGAATCACTTAATGCAACACTTACTGACCAAAAAATTCTTGTTGAACAAACTAGTAAAGAAAAAAATACACTTCTTGTTCAGACAAAGAATAAAGAAAGTGAGTACCAACAACTATTAGCAGATAGAAAGAGGAAGAAAGGGGAGTTAGAAGTCGAAATGCTTGATGTTGAATCACGATTAAAGGTTATAGTAGATGCTAGTAAACTTCCAAAATATGGAAAGGGAGTTCTTCAATACCCTGTTGAAAATATTTTAATTACCCAGTATTTTGGAAATACTCCGTTTGCAAGTAAAAATCCTCAAGTGTATAACGGATCAGGACATAATGGGATAGATTTTGGAGTAAAGGTCGGGTCATCAATTTTATCTGCAGGCGCAGGAACTGTCATTGGAACTGGGAATACTGATACTGCGTGTAGTGGTGTGTCATACGGCAAGTGGATACTTATTCGTCATATGAATGGTCTAACTACACTCTATGCACATTTATCAGTAATACAAGTGGTTGCAGGTCAACAGGTAGTGTCTGGTCAAAAAATTGGATTATCAGGAAACACGGGATACAGTACTGGGCCACACCTTCATTTTACGGTATATGCCTCAGATGCAGTACATATATCAGGTCCGACAGAATATAAGAGTAAAGTTTGTGGTACATATATGATTATGCCACTTGCACCACGTGATGGGTACCTTAATCCGCTTAGTTACTTGTAATCAAATAAGAGGTATACTTATACTATTATGATATCATTTACTGTCCCAGCATTTGCGCTTGTTATTTTTGCAATCTTACTTACCGGTATTGTTGTCGGTGCATGGATTGTTTTTACAAAGATTAAATAATTACCTGTCTTTCTTTTTATTTATCTAGAATAAAAGGGGAGAAGAGCCCCCTAGTATTGTGGTAGTATTAGAATATGAATACAGTAATCAATAGTCTCCTCCAATTAGTGCTTTACATTATCTATGCAATAGCAGGGATTCTCAGTCATCTTGTTAGTTTCGTAGCAAATCTTTTCTTAAGTATTTTAAATTAGATTATTTAGACTGAATTTGTTTGTGGTCTTTAAACTGGTCTTATCCTATCCTAATACGTCGTAAAAGATATATTGTGCGACATTACCCTATAATCAATCCCCTTACAAAATAAGGAGAAATTGCAAGTAAAATAGTAATGCTCATATCTTCTTTACATTGAAGTGTAGTTACCACCCTTCCCCAGCATCAAGTAATATAGAAATAATTTCCCTGTCTTTATACTTTAAGATTAACTTGGAGTATTCTTTAAATACTTAGTTTGCTAATAGTTCCACTTGCATGGTATACTAGCACAAATGAAGCCAATCTGTGTAGATTTTAAAGATATAAATCACAAACATGATTTTTCAAAAGGATTCATGTATTCTGTACACCAGATGTATTTTCTTGTGCAAAAACACTTAGAACATGCCCTTCTTAAGTCAAAATCTATATCCTTCTCTCAGTTTATGATTCTTGTAGGGTTTCATTGTTCAAATTCTGGACCTGTTTCTCAGTCGGCTATAGCAGAACAATTATATTTAACAGAAGCAACAGTTAGTCGCCATATATCAACATTAGTAAAGATGGGTTTACTTTCTCGTACAGAAGATAAGAAAAATCGTCGTAAGCATATCATCAAGGTGACCACCAAAGGTACTAAGTCATTTGATTCTGCTCGTACTATTATAGATAAAGAATTACAAGCAATATTTTCAGTTATAAAAGAAAAGGATCGAAAAAGTATTACAAAGAATTTTGATCAAGTATTATCCAACCTTCTTACCAAGAAGTAAAAAATAATTTATAAAAAATATATGAATAAACACTTAGAAAAAATTATAAATGACTCAAAAGATATTAAAAATCAGTCATGGATTTGGTACAAAGAACAGTCTAGATGGAAGCAAATAATTATTGCTGTTGTTTTGGTTATAGTATGTGTAGTTAGTGTACGATCTTTCAGTGGAGCAAAAACAGATGCTGAGGTGACAAAGTCTCCTCGTCAAGTTAAAGTTGCTTTGGTTTCTGATTTGGCAAATAACGACTCACCTCTTCCTCTTCTTGGTACTGTTACTTCCGTAAGTGAAGCAACTATTCGTTCTGAAACTTCTGGTAAATTGACTCGAGTTTATAAAAAACTTGGTGATTATGTTGAGGCAGGACAAGTGATTGCAGAGTTTGAAAACTCAAGTGAAAAGGCTGCAGTATTGCAAGCAGAAGGATCTTACGATGCAGCAAAAGTAGCACGTGATATTGCTCGTATAAATAGTAGAACAACAAATTCTTCTCTTTCTGATTCTAAGACAAATGCACTCAATACTATTTCAAGCGCATTTGTTAACATGGATGATATTATTCATGTTAAAACAGATGCAGTATATACAAATCCTCGTAATCAAGATGTTAAATTCAGTATGTCTGTCCCCGATGCTAATCTCACTCTTTCTCTAGAGGCTCGTCGTAAGAAAATAGAAACAATGCTTACTGCAAGACAATTAGAAAACAGTACCTTAACTACAGATAGTGATTTGATTTCTGAATTAAATTCTATACAAACTGATGCACAGATAATTAAGACTTATTTGGATGATTTAGCAACCGCATATTCAAAAGCAATACCAGATAATAATTATTCGACGAGTGTGATATCGGTAGGAATTGCAAATGTGAGTATTGCTCGTGGGACTATTTCAAGCACTATTTCTGCAATTGTTAGCGCAAAGACTACACTTAACGCAAGTTTGGCAGCACAAGCCGTTGCTGGTAAAACTTCGGGTGATATTGATACAAATGTGACTACAGCAGATGCTCAAGTGAAACAGGCTCAAGGTGCTTATAATGCTGCAATCTCTAGACTTGAAAAAACCGTAGTTAGAAGTCCAATAAATGGAACACTTAACTCCCTATCTATTGAAACCGGAGATTTCGTTTCTGCTTTTACAGAAGTTGCAGTTGTTTCTAATAATGGATCACTAGAAATAGTTGCTTATGTTACTGAAGATG
Source organism: bacterium (assembly GCA_023267595.1). Classification (GTDB taxonomy): domain Bacteria; phylum Patescibacteriota; class Minisyncoccia; order Phycocordibacterales; family UBA5272; genus UBA11704. Next base: position 62,456 of record JAHFNB010000003.1, on the reverse strand, counting down.
ATGCAAAACGTATCACGGTTAATAGTCCTGTGATAATTGATTCAAATGTTAAAGGTCTGGTGACTCGTATTGCTTCAGCAATTGATCCTCGTACAAAGAAAATAGAAGTTCGTATTGGTATTACAGATACATCTTCTAGGCTTATAAACGGTCAATCAGTACGAGTGGATGTTAGTAAAACAGTCACAAAAATAACGTCGACATCTGGTCCAATAAAGATTCCCCTGTCAGCATTGAAACTTACACCAAATGGAGCATATGTATTTACAGTAAGTTCTACAAGTTCACTTATTTCTATTAAAGTGACAGAAGGTGCAATTTTGGGCGAAGAAATACAGATTCTTTCTGGATTGAATGGATCTGAATCAATAGTAACTGATGCACGTGGATTAAAAGATGGTGCCATCGTAAAGATTACTCAGTAATTAGTATGTATTTATCATAACTATCTTTATGTACTCACTCTGGACATTTTTTCTAAAGAAACGAGCATTTACTTATTTGCTCATGACTATACTCATTTTAATGGGTACTTATTCTCTCGTCTCTATTCCAAAAGAATCAGCACCTGAGGTCATTATTCCTATGGGAATAGTCTCTACGGTGCTTCGCGGAGCCTCTGCTTCTGATACTGAAAAACTTATAACAGATAAGTTAGAAGGTGAAATTGCAAATGTTGAAAATATAGATAAGGTAACCTCTTCATCTCGTGAAGGAGTTTCTGTTATTACTGCTCAATTTAACGCAAGTGCAAATATAGAAAAGTCTATTCAGGATTTAAAAGATGCTGTTGATCGAGTAAAAGGAGATTTACCGGCTGATGCAACAGATCCAATAGTTACAAAAATAAACTTTGCAGATCAACCGATGCTTATACTTTCCATTTCTCAAGACTTGTCTCCGGCTGGGCTTACGGCTTTGGGTGAAGATTTGAAAAAAGAATTAAAAAAAGTTGATGGAGTTTCAAAGGTGGAAATTTCAGGAACTCGTGAAAGACAGATACAAGTAGTGGTTAGAAAAGAGCAATTAGTTAATTATGGTCTTTCTTTAAATCAAGTGATAGGAGCAATTCAAGGAGCAAATGCTTCTTTTCCGATTGGGAATATAACAGTATCTGATATAGATTATCCAATTAAATTTGCTGGATCAATTGAAGATGCGATAGAAGTTCCAGATATTACAATTCAATCAGCAAGTGGAGTGCCAGTTTATTTGCGTGATGTTGCATTTATTGCTGATGGACTTGCTCCACCTTCTACTTTTTCACGTATATCAGTAAATGGTGCACCTTCAGAAAATGCACTTACTTTAAATATTTATAAAAAATCAGGTGGAGATGTGACAAAGATTGCTAAGGCGGCTCGGGACAAGATAGATGAATTAAAGACTACTAAATTATCTGGTGCGCAAGTAGTAGTTTCGCTCGATACTGGAGAGTTAGTAAAAAAAGATTTAACTAACTTAACAGAAACAGGTCTAGAAACTGTGGCTCTTGTGATGCTCATGCTTTTTCTAACTATTGGATGGCGTGAGTCTCTTGTTGCAGGATTGTCTATTCCACTTTCTTTTGTGATAGCCTTCACAGGACTGTATCTATCTGGGAATACGATTAACTTCATGTCATTGTTTTCGCTTATTCTTGCTATTGGAATTCTGGTGGATTCTGGTATTGTGGTAGCTGAAGCCATACACACGCGTATAAAAATATATGGAAGTGCAGAAAGTGCAGCCATTGCATCTATAAAAGAGTATGCTTGGCCATTAATTGCTGGAACTATGACAACTGTGGCTGTGTTTGCCCCACTCTTTTTCCTTTCTGGAATTGTTGGTAAATTTATTTCTTCAATTCCATTTACGATTATTTTTGTTTTGATGGCATCTATTGTGGTTGCTCTAGGGTTTGTTCCATTACTTGCAATTCTTTTAACAAAAGAACATAAGAATAAGTTTGAGGATATGCAAGAAGAATGGTCACATAAGATTCAAGAATGGTACAAAGGATTTTTGGGAGGTATTTTAAATAGTGCAAAATCTCAAAAGAGATTTTTTTGGACACTTGGAATAGGATTTGTTATTGCAATCTCACTCCCAATAACAGGATTACTCAATGTTTCATTTTTTCCACAAGATGATCAAGATTATGTATTTATTTCTATTGAACGTCCACAAGGAACTCCATTAACAAAAACAGATCTATCCGTGCGTGAAGTAGAAGAAATCTTATACAACTCGCCTTACGTTGAATCATTTGTAACGACTGTTGGAGCATCTTCTGCTTTGTCTGGTTCAGGCGGTGGATCTGGGTCTAAATTGGCAAATATTACCGTTATTCTACCAAAGAATCGTAAATTAACTTCAACTGAAATAGTTGGAAAAATTCGTAATGAACTCTCCCCTGTTATATCAGCAGATGTAAAAGTCGATCAAGGGAATAATGGACCACCTAGTGGTGATCCTGTTGTTATAAATTTTTCTGGAGATAATCTAGAAGAGTTAGGAGATGCTGTAAATAAAGCAGAGATAATTCTCTCCTCTATTTCTGGGACTCAAGATGTTACGACTTCATTAAAAGATGATGGGACACAATTTGAAATAGGAATTGATCGTATCAAAGCAACTCAAGTTGGTTTATCTGCTTCTTCTGTTGCTTCTTTACTGCGCACTGCAGTTTCTGGGGTAACAGCAACTACCATTAAAAAAAATGGCACAGATATTGATATAGTTGTAAAAGCAGATTTGAATGCTGGTTTCATAAATCCAGAAGACACAATTAAAACAACACTGGATAGTATAAAAGGAATTCCTGTTGTAACTCCGAGTGGGACAATTTTATTGGGTTCAGTCATCACGACAAAAATTTCTGAATCTCGTGCAGTTATAAATCATGAAGATCAAAAGAGAATTGCGACAGTAAGTAGTAAATTAACTACTGATGGAAATGCTCTTAAAATTACAAATGAATTTAAGAAGCATGAAGATGAGTTACATCTTCCAGAATCAGTTGTCATTAAATATGGTGGAGATAATGAAGAGATAAACAAAACGTTCACTGAAATGGGACTTGCATTACTTGCTGGAATGGCGGGAATGCTTGCAATACTTGTACTTGAATTTAATTCATTCAGATATGCATTCTATCTCCTGTTCACTATCCCACTTTCACTTATTGGAGTATTAGGAGGTCTTACGTTAACAGGTCAAGCATTATCATTTTCATCAATGTTAGGGCTTATTGCACTTTCTGGTGTGATAATTAATCATGCAATTATTTTACTAGATTCTATATTACATAGATTAGATATAGAAAAGAAAAAGAAAGAGGATGGTAATGAAGCAAAAAATCTACGAGATGTAATACTGGACGCTTCTGCTATTCGTCTGCGTCCAATCTTCTTAACAACTATCACAACTGTTGTAGGTATGATTCCATTGGCTCGAGTTTCTGCGCTATGGGGGCCACTTGCATTTGCTATTATGTTTGGATTAGCATTTGCTATGGTTCTTACACTTATACTGATACCAGTATTTTTCTTCAGATACCCAGGAAAAAAGTATATAGATTTAAAGTAATCTTTGATAAAAAAGTCACTATACCTAGCAATTGCTTCCTGCCACAAATCCTGTTGTCCAACATAATTGCAAACTATAACCGCCAGACGGTCTATCTATATTAAGTACATCTCCAGTAACATACAGATTAGGTACAAGACGTGATTCCATAGTTTTGAAGTTAATTTCTTTAAGATTTACACCACCAGATGAAATAATAGCCTTATCTTCACTCAATAGATTTTTTACATGAAGTGGAATAGTTTTTAAAAAGTCTGTGAGTTTTATTCTATCTTCGCTACTTACACTATGACAGAAAGTTTCTCTTTCAATATGTGCTTGTTCCAGTAATGGTGATACAAGTGATGCAGGAATTAATATACTAAGTGCATTTTTTAATTTTTTATTACTTTGTTCAACAAGTATTCTTTGTAGTTGTTGCTTGAGTGCTGGAATATCAAGATGTGGAAATAGATCAAGTATAATACTTACTGTCCCATATTTTAATAATTCACCAACCTCTTTACTCATTGCAAGAACTGTTGGACCACTAATACCTACGTGTGTGAATAAAATTTTCCCCTTGTGAGATTCTTGTTTTTGATTATTTTGATACGTTGTCAATTTGATATCAGGTAATGTTAGTCCACTTACTTTTTTCGTCCAAGTATCAGTAAGTGCGATTGGAACAAGTGATGCTTCTGGTGTTGTAATTGTGTGACCTAATTTAGAAAGCCATTTAAAACCATCTCCTGTAGATCCAGTTTCTGGGCGAGATGTTCCACCAGTTGCGATAATACATTTCTTTGTATGTATAGTGCCGTGTAATTTTGTTTTTATGTCAAAATCCCCTGTTTTTTTATTGATTGATATTCCAGATACTAGTGTACCTGTTTGTATAGTCACGTTTCCTTGTTGTAAATATGTTACAAGAACATCAAAAACTGATTGTGCAGAATTAGATAATGGAAATACTCTTCCTTCATTTTCTTCTTTTGTATCCATTCCTCGTACATGAAAAAAGTCTAATGTATTTTTTACATTCCATTGTGTAAATGCAGAATATAAAAACTGATCATTCCCTTTATATTTTGCAAGTAAAATACGGTTATCTTTTTTATTATTTGTCACATTACACCTACCACCACCTGTGATGAGTAATTTTTTACCCAGAGTATCATTTTTCTCAAGGAGAAGTACATCTTTGTGTAATTCCCCTGCGCGACCAGCAGCCATCATGCCAGATGCTCCTCCACCAATAACAACAACATCCCATACTTTTGTTTCGTGTGGAATTGATTTCATAGTATTAGTTTTGTTTTCTCCATTCGTACAGAGTGACTGCAGTTGCGTTCGATGCATTTAATGATTCACAAAGTTCACTTGTGCTAATAGATACTTTAAAATCACAAAGTTCAAGTGTTTTTTCACGGATACCCGATCCTTCACTACCTACTACGAGAATTGTATTACTATCAAAGGTTGTTTCATTAAGTTTTGTATCACCATTTCCTGTTAAACCATAAATCCAAAACCCCTCATCTTTTAATTTTCGAAGCGTTGTATTGATATTTCCAATTCGTACTATAGGAATAGTAAAGTTCATACCAGAAGCAGATTTTATAACAGTGCCATTTAATTGTACTTGGTCATGTTCAGGTAACAATATTGCTTGTGCACCAAATGCAGAAGCACTACGAATGATTGCACCGACATTATGTGGGTCTTCTAGTTCATCAAGAAGTACGAAAAGATTATTTGTAGATGAGATCTTTATTTTTGCAAGTACTTGCTCAAGTGGTGTATAAAGTAGATGCTCCTTAAGTAGTGCACATATTCCTTGGTGTATAGCATTTCTACCAACCATACTTTCTATTTCTGAGGATGTTACTATTTCAGTTTCAAGTTTATATGTTTGAAGGTAACTCACAATACTTGGGTCTTGAGATATTTCTTTGGTAAGAAATAGTTTTTCAATAGTAAGAGGTGATCCTCGTTTATGTGCGAGAATTGCTTCTTGTAAAGGGTTTTTACCGTAAAGATAAACACTAGTTTTCATATACTAGACATTATAGCATATTTATTGTATTTTGGTAAATTTAAGATATTTATTCTTTCCCCTTATTTTATTTATAGTCCTTTTGTTTTTATAGTAACAGAACGACTGAGTGGGTATGATCCTTTACAGGTAAGTGTATAGGTCTTCCCTGTTACGGAAGAGCCTATGTTTTTAGTTCCTTGTAATGCTTGGTATCCAGACCAAGCGCCAGAGGAATAACATGAAGTAACATTTCTTGTGTCCCACTTGAGAATGACATTTCCATTAATTATTGTATAGAAAAAGTTTACATACGGAGATAATACGACTGGTTTAGATTCTGGTTGTTTTACGGTAGGAGATGTATTTGAAGTAGCAGAAGTAGTATTTGTTTGATTTGGTGTTTCAGATGTTGTTGTAGGAGCAGTTTTTGTTTGTGAGGTTTGTTGTACTTGGGAAGATGTTTGGAATGGTACTATTGTCGGCATACTACTTGGTCGTGTGATATTTAATGTGCTTGCAGGTTTTGGATCAACAGTAATAGTAAGAGATGTTGTTGCAGCAAATGTTTCGTTTTTGCATGTAAGAATAAACGTTTTAGTTTCAGTTAGATTACCTATATAATATTTTCCTTGTACTGCTTTATAAACTGATGGCCATGATGGACCTATACTTCGACATCCGGTAGCATTTCGTGTAGACCATTGTAATGTAACTGAATCATCATAAGAAATATGGGTAGCATCTGCAGTAAATGAGATAGCAGGCATACCATCTTGTGTTATTTGAATATTACTTTGTTGGTTTGGTTTTATAGTGTATGGTGCAGGAATATCTTGTACTTGCTGCACGTCTGTTTGTTTCGTAGGTGAAGTTGGAACAGATGTTGTTTGAGGTTCTGATGGTTTAGCAATTGGTAAGGCATCAGATTGTGGTTGTGTTGGTTGTATGATTGTTCGACGATATTCTGTTTGAGTATTAGGTTCTATTTTTTCTGTAGAAGTAGGAGTTGGTACAGGTGTTTCCACTGTTGTCCTTGTTGGTTCTGGTACTACTATATTTGGAGTTGGTGCTTGTTGAGTAGGTTGAATTTCTGTCGTAACTGATTCTGGTTGTTTTTTTGGTGTTTGTGTAACTAGAGGAGAAATTATTTTTGGATTAACAGTTACTGATGATGATTGTGTTATAGATCCACCAAGTCCTGTGCATGTTACTGAATAGAGTGTATTGGTTTGTGGTGATACAACAGTATCACCAACTGTGGAAGTCATCGTGTCCCATGAATTAGTACATGATGATGCATTTGATGAAGTAAAACGTACATGAATAATATCTCCTTGTGTAATTGTTGGAGGATCTAGAACAATAGTAACAGTAGGAGGACTAGGTGGTGTTATTATTTCTGGTGGAGATAAGACTGTAATTACTTTAGATATTCTTCCTGAAGACCCCCCAGTATTTTGACAATTTATCCAGTATGTTTCTGTACGTGGTCCAATGAGTGCACCTGTGTAAATACTTCCACTTGTAGGCTGATTTGGGCCATTCCATGAGGTTTCACAAGTGGTTGCCAAAGAAGATGACCATGTAATAGCCACTCCCAAACCAGATGGAACAGTAGAAGTATTCACATTTATAGTGGCAGTTGGAATCGGTATTTGTTTACAGGAATTTGTAGTGTCGTTCCATGTAGACCACACTGGTGTTCCGTATGGATTAGGACAACTACTTGTTCTTGTTTGTACTATTGATCCTGTTTGAGTATTTGTACATGAAATTGTTTGTTGCTCAGATGATGTTGTACATGTTGGAGGAATAATAGTTATAGTAACGGTACTTGTTATAGGCTCTCCAAGATTTGTAAGACATGTGAGTATATATTTTTTATTTGTTGTAATATTTGAAAATGTTTGGGAACCAGAGAGACCTTTATAATCCCCTGACCAGTCTCCACTCGCAGAACATCCAGTAACTTCTTGGTTATTCCAAGTAAGTGTGTGAGATCCTCCCAATTGAACCTGTGCGACAGAACTTATAAGAGAAACTTTTGGAGTATTGGTAAATATGCTCACTGCTACAGGAGCACTCGTTGTTAGTTTTGGAGCACTACAGGATATGTAGTTTCCATTTTTTGAACGACTAGAAATACAACTGAATGTGTCTTGATATTCTGTACAGGACATTTTTTCAGTGGAACTATAACAGTTCCAATTCCATGTACTTCCTTTATCAGTAACCTCCCCTGGAACTCCAGATCCTGCATTTCCTGCTTTACAAAGATCAGAATTAATTGTCGGCGCAGTTTTTACAGGTACTCCATGAGCAGGTCCACAAGTATATCCACCTACTCCAACTGCTGAAGCAGTACTTGTTACAGTGCCAACAGAAAAAGTGATGGGCCCAGAGATTCGAAATGATAGTGTACATACTCCTGCACCAATTCCACAACCATTAGATACCACTGTTCCAAATCGTAATGAATGTGATCCATTTGCAAGTGTCCCTAGAGAAAATGTAAATGCGCCATTTGGAGATGCATTACTACCTGTATCATATTTTATAACACCAGGATTTTCAAAACATTCTTGATTGGTTCCATTACAGTCTAGAATGTAAAAGTTCCTACCACCTGCGTCTTCACTATAGATTCCAGAAAGTGTTACTGGTTTTCCTGTTTGATATACCATACCACTTTGTGGACTTGTAATAGTGTTTACTTGTGCAGCAAATAGAGTTTCAAAAGAGAGGAAGTATACGAGAGAGAGAAAGACAATACGTGTGAGATTTCTAACAGTGTACCGAAAAGGTATGCTCATAGTATAAGTATACTACGTATCATCTTTGTTCTAGGATATTTTTCCCCTGTTTATTGCGATTTATAAATTGCACATTTTAAGAATAGTTCTTGTCCTGCAAGTGATGTTTCGTCAGTATATTTTTGGGTAAAAGTCGAACAATATGCATGTATTTCATCATTTTGTTCTACAAGATTTTTCCCTTCTAATTCTTGTTCCCAGTCAGATAAACATGCTCTATACGTTATGCCATCTGGCTTATAAAATGGACATTTCTTTTCTATAGTAGTAGTTGCAAATTGTACAAATTTTTTATCATCTATTGATGCGTACAAGTCAGAATTCATATTTTTATAAATATCCCCAACATACTGTTCTATTTCTTCTGGGTTGGTAATTTTGGTTGTGTGAGAATTTTTTGAAAATGTCCATCCAATGATAAAAGCAAGAAGTATGAGGAAGAAACTCACAAGGTATAATTGCTTCTTTTTTGATGTATATTCTTCCATTACATGCAGTATATACCTATCTGTAATATTTTCTGATAACTGCAGTGAGTACTGCTTCTATGCGTAATTTTTCAGGGTCTGGATATATTTTTTTAAAGGCTTTATTAGCAGGAACAAGAACAGGTTTCCCCTTTTCTACTTGGAAATATTTGAGGGTGTATTCAGTTTCTACAAGAGCAAGTACTATTTCTCCAACAAGCGGTTTTCTTCCACGTTCTACGAGGACAAAATCTCCTGCAAATATTCCTGCATCCTTCATAGATTCACCTACCACTTCTATCATGTACGTTGGCGTCCTCTTTCGTATGAGCATTTTATCCAGTGAAATGAGATCCATTTCAGAATGCTCCGCAGGTGATGGGAATCCTGCTTGTACAGTTCCTAGTTTCATTATGGTACCAGTAGATACCATAGATAACCTGCGTCCTTCTTTCTTGACTATTCCTTCCTCGATTAATTTTTCTACTTTGTAAGAAACAGTATTTTTGGAAGCAACTCCAAAAACCTTTTTCATTTCTTCATAAGTTGGCATTCTCTCATGTGTAGCAAAATATGTGATTATTTTTTCTCTATCATCCATATCTACAGTGTAGTAGAACATTTGTTCTACTACAAGTGGATAACTAAAAGTAAATATGATAGTCTCTATTTTAGACAGTATTCCGCAAAAGCCTTATTTCTTTACCATATACATATCCTGATTGAATCCTCCTGTTCCTACAAATTCTACACTTTCATCCCCTGTTAGAATCTTTTCATAAGGAATACAGTTAAAACATCCACCTTCTTTCGTTATTGGATCATAGGCACCTTTTGGACAAATAAATACTTTATCTTCTCCATCCCTTTTTGCTAACTTACGTGCCTCCTTTACTTTGAGTGCCACATCCATGACGTCTCTGTACGCAGTCTCTGCATCAGGTAATTCTTTTTCTACTACATTTCCTGATTCTAAATACCAATAACTGGCTTTTGTCACTTTTCTTTTTTGTAATGCATTACAGAGCAGTAAATAGATAGGAAGTTGTAGAGATGAATCACTTTCCTCTTTCTTTCCTGTTTTAAAATCAATGATATGTAATGTGTCATCGGGTAAATATTCTATCCAGTCCACTAGACCATTTAAGATAATATTATGATCTTCACTTAAAAAAAAGTTTGGATTCATAGTTTCGCGTGGAAGTTTGATACGTTTATTAATGAGAAACTTTGGATCCTTTTGTACATTTTCCAACATTTTTATGCCACGCTCTTTAAACTCCTGTTCTTCAGTATCTGTGATGAACCCTCCTAGTTTTCCACTTACTTTTTTCCATGCTTCTTCAAAATCTGCGCGTAAATCCTGCTTCATACGTTCATGTGCAGGATAATCACCCAGAGATTCCAATACTTCATGTACTGCAACACCAAGCGCCATATGAGGATTCACAATAGTTATTTTGTGCCCTGTTTTCTTGTCTTTGTACATATTGTGTAAATAGTAAAGTCTAGGACATTTAAGAAAATCTCCCATTGATGAATGTGATACCCAAACAGCAGTATATTTATCTCCCATAGTATTGATAGTTAGTATACGTTATCACACTAGAATAGAGAATGCCGCACATAACTTGCGTTGTGCGGCATCTGGAATGATTCTTTCATCAGTATTGTATCCCTGTCATTTTTCGGATTTTCTCTTCAAGGTTTTTACCTTCATTTCTCGTGTACAGTACGAGACCTTGCTCGGGATACGGGCGCGATTGTACAGTGACTACAGGATCCCAGATAATGACAGGAACAAGATTTCCGAAGAGAAAGTATTTCTTCCTCATGACTTCTTTCGGAATTTCGATCCTGACCCCAAACCATTCCTCCCGAGAATCGGGAAATGGGTTTGAAGAAAAAATGTTTATGGGAAAACTTTGCTTCACTCTTCCCATCGGAAAAAATTTCTTTTGTGCATCCAAGAGATGTATGAAAATCTCATCTCTCGAGTGGGCAAAGAAATATTCCCTCGAGGTCGGTTCCATCCTTCCTCCTTCGTGCATAATGCTTCCTCCTCCAAAAGTTGGCCTACAGAAAACAACTATTTATGTAAAACTACCACTTACAGTAAAAGTCGTCAAGAGAACTTTTGTTTATATTACCCCTTGTATTAAATCTTCTTCAAACTCTTTTATACCATCTATTGATTGTTTGTATTCTGAAGTATCTGGAAAATCCAAAGTGACAATTTTTGTATACACAGCAACAAGTAATTTTTTAAATTTTTCCAATTCATACTTCGTATCTTTATCATCAAATGAAAGAGAAATTTCTTGAATCTTCCCATCTGATTCTTCTTCGACAAACTCTAGTATTCCTTTTATAACCGTGTGCGTATGATAGTCCCTTGAATGTTCTACAAGGATCTTATACATCATCAGTTGATGACGATAATTGTGCAGTTTGATTTCTTCATATGATGAAAGTTTTGACGCATCCCATCCATCTACTCCTTTTCCTGTTTTTAAATCAATTACTGTCCAGTTACCATTACTATCTTCTTGTATTTGGTCAATTTTCCCTGTAAGTAATGCGCCCTCTATCATGACAGATTGTTTATTGAAATTGAGTTCTACTGAATCTTTCCCATGTATGGTATCTTTTTTAAGTTCATAGTAACGAGTAAGGATTTTTTCTCCTCTCTCACGTAATTTCTTTTCTTCAAAGTCTAATAGTCTTCCTTTGTGTAATTCTTTTTCAAAAATATCTATGATAGTGGTAAGAGAAGGTACTTTATTATGTTTACGCGTAAGAATATGTGTATCTTCTAATGCTTTATGTATTGCACTACCATACACACTACTACTTGTTTTTGCTTGAGGAAATCGTAAGAGATTTTGTTCCAAAAAAAGAAGTGGTCCACCTTTTGTGATATCAAGGAAATTGTTTAAATGTGTAGGTGATAACATATAATTTTCTACAACTTTTTGCAATAATGCTTTTTCATCATGAGCAAATGGTGGAATGTGATAAACCTGCAATCCTTTAGTAAGTAGTTCTTTCTCTAGACTCATTGGAGAAGTAGTTTCTATATCAGTTGAAGATAAGAATCGAAATGGACTGTTGTGGTGAGTAATATACAGTGTGTGACGCGCACGAGTAAGGGCTACATAAAAAAGTCGGATAAAGTCATCTTCTGTATCTCCTGCAGGACCAAGTGGAAGGTTACTCGGAAAATTAAGTGACTGAGCCCTCTTTTTCCCCGCCCATATTGTGTCGTTAACACCAATGATAAAGACGTATGCAAATTCAAGTCCTTTTGCACCATGTGATGTGAGTAATGATACAGAATTCTCATCATGCGCAAATACAGTGTCATTGGTAAGTGGTATATTGTAATCAGTGTACAGATCTACAAAGGCCCCTACATCATGAGTTCGTAGTAATTCACCTTCTTTGTAGTTTCGTAATGCTTGTATAAAGACTCGTAGTGATGAGAGAAAGTTTATGTATGCACTAGGATTTTCTTTTAAAGCATTTTTCCCAAAGTAATATTCTTTATAAGGAGAAGTAAATGTCGTTGTAAGATGTAAAGGAAACAGGTACGGTGTATCATCATCATGTTCGCTTTCTTTTGTAAGTGGTATCTCTTTACTTCCAATCAACATATCAAGAATAATTTCAAGGGGAGATGTTTGAGATAGTATGCCTAATTCTATTAGGAAATGAGATAGTTCTTGTATATAAGAATTACCCGATACTTGCATCGCAGATAACCACGAGATATTTTCTTTTTTTGCATACTCTGCAATACGCCAAATATCAATACGGTCAATATTCCAAAATGGAAATGCAAGTATTTGGGGTAATAGATCATCTCGCTCTAATGATGTGTCTCCAACGGTTGCCAAAAATCTACAGAGAATAATCAGTTCTTGTACATGTGGTTCATCAAATACATTTTCTTTTCGTGTGTAGGTATAAGGCACATGAAGTACATCTAGATATGGGAGAAGTGTAATAAGTTGATCATGTTTTCTAGCAATGAAAGCAATTTCTCGTGCAGGAACTTTTTTATCTAGTAATGTTTTTACTTCTTGTGCAATATACGCACACTCCTCCTCAATACTTGTAAAAGAATGTACGTGAATATTTCCTTTTTCTAACTTTGTATTTTTTGCAACGAGGTCTTTACGTATTTTCTCTCTATTTTCTAGACGGTTAACTCCTTGAAGGACAATGCTACGCGCAAAATCAAGCACCTTTTGTGTTGATCGGTAGTTCTCTGTAAGTACGATCGTTTCTACATCTTTATAGAGTTCTTTAAACATGTGAATGTTTGTTATTTCTGCACCCTGAAACTTATAGATGGTTTGGTCATCATCTCCTACAACACATACATTAGGCCTGCCTTCATGTACTTTGTTGCTTGATATTGCTTTTACTAATGAGAGTTGAGCATTGTTAGTATCTTGGAACTCATCTACCATAATATAGTGATACATTTCTTCTAATTCTGTGCGAAGTGTTACATGTTTTTCAAGCGCGTACACTACCTCAAGAACCATGTCTTCATAGTCAAAATAGCCATCTTTATGAAGTGCATCTTGATACATCTCATAAATATCTGCAAGAGCATATAACTTTGGTAGCATTAAAGCATCTTTAAAGACTCGTTTCCCGTTATCATCTTTTCCGGTATAGTCACTTTTCCATGTTGAAAATGGAGTAGTTTTTCCAGTTTTTTCACATTCTTTATAGGTTTCTTCTATGGTGTGTGCATATGCATTTCCTAGGCTTGTATTTGTTTTCTTGCATTCCTGTCTAAGTTTTTCAAATGAAGACAAAGAATCTTTCCCAATACGTTCTGGAAGATATTTTGCAAGAATTGGATTAAGAAATTCCAATGCTTTTGTATTTTCTTCTAATAATTCCTTAAATCGTAATGGGCTAAGACCTCCTTTTTTAATATCTTGTATCTTTTTTTGAGTAGTATAGAGATATGCATACCCTCGTTCAGGGTGATATCCACCAAGAATATGTTTATGAGGAAGATTTTTGAATATTCTTTCTACTATTTCACTTTGAATAAGATCACTTGCAGGTTTAAAGTGTGCATTTTCAAAAAAATATTCAGGGTATCGTCCAATAATATCTGTACAAAATGAATGGAAGGTATAAATAGCAACACGATATGCATCTGTACCAATGAGAGATTCGAGACGTTCTCGCATATTTGCGGCTGCTGTGTCAGTAAAGGTAAGTAATAATATATTTGATGGTCGTGCAGTACCTCGTTTCAAGATATTTCCTACACGAAGTGACAAGAGTTCTGTTTTCCCACTTCCAGGGCCTGCTATGACCATAACTGGACCATCTGTAGTGTCTACAGCATGTTTCTGCTCTTTGTTAAGATTTTTATATCGTTCTTCAAATGTGGAGATATTATTATTTTTCATTTTCGTTTAATAGATTCTTGAATTGCTCAGTGCATTCTTTCAATTGCTTAACTAGTGTATGGTCTTTATCTAATTTTTCCTCTAGGATTAGAAGTACTTGTTCATTAAACCAGATTTTATTTTTTGTACTAGATTTGAAGCGTTTTAAAAATGTTTCTTTATCTTCTTGTATATCCTGTAAAAAAGATTGAGTATTATGTATTTTATCGGCTGCAGAAACAAGTGCACTTTCTATTCCTCCAGTTTTTAAGACATGTAAGTATGCTTCTTTCCTTTGTAACCAAGGAAATTGATCATCTTTTGATTTATTTCCATCCAGTGGTTCTGTAACGTGCTTTACGATTTCTGCTACACGTATACCACAATCACGTACCAACATATCAAATGTGTAATTTGGGACATCTTCAAGTGAGTCGTGCATGAGTCCTGCAATAATTATATCTTCATCATCAGTAATACTAGATACTATAATTGATACAGAAATTAAATGACTAATGTAGGGAGTTAAGTTCACATCTTTTCTTGTTTGAAAACGATGTAAATGCGAAGCCAATTTAATAGCATGGTGAAGACGAGGAGTGAGAATCATAACTTATAGTATAACAAAAAACTGACCATCACTTAGTCAGTTTTTTTGTAATGTAACTATCGAACCTTTTTTGGTTTCTTCTTTTCTTTTCTATATGTTTTTGTTTCTTTTGCCATATATTTTAAGTGTAGAGTTAAAAATCTTTAAAGTCTATACAAGACTAGAGAAAAACAGTGGATAAAAACACTTGACAAAATAATATTTTTGGTTTACTGTGTGAGATACATATGGGAGTTGCGAGGCTCTCCATGTGGCTCGCCTCTTCTCCCTGGGCGAGTGTATGTTTCGGCGAGACTGTAACTCTTCAGTCTCGCCATTTTTTTATTTTTCTGTATAGGTCACAGGGAACCTGTTTTCACTAATTTCCCCTTGTATATACCAGAAAAATATAAGAAGAAAAAGTACAGTAATACCTATACTAAGACAATCACGATAGGTAAGTCCACTATTGATCTTTTTTAAGATTTCTTGTATACTGTGTCCCATAACATTCATTATTTAGTATAAACTATGGCAACAAGAAAGGCCGCAGGTTCGGCAAAAAACCTAACAGATAGTAAACCAAAGTATCTCGGTACCAAACTTTATGCAGGAGAAATGGCATCTGCTGGTGCTATTATTGTGCGTCAACGAGGGACAAAAATTCTCCCTGGTAAAAATGTAGGGCTCGGAAGAGACCATACTCTTTTTGCTCTTACTTCAGGTATCGTCTCATTTTCAGATAAGCGAATGAAGCATCTTGATGGTTCAATTAAGAAAAAGAAAGTAGCAAATGTAATATAAAAGTTGAAAGATTGAAGATAGGAGAAAAAACGTACCATAGGTACGTTTTTTTAGTGTTAAGCATCTCACTTCAGGCTACTTGTATTACAATTTTTTCTTTAGAATTTCCCTGTTTAAGTTCTATGGTATGTGAGCCTTTTGATTTAATTGGGGTAGGGATAATAACTTGTTTTGTATCAATAGAAATATGAGTAGCCTTAAAAATTGCTTCTACTATATCTACATCTTTGATTTGTGCAAAAAGTTGACTCTTACTATCCATTTTTTTTCCCGAGATATTTATTTGGTTGTAACGGAGTTTATCAATCAATTGTGTGAACAAGTTAGTCTCCATATCCTTCTTATGTTTTTTTGAATCTTCTTTTTGTTTCCACTTTGCTAGTTCAGAAGGGGTTGCTTGTAAGGCTTGTTTTTTTGCGATGAGAACATTAATAGCAAAGCCATCTGCCACATCTTTCACATCTCCTCGCTTCCCTAGTCGTGCAATATCTTGTAAGAGAATAACTTTCATCTCCCTATACTACTTCATTGTCTTTACAACTTCAATAGCCTTCAAAAGTGGCACATCAAGTACTTTACCATCCTTTCCTTTTACCGTTGTTGTTGCTACGGACTCTACATCAGGCTTGATACCACTTACTGAAATGTTAATACCATTTGGTGTATACCATTTTGCAATAGTAACTTTAAGAGATGACCCGTCATCATAGTTTACGAGTTCTTGAACAGACCCTTTTCCAAATGTTTTTTCTCCAACTATTTTTGCGACACCTTGATCCTTGAGTGCCCCTGCCATTATCTCAGATGCAGATGCAGAGCCACCATCTACAAGTACCACTATTTTTGTTCCTGTAGGCACTCCAGTTAGCCCTGTACTTCTGTGATTGAGTATCCCTTCGCCTTTTCCTTGTTTTTCAGTAACAACAACTTGTCCCTCCTGTAAGAAGTAACTACTCATATTTACTGCGGCCTCTAGATACCCCCCTGGATTTCCACGTAAATCAATAACGAGATACTTATATCCTGAAGCAATAAAATCATTTAACGCATTACGGAATAAATCAGGTGACTCTGCAGAGAAATTATAGAGATGTATTACAAAAGCACCATTTTTCTTTTCGGTATCAATAGTAGGAATCTTTATTTCTTTACGAGTAATAGTGATATCTTTTACAGTTTTTGCATCTTTATGTAAAACAGTGATAGTAACATTAGTATCTATCTTCCCACGAATAAGATTTACTGCTTCATCTGATGCAAGACCGATCATGTTTTTTCCATCAACCGCAGTAATAATATCTCCCGCAAGTATTCCTGCTTTCATTGCTGGTGAATCTTTAAGTGGAGCAATAACAACAATGTTTCCATCTTTCATGCCAACATTCATTCCTACTCCACCAAAAGAACCTGTAACATTTTCAGTGAAACTCTTTGCTGCTTGTGGCGGTAAAAAAACAGTATACGGATCTTTATAACTAGAAACATACCCTTCTATCATTCCATATTCTAGTTCTTTATCAGTTGGGAGCGTTGATGATGATTTCCAAAAAACAAACTTGTCGTTTAACGTACTTTGTACTTTTCCAAGAAGTTCACTGTTTTGTGGATTACTTGCAGCATATGAACTAGTTGCCATACCATTTCCTACCAAAAACCCAAGCGCAAATAAACCAAATACAAATGTCCCCACCCCTACACTTTGAATAATATTTTTCTTAGAAAATGTATACATATTGTACGCAGTATATCGTTTTTTATGGTAGAATGGAAGGAATAACTTTTAGAGATAATGTCTTCAGATATTCGTATTTACAACACACAATCAAAGAACATAGAAGACTTTGAGCCCATTACACAAGGAGAAGTGAAAATCTATTCGTGTGGACCAACGGTATATCATTTTCAACATTTAGGAAATATGCGCGCAGCAGTTTTTGCAGATACATTGCGTAGAATGTTTGTGTCTTCTCATTATAATGTGACTCATGTAATCAATATTACTGATGTTGGTCATTTAACTGATGATGGAGATGATGGAGAAGATAAGATGGAAAAAGGTGCACGCCGTGAAGGAAAAAGTGTATGGGATATAGCAAAAATGTATACGGATGCATATTTCCATGATTTAGAATTACTCAATATTCCTATTAAAGATTTTATTTTTCCACGTGCTACTGATCACATTCCTGAACAAATTGCACTCATTCGTGAACTAGAAAATAAAGGATATACGTACAAAATTCCTGACGGAATATATTTCGACACATCAAAAGATAAAGAGTATGCAGATTTTGCAAAATTAGATATAGAAGGTTTGAAATCTGGTGCACGTGTAGAAGAAAATAAAGAGAAAAGAAATATTACAGATTTTGCATTGTGGAAATTTTCATACCCAAAAGATAAGCGTCAAATGGAATGGGAATCTCCATGGGGACGAGGTTTTCCGGGGTGGCATATAGAATGTTCTGCAATGTCTATGAGATATTTGGGAAATCACTTTGATATTCATACAGGAGGAATAGAACATATACCCGTACATCATACAAATGAAATTGCACAAAGTGAATCTGCTACAGGAGAAAAATATGTCAACTATTGGATGCATAACAATCATTTACATGACACGACAGGGAAAATGGCAAAATCCTCTGGAGAGTTTCTTACACTTTCAACACTTGTGGAAAAAGGATATGATCCACTTGCCTATCGATATTTTTTGCTCACCGCACATTATAGAAAGGAATTAAACTTTTCTTTTGAAGCATTGGATGCAGCATCTGTTGCGTATAATAAACTGAAAAATTGGTGTGGGGAACATATAACAGAAAACGGAAATGTTAATGTATTATATAAACAAAAGTTTTTAGAAAGTTTGTATGATGATCTAGGTACTCCAAGTTCTATTGCTACTCTATGGGAACTTATTAAGGATGAATCAATATCTAATGAAGATAAATATCAAACACTTATGAATATGAGTGCCATACTTGGCCTCTCACTTCATACTATAGAAAAGGGAAACATGGAAATCCCTCATGATGTACAAGTCTTATTAGATACAAGAGAGGTTGCGCGCGCAGAAAAAAACTTTGAAGAATCAGATAGACTTCGCAATGAGATAGAAAAACAAGGATTTGTAATAAAAGATACTGAAAACGGTCAAATGATCAGTAAAATCTAGGTTATCCACGTAATCCCCTATTTATTAGGTAATTACAATAGTATTTTCTTTTGTGCAAGAGTGCCTATTCCGTGTACACTTCAGGTATTATGTTGCCACCAGAGAGTCTTTCTACACACAATACAAAACGTCGTAAATACTCTGAAACAAATGCTAGATCGCCCGTTTCAGAAGATCCATTTCGTGGTCCTCGTATTCCTCCACAAGATTTAGAATCAGAAAAAGCATTACTTGGATCACTTCTTCTTTCTTCTGAATCTCTTTTTGAAATTGTAGATATTATTTCTGCACAAAGTTTTTATGCAGAAAAACATAAAATAGTATACGAAGTTATCGAAGATCTTGTTAACAGAAAAGAGCCGGTAGATATTTTAACTGTGTCTGCGTCACTGCGTTCTCGAAAAGAATTTGACCAAATTGGGGGTGCACCATATCTTTCAGAATTGCTTGGTTTGGTTGGTTCTGCAGCAAATATTAAATATTACGCACAGATAGTTCGCAAGAAAGAATTACTTCGTCGTCTCATAGAAGCAAGTACACATATTGCAGAGATTTCATATGATGAATCAGAACCTCTTGAGAATATTTTAGAGTCTGCAGAAAAGCAAATCTATGAAATTACCACAAAAGGAAGTTCATCTCATCGCTTGATAGCCTTTCAAGAACTCATCGAAGAAACATGGACACGTATTGAAAAGTTATCAGAAAATACAGGAGAATTACGTGGTGTTCCATCTGGCTATAAAGATTTAGATAATAAATTATCAGGTTTTCAAAAATCTGATCTTATTATTCTTGCGGCACGTCCTTCTGTTGGAAAGACATCACTTGCACTAGACTTTGCACGTAATGCTGCTGTTAAATTCGGTGTTCCTACTGCAATATTTTCTCTTGAAATGAGTAAAGAACAACTAGTAGATAGAATGTTATCTGCACAATCTCAAGTAGATGGATGGAAGTTACGTACATCACGTCTTACTTTAGACGAAGAGTTTGCGCGATTACAAACGGGTATGCATGAACTCATGAAAGCACCTCTTTTTATAGATGATAAAGCAGCAAACTCTGTTCTTAATATGCGTAGTGTTCTTCGTCGTCTTAATTCTGATAAACCAATTGGTCTTATTATTGTAGATTACTTGCAATTAATGAGCACGGCAAAAAGTTATGACAATATGGTAAATCAAGTAACCGAGATCTCTCGTTCTTTAAAAGGGTTAGCAAAGGAATTCAATGCACCTGTAATTGCGCTCTCACAGTTATCTCGCGCAGTAGAATCTCGTGGTGGACGCCCACGATTATCTGACTTGCGTGACTCTGGTTCTATTGAACAAGATGCAGATGTTGTAATGTTTATTCATCGTGAAGATAAATATGGTGAAAATACCGAAAAGAAAAACATTGTAGAAATACTCATCGAAAAGCATAGAAATGGGCCAACAGGGATTGTAGAATTATTCTTTGATGACAAAAAGACATCATTCCTTTCTGTTGAAAAAAGTGAGTTTGGAGATTTCGTTATGCCATCTGTTGGTTCACCTGAGTTTTAATTATTTCCAATATTAAAGGGCTACACGAGAATATCATGTAGCCCTACTTTCTTACACTTGTAATACGGTGGATGTTGCGATGATGAGACGAAAAATTGTTTCGACATCTTTCGGATTGGGGTGGAAAAGTTTCCTTGCTTGGAGAAGCACTGCTTCGACTCGCTCCTCTTCAATTTCTCTTCGTACAAGAGGAATTCCGAGATTTTTCTTTACTTCACCGACTTTCTTAGTCAGTTTTGCCCTTTGTACAAGGAGGCGGACAATTTCCATGTCTACTTTATGGAACTGGGCTCCGAGTATATGAAGTGTGAGTTCATCTCTTGCTTTTGTATTTCTCCTCCTTGCTACTTCACCTTTTTTTAATCCCATAGTTATGAATCCTTTTTGAGTTGAGTTTTATACGACGGACCGAAAGAACTTTACTATTTTTGCAAAATGATTTCTTTGAGTTTTCCTTCCTCTGTCGTATAGACTTTTAAAGTCTTAAGATCTGCCCATACTTCAACTTTTTCAGAGACTCCAATAGTCATATACTCTTTGAGACACGAGTCAAGACCAGTACGAGTTTCAAAATAGCAGAATTCGAATTTTCCGCTTCCACTTTCTGATTTGTTGACCTTTATGCGAAAGGCCATACTGTGTGGACTTAGATCTGAGAATTGGATTTCTTCCATATATCCTCCATGTTTATTTTCCGTACTACCTATTCATATTTCTATATCAAAATTATTACGATGTCAATATTTCTTCTTATTGATATACTACGTAGTATCATATGAATGCAACAGATAGACTTTCAGAACTCTTTATGAGATTTCCTGGGATTGGACCAAAACAAGCAAAGCGTTTTGTTTATTTTCTTTTACGTGAACATTCACATTATAAAGAACAACTCATTAAAGCACTTGAAGAATTGAAATTCACAGGTAAACAATGTGAACGATGTTTTCGTTTTTTTGGTGACAAGAGTAATGGTAACGCAAAACTTCTGTGTGATATTTGTGAATCAGAATCACGAGATAGTTCCCTTCTTTTAATTGTTGAAAAAGAACTGGATATGGATGCTATTGAAAAGACTGGATCATACAATGGTCTTTATTTTATTCTAGGAGGTCTGGTTCCACCACTTACGGAAAAACCATCAGAGATCATTCGTATTCGAGAACTTACAGCACGTATTCATGATTCACTCAAAGCAGAAACATTATCTGAAATCATTTTTGCATTACCGGTGACTGATTATGGTGATACAACCACTGAATATATAGAGAAAACTATTAAACAAATTGTAGGAATTGATAAAGTAACATTATCTCACCTTGCACGTGGACTCTCCTCTGGTCTTGAACTTGAATATGTCGACCGTGCGACGTTTACAAGTGCACTAGAAAGAAGAAGTTAAAAGCCCTCTTTCGAGGGCTTTTAACTATTTAATTGATTCAATCTTTAGCGTCATGTATGGTTGACGATGACCGTTTCGTTTATGGTAACGAGATTTTGCTCGATAGCGTACTATCATAACTTTATCTAGTTTTCCTGATTCAGTAATAGTTGCTTCTATTTCAGAATCTTTTATAAAAGGTGCGCCAACTTCAGTTACTTTTCCATCATCTTTTAAGACGACAGAATCAAGGGTAACTTTGTCTCCCACCTTGTAATCACCTGAGATCTTCTCAACGGCAATTTCGTCCCCTACGGCGACCTTGTATTGTTTTCCACCTGTTTGAATAACTGCAAATGACATAGTTGAGAAATTATACACTATTTTTGCCAATCGCGCAATACCGAATCAGTAACGTAGTATACTGTCTAATCTAATCCAAGAATATGGGAGATTCTATGGATACTATTGTTCTTTTAATACTTTTTGGTGGTTGGTTTTTCGGAGGGATTTCTGCCATTTTCTTTGACATAAAGTATGCAAAAAAGGAATATGGCATACAACTCCTTAAAATCATTCGAGAAGATATCGAGGAGAATCCAATGCCTGCAATTTTTGGTTACACTCTTCGCTATTTTTTCTACCTAGTCGGTGGGTGGGTGACGTTACTCATTCGAGTATTCACAGTAACAAAAACGCGGTCGTAAGACCGCGTTTTTCTATTCCTCATCAATACTTGGTTTATCTATCATGACTGTTTCAATACCTACCTCTTCTCCTGTTATACGCATAACATCCTTGTCTACTTTTTTAAGTTCTTTATATGCAGTATTGTAATGATTCACCGTAGTTCCAAGTGTGCTTCCTAATTTTCGCATATAGTCTTCATATGCAGTTAAATGTTTTCCTAAGTCTTCTACTCTTTTTTGAATACCTTTTGCACTTTCTTCTATCTTAAAGGCTTTAAATCCATAAAGCACTGATTGAAGATACGCATAAAATGTTGTAGGAGAAACAATAATCACTTTCTTATCTTTATATGCATAATCAATGAGACTTCGAGTATTTACTTTTACAGCACCAATTTCATTAATGAGTAAATCATAATAAATACCTTCTGCAGGGATAAACATAAAAGCAAAAGGGAGAGTACCTTCATTTTCACGAATGTATTTACTAGTTTCATCAATACGTAATTTCAAATCATTACGAAAATCTTTTTCCAAATCATTACGTCTCTCATCATCTTTTTCATTGATAATGCGTGTATAGTTATCTAGTGAAAACTTTGCATCCACGGGGATGATTCCTTCCTTAGTTTGAATGATAGCATCCACAGTCTCACCATTCTTGAACTGATATTGCGTTTTATAGGCTCCTGGTGGCAAAATATTGGCCAAGATGAGTTCAAGTGATGCTTCACCAAGGTTTCCTCGTTGTTTCTGATGTTTGAGCACCTTTTCGAGATTTTGTAATTGTTCAGTAATAGAGAAAACTTGTTTATTTGATTCTTTTACTTCTGTTAATTCACGTGTAATATCAGTGATTAACTTTTTTGCTTCACTGTCTTGATGGCGTAGTACTTGATGAAGATCAGTTTGAGACGTACGAAGTCGTTCATCCATTGTGCGTGTGAGACGTTCCAGTTGATCTTGGAGTATAAGAAAACTTTGGTCTTCTTGTGTTTCAACTTTTGGTTTTCGTACAATAATAACAAGGAGAAGAATCACGATAACAACACCAACAATAAGAAGAATTGAATCTGACATATCCTGTCCAGTATAACATTTTCAAATATGCTATACTTTTATGATTATGCAAGAAACAATTAAAGCCGCAATTAAGCCTGCAATGCTTGCGAAAGATACTGTACGATTAGGTACACTTCGTATGCTTGTTGCAGCATTTACTAATGAATTAGTTACCCAAGGTCGCCCTCCTACTGATCCATTATCAGATGAAGATTGTATGAAAGTTATCAAACGTCTTGCAAAGCAACGTAAAGATTCTATAGATCAATTTATTGCAGGTGGTCGTCCAGAATTAGCAGAAGATGAGAAAGAAGAACTTGCTATTATTGAAGAATTTCTTCCTGCACAAATGTCAGAAGCAGATATAGAAATAAAAGTAAAAGAAAAACTTGCAGAATCTCCTATTACTGGAGACATGAAGGGAAAATTTGTGGGAATGATGATGAAAGAGTTTGGTGGCAATGCAGATGGAACACTTGTAAAACAAGTTATTGATAGACTCGTTGTATAAATACTTGACTATTATATAAAAAGATTTCAGAATATGTATAGACCAGAAAATGTTCCGAAAGGAAACAAAATGGAAAAGCATCCCGATGAGACCTTACTTCAATATGCCGAACGTCTCAAAGCAAGAGCACTTGCTTCAGGAAATGTAAAAATTAATGTGGAGCCTCATTCTGTCACGCAAGCACGTGCATCTATTGAAAATGCACCAATTATAAAACCAACCAAGCCTTTATTGGATGGAAAAAGTAAAGGTAGTGGCGAACGTGAAAAAGAACCTCCAGAGGTAATCCAAGTTCTAGATGGGTTAGGAAAACCAACTGGTGAATTTATACAAAAAGATTTGTTTTGATTAAAGAATCGTAATGCACTCAATTTGCAAAGACGATTCTTTTTTCTTTTAATTACACACGATAGGAATAGAAATACGTACTGGTTGTTTCCCTTGATATGTCACAGATGACTGAAACACCATAGTACATGGGATTTTATCAGGAAGTACTCCATTTATTTTTACTTGAAAACGTACCCATCCTGGTATTGACCAGTTAGTTGTTGCTTCTGCAATCGCAATCCCTACTACTTTCCCTGTTTGATCTGCAATAATAATTGGAAACTTTCCATTATTAAACATGGTGTCTCGTGCTTCTCCTGTAAATGAAAGACCCGTATACACATGTCCACCTTCATATATAGAAAGATTACGAATGTAAAGAGATTTTTCTGTGTATGATGATGCTATACCATTAAAACTTTGGTCATAAATATTACTGGTATTTATAGTGGTTTTCATTTGTGTACCAGATTGTGTATAGGAAATAAACTCAACAGGAATACCATTGTTCATGGTATATGAAGGGGTATCTACAGTACCATATATACCGCCTCTATAAAGAGTATCTGTTCCATTTGGTGTTTTTGGTTTTGATAAAGTTGCCCATGCTCCAGGTGCAGGTAACCACCCTTGCCCACCATGTGTGGTAGAAGAAAAAATATTACGAAACTTGTATGATGGTATAAACATACCTACAAGCCATAAGATAACCCATAAAACCATGAGTGCGATAGAGACTCGTAAGAGAAACTTTAAAAGATTGAGCATTGTTTCCATGATAGTTCTTGATTATTTACTTCCACTACATGTATCTGTTGACCATAGCCCTCGAAGAGATGTACGAGCCAACGTCTGTAGTTCTCTGAATTCTTTTTGATATTTATATGGTGTTAAATATGTGTATTCATATGCATATCCTTCGGCTATCATTTTACGATTAAGCATTTGACCATCTTCCAAGTATACATATGCAAGAATTCGTCCATATACATCACGTGTATTTTGTGATTCATCATACTCAATACGTACAAGTTTTCCTTGGCTTAATTCTTTCATACGAGCAGATGCTTCTTTACCAAAACATTGTACAGGAGTACGAGGATCTACTGTTTCGGGAGTGTTTATACCTATGAGACGTACTTTCTCATCTTTTCCATTGATATCAATATGAAGTGTATCTCCATCTACAACTTTTGTAACAGTGTAATATGTACCAAGAGTATTTTTAATTTCTGTTGGAATGCCAATATCGTAGAGTTTTTGATATTGACCTTCATAGACTGCTGAGGTAACAACGATAAGGATAGCAATTACTCCGAGTAATCCTACTTTTTTATACCATTCAGCAAGTGCTTTCATATAAAAAGTTTAACACACGTTTGGTAATGCAACTTTTTGTGCAAGTGTATACGTTGCTATACATAAAAATATAAGACCGATATATCCTATTTCTTCTCCTTGATATGGTAGTAAGGAAAGCATAGTGGAAAAGCCAAAAAAACTTAATACAACACTGAGTAATGCCGTTCCACATGCTGCACATCCAATACCTAAGAATGCAAAAAATAACCCTACACCACTATAGAGTCCACTTTTTACAACAATTTCACCACGCATACGTATATAGGTATAGGCAAGTGAAATATTAATACCACCAAGTAATGATCCTAATGTTGCAAGAATAAGAGAGGATATGGTGAATGTGTTTTGTATATCAAAGAATGTTGCAAGTGCAAGAGTGAACCGTTTAAATGGTGGCAGAACTTCAAACCCTAAGATATTCTGAGCCGCACTTCCATTTTGTACAAGTAAAAGCAACAACAAAAAAAGAACTGTGGTGGTGATAATAACAAAACGACTATCTTTGCGTATAAAAATAAGTTGCAGACTAGACACTAGATGTTTCATTAGAGATAAGTATATCAGAGAGAACCTAGAGTTAGAGGCTCGATGCTTAATGCTAGAAAAATATAAAAAGAAATCTGATGCCGTAGGCATCAGATTTCTTTAAGTATCTAGCATTTAACTTCTAACTTATTACTTTATCTCATCCCCTACTCGTTTCTTTGCAAGGTAGTCTTCGAGTTGAACAATTTCAGTTTCTACTGCTTCTTCCCACTCTTGTTTTGTTCCACGTGCGGCGCGAAGTTTTGCCTTAAAGTTTATATATAGTGGGTAGATGAGTTCTGGATCATTGGCAAGTAAAGTCACAAATGTTTCTTGTTGATCTTTTGTAAGGTATGCAAGACCTATTTCAAATGCCCGAACTTCTTCTGCAGAAAGTTCAGATTGTTCGAGTATTTTTTTAAGATTTAAAATGATAGCCATAGATGCGTTTTCCCTTTTAAATAAAGGGTAATCGTGTCCTTACTCTCTCATAAAGAAATGATTTTGTCAATATTTATCCAATCATCTGGTATGTATCACTATTTGTATTTTCCTTTCTTTCAAAATGCTCATCATTAGCAGCAACTATTGCAGCATGAGCAAGTATTGAGGCCAATTTTCCACTTACTGGTTCCATCGTTTTGTAACGTTCTTCTGCAAAGTGTAATTTCCCTGTTAAATCACTAGAAAGTTCTGTAGTAGGAGGTTTTGAAAGATTTTCTGTAGAAGTATGTTCTGGTGTAAAGCCTTTCATAAAATAATTTTTGAGAAATTAAATAGGTAATGAGATGAGTATACTCATATACATTACTCTCGCGCAAGCAATCTTTTCATGGTAGAATATTTTGCACAGTTATTAGACATTAAGCACTAGACATTAGAGGAAAATCTATAGTCTATTGTCTAAAATCTAACGTCTGTTTATTTGGGGTATCGTCTAATGGTAGGACATCAGCAAGCGGAGTTTACGAAGCGGTAAAATACAGTGGTCCTGACACTCAGGACAATAAATAATGAGTAGTGTAAAATAGTTTGATAATATTGGGGTATCGTCTAATGGTAGGACATCAGGTTTTGGTCCTGAGTATCGAGGTTCGAGTCCTTGTACCCCAGCAAAGAAAAAGCAAAGCTTATTTCTTTTCGGGGTACAGTACGTGAACTGCTTCACGTACGTAAGGACTCGAATACGGGGTCGCGAAAGTACTTCGAGCAAAGCGAGGGAGTTTTGTGACCGAATCCTTGTATACTATTAAATCAACAACTAGTTTTAATAAACTAAATAAATTAAAATCAAATGAAAGAACTTAGTAGCCGAGTAGAACATCTTTTAATTCTTGGTGCTGGTGCCTCTGTAGATTATGGACTACCTACTTGGGATAAACTTGTTATCTTAATCGAAAAAAAGTTTATGGAAGATAAAGCTTTAAAATATAAAGAAGAGATTCTTTCTTGGCTTAGAAAAGTAGGAGATGGCAAAGAGTATAATACAATAGACGAATGTATTACAAAAGAGTCAAGATCAAGGAATTATCGTTCCAACGGTCTAACAATTGAAAATTATATTTTTTTGATAATGAAAATAATTTTTACAGAACTCTATAAAGAAAATGAGGATGGTTGGATAAATAAATTAAATCAAAAAATTTTAGATAGTAATAATCTAGAAAATAAAATAGCTTTTATAAATTATAACTATGATAATGTTTTAGACAAAAATATTCTTCTTTTTGAATATTTAACAGAAAAAGAAAGAAAGGTTGACTATAGGTCAAGAATAGCCAACCTCTCGGCTTATGTACAAACTTTCTATCCACATGGTAATTTTTATTCAGAACAAGAATCACAGAGTGCTAATCGTTTGTATAGGCATTTAAAGACAAAAAAGAGTGAGCTACAAGATGTAATAGATGCAATATCTTGTCATGAAAGTGAAAAACATGTGTTAAAAATGTATGGAACTAAAAAATTATATATCTTAGGGCTAGGTAATGGGCTACAAATAAATTTAGATAATATTGAGTTTACACCATATTCTATATCAGAAATTCATGTGACGATTAAAAATAAAGACAAAAAAGATTATATTATAGACTTTTTAAATAAGAAGTTCGGTATACCAGCTGTAGAAATTAAAATCTATGATAATTGTGATGAGCTGATTGAAAAATGCTTTAACTAGAAATTAATTTTGTCCCAACTTCGTCCCACAGCCCCAGCAAAATAATTTTGCAGAAATTTTTATGTTAGAAAAAAAACAAAACCGCCGAAGCGATTTTGTTTATGCTTGGCGGTAGGCCTTTTGCAGTGTTGCAATCTGATCCTCTATTTTCTTCTTTTTCTTTTGAAGGATCTCAATTTGTCTTTTGATTCTGTATTGTTTTAAGTCTTCAAGTGCTCTTTCGCCTTCGACTGTTACCGAACACATGGAAGAGTTTTCACTCTGAACCAAAAAACCAATATCAAGACAGTAGTTGAGTGCACGATTACTATACCCATTCCGATAGAGCCCTTTCGGACATACTACTCTATTTTCAGAAAACTCTTTTCCGCATCGGCTTACCGTGTGTGAAAGCAAGTCCAAATATTGAGCATGGGCTCGGACCTTAATCCTCGGTGTAATATGCCAGTCGGACACGTGATCTCCTTAAAGTTCGATTAAAAATACAATACAGTATCTATATATTTGTGTCAACTTATTGTATTAAAAAAGTTCCAACTTCGTCCCACAACCCCAGCAAAGAAAAGATTATAGTCTGTTATACTTCACACATGACTCAAAATGAACGACATCTTTTATTACTTATGGTTTTTGTAATAATGACAAGTCTATTTTTTATCAATATGAAGTTATCTGTTTTCAAAATAATAATATGTCAACAAGGTAATTACATAAGTTCCCCTTGTGATAACTAGAACATTAGAACCATGTCTTCCAAATCAAAAAAGATATTCTTATTTATCTTAGGTATAACATCTATAACATGTTCTAGGGTAATGTTTATGTTTTTTAACGATCCTGAAGGCCCAAATCTCCTCGTAGTTATAGGAATGGCGATGATCGTATATCTTCTTTCTTTGATGGTCTACTCATTTAAATCTTCATCAATTACAAGTCTCAAAGGTTTTTTACTCGTAATTTTCATTCAGATACTAATAGCCACTAGTTTCTATTTTTATTTAAGGTAAAAGGTCTCAATTCTGTTATACTAGATTCATGAAAATAAATCCATTTATACATTCACTAGCAGCCTCAGTGTACATAGTGTTAGTTGTTTCACTTATCACTACATTTTCAACATTAGGAGAAGAAAAAGAGACAGTATTTATCCCGATGTTTATGCTTAGTTTATTGGTGCTTTCTGTTGCAGTGATGGGATTCTTATTCTTTTACCAACCTCTTCGTTTATATGTTGATGGACATAAACAAGAGGCACTCACATTCTTTTTAAAAACTATTGGATTCTTTGCTTGCTTCGTATTAGTTTTTCTAGGTGTAATGCTATATACAGTGTAAAGTTTTATAGTATGAAGAAATCAAAAATCATCCTGTATCATTCAATTTTTGCTTTACTTGGTTTAATAGGTATTATTGGTTACTTTTTCTATAAAATAAATAACACATCTCATATTGGTCTTGCTGTTACAGGAACTACGGTTGCTTTTGTATATATGGTTGGATTTTTGATTATTTGTATAATTTCTTTGATTATTTCACTTATTATTAGTCATTTTTTAAAATAGTCCCAATCATTGTGTATTTTCCTTTTATTTCAATATTATAAAGACAATAAAGTATATAAAAATATTCATATATCTTGACAAGGTATAATATATATAGTATATTATAGTTAACTAAGTTCTTCACCATTAACAGATAGAAGGAAAGCCCACTCATGGCTACCCACACATCTAAACAAGCACGATATCTTTGGCTTAGTATTGCCTCTGAAGTAGCAAAAAGGGGTGGGACCATTGAAATCCCTAACCGTGTTATCCTCGAGTTACAAAAACATGATTTTTTCTCGGCTGGAACTTCTACAACCATAGAGTTTACCTTATGTCCTCCTGATAAGGAGTACCGTGGACTCTCGACGTATACAGATGAGATATTTTACTTTATGGGGATGATTATACGCTATCTCATTTTTACATCCCCTGAACAAAAATTTCAAGTGAATCAAGATGATTTACGAAAAGGTAACCGTCAAGTTATCGTAAAAAGACTAAGTAACTCTTTACAAGTTACCAGTAAAGAAAGTCCACTTGGCGAACTACTCTCCATTACCATAAGAAATCGAATATTTGTTTCAAAAGAAGATGGTTTTATTTTGATAGAAAATGGTAAATTCATCAAAAAATAAACCCTTTTGTTAAATCCCCACTAGTCATGGGGATTTCGTTCTATCCCCACCTATTCTTAGCATCCTTCCCTATTTCCCCTTAGGGCGCTATACTGTCTCTATACCAAATAAATTATTTTAAATATGCCAAAAGCAAATTCAGCATTTATGAAACCAATGACAATCAGTCCAGAATTGGCTGCAGTTGTCGGTAAGGGTCCTATGGCTCGCGCAGAAGTCGTAAAGCAACTTTGGGTTTACATCAAGAAAAATGATCTTCAAGATCCTACTAATAAGCGTAATATCAATGCAGATGAGAATCTCAAGAAGGTATTCGGTGGTAAGAAAACAGTGAACATGTTTGAGATGACAAAACTCGTTTCAGCACACCTATCATAGTCTCTACAATCACATATGTTTAAAGCAATTGCACATAATCCGTTTTGGAAGACGTACGGACTCCTTTTGGCACGAATAATTATGGGAGGTGTCTTTATTATGGCCTCTTACTTTAAATTTCAAGATATTAATGGTACGGCTATGTATATAAGTAACGTTGGATTCCCTATTCCTCTTATTCTTGCATGGGTGGCAGCATTTTTTGAACTCACTCTTGGATTAGCAATTATTTTTGGTGTCTGGTTTTCTGAAGCAGCATTATTACTTGGAGTCTATGCAATTTTCTTAGGATTTGCATTTCATGGCCCAAGTCTATGGAAAGGAAATCGAATGGAGTTTGGATTCTTTGTAGACCATTTTGTTATGTTTGCAGGACTACTTTACATGGCAGGGCATGGAGTTGGTAATGCATGGTCTTTAAAAAAATCATAAATGAAAAAAAATATTCTTGTTATAGTCCTTATCATATGTGGTATTTTATTCTTCTATTGGTATAAACCCACGCCTAAGACAAAACTCTCTTCTGACACTGTCGTTAATTCACACATCACTTATACAAATGCTTCTCTAGATCTCATTATTGTAGATCTCCCATTTCCAGATGCTGTGACTGGAAAAGAATTCTCTGTGATTGGTAAAGCACGTGGAAATTGGTTTTTTGAAGCATCATTTCCTATACAAATATTAGATAAAGATGGGAAAATACTTATGACTGCTATTGCGCAAGCACAAAGTGATTGGATGACTACTAATTTTGTGCCCTTTAAAGCAGAAATTAAGGTGCCAAATTCCTACATAGGCAAAGCAACTCTTGTTCTTAAAAAAGATAACCCTTCAGGATTACCTGAACATGATGCATCTGTATCATTTCCTTTCACGATAGAATATTAAAAACCGCCCTATTGGGCGGTTTTTGCAAAATTTTCTTGCTTGTCTTTTTGTTCTTGAAGTTTTTGATGTTGAAAGAGATCATTGTATTTGATTTTCCCAAAATGGGTCAAGATAAAGTCTTCCCTAGAAATACAGTAAATTCCTGCATTATTTCTTAAGGGTACACCTGTGATGTACTGGTTCCTTACTGCCTCGAGAAAAATTAGAGGTTCGATTGGAGTCACTTGCATTGAAGTTGCATTTGAGTGACCATGCCCATCATCAAAGAATTCTTCGAGGACTTGGCTACTTTCAGATACTTTCCTTACACGCGTCATCGTTTTTCCTTCGTAATTTGGAAAATCGATGAGCATTCTTCTTAGTAACACAATCATTTCTGAGATGGGTGACTTTTGATTTTGTTCCATGTGACACCTCACAAAGGGTTGAACTAACTTCTTATATTATGCATATAATAATACCTTTTGTCAAAATATGTACTTATTTTCTCTCTAGCCTTGATTTATGTGCAACAATTATTTTTGATGCAAGCATAGCAGAGTTATCACTCTTCATATAACCAAATATATAGACTTTCATAGTAGGGTTTATATCGTAAAAACTTATAGGTAGATTTTCACCTTCAGAAAATGTTGTTGTTGCAGTAGTCTCAATACGTAGTGATGTTGTTGTGCTCATTTGAATAATAAATGTGTTTTCTACTCTATCTACACTTTTTATAACACCACGTTTTACTTTGTCTATTGGAATAAACTTTATTTCTTCCATTGGCCCAATAAACGTGTTCATCGCAATAATATCCATATCTTCATCATCCTGATTTTTTGCATACGCAAAAGGTATAAGGATAACGATAATACCGATAAGGATGTAGTTTTTAAAGTTATAAAAGTAATTCATAGAAAATAGTGTTGATACTACCTGTGACGCTTTACAAATAAAAATCTTACAACATTTTATTCTAAGATAATTTTTCTTTTTATAACTCATGTAAGATTTATCTCTTGCAGACGTCGTTATATGTACACATGACTGCGTAATCTATACAGACGAGTCAATTATTAATGTGCATTTTAATCATACATACATGCTTTCTACAATTGCAGTCGTTCTTATTATTCTTTGGCTTCTAGGAATTATTACTGGATACACTATCGGAAGTTTCATACATATACTTCTTGTTATTGCTATCGTCCTTTTTCTTCTTCGTATTATTCGAGCATAAACATATCACACATCTATTATTATGAAAAACACAACTTTATTTATAGGAATACTTGGTCTTATTGCAGTCGGTTCGCTTCTTTACTATGTAAACATAAACTCTCCTGTTCTAACTGATAACACAATGTCAACAACGACACCAATAAGTATAAAAAATCCTTCAGTAACGACAACAACTACAACAACAATACGAGAAGCAGGTGCTCCGATTCCTGTCACCAGTCCAAATGTAACAACAAGTGAGTTTGCAGCATCTGTAACAGGTACTGTAGTACCTCATGGGTTTTTTACTAACTACTGGTTTGAGTATGGAATAACCCAAAATCTAGGAAGTAAAACAGTAGTGCAAAATATTGGTTCAGGATATAATGCACTAACTTCTCCTGCATATATAACAGGATTAAATAAAAATACAACATACTACTATCGTCTTGTCTCAGAAAATCAATATGGTAAAGTAGCAGGAATTCAATATACATTTACTACAGATGCAGGAAATCCAAGTCCAATAGGATCATTACCAACGGTAAAAACATTTACTAGTAATGAAATCTCACGAACAAGCGCAACCCTTCAAGGAGAAGTAACACCAAATCAAGTAAATACACAATACTGGTTTGAATATGGTAGAACTTCAAACTTTGGATACACAACATCACTTCAAACAATAACAGGTAGTAATGGGAAAACATCCGTGTCTCTTCCAATTACAAACTTAGAACCACTAACAAATTACTACTTCCGAATTAATGCACAAAATAGTTGGGGTACAGTTACAGGAACAACATTTACCTTTAAAACAAGTGGTCCAAGTGATACCGCAAAACCTCTTGTTGATACTCTTGATGCAAACACACTTAAAACAACATCTGCGACATTACGAGGAACAGTCAATCCAAACGGTATGCAAACTATATACTGGTTTGAATACAGTACTGATTCATTACTGGGTGCTACCCTTCTAAAGACAACTACACATATGTCAGCAGGTGTTGGAACAAATGATATACCTTTATCATCTAACATCTCTAGTCTTGTATCAAATACTAATTATTTCTACAGAATTGTTGCGGAAAATAGTCTTGGTGTAAGTTACGGAGACAGAGTATCGTTTAAGACAAAATAATTTTTGTTTTACATTGTGAATAATAAAAACCACACCTCCTGTGTGGTTTTTATCTACATGCTATTATTCTTTATATGAGAAAGACTCAACTTATACTCTTGATATTACTTCTAAGTGGAGGTTACTATGGTTATAGTTTCTATCAAAAAAACTATACGTGCAACTCAGTCATCACGTATACACTTGGTACCTTTGATGATGAGTTTGGTATAAGTAAAAAAACATTTCTTGAAGATCTTAACCAAGCAAGTGCTATCTGGGAAAAGGCTATAGAGAAAAACCTTTTTGAATATAGTGAAAATGGTGCTATTACCGTCAATCTTGTATATGATACACGGCAAAAAACAACTGAACAGAATAATATCTTAAAAGCAGATACAGAAAAATTAAATGCTTCTGCACTCTCGGTAAAACAACAATATACTTCTCTTCAAAATACTTATACTTCTGATGAAAGAATTTATACAAATCTTGTACATCAGTTTGAACAAGAACAAACTGCATATAATGCCAAAGTTACCTACTGGAATGCTCATGGTGGAGCGCCATCTGATATATACGATGCACTTGTACAAGAACATACATCGTTACAAACAACATATACAACACTAGAACAAAAAAGAGTAGCATTAAACACACTTGTTGATTCTATTAATACTTTTATCCATACCTATAACCTTTTAATAGATAATGCTAATGCGAAAATTACAACCATAAATAAAACTGCAGGAAAAGAATTTGAAGAAGGAACGTATGACCCAAATACAAAAACTATTACGATATATGAGTTTGGTACTAAAGAAAAACTAATTCGTGTACTTGCACATGAATTAGGACATGCGCTTTCACTTAATCATAACGATAATCCAAAGTCTATTATGTATATGCTTAATCAAAGTAATACACTCACACCAAGTACAGAAGATATTCGTGATTTACGAATACGTTGCAACCTGCTTTAAAGTTTAATTTCTACTAGAGAAGCAGGAGGAGAATGTACTACATTAAACTTTACTCTCCCAACAACACGCTTATCATCTACCATTACCGTTACTCGCCATAATCCATCGGTAATTGCATCTTTTTTGGAATATGCGCGATAACCATCTTCTCGTCCCCCATCTAGAGTAAAAGAGACTTTTGTTGTAGGTATCCACTCTTGTTTTATGACATCATAATACTCCCATACATGTGATATTGGAGCAGATAATTCTGCCGGTGCATTTACTGCAGAAAAGAAATACACTCCTGTATCTTCTGGCGTCAGATGAAATGTAGGAGTACGATAACGTGCAAGTATTCGAGTGTCTACTTCTTGATTACCAATAAACTCACCTGATGTAACACGTTTGATTGAGTGATATACACCACCCTCCTTAAGTGACAAAGGAACTGCAGGGATTATATTTAACATATAGAGCATTCCGACAAACATAGGAATACCTATGGCAAGTGCATACCCACGAGGTGCTTCATGTGTAGCATTCTCTGAAGTAAATTGTAAAAAATAAATATAGATAAGAGACACCCCCATAGATACGGCAATACTTACCAAAAAACTAAAATTATTTTGGACTCCAAGAAATAGTGGTGTATTAAATATTGTATAAAACAAGATAGCAAATAAAAGAATACCGATATCTAAGTTAAAACGTAAATTGTGTGTTGAAACTAGTTCGTTTAATCCAATACATAATGCAAGGATTAAAAAGAGTGGCCAACTAACTGAAAAAGCAGCACTACGTAATGCGTAAATAAAAACAAATGATAATGCTGCACCTGAACAATATGATATTAAAAAAGTTGCAACAGAGTAAGTACGTTGCTCAAAAAGAGTGGCCTTATTTTGTGAAATAACCCATTCCCGAAACATGATAAGTAGTGCAACCGCACATAAATACCCAAATCCAACATATCGTGCAAAAGGATCATCTAAGTCTGGCAACATCACCATATCAAACAAAAATCCTGCTAGAAAGATAATAGTAGTTGAATGGGCAGTATAGATTTTTAAAGATTTAAATGTATCTAACATAAATACCTTCTAGTATATGCTATGTACATAAAGAGCGAAAGAAAGTATCCTTACACTACGTATTTTATAGTATACTGCAGTTAATTATGAAGAAAATTATTACCTATCTAGTTCTTACATTACTTTTCATAGGGGGACTCTACATCTATACAAAAGAAAGTGCTTATTCCCCAGTTTCTTCAGTAAATAATTCTTCTCAACAAGAATCTATTAACCCAAATGCAACTACTACACCACAAGTAATTCCGTCAAAAACATTTACTGTAGAAGATGTGAAAACACATAATACTGCGGAATCGTGTTACGCAATTATTAACGGTAGTGTCTATGATTTAACAACATGGATCAACAAACATCCCGGTGGAAAACTGGCAATACTTGCGATTTGTGGACGTGATGGATCTACTGCATTTAATTTACAACACGGTGGTGCTTCAAAACCAAATGCAAAACTAACAACATTTAAAATCGGAACAGTAGGTCAAACTTCTTCACCTGTTGCGTGTACTATGGATGCAAAAATGTGTCCAGATGGAACATACGTCGGAAGAAGTGGACCAAACTGTCAATTTGTCTGTAAATAATTTTCTATGAGTCAACTATTTTTACCTCTTCATTTACTATCACTACTCTATGTTGCATGGAATGTTATTCGTGCAGATCATGCTGGATTCTTATGGATGACAGGAAAAGAACAACTATTGTCAAAGAAAGATATCAGCACATATCATCATGGTACATGGATTGGGTTAGGACTTATGATTATAACGGGTAGTGTCTTATTTTATCCAATGAGAGAATTTCTTTTAACTCGTCCACAATTTTATATTAAAATGGGATTTGTTTTTACACTTATTATTAATGGGCTTGTGATTGGGAAAATATCACACATTGCAACAGAAAAAACATTTATCTCACTTTCTACACGAGAAAAAGCACCCCTTCTTATAAGTGGTGCCATATCTACTATTTCATGGATTGGAGCAATCGTTGCAGCATTCTTTCTTATTCCAGAGTAAAAAAAGCAGCCCCGGCGAATTGGCACGCCGGGGCTGTTTGGTCCTCTGCCCTGCCCTCTACCCAATTTAGGACCTTACGGTCTTATGGGCTGTACAACGAGACTTGCAAGGTCTTACCCATGCTTTGCCTCCCTCGAAAGATCAGAATAGATACAGTATAGCACCCTATACTATTTTTGTCAAGTACCCCTCAACTAGTCTTCTATAAGTGATAGTAAAATTGCTGTAAAAGCAAGCGATGCATGGCTAGTTGATACTTCAAGTAGATGACGTTTACTGAGTAGTTCTAGGACTAATTTTGAGGCAATGACACGTGGGTATTCACTTGCTAGACGTATTAATTCTGTATCCTCCTTACTATCACCCTTTTTACCTTCACCTATTCGTATATAGAGTGCTTGTTGAACAAGTTCAATAAACTCATCATAAGCACGCAGACTATCTGTTTTGGATGACAATACATGTATTGTCTCCACAACAGTCTTTTGATTTTTAGTACATACTGCACCCAGTAATATGATAAGTGCTTCTTTTTCTGGAGTACCTAACAAATGTGTCACATCTTCATAAACGATTGTCTTTCCACTTGTAGATATAACCTGTTCTAATATTCCAAGAGAATCACGAAATGATCCTTTACCATGTGATGCAATAGTAAGAGCAGTTTTATTATCTAGTTTAAAACCTTCTTCTAAGGCGATGTTCATTAAATGGAGGGCTAATGTTTCTCTACTTGGATTTTGAAAGACAATTTTTTGACATCGAGAAACTATTGTTTGTGGTAATTTTTCAGGATCTGTTGTTGCAAGAATAAAGATAACGTGTGATGGTGGTTCCTCTAATGTTTTAAGTAGTGCATTTGCTGCTTCCTTAGTGAGCATGTGTGCTTCATCAATAATATAAACCTTATACGGTGATGAAAAAGGTGAAGTACGCACAGCATCTCGTAATGCTCGTATTTCATCTATTCCGCGATTAGAGGCTGCATCTATTTCAATAATATCTTCAGGATTACATCCAATGTCTTTTGCTACGATTCTTGCTACCGTTGTCTTTCCTGTACCACGACCCCCACAAAATAAATACGCGTGAGATATTTTCTTTTGTTTAATAGAAGTTGTGAGTAATGTGACTATGTGCTCTTGACCAACAACATCTGAAAAAGTTTCTGGACGATATTTACGATAGAGAGCGAGATGGGATTTCATGAGGATAATTATATCATTTTTATAATAAAAAACTGCTCCAGATTTCACTCATGAGCAGTTTAAGTAATACAGGATTTGAATTCTTCTTCGCCAAGTAAGAAAAAAGCATATCCTGTCCCAACATGGGTGACACAAAATATTCCAACATCATAAAATGTTTTTTCGTCAATGATTTCAATAGCCATTTTTGTACCACTGGCAATTGTAAGCACTGCGACAAGGTGCTGTCCTTTTTTTACTGGTGGCACATAAGAAAATGATCCGATACCAAGAGGAACCCCTTTTTGAACCATCTGCGCATTAAGCATGATTACTCCCTTATCAAAAACTATTCTGCTTGTATCCTAACATCAATAAATATATAAGTCTTTTCTTTGTATTTATTGACAAATAATATAATATATGTTACATTACCATTTGTGCGTAATGGTAGTTCTTTCTTTTGGGATAAATTTGGCACTGATTCAAGTGCTCAGTGAAGTACCTTAGATGTTGGGGTTCAACATCATCCATAGGAGAAAGATATGCCGCTCGCACAAGGCAGTAAAGATATCTCTTCGTTTAACTTCTTCGGTATAAAGCCCGAGCAGTGGGCAATGGTGAGTTACACCAACGAAGAAGCATGGGTTGCTGGAGATGGAGAATACTATCCCTTCAACACGAAAAAAGAGGCTACTTCAGCCCTAATTCGTGAACGCTTGAAGCGTCCCATTCACGAGCGTTTGCTTGTGGGATTGTGGTCGCCAAAAATATAAGGCGACGAACTGGCGGGTATCACACCGCCAGTTTTTTATTTTCTATTAGATAAGCATTTATTCTTTCTTCTATTTCTTTTGCATTGTTACATTCCATCAACTCCATACGAAGTTCTTTTGCACCATCAAATCCATTTACGTAGGCTTTATAATGCTTCTTCATAATTGCAAAACTTTTTATATCACCTAGTTTTTCTTCATATAACTTTGTATGTTCAACTAATATACGTAACCGTTCTTCTACAGATTTTCCTTTTTCAAACTCTGCTTCATTAAAAAACCATGGTGTACCAAATATTCCTCGCCCAATCATGACACCATCACACCCAGTAATACGTGCTTTTTCTTTTCCATCTTTTACTGACGTAATATCACCATTTCCTAATATAATAGTCCCACCATCTTTTACTTCTCCTGTCATCTCTCGAACAAGTTTTACAATCTCTGGCATCATATCCCAATGTGCATCTACTTTTGACATCTCTTTTCTTGTACGAAGATGTACAGTAAGCACTGGAATATTACATTCGAGTAATTTTGGTAGCCACTGCATGATTTCTACTTTGTTATATCCAAGACGAGTTTTCACTGAAACAGGGATGTTTCCTGCCCCCTCTTGTGCAGCACGTATTACTGCTTGGGCGGTTTTCCAATCTTTGATATGACCTGCACCAGCACCTTGTTTTTCGATACTTTTATCAGGACATCCCATATTAATATCAATACCATCAAATCCAAGTTGGCGACATAGTACTGCTGCTTGTCTCATATTTTCAGGAGTTGAAGTAAATAACTGTGCAACAATAGGACGTTCTAACTCTGAATACTCAAGATCTCGTTTCAATATTTCTCTTCCATTACTACATAATCCATTTGCCGAAACAAACTCAGTCCACATCACATCTGGCCCACCATCTATTTCCCCCATGTTTGAATACTTTGCAATCATACTACGAAATGCAACATCGGTAACATCTGCCATAGGTGCAACAACAACTAATGGATCACCGTTACTTAGTTTTTCATCAATAAGACGTTGCCAAAAACCACGAACTGGATTCATGGTTACTTTCTGTATATTTAGACTAATGTGAAATAGTCGTTGAAGATGTCGTAGTAGCAACATAGGATGGGATTATATCTGTCTTGGGGATATTTGTAAACTTATAAAAAACTTTATTTCCGAATCGAGTATCAAGATACAGTAAATTATTTTTATCTTTTACTAACTTTGATTTGAGTGGTTCAGTATCTATTGCACTTAAAAGATTAGACCAGACTTTTTTCATATCATTACTTGAAGCAATAAGTACCATACTTTTTTCTTGCTTATCAAATAACTTGACGTCACCAAACCCGTCAATAGTAATTTTAAAAACAGGAAATAGTACAGAGTCTATTTTTTCTACTAAGGTTGCGATAGGAGAAAGTAGTTCTACAGTTTTATCATCTAGTATTACCACAGTCACACCTTCTCTTTGAAACGTCTTTGTTGTTGATGAGGCACTTTCAAAAATTGGTAAATCAAGTTTTGATTTCTGTACTTCATAGATAACTCCATCTTTTGTGATTGCATGGGTATCATCAATACTAAAAAGTGGTGTATATGGTGTCACCGTTATACGCAATGTGTGCAAACCTACTGGAAATAAGGTTATAGTTTCTGTTGTGGGCACTATTTCTGTAATTAAAGATTTAATATACAACTTGCGATATGAAAATATTCTATTACTCGGAAATATTTTATACAGTGGTTTTTGTGCGATTTCTTCTAATCGACTTCTAATAATAGATTCATTTTCTTGTGGAACTCCTAGTAATTCATAGGATGTAATCGTAAATAGTGGTGTTCTAAAGGCTATATAAAAAAGTGCTACCATAGTAATAAATATAAAACTATAGAAACCGACTTTTTTCCAGAGAATACGTCGTCTCTTCTTCATAATATTATGAACGGAAAGATTTTCCGAGTATCGTTTTTCCATTCATAAAAGGTACAAGTACATCAGGTACTTTGATGGTTCCGTCTGCCTGTTGATAATTTTCTATAATTGCTGTAACAAGGCGTGGTGTTGCACCTGCAGTATTATTAAGTGAATGAGTGTAGAGAAGTTTTCCTTCAGTATCCTTGTAACGAATATTTAAACGTCGTGTTTGAAAATCGTGAAAATAACTTGCAGAATGTGTCTCTCGATATTTCTCTTGAGAAGGCATCCACACTTCAATGTCATATTTTTTTACTTGTCCCAAACCAAGATCTCCACCACAATTTGCAACTGTATGGTATGGAAGTCCTAGTGCTTCCATCATTTCTTCTGCGTTACGTGTAATTTCTTCATGGTATGTTACTGATTGTTCATGAGATGCTTCACATAAAACCACTTGTTCGCATTTATAAAATTCATGAACACGAATGAGACCTTTTACATCTTTACCATGACTTCCTGCTTCTTTACGAAAACATGGACTCCACACAATATATTTTTTTGGAAGAGATGATTGTTCCAATACTTCATCGCTATGAAAAAACATAGTGGCAACCTCGCCTGTTCCTGCAAAATAATCATTACCATCTTTATACAAATCATCTTCACCTTGAGGTAAATATCCTGTACCTAATAATGCTTCACGTTTAACAAGTGAAGGAACAAGCATTGGTATAAAACCTTTTGTCTGCCACGTATTCATAATGTATTGCCAAATTGCCATTTCTAGCATAGCAGCATCATTTTTGAGGAAATACCCACGAAACCCAGAAGTCTTGGTACCACGCTCAAAATCTACCATATCCTGACCTTCCATGAGTGCTATATGATCAAGTGGTGTGAATGAAAAAGTTGGTATAGTCCCCCATTTTTTTACTTCTTTATTATCTGCATCACTTGCTCCTTCTGGAACTGAAACATCTGGAATATTTGGCACTGATAACATGAGTACTCGCCAACTTTTCATAACGTCTTCTAATTCTTCTTCTTTTTTCTTGAGATCTTCTTTCACGCGGCGCATAGATTCTATCAAACCATTTCTCTCTTCACCACTTGATTTTGCAATTTCTTCACTTGCTCGATTTTGTTCTCCTCGTAAATCTTCTACTACTTTTAAAAGATTTAACCGTTCTGTATCTACCTTTACCAATTCATCGACATTAAATGAAAGATGTTTTTTGGTTGCAGCCAGTTTAATAAGTTCGCTATTTTCGCGAATAAATTTGATGTCTAACATGCTTAGTATTCTACCATGTAGGGGGATTTTTATAAAAGTGGTTCACTAGGGTATACTAGAAATACTATGTTAGAAGAGAAAAGTGATGATATGTTTGAAGATACCCATGCAGTTATCCCTCGTATTACGAACCATCAAGAACAATTCAGACAAACTCCGAAAAGTACATCGGATTATATAGCAAAATCTATAGTGCATTTCTCTGCTACATGTGCAGACTTTTTATTTCAAAATCGTTATGGGCATCGTGCAGTGGTGTTAGAAACAATTGCAGCCGTTCCTGGAATGGTTGGTGGATTACTACAACATTTAAAATCTTTACGATTCATTCGTGATGATAGAGGATGGATACGTACATTACTAGACGAAGCAGAAAATGAACGAGTACATCTCATTATCTACAGTGAAATAGTACAGCCAAATGCATTTGAGAAACTTCTCATCATGATAGTACAGTTTTTCTTTTATCATCTCTATTTTATTCTGTATCTCATTTCTCCAAAAACTGCACATCGAGTTGTCGGTTATTTTGAAGAAGAAGCCATACACAGTTATGAACATTACTTGGAACTTGTAAAAAATGGTGTCCATAAAGATATTCCTGCAACAGAGTTTGCAAAGACATATTGGAATCTGAAAAAAGATGCAACGTTATCTGATATGATTTCTGCAACAATTAAAGACGAAATGTTACATCGTGATGTAAATCATAAGTTTGCAGAAGATAGAGTTGGAACTCATTTATGGAAATAAGCAAGCCGCCTAAAAGGCGGCTTCTGGTAATTTATCTGAGTAGGTCTTTCATATTTTTCTGCCCTTCGAAGACAGACATAAAATTCTTTGCTTCAACATTACCACATGTGCATGCTGGTATACTTCCGAGGTCACAATTACGATGACCATTCGAAGCAATTGCTCTGATCTTTTCAAGATCAGCAAGTGTTCCGTAACCTTCAAAAATAACCATGATTGAGTCTCTGACTTCATCTAATCCACTCTCATCAGTTTGCATTAAAATTCTCCAGTAATATTCAGAAAACCTGAGTTTCTACAAGAATACTATCAGAAAAAGAAGAAAAAACAAGAAATAATTTACTTCTCATCAAAGTGCCATACACCATCAAATGAAGGATCATTCTTGAGTATTGGAATACGCTCTAACATGTGTAAAGAAGGAATATCACCTTTACTCTCTAATTCTTTAAAGATTGTTTCTGCTTCGTCCCATTTTTTATTTTGATAGTGAACAAAAGCATGTTCGTAATGAGTAAATATTTCTTTGATTTCTTTATTATATGTTTGTGCTTCATAAAGAACTGTTGGTTTACTCTTTCCTTTTACGGTAATAATATCTAATTTTCTAAAAATAATATTTGCATCATGTACACGTTCTTTTGCTTCTTCTGTTACCAATAAACCAACCCCATATTTCTTCGTAAGTCCTTCTACGCGTGATGCGAGATTCACTGCGTCTCCAAGAATGGTATAGTTTACTCTTTCTTCTGAACCTACGTTTCCAACAATAACGTTTCCAAAATGAATACCAATACCTACTGCTAAGTTTGATTTATGTTTTGTATTAAATAATCGTAAAGCATGCTCCATGCGTAATCCTGCTTTTACTGCGTGAGTTGTATGATCTTCAACAAATAGTGGAGCATTCCAAAATGCCATAATTGCATCCCCAATAAACTTATCAATTGTCCCCTTTTCTTCTAATATTGCAGGAGTCATGGCACTTAAATATCCATTTAATAATTTCGTGAGTTCCTCAGGTGTCATCGTCTCAGAAAATGAAGTAAAACCTCGAATATCAGAAAACAAAATACTCATCTCACGACGTTCTCCATCAAAACGAAGTGAGGAAGATGATTTCATAAGTTCTTCTAAGACATCTTTATGAACATATTTTGAAAATAAAGATGATATATATTCATTTTGTTTTCGTTCTTTGATAAATCTATACAGTGCGTTATATCCTGCAATCAAAAAAGTTACAAGAATAAGCCAAGGAAATGGAAGTATTATTCCATATGAAAACATGGTAAGTGTTCCTGTTATAAGGATAATAATAAAACCAGTTCCCACAAGTAATTGGGTGATAATAGTCTTAGTACGATATAACACTAAGA
This sequence comes from bacterium, assembly GCA_023267595.1. Taxonomy (GTDB): domain Bacteria; phylum Patescibacteriota; class Minisyncoccia; order Phycocordibacterales; family UBA5272; genus UBA11704. Next base: position 17,825 of record JAHFNB010000003.1, on the reverse strand, counting down.
GAAATAATAGTCCATAAAGAGTTATAAGAACCGTTGTCTCTGTAGTAGTGAGAGTTCTATCTGAGACATTATTAAGGAGCGATGTAAAAATACTTGCATGAACATAAACACCTGAAACTTTTTCACCACTCATACCCACAAAGTGATCCTCTAGATCAAGTGCTGTAGATCCGATAAAAATAACTTTATTTTTGAAAAAATCATTAGGAATCTTGTTATTGAGAACATCTTGTACTGATACTGTTTGTATAGATGTTGGATAACGAAATGAATTATAACTTTCATTGCATATAAACTGCTTATGAATATAAATAAGAAAAGCACTATGTGCGAGTGTATCTACACACACATTACCAATTTCTTTTCCTTGTGGATACATACGTACTTTTCCATCTGTATCTGGAGTAACTTGTGGAAGAGAACTGATTATACGTGTATTACCACCACGTAAAAAACTTTCTAAAAGTGCTCCATTATTATTTTTTGCCGCAAGAACAGTTGGTGTAATAGAATCATCTAATACTTTTTTGAATACAATATCCCCACTACGTGGTTCTAAAAAAAGAACATCGTACACAACTGCTTTTGCTCCATGCTCATATAAAGAAGAAGTAAGTTTTGCAAATATACTTCTATCCCATGGCCATGCTCCGATACTTTGAAGGGATGCATCGTCAATACCAACAATACGAACCTCGTCACGTGATGAAGTTATTCGTAATGGATCAAAAAATTGTTGTGTTAGCAATTCTCCACGAGTAGATACTGCAATAAACACGACGACGACAGTTACAACAACAAATCCCACTGCAAATGTTATATATTGTTTAATGAACGATACAACCTCATTCATACCTAGAAGTTGTCTTTATAGGGAAACTCTTCGTCAAATCGTGCTTGTAATTTTATTTTTGTAGCAACATCTTTATTTGTACAATATCCTTGTATGGCTTGAGCAAAAGAAAGAAGCGTTGTTGAAGTAAATGGATATCCATTAGTATTTGCAAATGATGTAACCTGACGAACACGTTCTTGTGGCAAGATAGAAGTTATACATGGTGTATCATTTTCATCCAGATAGAAGTATTTAATAAACATATCATTGAAACCATTAAAGTACTGTTCTTCATCCATTTTTTTTACAAGTGATGAAGTGGTAACAGGTGTGTTTGATGTAGTATCTGTTTTTACTGTAGTTTCAGTTTTTGTCTCTATTGTAGGTTTTGTTTCTACTATAGGTTTTGGTTCTGTTTTTATTTCTGTTTTTGTAGAATCAAGATTTACTTTTTTATCAACAATGTTGGTTTCAATACTATCTTTTCTTGTATCGAGTACTTCTGATTGTACATCTTCTTTTATATCCTTAAATATTTCTTTCTTTATTTCTACACGAATATCTTCATCACTTTTTATATTCTTTTTAATATCATCAAGACGTCTATCATCATTTTTATTAACCTCCACCCATATACGCATATCATCATCTTTTACAGTATCTGCAATCTGCATCGCAGATTCTCCTTGCTTAGGAACTTTGGTTACCATAGCAACGGTTACAGTTTTCCCTTCACCAAGTGAGATAGTTTCAGTAAATGGTGTTGTAGTTCCTGTTATTTGAGAACCAGGTGGAATGGTAGAAACTTCAACATTGTGTTCTGTTACAGCAACTTTTGTCTTTTTTGTTTTTGAATCATATTTGATAGCAAACTTTGTACCACGAACTGCTGCAAGTGTTCCTGGTGTTTGTACTTGATAACTAGATCCTGTAAGAAGTGTCTGCACACGGTGATATGTTGTCCCTAATGTTTGATACACAGAAGTCTTAGATGATGAATAATTTATTGTTATTTCAGTATTTGTATCAAGAGAAATCATGGAGTTATCTGGTAAAAGGACAGATGCTTTACCAGTCTCTGTATGAACTATTGTTTGGTTAGGAATTATTGTAGGAGAAGACGTTGCTATTTGAAATGATGTACTTCCTAAAATTTTAAAGGTTACTTCCCCACTTTCTGGATAGAGTAAAATAGGTAATGATGTAGTAACTGCAAGTTCTTTTTGGGGAGAACTACGGTATTTAAAATAGAAAGTACCAACTACAAGAATTAAGGCGATACATGAAAGAGAAAGTATTGTTTTATACATGAAACATAGTATATGTCTTACTTGCGATTAGGGCAATATTCTGGTATAATTTTGTGACTTATATCTATGTAAAAAGTGCTATGCTATAGTGCAAAAAATAAAGTAGGTAATAAGATAAAATATTGGGCCCTTAGCTCATATGGTAGAGCGCCGGTTTTGCACTCCGGAGGTGAGCGGTTCGATTCCGCTAGGGTCCACAAAAACACAAAAACCTGCACTGCTGCAGGTTTTGTGCTTTGTGGAGGGCCGCAGTGATGTTTTGTCAGCAGACAAAACCACGAGGGGTGGGCTGCGAGTTTCTTGAGTGACGACGAAAGAAAACTTGTAGTCACAATAATTTCCTCACTACTCTACCGTATAATTTCGTACACTTGATGCACCATTTTTCATAAAGATATCTTTTGTACTTTTTTCAGTAGCACGCGCAATAACAAGAATATCTCCACGACGAACATAATCTTCATAAATATGTACATCATCTTCAGATATACCCATATGACTAAGTGCTCCAATTAATCCACCTGCCACGGCTCCAGTTGCAGCCCCTGCTACTGCAGTTGCAGCAATACCTGTAAACCCTAATGCTGCAGCAAGAGGACCTGCGACAATAAGTGTTCCTAACCCTGGTAAAATACCATTTGCAATAACAAGTCCTGCAATACCACCTATAATTGCACCTGTTGTTGCACCAGATATAGTTCCATCCCCCATTTTGCTACCTTCTTCACCATCTTTTATATTCCCTTCATTGTTGATATATAAATATGATAAATCTGATTCATCAATTCCAAAATCACGAAGTTCATGTAATGTACTTTCTGCTTCCATGTGTGTTTTAAATACTCCAATTGTTGTTATCATATATATTTTTTAATTATGTGTGCCACTTTAATAAGTAATTCCCATATCGTGTAGGGATGTATATATAATGACGAAAATATCAGAGTTTTCTTACAAAAATACACCCACATAGAAATGCTATACTGATCTTATATGAATGCGAAAGATTATATACTTCAAAATAACATTAAAAAATGGAATATTTTCTTTATTATTGTATTTATGGGGACAATGATACTGTTTTATAAAGTTTTATATACTACAGGTAAACTCCCTGAAACAATCTCTATATTAAATCTGTGTATCATCACACTTGCAGTATTTCGAATGATTCGTCTTTTTGTCTACGATAATGTTTTTCTATTTATACGTGAAGGGTTAATGGATACCGTAGAAGAACATGGTTACTATTCTTTTGTGGAATCCAAGAACTCGCTAAAAGCAACACTCTATAAACTGGCAACATGTCCGTGGTGTATGGGAGTTTGGATTTCATTGTGTTCACTCTTTGTATTTTTAATGATTCCAAATAGTTATTTCTTGTTTCTATTCTTAGCAATTGCATCTTTTGCTTCTATACTTCAACTTCTTGCTAATAACATTGGTTGGCATGCAGAGTATAGAAAAGTACAAGTAATCATGATGACAAAAAAATCTGAATAAAAGATTATATAGTAACTTCTTTTTCTACTTCACTTACTTCTTCAATTACTTTCTCAATCTTCTTTTTTTCTTTATTAATTCCTGAAATAATAATTGAATCTCCGATAAACATAGAAACAAAAAGTCCTGTAGCAAGCAAAATACAAACACCAAGCAACAGTGACCCACCAGATGAAAACATAACCCCCCATACACCACCTTTTCTTTCTAAAATATCTGCTGTATGCCATACTCCTCGCCAAAATAAAACAATACCTGTCCCTCCCACAAACGTATAGATAAAAGCATGTCGTGATAACCCTGCACGTATTTTATCTTCTAAGAGATCAAATATGTGGTAAATCCCATGAATTATTTTCATACTATGAAGTATACGAAATCCCCGTAAAAATACAAACTTATTTGGTATCAATATGACTCCATGCAAATTCTTTGTCAGGATACACTTTCTTCATAGGATTTAAAATATGAAGTGGATCAAAGATGTCTTTTGTCTTTTCAAAAAGTGAAATAACTTCTGGAGTAAACATTTTTGAAAGATATGAAGTGCGCAATAATCCATCATTATGTTCTGCAGAAATAGAACCATTATAAGAAAGTACCAAGTCGTACACTTCGTCCATAAGTTTATGTAATTGATCTACAATCCCCTCTTTATGAAGATTAACAAGTGGAATAACATGAAAATTAGCATCCCCCATATGTCCTGCAATGGTATATATCAAATCATATTTTGAAAAAATAGTCTCTAATTGTGGCAAAAACTCTGGTAAATCTTTTGGATGAACAATAATATCATCAATGGTAGGTGCAGTACGGTATCCTTGTAAGCGAGTACGAAGAAGATTAAAACTCTCTCGACGAAATGTCCAATACTTCTTTGATTCTAAAGCATTTTTTGTACGTTTTATTGGAAGATCAAACTGCTTCATATCATCATAGGCAGTTTGTACTTGTTGTTCTACCTCTTCTTCAGATTCTCCTGTGAACTCTGCCATAAGAATTATTTTTGGTACGCCTCCTGTTACAACCATCCAAAACTCTGGTAAAAATTGAAATCCTAACGTAAACATATCTCCCCCCATACGAAGTGCAATATCTTTGAAAAATCGAACTGCTATTTTAAAGGTATGATCATCATAGGATTCAAGTGTTTCTGGTTTATGCTTAAGTATTTGTGGAATAATCTCTCCTAAGTGTGATGTTGTTGGTAAAAACATAACAAGCATTCGAGAATGTTCTTTTACTTGCACACCAGTTACCGTTGCAGATGATATACAAGTAAGTGTTCCTTGAGAGCCAACTACTACTTTTGTTATATCAAAAATATCTTTTTCTTTATCATATACATTCCATAGATAATATCCGGAGGAGTTTTTGGACACAGATGGTTTTGCTTGTTTAATTATTTCATAATTATTATCAATAAGAGCAAACAATTCTCTATGTATCCTTCCACTCTCACTTTGTTCTTTCATCTTTACTTCAAGATTTTGTCTTGTAAGAGGACAAAGTGTATCTGAACTACCATCTGCAAAAACAACATCAAGTGCTTTGATATACTTTTCTGTTTTTCCATACACAAGTGTCTTTTCTCCACCAGAATTATTTGACACAATACCTCCAATTGCTGCTAACTCACGTGATGCAGGATAACTAGGCATAAGCCAACCCTTTTTAAGAGTTTCTTTTTCAAAATCACGATAATACACTCCAGATTCTGCAATGGCAGACTCTTTGGTTACCTCTCCTATATGATTCATATATCGTGTAGTATCAATTACAATAGATGAAGATAGTGGACCACCCGTCATACAAGTTCCTGCAGCACGCATGGTAACTGAAAGATTTCCGCCTTTTGCTTTTATAGCATGAACATATGAAAGAACATGAGAAATATCATCCCTATTTTTCGGAAAAATAACAATCTCTGGTTTTACATAAAATAAACTTGTATCACGCGCGACTTTTTCTCTTTCTCCCTCTGCTACTGATACATCACCAGAAATGAGATTTGTTAAATCTTTGGCATAGAGCATAGAGGTTGACCCATTCATAATATACCTATTATATCATTAGAATATACGGAACCTATCCTATAGCATCTAGTTTATTTTCTATTTCTTTTTCTATAGTATCAATTCGTTTCTTAAACTTTTTCAAGATTGCTTGCTCTTCTTTGGTAAGTTTTCGTTTACGTTCTGCTTTGATGAGAAGTGTATGGAACTCTTCTACATCTCGCCGCAATCCCTGTACGTTAGTTTTCAATGTATTTTCTGCTTCAAGCATAGTACGGCGAACTTTTCTTCTAAATCTACCAAATTGTGTGAAAGAGAACCAGAAGGTTGCAATAATAGCAACTAATCCGAGAATTACTATAAGAACCAGAGATAACCAATTCATAATAAATATTCCTAATCGTATAAGAGGAACGTTATCAATAACGATTGTCTTTGGCTCAGAATAATCACTCATAGCACCTTTCTGATTTACTGCACGAGCCTTTAAATCAAATATTCCAGTTTCTAATTTCTTTGACCATGAGAGTGTAAATATACCTGATTCATCTGCTGTTGTAGTTTCCACCTGAGAAGTACCCTCTTTATCAATCATGGTAAGTTCTACAATAGTAGAAGGATAGGTTGTCCCTTCTATATGCAATGTTCCTCCAAGTTCAATATGTTTCGTATATTGTGTAATAACAGGCACTGCTATTGTTTGTATTGTGTACTCAAGTGAAACTGTACTACTGTTTCCTGCTTTATCTATAGCACCGATAACAACTGTATGTTTACCAGAAAGTTGTTTTGGCAAACGATACAAGTTAGATGGATCAATAGTATACGTAACAGGATCACTACCATCTATTGCCATAGTAATACGATCAACACCAGAGAGTTTATCGGCCGCGGTTACTAAAATAGCAGGAGTAGGGTTCGTTGTTATTGTGCCATCAGGAAATGTTGCTTTTAATGTTTCTGGTGCATCTGTATCAACTTGGAACTTATACGATGCAATACTTCCCCATCCGCCTCCAGTTTTAAACTGCACATGCATATACATAACTCCATCACCATCTACAGTAAACGAACGATTATTAATAGGTGGATCATATACTTTATTAGGAGTACCATCTTCATTTTCATCATACAGAGTTCGAACCGCAGTTACTGATGATGATACAGTCCATGCAAATGATGCATCTTTTGAGTTATACCACTTTGTACTATCAGGATATGACGATGAGGTTATGACAGGGGTATTTCCTGATGTTGTTTTTGTTGTGGTTGGCTCTTTTACGGTATCTTTTACAACACCATCGCTTATCGTGAACGTTGATGAACCTAATGTACCTAAGACATTTGTTGCATTACCATCATTAGCAAGCACAGATCCACCAGTAAGTGTTACTGTTGCAGTACCCGCTCTTTTTGCTCTAAAGTTAAGTGCTATAATTTTCCCTTGTGAACCATTAAATCCTGGATTAAAGATAACACCTTCAAAAGAAGCACGTCCTGTTGCATTAGAAAATGTCGGCTCTTCTGCCCACATGGTCATTATGGATCCTGATTTTGAAATTGAAGTTAGTTCAAGTGTATCAGTAGAAAATGAAACAACTCCTGAAACTCCATTAATAGGATCTTGATTATTTGACACAGAAATATTCACAGAAAAAGAACTTCCTGCACTATAGGATCCTCCACTAGGCACTATAATAAGATTGGCAGCACTTACACTTTGTAACGATGTGAAAAAAAATAGAGATGACAAAAAAATGCGCAAAATCATTCTATATGAAAATAATGTTGGTGAAAATGTACTCAAAGTTTTTGCATAAGATACATACAAAAGATGCATCTCTACATACCAACTAGTATACGTTACAAATATTCATGTACGTAAAAGTTTTCAACAGTTTACTATTCGACAATCCCTTGATAAATTTCAAGTGATATATCTTGTAGAATTGTTTCTAAATCTTTAAAATCCTCTCCTTCTGTCATAATACAAAATGTGTATGGTTCTTTTCCATCCTTTGCATAGACAATACCACAATCATGTAATTGTCGTGACACAACCTGTTTTGTAACAGGATCCAGAATTGTTCTTTCTCCAAACTTATGTGCGACAACAATATCCTTTGGTAATTTTTTCGTTGCACCATTAGCAAAACCACTATCTGACAATATCTTTAAGATAGCATTAGACGTCTCTCGTTGTAAAAACGAAGCATTGTACAGTATACGAAATACCCCAGCATATGATTTTGCAGTTACTAGATTTTCAGGCATTCCATTTTTACTTACCTGTAAACCAATAGCAAGCAATATTTTTTGCAAATAATCTTCAGAAATATACCCATTTAACAATAATTGAGCCGTAGAGTTATCAGAATATGCAAGGGTATTAAACAAAAGTTTTTGAACTGTGTATTCTTTTCCTTCCACTAATTTTTTTGAATCAGGAATATTTTGAAAAGAATATTCCATACCTGTATCAGAAACATCTTTATAGACTATCTTCTGGTCAAGAATATCTGAAGTAATTTCAGATAAACGATAATATGCAATTGCAAGAGGAACCTTAAGGAGAGATGCCATATAGAAAATCTCTGCATCGTTAACTCCGGCAAATCGTTGAGAGTTTAAATCTCGTGTGAATACTGCTATTTTTGTTGCACGTTTGGTATCTATATAGCCATTAATTTTTACCCCTAAATCATTCTGAAGGGTATTCATTCTCTCTAATTTATCTTCATACAAATCACATTCTGGTTCTGGATTAACAAATTTTAAATTGGAAAGACATTTTGTATTCGAGTAAAAAAAAGATACTTTGTGTAATAGTAAAACATCAAAAATAATACCTGTAAAAAAAGAGAGTACGATAACACCTCCTATAAAAAATCTAGATGCCTTATTTTCTCTCAGATACATCAAAAAAGAAGTCATGGATTATAGAATAAGTATACTATAATCTCTTTGGTAGGTACGCCTCTGCTATTTTATAGAGATAAAATAGCAGACCAAATATAAAGATACTAATGATATAATTACTATACCATGGATGCCAATTTTGTGGGTAAAGAACCTCTATTCGTTCATTCCCATCTTTATCAACTGCTTTTACATAAATCTTTGTATCAAGATTTTGATTTAGTAACACATAGGGACTTGTTGCCGTAGCATAAGTACCAAATAATCCTTCTTTTACTTCATAGTGGCTAATACCCGACCCTTTATCCTGTGTTGCAAACGTAAGAAAATAGTTACCGTGTGCAATATCACTTGATTGTCCTATTTCTGCTTTAAATGCTTCAGGCATTGTTGACTCTTGTACAAATAACACAGTTGGTGGAACACTGCTTTCATTTTTTCTAATACTATAGGTAAGTATCTTACTTCTTACCAGAAGTTTTGATGCTTTGCCATCATTTTCTAACATTTCTACATTCGTAACTGCAAGTGTCCCTTTTCCTGTTTTTTTTGCTTTAAAAAGAACAGAAAACAAGAAAGCATCTTCCCCTTGATATCCTCCAGGAATGATCCCTGAAAAAGATATCCCTTGTATATCTATAGTAGGATGTTGTACCCAGAAATTGATAATAGAATTACCGTCTCTAATCTCTTGTACCTCCAAGAGATCATGTGGGTATGTGATTGTTCCGTCTACTGTATTAACATACTTTCCATCTGTTCCAATAGTGTAACGAACTAAAAACTCTTCGCCTTCCATATATGATGTAGAGGACACATTTTGTGTAATAGATGCAGCAAAAACAGGTATATATGTCATACCGATAAGAAAGCATAGTACTAATTTTTTAAAAAAATGATTCATAAAGTTACCCGGTCCAATAAAATGCCATAATACTGAAATCTTTTAAATCAACTTTTCCATCTGCATTTAAACGTTCTATTTCAATTGCTTTAAATGATTCTGAAAGTGGACGTCTATACCAAAACGAAGCAATAGAAAAATCTATTAAGTTTACTTTTCCATCTTTATTAAGATCTCCTTTTAAAATTTTCTTTTTTGTAAGTGCTGCTACATTTTTCGTACCAACTAAAAATCCAATCACTTGGCTAAAAGCACTAATTTCTCCATCAAGTGATGTCTTCGATTTTGTTTGATGTTGTCCCATTTCAAGAACTGATGTATCAAAATTAAAAAGATATGCACCATTATTATCTGATGTCTTTTTTTGGAAATATTCTTCATCAGAATGCACACTTATAATAATTTCTGAACGAGGTGTACTTTGTCCAAAAATTGCAATGTTATCTCCTTGTCGTACTTCACTTTTATCTACATCAATAGTTGGTGTAATAAAAATACCAGTGACTTGGGTTGTAGCACCTTGCGTCACACTTACCGGAAAAGAAAGAAGTGATGATCGCAAACCTTTATTATCTTCACCATATAATGAAAAAATATAATTCCCTGAAGAAATACCTGACAAACTTATCTGGAAATTTGCGTCTGCTCCTGCAATTGTAGTTGCTGCAATTTGTGCGTCTTTAAGTAACGTTACAATACTTTTTGGATAGGCTCTTCCATAAAATACAACTGCAGTTGCCGTTGGTGTACTAGCGCCTCCGCCTCCACCGCCTCCACCGCCTCCACCGCCTCCACCGCCTCCACCGCCTCCACCGCCTCCACCGCCACTACTTGCTGCTTGTGGTGTAGCAGAGACTTGAGTCGACGTTGCCAATACATTTCCATCTACATCATGAACACGCACGACGAAATAATAGGTGGTTCCATTTGTAAGACCGGTAACGGTAGAACCAAAACCAACTGAACTAAATGTGTATGGACCACCTGAAATAGTAGATCGTCCGAGCATATACGTAGAAGGCATGATATGCCAAAACCCTTGAGAAGCAGTCCATGACAAAAATACTTGTGCATCTCCTGCAGTAGCAGAAACAATAGGTGTAGAAACAAGTGGATATCGCAAAAACCCTGCGCCGAGTTGAAAAAGTGTTGATGAACTAAATCCTGTAGCAATTTCCGTAAGTGTGCTCCATAATTGAAAACTTGTAGATGTAGCAAATCCACCCGGTGCAATCACAGGGTCAAACATTTTAAATGATGTTGATGTAGACTCTTGTGCAAGGGAAATGGCTGGGATACAGAAGGAAATACCAATACCACATAAGATAATTCCTAAACGAGATTTCATAGTTACTATGATACCCTATTACTACAAAAAATAAACTGGATAAACTATTCTTTGTAGACTATCGACTCTTCAGTGGAGAAACTTCTACAATTTTATTTGATGATGGGTTGTAGAGAATGGCTTTACCTGCAGTACTATAAATTAGGACTTTGTCATCCTTTTTTGCATTAGCAAAGAAAGATTGATCACGTAATTTTTCTGGATCTGAAACAGTTGCAAGTGTTGGAACTTCCCCTACTGGAAGAACCATAAGTTTACCAACTGCAGCAATAGTATCTTCTAAGTCTTGTTGTGCAATCTTTTGTGGATTATTATTTGCTTTTTGATAAAAATACATTCCAAATCCTAAAGAAAAAAGACAAACAAGGATAAGGACAATCATTCCATTTTTTGCAGTAAGTAATGCCTGTAATTTTGTTTTCGTTTCTTCTAACTTTACAATTTTTGAAGATTTAATAGCAACTGATGTTTTCATATACGTTTAATTTTATCATAGATTATGGTGTTGTAACAGGATTTTCGTTAGGGATAACTGGTGATGAGACCTCGGTTTCTTCGGGTGGAGATGTTATGGGAATTAAGATATCCGGAGAAATAGATTCACTCGTATCTATTGCTGTTGGAATGATCTCAGGTGTACTTGAACTTGTAGAAGATGCTGTATCCGGCACAATAGAATCAGTTGATGTACTTGTTATTGGGGTAGAGGTACTATCTGATTCCAGAGTAGGTATAGTGTTTGTCGTTATATCTGGAATATTTTCTGGAACTGATTTTGAAGTAAACTCTTTTGAATCTTTAACTGCAAGCGCGGTCCAGTTAAATACTATATCATTACTTGAAGGTTTATTAATGAGGATAGTGAATCCTTGTGTTGTACGTTTTGTGATCACAAATTGAACACCATCGTTAAAGAATGAATTGATTTGTTCATCTGTTGTTGATGTGGCAAAAACAACTGATGCATTGATAATTGGTGTTTCTATATATTCTCGTTCAAAAGTAACTTCAACACGTACAGCGCCCTTCTTGATTATTGCAGTTCCACCAGTATCTGTGGTAAAGTATGGACGTCCAAAGAAGAATGTATCACTTAAGATATTCATACTTGAACTAGCGTTACCAATAGATGTTACCTCAAGACCACCTGTGAACTTTGCAGTACCAGATACATCCAGTGCTCCAGTAGATACTTTCTTTGCAACAAGTGATCCATCAAAGAATACATTACCTTGATTATCAAATGAGATAATAATATCCTCTGTTGTTGATGCAGTTTCTATAGAAGATGTTGCCATTGTTGATGTTGCATCTCCAAGAACCATTCCTTCAGTTGTTGATGCGGTAGATATAGTTGTAGAAGCAGTATTCATTCTCTTAAGGACTAATCTGCCGTCTGCTAATAATTGCATTGTGATACCACCATTTGTTGAACTAATTGTATTGGTAACAACTGTGTCTGCAACAAGTGTTCCTGTATTAATAGAGAGACCATCGATTACGCCAAACTTTCCACTACGTGCTTCAATAAGTGTTGTAATTATTTTTGGACTAATAACCTCTCCTGTAGCACTAATACTATCGGCAAAGATTTCTGATTTTGATGTTGAACCTGCATCTCTTTCTTTTTGTAATGCAATCAAGAACTGCATTACTTGTGATGATCGAGTATCTGAGAATATAAACTGACTACCTACATCATTTGTTGCAAATGCACTTTCAGATGATGTAGCAATATCAAGTCCTGCATCAGTACCAAGAGCCTGTATTGATGCCTGCTTTACTTTCCAGTCATTCATAGCAACATCTATAGACTCTCCATTAAAATCAATTAATGACACAAACATCATAACAGTTCCACATTTTCTGTATGGAACAAGTATAGAACTTGTAGGACAATCAGTAAGTTTACGTTCATCTAATGACTCAAGGGCTTTACCAATAACACGGCCAGCAAGAGATGCCTTCATTGCATATCCTGGAACACTTGCAGATGTTAAGTAGTCACCTGTATGTATCATCCCATTTTCTGTTGTTACTTTTACTGGAACACGTCCAATGAGAGCAATTGGATATGAATCTTCAGTATATGCACCAGTTACGAATCCTGGATCTGTAGAGACAACTCCAAGCATATCTGGTTGATACTGATACGCAGTTTTCTTCACACCATGATTATTTTGTGGGTCGATAGATACAACTTCACCTTTTTGAAGCACCTCTCGCGACTTATAACGTTCTGCAAGATCGGCACCTGAAGTATTAATCGTCGCGCCCACTTGAGTAAATACATCTCCTGTTGAATTCACTCTAAACATCGACAATCCATCTGCTTGTAAATTAATTAAATCCTTGTCTTCTGTAACCTTATATTCATAAACAGTTGGAGTAAGTATTGTTCTAGATGATGCTGGCATATTACCACCACTATTTCCATACCACACATCAGTATAAATACCTCCATATGATGGGAATTGACGCTTGAAATTAAAATTTACTTGGAACCATGTGTCACCTGTTGCAGGATTAATTAATCCACCAGAAACTCCAACATCACGTTGAGTTGAAGTACCTAGTGCTGCTTGGTTGGCTGCAGTGCGGACTTCAGCAGAGATTCCTGGTACACCGTTTGATTTCCAAACCAATGTTGAGTTAGTATCCATTCCTGAAATATTTACTTGTTCTGATTTATATGTTCCTTTTGAAACCCAACCAGCATCATACAAAATTGTTGTCGTAACACCTGCTGCTGATGTTGTAGCAGCACCTGCAATTGTTACGAACTTTCCATCATCACGCTGGAATGAAGTAGCCCCTTGATGAATAGGGGTAAATGCCGGTGGTCCTTGAATAATTAGACCTGCTGGGGCATTGACGTTTGTAATAAATGCACCTAACGTTGGAACATAAATACTCATCGTCGTAGAGCCGTTCATCGTGGCTCCAGCAATGTTAGCACCATGGTAAATTGCCCAGGTACCATCAGGTCTAGGCACTGCGTGTGCTCCATAACCAAGAGTCGTTGTAAGTAACGTACCTGCAGAAGCAAGACGTTTCGTTACAGGATTATATAATTCAAGACCTGCGGCTACAACGTGTGGAGCACAACCAATAAGTGAGATACCCTTACCTATAACCCAAATACCATCAGATCTTTGGAAAGTAAATGCACCTGGACCTGGACCTGATGTAGTAAATGCAAGTGATGTACTACTTGAAAATGCCATATTATAAGGATCAAATAACATTGCAGAACCAACTGCTGTACCTGATGCACAGTTTTCAGAAAGCATTCCAGTAGAAATAAAGAACGTGCCATCTGCATTTGGAATAACAAGAGAACCAGCACCTACAGGTTGTACAAGCGTAGCACTGTTTGAAAGAACTGGTGGACCAGATATTGTTACATTTTGTATTGGATCATAAATAGTCGTAGTTGCAGTGAAGTTACCATGAAGGACAAGTACGCGACCAGTAGGTAGTGGGATAAATTGTGCTCCTTTACCTGCAGTACCGGTAAGGTTTGGTCCGGCACTATATATGTTTGCAATAGGATCATATATATTCGTGACATTTGTACCATTACCCATAACTATAAAAAAGTTTCCGTCTGGGCGCTTGAAGGCAATTCCTCCAGGTCCTATATTTGTTGTTGGTTTATTTGCTTCATTGGTAAATACTTCTGTATCTGGGTCATAAATTTGAGAATTTGTAGTATTACTTCCTGTTATAATAACAAATTTTCCATCTGGTCTTTTCATTACTATTGTACTTGTTCCATCTGCAACTTGAAGTGCGTTGTGTGATTGTGATGCACCTTGATAATATCCAACTCCAGTACCTGTTGTTTGAGTACTTCCAATACCGATACCATTTGCAAGAGCAATAGCCATACCAGTCTTGTCATTAACAATATTTACAGATACCGGTCCTGATGCAGAAGTCGATGCAGTTGAAGTAGAAGCAATATTTCCAAGATCAAACTGTGTTTTATGAAATGCTGCACCATTATCTACTGATATATCATACAATACTGGGTCAGCATTATTTCTTCGATAACGAACTAGACCTTGCTTTCGTATTCCCCATTCTTGATCTAAGAATTGTGGAAGATTACGTTTAAAAAATACTTTTATCTGAATACTGTCTGTAGTAGATGTTGCACCGATTAAATCTCCACTCTTATTTATATTTTTATAAACACTTGTACATGCTCCCTGCCCTAGTTTAACTTTTACCGTAATAGATCCTTCAGAATTTGCGTTCCAATTTATAGTGGAGCGATCATTTATATTACTATTTGTAATACATTCTGTTTCGTATGATGATAATTTTACTCCGGCATCATCACCACCACGTATATAACCTATATCATAGAGCGCAAGAGTAGTGGATGCTCCACCTATAGCAATTGCATATCTACCATCTGGCAACATAAATGCAGTCTGTCCAGGGCCAGTCTTTCCACCAGTAATAGGTACAACAGGGCTTCCATGTGCTGTAAATTGAGGAAGAACACTGCTTGCTCCTGGATCGATAAGTGTAAGATCTGTTGTACTGCCATTTAGCAATAAATATTTGCCATCTTGTCGCCATATAGCCTGAGCAGCATCACCAAGTGCAACAGATGATCCAACAGAATAGGTAAGCCATGTACCACTTGCATTTGATCCCGTTGACACAGGATCATAAATTGATGAACTGTTTGCTGCTCCTGGTAGCACCAAATATCTACCATCTTGTCGCCTAATTGATGTAGCACCTGCTGTAACTGTCGGAGCGCCAGTTATAGTAACCTGAGAAAGAGTCCCAACTGGTGCAGTCGTAGAACCATATTGGTTATACATATATTCAGTTGCAGTATTTCCACCAAGAAGGACAAGTGCTGTACCATCATCACGCTTTAATACTTGAGTTCCTTGTCCAAATCTATCAGCACCAAGTAAGTTTGGTCCTGGTGTCATACTTCCTGTTGTTGGATTAAAGACGGTAGTAGTTGTTGCGGATCCACAGAAAATAATGTAGTTTCCATCATCACGTAAGAATGCGGTAGTTCCTGTTGCATAGTTAGTTACTGGACATCCAATACTTCCAGCAACTACTGTTGATGAAGCACCGAGTGGATCAAAAATTGATGTCGCAGCAGCAAGTCCTCCACCACCTGGGAATAATTGATATCGACCGTCAGTACGCTTTAATGCCATTGCTCCCGCACCAGGGCCAGTAGTAGCAGCAATAGTTTGTGTAGTTGCTAATGCTCCTGTTGTTGTTCCATTCCAAACAGTTGCCGTAAGTGATCCACCACCATGAACAATAAGATATTTTCCATCGTCACGTAATATAACTTGACCACCTGCACCTATTGCTACGTTTGTTGTTGTCGTAGTCGCAATAATAGTTCCAAGACCTGAGTTTGGGATAGTTCCATCACTAATAGATACCATATCATTCGCGACTGTTGCATTATTTGTTGAAGCACTTGATGAATACAAGAAATCATATCGTCGTAATGCTCCTGTTGTTGTACTTGTTGTTTTTACAATATCTGATGTTTCTGCAGTCACAAAGATTCCTCCACCATTAGCAACAGTAAGTCTATCCACTCCTGCCTGTCGCAGTGTAAGTAATCCCCCAGTACTTGATTGATCAAATATTGCAGTTGACGTTGTAGCAGATGTACTTGATGCAAAAAGTGATGCAACAAATGTAGACGTACCTATACTTAATCTGTCTGTCGTTTTATCCCATACAAATGTTGTTTCAGCGTCGAGTGAGTTACCAGTATTAAATTGAATACCTCCAGTTCCACCTGCTGCAGTAGCAGCACCTGCGTTTACTGTACAATCAGTAGAAGAGTTTCCTGAATTATCAACACAATCTATTCCAGTTCCAGCAAATTTAAGAATTGATCTTTGAGTTAAAGTACCATTTGTATCATCTTGAACCGTAGCATATCCACCACTTATTCCTAATGTTGTTGTTGAAACCCATCGAGTAGATGTACCTGTTGCTTGAAGAAGCATACCGAGAGTTCCCGTTGCATTAACAGAATCATATAATCCACTTGTAATCGTTAGATATGTCGTTGATGCATTAAATGCAGAAAAGCGTGTTGTTGTTGCAATGGATGCAGCAAAGAGAGATGATGTCGCACTATTTAAGAATGCGCTTGAGACAAATGCTCCTGTAGCAGAGAGATTCGTTGTTGATGCATTTGATGAGAAGAGATTCGTGATAGATGCTCCACCTGCACTTAGGTTAGAAGAAGATGCGTTAGAAGTTGAGGCATTTGTTGCAAAGAATGATGTGAAGAAGGCACCTGTAGCAGAAAGGTTAGTAGTTGATGCATTTGATGCAAAGAAGTTAGTAATACTTGCCCCACCTGCACTTAAATTAGAAGATGATGCATTCGTTGTCGAGGCGTTCGTTGCAAAGAATGAGGTGAAGAATGCTCCGTTTGCACTTAAGTTAGTGGTTGAAGCATTAAACGCAAAGAAGTTAGTAGTAGTTGCTGTAGTAAATGCTGCAAGTGTGGAAGTAGAATTACTAAAAAATGAATTACTTGCAAAGAATCCATTTGCACTTAAGTTAGTTGTCGATGCGTTAGATGAAAAGAGATTTGTAATAGAAGCACCTCCTGATGAGAGATTAGATGATGATGCGTTAGAAGTAGAAGCATTAGTAAAGAATGCAGAGGTTGCAAATAGTCCTCCTGCAGAAGTATTTGTGGTAGACGCATTACCAATATATGCAGTACCTGAAGTAAAGAGTGTTGGGGCAGAAAGAGCAATCGTAGTAGATGCAAGAGATATCGTTGTCGTTGCAAGTGTTGTAGTTCCAGTAAAGTAAGCAAGGCCAGTATTGGTATGACTTGTTGTAGAAGCAAATGATGCAAAGAAGTTAGTAAAGAAGGCACCTGAACCACTGATGTTAGTAGTTGTTGCATTAGTAAAGTCTAATCGTGTACCAGAGATATTTGTTGTAGAAG
>JAHFNB010000002.1:14703-157549 GCA_023267595.1 bacterium | reverse complement strand
CTAGTGTTGCACCTGTAGCAGATAGGTTAGTAGTTGATGCGTTTGCAATAGTTGCAGTACCTGTAATGTTTAAGGTTACTCCTGTTAGTCCACTGATAAAGGCGTTTGTTGCGAAGAGGCCTCCTGCAGAGAAGTTAGTAGTAGAGGCATTTGTAAAGAATGCAGATGGAGAGAAGATTCCAGTGGATGCAGAGAGATTAGTTGTTGTTGCATTAACCAATGTTGTCTTTCCTGCTACATCTAATGTACCTGTATTAAAAGTATTACCAAGTGTTGCCCCTGTTGCAGATAAATTAGTTGTACTTGCATTAAATGCAGATAACTGTGTAGTCGTTGAGATAGAGGAAGCAAGTAATGTTGCTGTAGCATTGGTGAATACTGCGTTTGTTCCTGTAAGTCCTGAGATGAAAGCATTTGTTGCAAAGAGGCCAGAAGCAGATGTATTTGTAGTGGAAGCATTACCAATATATGCAGTACCTGAGGTAAAGAGTACTGGAGCAGAGAGAGCAATGGTAGATGAAGCAACAGACATTGTTGTTGTTGCAAGTGTTGATGTACCAAGTACTAGTTGTGTACCTGTGGTAAAGGTAGATCCTAGTGTTGCACCTGTAGCAGATAGGTTAGTAGTTGATGCGTTTGCAATAGTTGCAGTACCTGTAATGTTTAAGGTTACTCCTGTTAGTCCACTGATAAAGGCGTTTGTTGCGAAGAGGCCTCCTGCAGAGAAGTTAGTAGTAGAGGCGTTTGTAATAAATGCATTTGTTGATGATGATCGAGTAAATGCTGCAAGTGTTGTTGTAGAATTAGTTGTAATAATATCTGTAAAAGTTTTTTCTCCTGCAAATGATTGAGTTGTAGTTGAAACAAAACCTCGTGCAGTTAATGTAGCATCTGGAATATTGAATTGATGTATAGAAGTACCATCATTAGTAATACTGAAATCAGTTCCTGTTGTTGTTGCTAGTGCAACAAAAGTTTGTGTAGCAACAGTAAGACCATTAAGAGATGTTAACCCTGAACCAGAAGATCCTGCATCTGTTCCACAACCAAATGTTGCAGTTATTGGATCCCATGTTATTTTCCCTGTTGAAACATTACATACACCAAGTCCAGCACCACTAAACTTTGCAGTATAGAATGTTGATGATGTTGCATTTGTTAATTGAGAAGTTGTTGCATAAACATTTTGTCCAAATACATTTGAAAATCGAAGTGTTGATGACCCAAGAGATGAAGAGAGATCAGAAGATGGTGTAACATTTCCTGCAATTTGTAATTTGTCCGTAGGGGAAGAAACTCCAAGTCCTATATATCCTGTAGGTAATACTGACAAATAAGAATCTCCTGTTGAAGATGCAACATTAAATATAGTATTTGTATTTCCTGATATTCCTTGTATATTAAATGCTACCGTAGAAGATGTTGCGTTCACACCTGCTACTATTCCATTATCTATCAAAAGACTTGTTGATAGTGCAGTTGGACTAGTGAATCGTGCAAGATATCCATTAATACCACCTGTTACACCAGATCCACCAGTAATTCCTAATGATGATGTCGCAACCCAAAGAGTAGATGTCCCTGTGGACTGTAATACCATACCGAGTGTTCCTGATGCATTAGTACTATCAAATAATAAACTAGATAAAGCCAGGTTAGTTGTTGAACTATTTGTAAAAATACTATTAATACTTGTTAAACCATTAATGAATGCATTTGTTACAGAAAATCCTGTAGCAGAGAGATTTGTCGTAGAAGCATTTGAAGTAAAACTATTAGAAGCAAAAAATCCTGATGTACTCAGATTGGTCGTTGAAGCATTTGTAATAAATGCATTCGTTGATGATGATCGAGTAAATGCTGCAAGTGTTGTTGTACTGTTAGTAATGGTTTCATTAAATGCAGAGAAGTTAGTAGTAGAGGCAATAGATGCAGCAAAGAGTGTTGTTGTACCATTTGTCACCGTCTGGTTTACAAATGTTGCAGTAGTTCCTGTTAACCCTGAGAAGAAAGCATTAGTAACTGATAACCCTGAAGCAGAAAGATTAGAGGTAGAAGCATTAGATGAAAAGAGATTTGTAATTGATGCTCCACCTGCACTTAGATTAGATGATGAAGCATTTGATGTTGATGCGTTCGTTGCAAAGAATGATGAGAAGAAGGCCCCTGTTGCAGATAAATTAGTTGTACTTGCATTGAAAGCAGATAACTGTGTCGTGGTTGAAATACTTGAAGCAAGTAATGTTGCTGTAGCATTGGTAAATACTGCGTTTGTTCCTGTAAGTCCTGAGATGAAAGCATTTGTTGCAAAGAGGCCAGAAGCAGATGTATTTGTAGTGGAAGCATTACCAATATATGCAGTACCTGAGGTAAAGAGTACTGGAGCAGAGAGAGCAATGGTAGATGAAGCAACAGACATTGTTGTTGTTGCAAGTGTTGATGTACCAAGTACTAGTTGTGTACCTGTGGTAAAGGTAGATCCTAGTGTTGCACCTGTAGCAGATAGGTTAGTAGTTGATGCGTTTGCAATAGTTGCAGTACCTGTAATGTTTAAGGTTACTCCTGTTAGTCCACTGATAAAGGCGTTTGTTGCGAAGAGGCCTCCTGCAGAGAAGTTAGTGGTAGAGGCGTTTGAAGAGAAGAGATTTGTAATAGATGCCGCTCCTGATGAGAGATTAGATGATGATGCGTTAGAAGTAGAAGCATTAGTAAAGAATGCAGAGGTTGCGAATAGTCCTGAAGCAGATAACGCAGTAGTAGATGCAGTTCCTGCAGTTACTAGTCCTGAAGGTAGTACAGATAGATATGATGCATCAGTTGAAGATGCAACATTAAAGATTGTATTTGCACTTCCTGATACACCTCGTACGTTAAATGCTACTGTAGAAGACGTTGCATTCACTCCTGCTACTGTTCCATTATCAAGTAATGTTCCAGTGGTTAAAGCCGTAGAAGATAACCACGTTGCCACCTTACCTATTGTTCCACCTGATAAAGATCCTCCTGCAACAGATCCAAAATAAAGTGACCCACTTCCATCAGTAAGGAGTGCTTGGCCTGATGACCCTGTATCAGGAGGAAGTGTAAAGGTAATTGAAGATGATTGTGTTGAAGAAGAAAGAATTTGAGTAGAAAGATTATTTGATGCATTAGCAAAATAAATTCTTCCTGCAGAAGACGAAGGTATCCCTAGTGTAAGAGCAGACGATGAGGCATTATTCAAAGTTGTTTGGCCTGTTATCGTTAGATTTACTCCAGTTAATCCACTAATGAAAGCATTTGTACCAAACAATCCAGTTGCAGAAAAGTTTGTTGTTGAAGCATTTGCAATAGTTGCAGTACCTGTTGTATTAGTAGAACCAAAACTAGCACCAGTTGCAGAGATTCCAGTTGTAGATGCTTGACTTAATGTTGTCTGACCACTTACATCAAGTATTGTTGCAGTTGTTGTTGCAAGTGTTGAAGTCCCAGTTACATGAAGAGTAGAAGAAGTAAATATTCCACCTAACGAGTCAACAGAAAAGAGTGTTGATCCTGAAAAACTTTTTACCTGAAAAAGATCTGCTACTTGGTTTAATTTTGCACGAAGAGAAAGTGCTGTTGTATTTGTTGATGTCGCCTCAATTGAAACAACTGAACCACTAGTAGTAGTGGTTGTACCAAATGATGAAGAATCTGTTCCACTTACTGCACCACTCAGTTTTGCAAATGGAGTAGCACTTATTTTCTGTCGTGGAGAGAGTGTTTGAAAACTAGCATTATCAGATGAAACTTCTACTTGAAGATACACATCGTTTGAGTTATTAAAATTATAATCAAGTGTGTCTGGATAACCGTTTACTGTATCTCCAATATTTACATTAAACGTTCCCTGTTTAACTACTGCTGAAACTGAGTTCGGTGCTGTAGTAGGCCAGAGACGACTTCCTGTATCTACTACTGCAGTAGTCCAGATTGAAAATTTAAAATAATACGTTGTACCTGTGCCTCCCAAAAAATTACTAGACGAATCTGCAAGGCGTCCTTGATAGGTAAAGACTGAAGGGATACCTGCCGCATAAACATATTGGTTAGAGAAGAATCCCAACATAAGAGTTGTGATGAGTACAAAAACAAAAACCTGACTCATTAGATTCCTAAAGTTTGCCATGAGATTTATGTTTTTAATTATAGTAAAAATTGTGTTTAATTACAGTAAAAAAATGGTAAAAGTTGTGGATAACAAATAAACAAAAAAACCTTATAAAATAAAACTAAATTGGAAATATGAATATCTCAAAAAAGAGAGAAAGTTTTATTCTTTTTTACCAATAAAAATAATTACAAAAAGATGTTGTATAGAGGCTGATTTTGATATCTAAAACTGGCTTTATAGTATTGTTTTTATATACTTTTAT
This sequence comes from bacterium, assembly GCA_023267595.1. Taxonomy (GTDB): domain Bacteria; phylum Patescibacteriota; class Minisyncoccia; order Phycocordibacterales; family UBA5272; genus UBA11704. Next base: position 153,152 of record JAHFNB010000002.1, on the reverse strand, counting down.
CTTTCTGTATTTTCAAATAGTTTAAATATTACTGAATTATATAGTTTTTTTAAGGACTACTATTTAAAGAAAAATTATTGAAAAAACAGGTTATACATCATAATACAAATTACAAAAAGAGTACCCATTCTTTGGGTACTCTTTTTGTAATTTGTATTAATGTAATTTCTTCCTATTTTTATTATTTTCCCCTCTTTTCTTACTTCTTACGATTTTTATTCCATTCCTCTATTCCGGCTCCTTTTCTTTCAATCTCACTTGCCTTTCGTATATATTTTTTATTTTTTTCTGGAATTATTTGTGTATGTTTCATATAAAATATTTTTTCTGCAATATCCCATAAATCATTTTCATCTGTCATCCACGTACTACCAAACTTTTTCATATCCATTGGTTCTGTATATCCACGCAAAGTTTTATCACCATTTGTAATTAAAAAATATTCGTGAAAATATGAAAGTGCTAGTTCGCGAATTGTTTTATATATTGGATCACGAAATCGTAATACTGCATGATTCGTTTTACTAATTGCTCCCCAATATCCATTTTTTTTAAAGAGTGCAACACAATGATCAAAATCTTTTCCTGAAACTTTTAAATTCATAATAAGTGGTCTATCTCCAGAAATCATAAGTGCAGTTGCTGCAAAAAATGCACCCTCAATACAATGTGCTTTTTTCTCTCTCATTACGCGACGTGGAGACATGGCAGTCTCCCCTTTTTCTTCAAAGTTAAAAGAAATAGAATCGAGATAATCTTGTATCTTATTAGGAGTGTTTAATTTCTTTAAGAAGGAAACTTCTTGTTTTGTTAAGGAATACATTATCATATTCTAACATTTCATAGAGACTCGGTCATAAAGTCTATTTTGATTACAAGGTATAAGACTTCGCGACCCCTATTCGACTCCTTACGCACATGAAGCAGTTCGCGCACTTTACCCTGACGAAAAAAACTTCGTTTTTCGAGCTGGGGAACAGGGACTCGAACCCCAATACCATCCTCCAGAGGGATGTGTCCTACCATTAGACGATTCCCCAATACTTATTGAATAACAATGACTTTATACTACTATATTTAATGACCTCTATCAATAAGAGCAACATAGGAGTACAATGACTACATGACAACATTTGGAAAATTTGTAAGTATTATAGTCCTTATAGGTATAGGAACTACTGGTTATTTCTTCTTAAACAAGAAAGACAAAGATAGTGCTCTGCCTTCTACAACAAAACAATACATAAATGATACGTATAACTTTACTATTGATTACCCAAATACACTTACAACCACAACGTTTCAATCTTTCCATAATCTTTCTACAACATGGCGTACTTTTGCACAAGAAGGTGAACAAGGTATTCCAATAGTTTCAATACCTATCTATAGAATAGATCAAGGTGGTGTAGCAACTGGTAAACCATATCCACTTTTCTTTGATACTGAAGTTCGTATTGGGGTAAGTAATGCAACTTCGACATGTTATACAACTGATGCAGGATACAATAATCAAACAGTCACTGATATTACAATTAATTCTATTCCATTTAAAAAATTCTTGTTCTCAGATGCTGCAATGATGCAATTTATGGAAGGAATAAGTTATAGAACAATTCATAATAATCAATGTTATGTCCTTGAACAAATAAAAACTGGTTCACACTATCGTGATGAGACTATGTCTACAGGGACACCAGAAAGTACATTGCAAAATTACTATATGCAAGGAGAAGAGATTATAAAGACATTTACGTTTACAAAATAACTAAAGAGAAGCACGCACAAGACGTATCTCATGGTATGAATATTTTCCTTGTAATATTTCAAATACTGGTGTTAGTTTTGTAGTTTTTAAATCTTTAAATGCTTTCTTGATACTATCTAAATCTTTCTTTTTTGGAAGTACGTGCTTTAATTCTACTTTTTCTCGTAATCCCACTAATTTTTCAATATGTCCAATAACTGTATCAATCGATACATTACGTTCTTTTGCAATTTCCTGTAAACTCTTTTTTTCTTTGAGCATCTCTTGTGTCTTTGTATGGGACGGAACTTTTACTTCTATTTCTTCTAGATCTTCATCGTTTAATTCAGTAACTTGTCCCCCATGTTCTATCAAAAATTTCTCGTGCAAAGTTTCTAACTGTTTTGCAGAATATTTTGCAATAGCATTTTCTGCTTGAATACTTCTAGCACGAAATAAAGCATCTGCTTCTCGTACTTCTTCTGCTATCATAAGTGCTTGATTATTAAATCCTTTTAAATATAATCCTTGTAAAGTTTTAAGACGAGACAATGCAACATATCCCTGCCCTGAAGCAAAAGATCTACTTAAATCAATCTCTGCTTTTTCCAGTGTCATACCTTGAGATTTGTGTACCGTAATTGCCCATGCCAGTTTCAGTGGTAACTGTTGTAACTCTGCTCGTACTTTTCCATCTTCTTCTATTTTCCACGAATCCGCCTGTATTGTTACTTTTTTCCCATTTATAAGTTCTACAACCGGCGCACTCTCCTTATCGAAGGAGACAACAACACCCATAGAACCATTTACATAACTTCTGTCTTGAGCATTTTTTATGCAAATAACTTTTGCACCTATTTTTAATTTTAAATTTTCTTCTGCAAGACAATTCTTTTTTAACCCTTCTACTAGAGATGCCTTTCCCTTTGTAATCATCGCATAGGTTCGTACATCACCTTGTATTGCATTAAATGCTTTTATATTTATTTCATCTACATTTTCATTATGTGTATAGAGTTTTATATGATCATCTTTATGTTTACTTTTACTTGCTTTTTGTAATAATTCAAAATGCTCTTCTTCTACTTCACCTAATCGTATTGCATCAAGTATGCTCGATAATCTATCATCATCTTGCCGAAATTGTTCCGTTAAATAACAAACGACAGGTTTTGCTTCCTTCCATGCTTTGGACATAAATGCAAAAACATCTGTACTTTCATATTCATTTCCCCCACGCACAACTGGTGGTAACTGAAAGAAATCTCCTGTAAATACAACTTGTATACCACCAAATGGTTTATCACTTCTTCGTAAATGTTTTCCTACTTTGTCTAACATATCTACAAATGAAGCATGAAGCATAGATACTTCATCTATTATCAATACTTGTGTTTCATTCCATCTTTTATACAGATTTTGTTTTTCTTCCAATTCATCTAATTCATATGTCAACAATTTTTGTTTAATACCAATACCACTCCATGAATGGATCGTTGTACCGTTAATATGAGTTGACGCAATTCCAGTAGATGCAGTTACTGCGTATTTCACACCATGCTTTCGTAAATATGAAATATATTCACGAAGTGCATATGATTTCCCTGCCCCTGCAGCCCCCGTAAGAAATGTAGTATGCCCGAGTTTAAGTATAGAGATCGCCTCTTTTTGAGTCATACCCTATTTTATCATGAATAAAAGTTATACTTTTAAATACTTTCGCACGGCAAGAAGTGATGAAATTACGGCGAGCAACACACCAGATAGAAGTAACAGTCCTGTGAGTTGGAAAAAGTGTGTCACAAAATAATGGTTAATATTCATACCTTCGAAGAAAAATACTGTCTTCTTAGTCACCCATACTGTTGCAGGATAAAAGATTGCAAGTGTAATAATTGTAGCAATAAGTGCATAAAGTACTGCCTCTACAATAAATGGACCACGTATAAACATATTTGATGCTCCTACTAATTTCATCACAGCAATTTCATCACGATACACAAAGATTGCAAGACGTATCGTATTGTACACAATCATACAACTCATCAAAATAAATATCATTGATAACCAAAACCCAACCGTATCAGTCCACCCTATAATACTGTTTAATTTATCAATACTATCTTTTAATTGATAATAGTTTATTTTATCCACTGCACCGGATGAATCACCAAGTAACCCAGATGATGATGTTAATTGATTTGCAATAGATTCATATTGAGAGGTATCTTTTGCAGTAATTGCAAGCGACGCACCAAACGGATTTGTGCCAAGTTCATCAAGTGCTTGAAGAGTAAGTGTATCTCCTCCATGTTTTGCTTTAAAATCATTCAATGCTTGTTCACGAGATGTATACGTCACAGATTTTACTTGAGATAGTCCGAGTAATTTTGCTTTTACGTCTATAATATCCTGCTCACTTGCGTCCACCGTGAAATACACTCGTACATCTACTTTTTCACGCACCTGATCAAGTGTGTAATCAAAAATTGCTCGAAATAGATAAAATGATGTAATAATAGAAAGCGTAATAGTCAAAATAAAAATAGAAGATAATGATACCGTGCGATTACGATAAAATCCTTGTAATCCTGCAGTAATTATTCTTCGTGTGAGTGTTGTTTTTATTGCCATATATTTCTTGTTACATCGCGAACTTACCAGACTTATGATCACGTGTTACTTTTCCATCTTCCATAGTAATCACACGACGACCAAGAGAATCTACAATCCCTTTATTATGTGTAGTAAGAATAACTGTTGTTCCTAAATCATTAATCTTTTTTAAAATTTGTACAATATCATAGGTATTAAGTGGATCCAAGTTTCCCGTCGGTTCATCTGCAATAATTATTTCTGGACGATTAATAATTGCACGTGCAATAGCAACACGCTGTTGTTCACCACCAGAGAGTTGATGTGGGAAATGGTGCATTTTATTTTTTAAATCTACCAAATCAAGCACATGTGGTACATCCTCAGTAATATCATCATCATGTTTTCCTGCTGCTTCCATCGCAAAAGCCACATTCTCATACGCAGTTTTGTTTGGAATAAGACGAAAATCTTGGAATACAACTCCCACCTTTCGACGATATTTCACCATATCGTTACCTTTTAACTTATGAATATTATCAGAATGGAAAGACACTGTCCCTTCAGTTGGATGTTCTTCTGCTAAGAGTAGTTTAATAAGGGTCGTCTTTCCTGCTCCTGAATGGCCTACAATAGACACCAATTCACCTTTGTGAACTGTAAGAGAGATATTATCGAGGACTTTGTTGCCGTCGTCATATTCTTTTGATACTCGATCAAAGTAAAGCATGTAGTAATTGTACCACATGTAAAAAACTGTGTGTGAATACAACCACAACCTTTATATATTTCTTTCGGCTTCAATAAACCCATCCAATTCTCCTTTTTCTAATACTCCTTCCACATCACTTGTTTCGTAGTCTGTTCTATGATCCTTTATCATTTTGTATGGATGTAATACATATGAACGTATTTGATTTCCCCATTCTATTTCCATAGTTTTACTAATCTGTCTCCCTTCTATGTCTGCTTCTCTTTTTTCTTGTTTAAGTGTAAATAATTTTGCAGATAAGATATCTAATGCTTTTTGTTTATTATGTTCTTGTTGGCGCTCCGTAGAAACAGATACCGCAATATTTGTAGGAATATGTACAATACGAACAGCCGTTTCTCTTTTATTAACATTTTGTCCACCTGGCCCGCTAGATTTTGATGTTTCTATTTTTATTTCATCAGGATTTATTTTTGTACGTTCTATATCTGGCAATACGGGTAATATCTCTACCATAGCAAATGATGTGTGACGTTTTGCGTTCGCATTAAATGGAGAAATACGTACAAGTCTGTGCACTCCTGATTCATTTTTTAATAATCCATAGGCTCCTTTTCCATCTATCTCAATAGTTATATTTCTATATCCATTATGATCATTTGTATTGCTGTGAAGTACAGAATATGAGAAATGTTTATTCAAAAAATATTTTTGATACATCTCAAGTAACATTCGTACAAAGTCCTCACTATCATCCCCTCCTGCACCTGCCAAAATTGTCATGACAGCCTTCCCTTTATCAAGTATGCTTACCCCATCACGTTTATCTTTTAATTCTTTAATTTTCTTTATCACTTCTTGTGCTTTTTCTTTATTATTCCAAAAATCAACCTCAAGCATTTTGGCTTCTAATTCTTGTATTTCATTATGTATATTTTCTGATTCCATTTTCTTATGATAATAGCATTTGAGATATACTTTTGCTATAATTTGAAGGCTTATTTTGCCGTTGTAGCTCAGTTGGTAGAGCACTTCCATGGTAAGGAAGAGGTCGCCAGTTCGATTCTGGCCAACGGCTCCCAAAGCCAGAGTAGCTCAGTTGGTAGAGCACTTCACTCGTAACGAAAAGGTCGGCAGTTCGATTCTGCCCTCTGGCTCAACCAATAGAAATAATTTTTGATGGTGAATGATGTCCGCTTACAATACGAACTGATCGATTTCTATATTCGTTACGAATTATTTCAAGGACACGATTATTTGCTAGATTATTTTCTGCAGGAAATGTTACCCATATATGCCAAGAGTCATTACTTATTTTTTCTACCTTTTCTTCCTTTGCATCAACAAGTACTTTAAGTTTAAGATACATTTTTCCCTGTAGAGTGATTCTTCCGCCATTCATCTATTAATTTGTGATTTCCTTCCACTAATACTTTTGGTACTTTATATTTCTTTCCTTTATATTCATATACCTCAGGTCGCGCATATATCTCATGTGATGCGATACGATTTTCTTCTATACTATCTTCAGTATTTAACACACCTTTTATTTGACGAGTAATCGCATCTATACAAACCATTGCAGGTAATTCTCCACCAGTTAACACATACGGACCAATACTCCATTCTTTTGCTTTCAAAATTTTCTTTACACGTGCATCTATTCCCTCATAGCGACCACAAATAAAAATAATATCTGTATACTTTTTTGAAACAGTCTTTGCTAATGTATTTGTAAACATATCACCTCCTGGATTAAACATAACCACGAGCACCTTTGTATTTTTCTTTTTTTGTATTTTTTTATCTATCTTTTCCACACATTTAATAAGTGGGTCTACCCACATAACCATCCCTGGACCTCCACCATACGGACGACCATCAACTCTACGATGTTTATCAAAAGTAAAATCACGTAAAGCATACGTGTGTATCTCAAGAAGTTTATTTTTAATAGCACGAGCAATAATGGACTCTGCAAAATAACTCTCAAACATATTCGGGAAAATTGTCACCACATGAAATCGCATACTTGACAGTATACCAAATACATTCTAATATAACAACATCAACTTTTAGGAGTTCTTTCATGGCAACCATAGCAACTCTTCGTCATGAAGGACGCATAATAGTCCTTCATGACGAGATTAATCCGAATAGATCCGGAAGATCACTCGTACCTTATGAAGGAAAGAAAGTTACTTTCATAGGTGAAGAGAAGAACAAGGTAGGACTTTCTGGTTCTTACTGTGGAAAGGATCATGGGTATTACCCGTGGGTTATTGTCAATATAGATGGTAATGAAATGACCATCTCGTCTTTCTACCTAACCAAATAAAAATGGAAAAGCAGGCGTATGCCTGCTTTTATACTTTATTATTCTAATACATGAGATACTTGACATAAGAGCATAATCAATATATAATAAAAACAATTTACTCAGGGAGAGTACCGTGCAGAAACTTTCACCGTTCTTTAAATTGGCTTCATGTCTTTCATTTATTGTTTTTGGTATCGTTCCTTCGCTTATGATCCTATCTCAAAGAGAAAAAATATCCGAAATAGGAATTATAATTTCTCTTTTAATTTTTTTCGTAACAGTACAGGGGTATTGGGAACTACGAAAAACACAAAAAACAGAGAAAAAGGGCTTTGAAATGTATAAACTACGTGGACTTGGTTTATACATAGAGGGTTTCATCCTTCTTGTTCTATCCGGTACAACCATTAAAGCACATTACTATCATGGGTATCTAATGCTCATAGTTGCAATACTTATAGCCTACGAAGGAAAACGAGCATGGAATGGATGGAAACTTTTCATACCACATAGAAAATAACCACCGAAAGGAAAAATCGCCTTTCGGCGATTTTTATTATTAAATACTCTTTAGATCATTCATCACTGCGTCAACATCTGACGTATCATATCTTGGCATGTATGACTGCCCACCTATTTCTTCACGTTCCTCACGTGCAATATTTACTCGTCCTTCTGGTTCATTAATCTTTAAATTAACCCGTGCATTATTTTTCATACCAACGACACGAAGAAGTGTACGAAGTGCTTTTGCAGTTGCTCCATCTCTTCCAATTATTTTTCCCATATCTTCTCCTGCAACATCAAGGGTAATTAATACTCCCATTTCATCTACTCGTCTTTCTACTTTCACCTTATCCGCATTATCTACCAATGCTTTCACAACATACTCAACAAATTCTTGATCTTTCATATATTTTATTTTGTATTCTTTCAGTGTATCAATCTTACAGTCTTAATAAATAAAAGTTATTCACATAAATAAAAATCTCTGCAATATATTGCAGAGATTTTTATTTATGCCACCTTTGCTTCTTCTTTCTTCTGAGGAGATTTTTTTGGAAGAACATTTTTCTTCTTTCCTTCAATCACTCCTTTTGAAATTAAAAGATTGTGTACTGTTGGTGTAACTTGCGCACCGACAGAAACCCAATGTTTTACTCTATCCCCTTTGGCTTCAAAAATTCCCTGCTTTACATTATATGTTCCTAAGATTTCAGCAAACTGAGAAGTCTTTGGTTTGAGGGTACTTTCGGCGACAATGAGACGGAAATGTGGGTCGTTCTTGCGTCCTACACGTTGTAATCTGATTTTTAACATGTGACGTATTCTACCATAAACTCTGAAAAAAGGAAAGTCTACGCAAGGCTTTTACGCGACCAAACTATAATCAATCACCCGCATCTCTAGATTGGCGTTCTTGACCTTAATTTTGACCGATGTGCCTATTTTCCACTCCTTTCCTTCCCTTTCTCCAAATACGCGCCCACCCTTCTGATCGTAGTTATAAAAATCTGTTCCCAAGTCTCGAAGTCGTATCATACCCTCACATTTACTCTTCTTTTCTTCTACATAAATACCCCATTCTGATACGCCCGTTACCATACCATCAAACTCCTCTCCAATGCGATATGACATATACTCTACTTGTTTGTATTTTATACTTCCACGTTCTGCATCAGATGCTTCTTTTTCACGGCGAGATGCTTGCATACAAAACTTGTCATACAGTCCTCGTTCAGTTTCTTTTGGGTAATCTCCTTCAAGAATCCGCATCATAAGTCTATGTGTTAACACATCAGGGTAACGACGAATTGGGGAAGTAAAATGTGAATAATACGGAAATGCAAGACCATAATGTCCAACATTTTTGGTACTATAAATTGCTTTTGCCATTGAACGAGTGATATGAACTTGTAGTAATGCTTTCTCTGGTCTATCTCCCATTCGTTTCAATAAATCATTCAAATCTTTTGAAGGAATAAGTCCGTCCATAAATCTCACATGTTCGCCTAATCCTCGAATGTACAAATCAAGATCATGCATGCGATCAGGATCTGGTTTATCATGAATACGATAGATACAAATTGCCTTTCCAACTCCTGATTTCTCCTCTTGCTTTGAAGTAATAAACTTACTCACGTATTGATTTGCAAGAAGCATAAATTCTTCAATTAATTTATTTGTTTCAATACGCTCTTTAACATACACATCAATTGGTACTCCTTTTTCATCTAACTTAAACTTTACTTCTTCTGTTTCAAGTTGAAGTGCTCCATTATCAAATCGCTTCTGTGTCAACTTTTTTGCAATGGTATTTAAAATATTTAACTCTTCAAAAAAGTCCCCCTTCTTAGTATCAAGTGTTACTTGTGCATCTTCATAGGTATATCTACGATGTGAATTAATGAGTGATCTACCATACCATTCATTATGAACAGTTCCTTCATCATCAATTTCAAGTACACAAGACATTACAAGTCTATCTTGGCCTTGTACAAGAGAACATAAATCATTTGATAATACTTCTGGAAGCATAGGAATACATCTATCTACCAAATACACTGATGTCTCACGAGAAATTGCCTCTTCATCAAGATGCATACCTGGTTTTACATAAAAAGAAACATCTGCAATGTGAATACCTACTTCATAATGACCATTTGGAAGTGTTTGAAAAGAAATCGCATCATCAAAATCCTGCGCATCAATTGGGTCTATGGTAAATGTTGGAATAGTTCTAAAATCTCTACGATTTGCTTTATCTTCCTCCGTAATACCTCGTGCCTGTATTTTTTCTGCTTCTTCGTTTACTTCATCTCTGTGTTTATCACTAAACCCGCGTTCTAAAGCATACGCCATCATTTCTGCGTCATTTTCTCCAGGATGACCAAGTACGACTGACACTTCACCTATTGGGGACTTTTTTGGATCAACCCAATTTGTTAATGCGACCATTACTTTCATTCCAACCTCTGCATCTTTGCGCGCATTATTCGGAATAATAATATCTGTATACATTCGTTTATCATCAGGAACCAAGAAAAACATTCCATTTTCTTCTTCCAAAACTCCTGCATATCCTTTCTTCCCACGTTCAAGTATTTTTGTAATTTTTCCATACAACTGATCTTCTCCTTTTTCATTTTTCTTTTTACCAAGTAATTCTACTTCGACGATATCCCCATGAAGTGCAGTATTTAAATGACTATGATCAACAAAAACAGCACCTTCATGCTCAAGTTCTGCCACTCGTACATATCCATCTTTTTTTGAAGTAATACTGACCGAACCAGTAAACGTACGTTCCATAATTAAGATAAGTATACCATAAAAAAGACTGCTTCCTTTGAAGCAGTCTTTCATTGTGAAGACAAAGTATTTCTACAACTGAAGGAGTAAATCTCCGTTATATTTATTCTTATCGATGCGAATTTTTCCAAGTTCCTCAAAATACTGTATCAAACTTGGATAAACAACTTGACTATTTCTCCTCCGAGCAGGGTGTGCTTGTTTGTTTTCGTGAAGTAAAAGAAAAGGATGTAGGTAAGATGCTTCTTTGGGAAGGTCAACAATTACGTCCAAAAGAATCTCTTGTATTTTTTCGAATTCTTCTTGGTGTGCAGTCACATACTGTGAAGCAAGTAATCGATTAATGAGATCAAACCATACGTTGTAGAAAAATTTGATTTGAATCTCATCATTACGAAACCCTCTCCAGTAATGATCTTTTTGCGCCCGTGTTACAAAACTATCTAATTCTTCCTGAGTAACCTCAGGATAGAGTGCATCTACAATCCTAAGATTCATGATTACTCACTTATAGTAGGTACATTTATATATCAAAATACATTAAAAATATAAAATTGTCAATTACTGTACATATTCTTCTGCTTCTTTAAATTGTATTGAGAGTAATCGACTTCCTCCATCAACACTAAGGGTCACACCATATAGCATGTCACAATGATTCATTGTCTCACGATTGTGTGTTATAACGAGCAACTTACTCTTTTCAGAAAGACGTTTCAACATTACTCCATATTTTCTTGCATTTGATTCATCAAGTGGCGCATCTGTTTCATCGAGTACCATAAATGGTGGTGGGGTAATTGAACTCATCGCAAACAATAATGCAATAGAAACAAGTGCACGCTCACCACCTGAAAACATACTAATTTCTTTTATCTTTTTATTTGGAAGTGAAACATCGATATCAATACCCTGTTCTACTATTTGATTTCCATCATCGTCTATTTTAATTAAATCAACAAGAGTCAACTTTCCTTTTCCACCAACAAATACTTCTGCGAAAAACTCACTGAATACTTTTGAAACTTCTTTAACACCACTAGAAAATCGTTCTTCTAATGAAGATGTAAGTTCTTTAATAAGAGCAAGTAATTTTTCTTCACTATCTCTAATATCAATGAGTTCTTTGGTTAAATATTCATCACGTTCTTTTGTTGTTTTATATTCTGCTATCACTTCTCCACGATTTGGGATACCTGCTTCTTCGATACGCAACTTTGAGCGCTCAATAGCACGTAATAAATCGTGTTTTGGCATAATTTTATATTTCTCTTCAATAATTTTATTAGTATATGAAAGCACTTCACGCCCAACAATCATTACACCCTCTTGAAGTAATGCATCAAAATGTTGTTTACGAAGTTCTATTTCTCCTTCTTCTTGTTTACGTAATGCAATAGTACTTTCAAGTTCACGAAGTTTACTTTCCAATATCATAATTTTTTTCTCTTCCTCATGTTTGGTCTGTATCGTTTTCTGTGTATGCATATCAATCATAGAAATCTTCTCTTCTATTATAGATATATCTTTCTCTAATTTTTGTGCCTTTTCTTCATGATCTTTAATATCTTGCTCTAGTATCTTTTTACTATGATGATATGATTCATGGTTTGAATCTTCATGTATCGCATGTTTTGTAAAAAAAGATTCAAGGAAAAATAAGATATCTTTAATACCTGACTGTGCCTCATTAAAGGATGAAGTAGCAAAGGCTTTGTGGATTATCTCAAACTTATTCTTTACTGTTTTATAGATATCTTTAAAATCATTATGTGGAATGATAACGTCTTTATTTTCTTTTTGTTTTGCTATCTCTTTTTCTATGTATATCTTTTCTGCCTCAAGTCTTCCAAGTGTTTTTGTTATTTGGTCCCGACGTTCAAAAAGTGATCTCATTTCTGCTTGTAATGTTTGTTTTTCAGCAACCCCTCCTGTATGAGAATCGTGTTTTGCATGTTTTAATAATTCCAATTCCTTTCGAATAGAATCAGTAATAAGTAATAGTGATGAGGATGTACCTTGTTCTACAATACGTTCTCGCAATACTGCAAGTTCGTATTCTTCGCGAGATAAATATGCTTCTAAAAAAACAAGTAACTTTTTCCTTTCTTCCTCTTGTGATTCTATTTTTTGTACTTGACGTTCGAGATGTGTAAGATGTGGTTTGATTTCTTTACGAAGTAACTCAACTTCATGAACGTGTGCTTTTACGCGCTCTAATTTACGTGCACTTTCGTTTAAGCGCATATGATATACACGAAGTCCAAGTGCATCTTCAAGAGATTCTTTTCTATCACGTGGAGATGCGAGAAGTATCTTATCTGCTTCACCTTGATTAATAATTGTGTGTGCACTCCCTCCGATTCCTGCAAATGATAATAATTCTTGTACATCTTTCAGACGAATCTTTGCACCATTTAACAGATAATCACTTGTTCCATCCGCATAAATAACACGTGCAAGTGTGAGTTCATCATAAACAAGAAATGGTGCAAGATCTTGATTTGCGTGAGCAGTATCAATACTTTTCATTGTCTTGTTCTTGTTGTCAATAACCATAGTAACAGACGCACGAGATAGTGCTGGTAAATGTTCAGATCCTTTAAAAATAACATCAGTACCCGTTTTTCCACGCATACTTTTTATAGATTGCTCACCAAGTACGAATCGTATTGCTTCGGCAATATTAGATTTTCCACTTCCATTTGGTCCAACAACACCAGTAACCTGATGTGTCACATCAAGCGTAGTTTTCTTTGCAAAGGATTTAAACCCTTGTATAGTTATGTGCGAAAGACGCATACAGATATACAAAGTGTACCATGTATACTTTCTTATATTTTTTATCTCTGTGAAAAACTAATCTCGAAAACGTTTGGTAATAAGAGTAACAAAATATGCAATACAGGCTCCGAGAATAAACCCACCAACTATGTCATACCAGAAATGTACTCCTGCAAGAACTCGCGCCACACCAGTGACTACTGCCATCAATAAAATAATTCTTCCTGCTTTTCTGTCAAAACTAAGCATACTCATTGCAAGTGCAAACATAAACGTAGCATGTCCTGAAGGGAAACTATACACATCGTCTGGAATAATAAGAGCACTGATACTATCTGGTCGTGGATGAGCAATAACTCCTTTTAACACGTGACCTACTATCCAAGCGAAAACTGCAGTTACTAGTATAGTAATAATATGTCGAACATGATGCTTTTTTTCATGTTTCAAAAATACGTGAAGTACTGCATAGAAAACACTAATATATATAAGGTAGACCCCACAAAAAATAATAAGTTCATTCATAAAAAAAGTCTAGCATACTATACTTCTTCGTCACTTTTCTCATAAATACCATATAGTAATATAATACCGAAAATGCATGTAGCAATAGCCATAATGGCTTTAAAGTCAAACCACACTTGTAATGACATTGTTCTACGAACATGTTCATTAAGTATTGCTGCCATAACAAAAAAGAAAATCCATCCATACGTAAGTCTTGTCCATGCACGAATAGTCATCACAAGTACTTTGTCAAAAGCCAATTTTAAGAAAGGAACATTAATCATAAGACCAATAAGAAGAGTGAGTGCACACGTAATATCATAGAGAGTATCTCTCATTTGAATAAAACGTGGCTGATGATGCGAAATAGTTAAATAGCCAAAAACAAGAGTCAGAAGTGCAACGTAAAGTGCAAGATATGGTAAACGTTTCTGTATAATATATGTCGCAAGTGTAGAAAATATAGTCATTATCATGAGAATAAGTGTTGCTTTATACACATGAAAATGTTCAAAAGAAAGAAGGAAAATAATTATTGGTCCAAACTCAAGTAACCCTCCAATGAGAATCTTTTTAAACACATTTCCAGAAAATAAAGACGAATGAGTCATGCTATACTCGTACAGTATAAACTACTATGCAAAAAGTTCATCATTTTATAAAAACATCTATAACTACTATGAAATCTATAACACTTTCAACTCCTCTGGCAATACTTCTTGGATCTATTATTATTGCTCTAGGTATTATATCCTATGGTTTTATTACAAAAACTTCTACCACTTCTACCACAACTCTTTTTACAGGAAAAGCAGTAGATGGGACTGATTTTGTAGAGGGTAACACGAAAAGTAATGTTGTTATAGTTGCCTATTCTGATCCAGAATGTCCGTATTGTATTTCTGTATATCCAACACTAAAACAATTACGTAAAGATTATGAAGACAAAGTAGCCTTTGTATATCGACATTTTCCTCTTACACAAATTCATGCTCATGCATTTGATGAATCACGAGCAATTGCATGTGCAGGTGCTCTTGGTGGAGTAAAAAAGTTTTATGAATACATAGACAATGTCTATAGTTATAAATCTGATCATCAGACGAATCAATTACCAAATACAGGAAAAGAAGATATAGCACGAAATATTGGTCTTGATACGACATTATTTTCAACATGTATGAAAACTAACCAAACAGAAAACGTAGTAACAACTTCTATTACAGATGGATTACAAGCAGGTGTTCAAGGAACTCCAACAACATTTGTTCTTGTAAAGAATCGAAAAGGGTACGATATTATTTCTCTTGTTAATGGCGCACGACCATACTCATATTTCAAAGCAACCATTGATGAAGCCCTCAATAAGTAGTTCACTTTACAATACTCTCTAACGGGCGTAGGATATCTTTTGTGGGCTTTATCGAAATACCACACGAACCGTCATAGTTCTTTTTAAAGAGTAAACAAGGGGAAGAAAAAAATGAAATCCGTTATCGAAGGTGACACAACAGTCACCAAAAAAGAGAAAGAAGTAGTTATCACCAAAGAAGGTATACACTCCATCTTTGCGTATTGCATGAGGAGGCCGACTGGTTTGCAATTTCGTGCAAATTGCACCTGCGGCGGCATGGTGGATTGTACGTTCAAAGATCCGGAACATTCTGTCAAAAGTGTCATCATCGACAAAGATGGGATGTTCTCCCTCATCGTGGAAAACAATAAAGGTACGTTGTTGAAATATGGTCTCGTCCACCCGTCTCAGGTGCCTTCCTTCAATATCTGGTATCAGGATGCTTTCCATGCCATGAAGGTTGACGGACCACCGCCAAGTTTCAAGATAGCATTAGAGGGTGGTGCTCACACCCCGTAAGTTTCTCGTTTCCTGAAAGGAGGATGCTTCACCGCACCTCCTTTTTTATTTCTTTATTTACTATCTTTCTTTACTTCTTCTGCATGATCTTTCACTTTTACTTCATTATAGATTTTTGCAATTTTACCTTCTTCATCAATTAAAAAACTACTGCGGACAATACCCATATATTCGCGTCCCATAAATTTTTTCTTCTGCCATACACCATATTTTTCACATACTTTTTTGTCTTCATCAGATAAAAGAGGAAATGGAAGTTTAAACTTTTCTGCAAACTTTTTATGACTTTTTACAGAATCCGCACTCACTCCTAAAATAACTAACCCTATTTTTGTAAATTCTTTATAACCGTCACGAAAGTTACATGCTTCTGTAGTACACCCTGGAGTATCATCTTTCGGATAAAAATAAAGAAGAACTTTTTTACCCAAATAGTCTTGTAGACGATGTATCTTTCCATCTTGATCAGGAAGTATAAAAGTAGGCGCTTTTTTATTGAGTTGAATCATATGACATAGTATAACAAAATCTTAAATGCAATTTCTACATAACCCATAGAGTTCCATTGAATGTGTGGTTGTATGTTTGAATTTTTTACTCTTTTTCAACATTTTTTTTATTGTATCATCAATAGAAATACCTTCTATTTTTTCTACAGTCTCACAATTACTACAAACAAGTTGATGTGATGGACGTCCAGTTTCTAACTCATAATGTGCATGACCATGATTAAAATCTAAGCGTCGTAACAATCCTGCTTCATGGAGTGTGTCTAAGTTACGATACACCGTTGCTTGGTCAATGTTATCTTTTTTCCGAAGCGAATCAACAAGTTCATATACCGTTATAGGTTGTTTTACTTTTGCCAAAAATGAGAGTACTGATAATCGATGATCAGTTATTCGAAGCCCGGCTTCTTTTATCATCATAAGTAAATCTTCTTTTGAGTATAATGCCATACATACATGGTAGCATGTTACTTATTTCTTGCAAGTTACTCGCATATTGTATAGACTTTGTACATGGTATCACTTTTTTCACTTCCTCCATTTATCACGTTTATTATACTTACGTGTCTTGCAACATTTATTGGTGGAACAATTGCTCTTAGCCTCCATACACGTATTCACCTGTTGCTTGGTTTTACTGCAGGAGTAATCTTGTCTGTTGTGTCATTTGATTTATTACCAGAAATTGTTGATCTGTCAGAAAAACTTTCAATTGATATACAACATGCATTTATTCCTCTTGTTGTTGGATTTCTACTATTTCATATTATTGAAAAATATATCCTCATACACCACACCCATGAAGAAGACTATGAGAAACATAAACACCCAACTATCGGCATTGGGCAAGCAATGGCTCTTATAGGACATTCATTTTTAGATGGAGTAGGTATTGGACTTGCATTTCAAATATCAGAAATAACAGGTATTGCAGTAGCAATTGCTGTTCTCGCACATGATTTTTCTGATGGTATAAATACTGTCTCACTTATGATTCGACATAACAATTCACGATTAAAAGCATTAGCCTTTCTTGCATTAGATGCTTTCGCCCCAGTGCTTGGTGCACTCTCAACACTTTTCTTTACACTTTCTCCAGTATATTCACTTATATACTTAGGTATATTTGCAGGATTTCTCCTCTATATTGGCTCATCTGATATATTACCTGAAGCACATAGCAAACGCAGTTCATGGCTCACTGTTGGTATGACAGTACTTGGAGCATTACTGATGTACTGTATTCTTACAACACTCTAATTACGTAATGTTAGGAAATAATTCCACCACCAATACATATATTTCCATCATAAAGCACAAGTGACTGACCAGAAGTCTTAGTTAAATCTCCTTCTAGAACTTTTACTTTTATATTACTTATAACTTCTATTTTTGTAAGTGGTGCTCGATATCGTGAACGCCCCATATAACTATCTCCTTTCTCTATATTGTTAATCCAATTCACTTTTTCAAGTGCAATATCATTTCCTTCTTTTTCCTGTGGTGGAAAATGAGAAACTACAAGTACATTTTTTGAAATATTTTTTCTCACCACAAAATATGGTACATCTTCTGTAGTCTTTTCAGTAATGGTAAAACCATGTCGTTCGCCAATGGTAAAAAATGTAACACCACTATGATATCCTATAACTCTTCCTTCTTCATTTTCTACATCCCCTTTCTTTTCTTCAATATATTGTTTAAGTAAGGTTTTTATATCAATAGTTCCAACAAAACAAAGACCTTGACTATCCTTCTTATCAGCAACCGGAAGATTATATTTTTCTGCAAGAACTCGTACCTCATCTTTTGTCATTCCACCAACAGGGAAAAGAATATGTTTCAATTGCTCTTGCGTAAGTGTCCACAAGAAATATGACTGATCTTTATTTGTATCTTTACTAATCATTAAAGACTTCCCATCCGTCTGTGCATAATGACCTGTAGCAACATAATCTCCACCTTGTGCTAGAGCCCATGTTAGAAATGCACCGAACTTTACTTCTTTATTACACATGACATCTGGATTTGGTGTTCTTCCACTTTTATATTCATCTATCATATAATCAATTACACCTTCTTTATATTCTTTTTCAAGATCGAGAGTTACAAATGGAATATCCAAAATAGATGCTACTCGCATAGCATCTAACCTGTCTTCTTTCCATGTACATTCTACAAAGTCTGGTTGCCAGACTTTGATAAATACTCCTGTAACATCATACCCTTGTTCTTTCAGAAGAGCCACAGATACGGAAGAATCCACTCCACCTGATAATCCAACAAATACTTTCTTATTCATTCGATTACTCTATCATGTTTATCTGGTTTGTAAAATTGTTTTAGATACGCGAAGCATAGAGATTTTAGAAGGAGACCGTACATACTAGCACGGCAACTGAAAAAATCTCGTAGCGATAAAGTAGATGAAACAATTTTACAAACTAGATACCCATTAACTTTCTATAAACAGCAACAAGTGCCTTAGTATCAGAAAGTGCGGTATGTGCTTTACTATTTTCTATTTTTAATAACTCACAGAGTGCTCGTAATGAAAATCTCTCTGCAAGTGGTGCATCATATAGTCGTGCAAATGCTATAGAGATAGTATCTAATTTTCCATAGTGCATTTTATTTTCTATACCAGTTTCTTCAAAGGCTTTCATAACAAACGCATAATCAAATACAAGGTTATGTGATACAAAGATACAACTTTGTGTTTTCTTTGCAAATTCTTCGAGTGCTTTTTTTCTCTCAACGGCAAACATCCAGTCCACTTCATTATACCCATTAACTCGTAATGCTTCTTCATCTGCATTTTCTATATGAGTGGGTTTTATTTTCCATTCTGCTTCTTCGATAATTTCAAGTGATGGTCCCTTCCCTGGTCGCTCTACCTGACGTGCCACAATAACGGCAAGTTCAATAATTTCATGTTTTTCTGGATCAGTTCCTGTTGTTTCTGTATCTATAAATGCAAGATTGTGTATTTTCATGAGTGCGTCTTTCTCTTTGTGCTAATAATTATCGTAAATACTTTTGAATGTTTTTCTTATGCTCTTCAAAGGTTTTGGCGTAATGCATTGTACCATCTTTACCTGTTATGTAATAGAGATATGGACTCTCTATAGGATGAAATGTGGCATATAATGCAATAAGCCCAGGGTTATTAATAGGTTGTTCTGGCAATCCTTTAATAGTATATGTTTCTTTTGCAGCATCCACCTGTAATCTAATACCAAGAGTCATTCGTTTTTGTAAAATCCCTGAAACTACTTGCATATCCTCTTTTGTTTTTGCTTCACCTTCTAATATTGCTGCAAGAGAGATGACATCATTTTCATTCTTCAATGGAGATCGTATGGTCTCAGAAGAAAATGTATCTTTATATTTTTTGGTAAATGTTGAAGTCATAATTTCAACAACTCGTTCTTCTGTGGTTGACGGAAGAAGGAAATACGTAGAAGGAAATAACTTACCATCTGCACTTTTTGCAAATACTTTCTCGCCAAAAATATCTGGAGAAAAATGTGGCAGTGCTTTCTTCATAAATTGTGATACTTCGTAGGTAGTACTTCCTTCTGGAATTGTCACACTAATAAGAGGAATATCAGGACCAATAGAAACAAACTTTTTCACCATATACCCAAGTACATGTTTTTCATTGAAAATATATTCTCCTAACTGCAAGTGCCTATCACGCCCAAGTGTTGATATCCAAATACGAAAGAAAAGTGCAGAATAAATAAAGTGTTCTTCCTCCAGACGAACACTAACACTTCTAAGTGTTTCCCCTTCTTCAACAATAAAATGCTTTCCTACAGGAAAATTACTTGGAATTGTACGTGTCTCATAATATACATAACCAAGTATGAAACTACAACATACTATTGCTATGATTTTTACTAAAGAAGTACGAAATATACTGTTCATTACTGAGGAAGATTAACGGGAGGAACACCTTTCATACTATCAATACGAGGAAGCGTAGGTGTACCAACAACTGCTCCTGGGAAATGCCACATCGTTGCCAATTCTTCTGTATTTAAAACAGAAACATTATCGGGTGTTGCATGACTAAAAGGATGAAAAATAATATCATATATTTGATGAAATATTTTTCTTGTTTTCATAGATGATGACCAAAAGAATCTATCTTCCCACGCCTCAAGGCTATAGGTATCATTTGAATGTTTATTACGCATATGCGGGAAAAACCCTTCACGTTCAACATATCTATCAAAGGCTTCTTCTGAACGCCATGCCACTCTTTTTCCTCCAACGTTTTGCCAAGGAAAATCATATGGGTCAGTGGGAGATGGTGCAAATGAATTCATACCGTTAAATCCCCTAAAAGCATTAAGGAGGCTAAAGATATTTTGGTAATTAAATTTATCCTTCTTTGCTATATATATAAAACGTATAATTACACAAAAAAGTGGCTTAGAAATTTTCCTATTTATTGCATCTAAAGTATCTTTTTCTTCTTTGGTAAGATCCATTTCTTTTTTTGGAAGAGCCTTAGTTTCTTTATAAAGAGCATCACCAAAAATAGGCTTACCTTCTTTATCAGTACCTATCTTCTTTTGTTTAATATCACCATACTCATCAGTCATTGGTTTATTCTTAACATTAAAACCTGCAGTACGGATTTGCTTTTTGTATTTATTTGCCATATCAACTAACGTATAATGTTCACCAGAAATTTCATTAAAGAAAAAACCTGGGAATTTTTTCTTATTATCAAAAACACTTTCAGTTTGAACAACAATTTGATACCAAAAATATTGACCCTCACCAATACTTCCCATCAATTCTATTAATTGAGCAAGTGGATCTGTCTTAAACTCTTCTTTTGGATCTTTATCAAGTCCATAATCTACATAAGTCTTAATAGGAAGAAAATCTGCTTTCATCTCATAATCTTTACCACCCTTCATATAATTCTGCCCTGTTTTCTCGTCAACAGGCTTCCATTTTTGTGTAAGAAATTCCTCTACTCCCCAAATAGAAGTATCTTTGGATAAATGATGATAGCGAATTAGTTTTGTATAATCATCTGCCTCAGATATTTCAATACCTGGATATTGAGCATACAAACTTGCTTCCATGAGCAAACGAAATTTTTTCTCTGTACGAATATAAAAATGTATAATACCTTCAAGAGAAGCAATTTCTAGAGAACTTCTAGAGGGTAGATTTCCTTTAAAATTTCTTTCATATATACTTCCTATTCCTGACCCTTGATTTAAATTAAGAATAAATGTCTCCATAGCAAGAGGAGACTTCATAATCTCTCGAGGGATTTTTATTTCTAGTAATACAGTACTTTCTTCATCTATTTTTTTCAAAAATTTACCATGTATATACGCCATCCAAAACCGCCACGCCCATGCGGCAATAATTAAGAACCCACATACATAGACAAGAAGAAGTGCTATATCAATGAGAAACTGCATGAACCTAGTATACCAAAAGCAGATTATAGGAACTAGGGACTAGTTTAAACAAAAATAATGACGTCTACGACGTCATTATTTTTTCCACCTTCTAACTTCCAACATTTACCTTTACGCCAATGTATATTCTCCTGCTACTTTTCTAAAATACTTAGCATTCTGAAGATTAACAAGTACTGTGTTTGGTTTTACAATACGCTTTGCAAGTACACGCTTGATAATTTCATCTTTTGAGAGTGGACGAGTTGATTCTTTTAGAACTTCAGTGATCACATCACGTACCACACCTCCTGTGTGCCCCCAGTCTTTAAGACCATACATACCGCGTCCTACAAGTACGAAACGAGAATCCTTAATAAGTTCATTGTGACAGGTTGCGACGTGTGCCTTCTTGCCAAATGTCTTATTGATTTCGAGTGCTACTTCTTTAAAATGCATAGGAACTCCTTTACGACGCATAATAAGATATGCATAGTCCTTAATACCACGTGCTTTTACGTGCGGAGATGATGTACGACCCCATTCAGAAAGTTGATTCTTACCGATTACTTTTGAAAGTGCGAGATATCTGTAGATAACTTCTTTATTACTCTTGTATTCAGAAACGAGTTCAGAAAGATGCGCAACGAAACGAGTAAATATTTCTTCTTCAGTAATAAGATCATCTTCGTTAATAGAAGTATATAGTTTTCCTAATGCTTCACGAACATGTGCTGCAGTTTTATCATCAGTTGCAAAATGTGTTTTATAATTATCATCTTCCTTATGTTTCTTGAAATCTTCTCCAAGTGCTAAGTAGAGATTAATATGATTCTGAATCACAGGATCTTTTGAAATATGACGCATGAGATGTTCTTCTGAAACAACAGCACCAAGTTCCTTGATAATTTTCTT
Source organism: bacterium (assembly GCA_023267595.1). Taxonomy (GTDB): domain Bacteria; phylum Patescibacteriota; class Minisyncoccia; order Phycocordibacterales; family UBA5272; genus UBA11704. Next base: position 130,440 of record JAHFNB010000002.1, on the reverse strand, counting down.
TAATTCATCGAAAACATATGCATGTTCCTTAAACTCTTTTGATTTCTTAATTGTTGCAAGGGCAAAGTTTTCAATTTGGCGAACACGTTCACGAGTAATATCATATGTCTTCCCAATAGCCTCAAGTGTCATTCTTCCTTCTTTTTCTAGACCATAACGATTAACCACGATTTCACGAGTTCGTGGGTTAAGTGTGGTCAAAAGTTTCTTTGAAACGGCTTTTGGTTTAAAGGTAATACCTGACATAGTTTTATTGAATTATCCTCTTATTTTACTATAACTTGCCAAAAACGTCAAATTACTATATTTATGAGTCTATTTTTGATAATAATTACCTTCTTAGGCTTGAGTTCACCTACATATTTCTTATAGGATTCTAGTATTTTTGCCTCTTCTAAGACTGTACTATCATCACTTCCAAAAGGAACAACAAATGTTCCGCGTAACTTTCCATTAATCTGTAATGATATTGTTGTGCTATCTTCTACTAAAAGTGATTCATCGTACAATGGCCACGATACTTTATGTATAGAGGTGGTATTTCCTAATTCATTCCAAATCTGCTCTGTCATATGTGGCGCAAATGGTGCAAGAAGTGTAACAAGAGTACTATACTCTTCATGTGTAAAACTACCCTCTTCCATAGCATTTACCAATATCATCATTTGAGATATTGCAGTATTAAACTTGAACTTTTCTATATCTTCACCAACTTTTTTAATTGTTTTATGAAGCATATTTGAAACTGTACTTGTTTCACTTATTTTCTTTTGTAAACTATAAACTCTATCTATAAATTTATCAGCACCTTTTATACTTGTCGTACTCCATGCCACGGTCTGATCAAATGGTGCCATAAACATCTCATAGACACGAAAGGTATCTGCTCCATACTCATTAATAACATCATCAGGATTGATAACATTACCTAAACGTTTACTCATTTTACGTCCATCTTCTGCAAGAATAAATCCTAAAAATTCAAGACGAGAAAACGGCTCAGTAGTAGAGACAACTCTAATATCATATAAAAACTTATGCCAAAATCGTGCATAAATTAAATGCCGTGTTGCATGATCACCTCCAACGTACACGTCCACTGGTAACCAATTCTTTTCTATTTCTGGAGAAATAAGTGCAGCATCGTTATGTGGATCTGCAAAACGTAAGTAATACCACGAAGATCCTGCCCACTGAGGCATGGTATTTGTCTCTCGAGTAAATATTTCTCCATCATTTGATTGTTTAAAGGTACCTTTATTAGTAATGTATCCTCGTACATTAACCCAATCAGTAATTGCTGCAAGCGGAGATTCTCCTGTTCCTGTTGGTTCATAACTCTTCACTTCTGGAAGCAGTACTGGGAGTTCGGATTCATCTACCATATATACTTTTCCATTGTTATCACGCACTACTGGAAATGGTTCACCCCAGTATCTCTGCCGCGCAAACACCCAGTCCTCCATTTTATATTTTATAACTTTTTTCCCACTGTACTTTTCTACAAATCTATTTCTTGCTTCATCACTTGTTATACCATCATGTTCTCCAGAAGAGATAAGTGTCCCGTCTCCAGTATAGATTTCTTCTTTAACAAGCATTGTATACACAAGAGCATGTAATGCATCTTCTATTTTTGATTCTACTTCCTGTTTGGATAACCACTCTGTCGTAAACTTATTCTTTTCATTTTCTTCAAGTGACACCTCTTCTTGTGTATCATCAATAAGTTCAAATAAAAGTCCTACTGCTTCAATGCGTCGTCCTACATTTTTTGAATGCGCAAAATAATTATGATGAATTACTTCTGTCTTAGAAAGATAACGTATATGCGTGTAGCCAGTCTCTTCTTTGATTTCTCGAGTGGCGCAAATAATACTATCTTCATCACCATCTACTCCACCACCAATAAATAAGTTTCCACCTAAGTTTTTACCCCAATTAATACTGAGAAACTTATTTTGTTTCTTATCCCACAGAATGGCTACAATACTTTTTCTAAACTCTGGATTTGTTTGTACGACTCCTGTTTCTGGAGAGATAACTTGTTTAACTGGTAAATTATATTTCTTGGCAAATTCAAAATCACGTTCGTCATGTGCAGGTACCGCCATAATTGCACCAGTTCCTACACCACCTAATACATAATTTGCAATCCAAACAGGAATTTTCTCACCTGTTGCAGGATTAATAGCATTAATCCCACTGTATACTCCTGTTTTTTCTGGGACTACAGAATAATCATTTTCTTTATTTTGTTCTTCTAATGTCTCGATAACATATTCTTTCACCCCATCTATTGTTTCCCAACCAGCATTAAACCATTCTCTAGCAGTGTCTGCAGAAATTGCAATAAATGTTGCGCCAAACAATGTATCTGCTCGTGTAGTAAATACCTTTACTGACATTGACCCGTCAGTATGATCTTTTACATCTGTTAATGAAAAATCAAACTCTGCCCCTTCACTTCTCCCTATCCAATTCTTTTGAGCAAGTTTGACTCCTTCTGGCCATTCTAGTGTGTCCAAATCTGTAAGCATTCTATCTGCATAATCAGTGATCTTAAGTACCCACTGACGAATTGGTTTTTTCTCCACCTTTGTGTCACATCTCTCACAAGTACCATCATGATTTACATCTTCATTTGCGAGACCTGTCTTACATGATGGACACCAATTAATTGGTTTGTGACTTTCATATGCAAGACCTTTTTCATATAATTTTGTAAATATCCACTGAGTCCATTTATAAAACGTTGGATCCGTTGTATTTATTTCTCGTGACCAGTCATAATCAAGTCCTATGTGTGAAAGTTGGTTCTTAAAGTTCGCAATATTGTTTTCTACTGCAATACGTGGATGTATTTTATGTTTAAGCGCAAATTGTTCTGCTGGAAGTCCAAATGCATCCCAACCCATTGGATGTAGTACATCATATCCATTCATTCTTTTGAAACGAGAATAGATATCAGTTGCAATATATCCTTTTGGATGTCCTACATGCAATCCTTCACCTGATGGATATGGAAACATATCGAGCACGTAGATTTTTTTTCCTTGTGGAAGTTCTGAAGTTTTATAGAGTGAATCACTCTGCCACTTATCTTGCCAATATGCATCAATCTTTTTGTGATCATAGGATTTCATAGTATCTATACTAACAATAAAATTATGGAAAAGAAACTCTCTATATAATAAAAAGTCCTCCATAGGAGGACTTTTTATTATATAGACTACCGAGGATAATACATATCAGAGGAGATAATTCTCTTGAAACATGTTTCACCTATTCCATGATTCCAAAATGGTGATTGATCCCCTTCATAGTAATAATTAGTAACTGAATAGAGAATATCAACTCCACCTCCCATTCCACCTTTTACAGGATATGTTTGACCACGTGCGTCGTATTCACGAACAGTTTCAAAATTTGCACACAATTCAAATATTCCATTTTTTGTAAGTTCTTTTTTATTTGTTGTGTAATTCATTGATACTACTGGTTGTTGTACTACATTGTATGTGTACGACATTTGAGTGACTGGATCAACAGGAACTGCATAACCTTGGAAAGCATCATTTAATTCAACCAATGATGTTGGTAATTTTTCAGTTGTCTGAAAATGATTAAATACTTCTTGTTGTATACGAGAAATATCTGAAAGTCTTGTACCATCAATTCGCTTTGCACGCATTTCAGATGGTGAACCAATAATTAAGATACTCCATACAAGAGCAGCAATAACTGAAACTGTTGCTAAAACTGTTGTAATCATTGGTACATGACTAGGTTGTGCATAATCACGTCGCAAAGAATAGAAATAATATCCGAACACTGCTAATGCTACAACAAATACGGAGAGTGCTTTAAGTGTAAATCGTACAGATAATTCCCCACCTAAGTATGTATAGATAATTGAAACAAGTGTTCCAATCAAAGTACACACCGTTACAAATAATGTCGTATAAATAATAATTTTACGAATAGTTAAATCACGTTTATATAAGAATTTTGCAATATCTTTTGCCACATACCATGAAAGAATTACGTAAAGTGGATACACAACAACTAGTGTTGCTATTGCCATACGTACATCACTACTATAAATATCAACGTATGTATATGCACCTAGGACGTCAGGAAACTTACGTTCTATAGCAACAAATATAATCTCTAAAAGATACCAGACGCTAGTTACAAGCGTAATACCAATACCTAGATACATAAATACATCTATTGCTTTTGTTTTTGCTTCGCCATTCATAGTATTTTTTGAAGTAATAAGTGAATAAATAAAGAACCCAATTCCCACAATGATAAATAGAAATACTATCCCGAATCCTGCAATTGTTGTTATTCCCATACCCCCATTCTATCACTAATTGCACATGATGAAAATGAGGTTAAAACCCTATACTACAAAGCATATTTACTCAAATATGTGAAGTAGCCAGTTTACAGCAGTAAGTACAATCGAGAAATATATCGCCATAATAAACGAAGGGATCACAAATCCACTTACACAATAACTTGCAAGTACTATCATCGCCCCATTAATAACTAATGAAAAAGCACCTAGTGTAAGCATAGTAATCGGTAGAGAAATTGCACTAATAATCGGTCTAATCGTATGATTAATAACCGCAAGTACAAGTGCAGTAAGCAAGGCAACCCATGCAGTGTTTATATTAAGTGTCAGAGCAACACCAACATGAGTTATATAACTTGCTATAAGTATCGCAACAGTTCGTACAAGAATATAATTCATATATTATATAATAGCATTTTCTTTTCGTAAGATTGCAATTTTTGTGTCTTGCCCTCTATTGTAACCACCAATTGTTCCATTACTTCTAATAACTCGATGACATGGGATTTCTGAATTGTAATTTTTATTCAAAATATTTCCAACTGCTCGATATGCACGAGGACTACCTGCACGTATTGCCACTTCTTTGTATGTAAGCACTTCACCTTCTTTGATTTTTGCTACAACATTATACACATTATGAGTAAATGACATATCTTAGTGTGTAAGTAACTGTTGTACTTCTTCTAATTCTTGTTCAGTTGCAGGATGTGCAAACTTTTTATCAAAATCTTCTGGTTTATTTGTTGGAACAAGATGTACATGGGCATGAGGAATAACATATCCTTCAACAAAAACACATACACGCGCGCAATCAAACTTTGCCTTCAGTATCTGTGCTACATACCGCACACGATGCATTACCTTGTCATACATTACTTCATCTAACAAAAACATATCCTCAACTTCTTGTTTTGGAACAACAAGGGTATGACCTTTTTGAATTGGATTTATGTCTAAAAATGCACATACAAATTCATCTTCATAAATTTTATATCCTTTAACTTCCCCCGAAATTATCTTTGAAAAAATAGTACTCATATTTCCAGTATACTCCTTATTTTTTCTCTTCAAATGTAAGACATACTGAATTCATACAATATCTCTTCCCTGTAGTTGTTGGACCATCTGGAAATACGTGTCCCAAATGGGCGTGACATGTTGCACATCTCACTTCACGACGAATCATTCCCATACTTGTATCATCAATATATTCCACTGCATGTGGCAGTGCCTGATCAAATGATGGCCACCCAGTTCCTGAATCAAACTTTGCATCAGAGTTAAAAAGTGGAGTATGGCATACTTTGCATAAAAACTTTCCATTACGTTCTTCGTTTAATAATTCACCAGAAAATGGTATTTCTGTACCACCATTAAAGAGCACATGATTTTCTTCTGGTGATAATTCTTTCTTTCGTGCTTCTATATCCATAATTAATAGTTTTTAGTTGATAGTTACTAGTTTATAGTAAATACAATACAAATACTATTGACTCCACGTGATATGTTTTTCTTCTCGTATTGCACACGTTTTATTTACAAAATCTTCTCGTCCAGAACCTTCACGATACATCACATAGTGTGTAGGATTCTTTTCTGCATAATTCTGATGATACTCTTCTGCTTTATAAAACTCTTTTCGAGGAAGTATTTGTACAACAGATGGTTTCTCATACACCTTACTTTTATTTAATTCATCAATCACTTCTTCGGCAATTTTTTTCTCTTCATCATTTTCATAAAAAATTACTGTTTCGTAACTTGCTCCTCGATCTCCAAATTGTCCCCCATTATCAGTTGGATCAATATGATCAATAAAATACTGTAAAAGTTTTCTATATGATGTTTTTGTATCATCATATTCACATAGTATTACTTCTTTATGCCCTACATGATTTTCATATGTTGGATTAATACTTTCTCCACCAGAATATCCCGAAGTAACAGTCACAACTCCATCTGCTTTGCGCATATCATGCTCTACACACCAGAAACATCCACCTGCAAGAATAAGTGACTTTATCATAGGTGAAAGTGTACCATACAACCATTCCCATAACCCTTATTTTGTGTTAAGATATTTGCTACACGCGTCGGTGGTGGAGTGGTCAATCACAACAGACTGTAAATCTGTCGCCCTTCGGGCTTCGCTGGTTCAAATCCAGCCCGGCGCACAACCTAGTATGAATTGAGGCTGATGCCTCTTTTCGTCGTTCGGGTGTAAGGGTTTTGTTTAGTTCCAACCGTCTCATCTGTTCTGTTATATCAATTTCACCATTTTTTAGTACCGTAAACCATGAATGCAGATTGATTAAGACTTCTTTGCTTTTTATTTCATGGTTCCAACCTAAGCTAGTTATTACTTCTTTTTTGATTTGATTATCATCGGATGAAAATGCATTGATTGCATATTTTGCAAAGTGAAAAGCGTCTTCAGTTAATTGGTTCCAATTTTGCGCGCGCTTCTCTGTTTCAAGTAGCTGAGCTTTTTGTCTTACTAAATCACTTTCACATTCTGCCTTTTGTGTCTTGTACTCTTCTTCAGAAATTGTTCCATTAAAAAGAAATGTCTTAGCTCTATCAATCTTGGCTTGCGTTACTTCTACGTTTCTTAACTGTGTAGAATAAATAGCCTGGCGAGTATCAACCTCAACTTCATGCATTCCTTTAAATACTTCTAATGCAAGGTCATAGAACTTCTGATTAATAGAATTTTTCTCTATCAGTGATATTACCTGCTTCTCTAGTTCCTCTACGCGAATTGGAGCCGAATAGCATTTAACGTACTTCTTCCTCTTCGTGCAGTGATAGTAGACATATGTATTCACAGTGTTAGTAGACTTAACAAGCTTTTGTTTTTCAGAAGCGGTAATGATTGCGCTACAGTCAGAACAATGAAGCAGTCCTGTAAAAGGGAAAGAATGTGTTTTTGCTCTTGGTTTACCTTTCTTTCCAAGAATCATTTGGACCTTATCAAATTCATCTCTTGTGATCATTGGCTTATGTTTGCCTTGATATATTTTCCCTGAATACTTAAATGTTCCTGTATAGAACTCGTTAGAAAACATTAGGTATACATAGCTTATAGATACAGCTTTTCCACCAAGTTTCTTTCTAGTTGGCGTGGTAAGTCCCCAATCATTAGTGGCTATTCTAAGAACTTGAGGTAATGAATATGTTCCTGTAAGCATAAGATCCCACATTTTTCTTACAATTTTAAATCGCTCCTCATCTATCAAAATAGTCTCATTACCTTTGTCTCTTAGTTTTGAATTTAGATAACCAATAGGAGGAATATTCGGGAACCATCCTTTTTCAGCTTTTGATTGCATACCACGCTTCACATTTTTTGAAAGGTCGCGTGAGTACTGATTGGCCATTCCTTGTTCAACTGCAAAGATGAGAGCATTATCTTCAGGCCAGTACTTTCTTTCGGCTGTATATATACATTCCAGTTTTCGTAGTTGTAGAGCCTCTTGAATATTCGCACTTTCTACAGGGTTGCGCGAAAGACGATCCATTTTCCAACAAAGAATACCTTGGACCTTTCCTGAATCAATAAGTGAAAGAAGTCTACTAAACCCTTCACGGTTATTTTTCACTTTTGCAGATTTTGATTCAGTAATGATTTCGATCACATTCAAACCTTCGCGCGTTGCGATCTCTCGCATGTATTTAGTTTGGTCGTCAATTGATTGAATCTGTTTATCTTCTGATTCTGTTGACTTACGCGCATATATTACCCACTTGATATTGTTGTTCATAATTAATAACACTAAAAGGCGGTCCTGCTCATCCAATACACATAGCCGAAGCCTGTATTATCGGAAAGGACCGCCTTTTAGTGCGACAATACAGACTATTCTCTAGTGTATTAGAGATTTCTGACAATGCGTATTTGGATGAGCATATTAATAATAACATATTCGATGAAGCTAGTTTTTATTTTTCAACCTTACTTTTTGTAGATCCTTTAATTCCGAGATCGTTTTAATAAGACTAGATTCCAGACTTGTTTGATGTCTTTGAATATCCTCAAGTTGTTTTGTGTACTTCAATTGTTTAGCGGTACTGCGGAATCTTTTAAGGGCTTTGTCGCCTCTGTATACCTCAAGGGAAAACTCATTCTCACTTGCCTGTTTTTTAGCCCAAACAATTTGTTGATCCCTTAAAACACTTGTTTCCAGAACATACAACCTTCTCAGTTTCCATGTATCGGCAACTACTTTTGAAAAAAGAATTTCTTCTAAAGCTCCTATCGGAACTACGTCTTTTAAGGTCTTTTCACGTATTTTCTGAAGCTCGTACTGACTTTCTCCTGGTAAAAGCACGTTTTTACTCAGAATATCTGTGAGTAAGATAGGTCTATTTCTCTGTATCTTATGTTTATTGTTCATAATTTTGGCTATTAGCTCTTAATTTGGATTATTTTCTTCATTTTTGTCGATGTTTACCCCCACATGTGGCAACACTATATTCGTTTCAGATTCAAATTCACTCTCTAGTGGGGTTACGAGAGAGAATCTCTTATCAAGTGGGTCTTGTTCCTGTGAGATGAGGCCTGCACCCTCCATTTGAGGGAGGATTTGTTGTCTGAGGTATACGGGACTGATGGAGCGTCCGTACTTCAATTTATGCTTTTCTTGTATCTCGGCACGCGATATTCCTTCTACCCCAAAACCTGAACCCAAGGCTTTGCTCTTGTGTTCTTGCCACGTAGGAAGAATAACCTCCTTGAAGATTTCAAGGACATATGGTGCTACACCATAATCCTGACCATCAGATATTTGTAACCAGAGATTTACACCATTTTTTATATCCTCTTCATTAGCAAAAACATGTCCTCCTTTTCTTTCTCTAAACCACAAATTAAGAAGAGTGAAACCCTTGATAAGGGAAATGACTTTCTTCACATCACGTTGGTGACGTGGTTTTACCAACTTCTTATTGTCTAAATACATGTCTTCAATAAGTTTTGTATCCTTTATTTTTATATCCACAACACTTTCTTGTTTGATTGCTCGTATTCTTTCTTTCAAAAGTTCCCTATTTGGATCTGCATTTACTTCTGATAAGAATTTCTCTCGGTCTGATTCTTTTGCAATAGATTGCTTAATTCCCGCTGTTAGTTTGTCTTGCTCAATTGATGGACTCAATGTAATAAACCTTGTTGTTTCCTGTTCGTCTATCTTTAGGCCAGCAGTACAGAAGTACACGCTTGGATATCCCACAAGGACCACTGTTTTTGTCTTATTTCCTCCTTTCTGATTCTTATCAGTTATCTTCATAACTGATTCTTTTTGATCGTGAGATAACATTGGACGAAGTCGTTCTAGCAATCCAGAGTTAGGCATATCAGTAAAGATAAGAATTTTTCTCGACAGATCTACCATAATTTGATTCTTCTCCTTGTCATATTGTCCTTGCTCGTGGAAAAACGCCGTAGGAGAACAGTTGGCTAAGACTATAAGGTCTTCCAACGGGAATAAGTCTTTAACTGATATTGGCAGGTGAGACTTACCTGTTGAACTTGGAGCATTAAAGAGAATGTTTATTTGCGCTTCATCAGTATAGGTTGTCAGCATTGATAGAAATGTAATAATCTTGTTGTCATCATCTTTTTTAATTGTGCTTTCAAGAACATCTTTCACAAAATCAATATGAACCTCTGTAAAACTACGCGTATCTATCTTCTTTGGGTATTCCTCCGCATATTTAGTAAAAAGATCCTCCAGTGGCATTTTTAAGCGTGCCAAGTAGTCTCCAATATCACCCTTATCACCTACTTCTGGTGGAAGAGTAACAATGCGAATCTTTTCACATCCATGCTTAAAAAGATTCTCTGCTACACGCAACGCACCTTTTCTCCCAGGTTCGTCATTGTCATAGCATATAAAATACTCAAGCTCTGGTCTTAGATGTTCATTCCATGATTCTTTCCAGGTGCCCGCTCCTGCTGTGCCACAAATACAATCGATATTGCGAGACTTAACCGTAAGAGCATCACCTTCACCTTCGACGATAAGAATTCTTTCTTTTGCCATTAAAAGAGTTTCCCAGTCAAATATTTGTGCACCATTTTCAGATGCGGGCCACATACGCTTTTCGCTACCAAGCTTTGGATCTTGACGAAGTTTGAAGAAAGCATAATTTCCATCTATATCTTTTATAGGGACAGTAATCCAAAAGGTGCCATATTCTTGTTTATACCCTAATTTATATTTAGAGATAATCTCATCAGTAACTTCACGCTTATGGAGGTAATCAACAATGTGTTGAGGTAAGTCGTTATGATATCTTTCCACCATAAGAGGTGTTAGAGTTTTGATGTTCCTTTTGTTTTGATTTTGAACAGGAACTGAAACATCGCCTAAGTGTTTTTTAAGCGTTATTATATTTCCGCGGGAATCACATTTTTTACAATGATATTGAGATGTGGACGCGTCGAAATATAAGTGTGCCTCTTGTCCACGACTATCTTTATCACAGTCGTTAAAAAGACACCTTACAATTAGCTCTCCATTTGATTCTCGGAAGGATATTCCTTTATTCTGCAGGTACTCTTTTAGCATGGGGTTTAGTGTTTAAATGCTTATGAACAGCATTAATTAAACAGACAAGAGAAGTAAGCTCAGTTAGAGCCTGAGTTTTATCTATTTCATATCCATATACCTCAAAAAAGATAGTTTGATATTTTTTAAGATGTTCTTCACTAATCTGCATTTTGTAATACAGATCCCAATAAAAAATCAGGATACTGTATCCCGATTTTCTAATAACTAGTGGTGACTCACTTACGGTCACTTTTTAGTCACTTTTTTTGTTAGTGAGTATTGATTCTTTTTCCTAGTGATAAGGTTCTCTTTTAGGCCAAAGGAACTCTTAATTTTTCTGTTTAAGCGGTCTCTCGAATCTCCAACTTGTTTTTGCCCTATGACAGGTTTACCCGTATAAGGTCTTCCATTGAAGAATTCAAGAACTTCGTCCCACGAAATTAGTGTCTTTCCTTGATACTGTTTCTCAACAAGAACTTTAATTAAGCTCCAATCTAAAGTGCTGGGGTCAAAAAGAATCGTATCAGCATTAATATTAAGAGAATATTTCTTAATATTAAAAACTATTTTTATATTTCCTTTTTGGTTGTCTGTAATATTTTTACCGACAATCTTTTGTTTAAGAGATGCTATGTTCTCTCTGATGGCTTTTATGTTTGGACCTTCTAGAGAACCCAGGTGAACCATGTCTTCATCATAGATCTCTCCACTCACCTCCTGCGCGGGGTGATCGTTTACTAAATCAAAGTCTATGGTAAACATCACGCCATTATTTCGTAAGTACTTAGAAATACCATAAAAGTTTTCTAGTTTAGGCAAACCCAGAGCTTTAAAGTCGATATCACCAAATGTGACGTCATATTTTTGGATCTTAACCCCACTTTTATTTAGTGGAATTACATGCCCTAGATCAATCATATATTCCAGATGTTCCAGGACAGAAAGACTTTGTTTTTCTATAATCGACAGGTTACTCATTAGCTCAAAATATACCATATTTAACCTTGACAGAATAATTGTTTATTTAGCCTTTTTCTGCGATAATAGTATGGACAATTGAATATTTGTAGCCTAAAACACTTTTAATTATGGTGTCATGGCTGACAAAACCCACGCTAATAAAAACGGTCTCCTGATCGGCATTCATTAGCGTGGGTCCTCAACTGAAAGGTTGAGGGACGTCTCTTCGGAGATTGTCGCTGTATCGGGGGACCATTTTTGTTGCCTGACACAGATTAATCCCACGCTAAAATGAAAAATACAATATCTGTTTTTTATATTTTGTTTCTTGTTTTTTCTATTTCTAATACTAGTTTAGTAAGTGCTGATGCGGGGGCATGTTCATATCATGGTGGAGTTAGTTGTTCGGCGGGTGCAGATTGGGATGGAAGTGTAATTTGTAATGATGGATGGAAAGATAGTTCAGTTTCTTATTCTTCAATGAGCTCATGTCAGAACACTAAGACAAGTTGTCCTATGTATTTGCCACAAGCTGAATATGATAAACAGAAACAGGAAGTAGAAAGCTCTATAAGTAAAGTAGAATCGAGTACACAAACCATGTGCCAAGGCTTCCTTAGTACAGATGAAGGAAGGAATGAGCAAACATATCAAATTTGTGTAAAGTCTAGGCAAAGTATGATGAATATAGCGGGCAGTGTGAGTGCTGGACTATATGCCAACACAACTGACTGTGAAGACGCTAAGGCGAAACAGACTGAATACAATAAGACCAAATATAATTCCTGTCTCTATAATTCTCAGGATACTATTTTCAAATACAAGACTCTTCTATCGTGTTTAGTTGTTGATCGCACAGATTCTTGTACAGTAAAGTATCCAAATACCCACACAGAAAATAATAAATGTGTCTGTGATTCAGGGTATAGCTTATCTGCAACTGGTTGTGTTACTACTCCTCCTAAAATCAGTGCTGAGGTTATCAAGGATGAGACTAAATGGAATAACACAGGTAATCCTTTTGCTTCTGTGCTCTCCAAGGCATTTAAAGAAACACCCACCTCAACAAGTACAACTATTGTTACTAAAAAAGTTCCTACTGTTAAAGCTATTGCTAAATCAAAAACGGTAATTATGGAATCCAAATCTAGTACAACAGTAATAGCGACGACTTCCATGGTTGGAGTAGTAACTACAACTACAACTCCAGTTACGGATATCCAAAACAAAAGCAAAGTAAAATGGTATAAAGAGATCTTTTCAAGGTTTTTTAAATTCTAATTATGACAAATGAAGAACTGGTCCAAAAGTATAAAGAAATATACAAAAGAAAAACAGGACTAGATCTTTCTGAACAAGAAGCCCTTGATCAAGCTATGAGTTTAATCACGCTAGTGAACTCTGTATACAAGCCTATTCCCAAGCAACCATGACCAGAGTAACAGTAATTTTAGGTGACATTACTGAACAAGCTGTTGACGCAATCGTAAACCCCGCCAATAAGTGGCTTGGGAAAGGTGGAGGAGTAACAGGAGCTATTCATCGTAGAGCTGGCCCAAAATTTACTGAAGAATGCTACCTGGTAGGTAGATGCGAAACAGCAGAAGCAAAGCTCACTAGAGGCCATAATTTACCCGCTAGGCACGTAATCCATACGGTTGGGCCAGAGTATGGTTTTGAGAAAGGAAGTGAGGCCGAGATACTAAGACTCTGTTACAGAAACACTTTACATTTAGCCAAGAAACATGATATTAAGACCCTGGCTTTTCCTTCTCTTGCGACAGGGTCATTTAGGTATCCTCCTGAAGAAGCTGTTCCTATAGCACTTTCAACCATTAAAGAATTTATAGGAGAATCTGATCATTTTGAAGAAATAAGATTTGTTCTCTTTTCAGAAGAGATTTTTCATTTATATAAAGAAGGTGCAAAGGAGGTATTAAAAGACTATAATTCCTTGTAATGGAATTACCATATCCTATCTACTTAAATAAACGTTTAATAAAAGTTGTTTTTATAGTGAGCCCCAAGGACTTTACTATAGATGTATTTAGAAACATTTTTGACTACAATGTAGGTAAATATGGGGGTCGTTTTAACCCTATTATTTTTTCTGATGGTAGAGAGTTTTCAGAAGAGGTTTGGGAATTTTTGAAAGACTTTGACCCAGATATCATTAGCTTTTTAGTTAAGCCACAAAAAAAGCTGCTTCAAAAGGTGGAAGACTTGCTCTCACCTTACTCTGTAGAAGTGAATGATCATAAACATATAAGTTTTCACGATCAGCTTCCAATCATAAATCACCCTACAGCAGACCTAATACAAAGAGCGTCTGTCTATCATCATCCAGAAAAGAAACCATTTGTTTTCTTTAACACAAAAGATCTTACTTCTGAGAAGTTAAAAGAATTTCTCCACTTTAACTTTGGTACTTACGAAGATTACTTCTTAAACCAAATGGGAGAAAAAATAGACGCCAAAGTAGTATACACAGTGGATACTGCTGAAAGTGTTAATAGTGCGCTTCTTGATTTAGGAGATACACATAAAAGCTTTGTATTCCCGATACAATTATCATCTGTGCCTAACCAAATAAGTGATGTTGACTATGCTCAAGGTAACGAACATTTCACAGTTATCGTGGGTGACTCTCCTTATGATCTATTACATTACTGGAACCGTGTTCTTTTAATACCTCAGTGGATGCGTCCAGATATTTGTCATGTTTGGCTATCACCAGAAGTTGCTGAAGATAAAAAATTAAAGGAAGGTTTACAGTTATTTTTTCGTCAAAGATCTTCACGTACAGGGAATGATAATAATGGAAGAATGATTAACTTTGTTAGTTTTTCTTTATCAGAAAAGAGATTGCAAAAAATTACAGACTCTCTTGGTGAGAAGACATGGTGTGGGAAAAAAGCCATTGTTTTTTCTCCTAAACAGATATTTCCTAATTATGGTAATAATAAAGATTATTTTGATGTCAGGCCAGGAATGGATCTTTACCAAGCATATAGCCGTGAAGAGACAATTGTTGTAGAAGATCCAAAATTACCTGCAGGAGTTCAGGGAGGACATTGGATGCTAGATCTTTATATTCAATATAGACCTGAGAGGTACAAATATACAAACCTTCGACATTGGTGGAGGGTCCCAAATCGTAATCAACTAACTCAAGCCTTTTTCCCATACAAGAAAGCCAGAATACAGCACAATGGTATTCCAAGTGTAGTAATGGAAACCAAATCATCTTTTAGACCTGATGAGTCCAATTTAAATATTAAGATACCTGAAGATCGTGAGATAATTTCCTCTTTGATTTTTGGTCAAAATAGACCATTATATACTAGTGATGCTAGGGCAGGGATAATTGATAACAGGACGTACTTTCATACACAACGTTCAGACAAAGGGCGCTATCTGCAGGGCATCATTGGTTTGTTCGGAGGATTGAACCAAGTATATTATCAGTTTAGAGAACCATACTGGAAAGGAATCTTTGAAACCCTTTCCCTGAGTAATCCTTCTTCTGATGAAGATAAGAAAATTACTATTTTAAACAAACTCAAGAAAAGTCTTAAATCAATACCCACAAACAAAACCGAAAGAGAAGATGAATTGAAGTGGTTGGCTGATCATATACTATTTCAATCTAAACAGCACGGTAAATCTGGTAAGGAAGAAACGTTTGATTTTTTTCTGAAGGAAAAAATAAGAATTGTACATGAAGGATTAAAGGCACAAGGTAAAAGTATAAAACTAAGTAAGGAAAGACTACATCAATTTGAGGAAGAGGTTTTGAAAGAAGTAGAAGATTTGGTAGATAATAATATTCTGCTCATGGGTTTGAAACCTCACTGTCCGTCATGTGGATACGCAAACTGGTTTCATGTTGATGATATTAAGCAGAAAGCGGAGTGTAGAGGCTGTGGAAATATATTTAATCTTGCCCCCGAAGTATCGTGGCTTTATAGACTTAATAGTCTAGTAGAAAGTGGGGTAAGACAGCACGGGTTAGTTCCAGTTCTCCTTACATTGGGAGAGTTGTATGATGAGGCAAGATCTTCTTTTATATATAGCCCTAGTCTTGATATATACAAAAGGATTGGAAAAAAATGGAAACACTTAGGAGATCTAGACATTGTCTGCGTAAAAGACGGCCAATTTATTTTTGGGGAAATTAAACAAAGCTCATCTCTTTTCAAGAAAAGTAATTTTGAAGAGTCTTTAGAGCTTGCTAAGAGAATCAAGCCTAATATTTTATTGTTCTCTTCGATGGATGGGAAAAAGACAAAAGTTATAGAAGACGGGATTAAGAATTTAAAAGAGAAACTAGAACCTCTAGGGATAAGGGTTGTATGGCACGAAGCACATAGAATTAGTTATCAATACTAAATCAAAATCAAACCATGCTAACAATCCAAGAAATGAGAGATAAAATAATACCAGATGGTGGTAAAGACTTCACTGGTGGGCAAATTGAGAAGCTTAGAGACGATATGGAAGCATTTTCAAGTTTAGCTTTTTACAATCAATTGCATATCCATTGCGTACGGTTAACCAAAATCTAAAAAACACCCAGTTGGGTGCTTTTTAGTTTGTCCGTACCTCAATAGTCCCAACTAATTCGGGATTAATATGATCATGGTATTGCCATGTTCCTGGCTTATCAAAAACATATGTGTACCTTCCTCCTTTTCCTATAGTTTTAAACTGGTCAAAAGTTGGTAGAACTTCATGTCCGGGGTGATCGTTTGAGGCAACCCACATTTCCTTGTTGCTTTTATTTATAAATTCAACCATAGTGCCTGTAGCAACTTCAATTCTTGCTGGTACAAAACCAGCATTGGTATATGTAACAGTAACCATATTACCACCCATCATGTGCCCAGCATTTACTTCAGGTTGCATCATAGACACGGGAACTAGCTCACCAGTTTTAATATAAGCAGCTATCATGTTGCCCTTTGTATCTTTATACGGCTGGTCATTGTCATTAAAAATAGTATCTCCATTATCCACATAGATCATACCAATTAACTCTTCGCCGTTATAAAAATCACCAAGTGGAACTACAATTTGGGCATGATTTCCTTTAGAAAGAAATTCGCTTATTTCAATAATCTGACCCAATCTATTACCCTCAATTGCTCTGGCAACTACCCAACCATTTGCTGGCATCGTAACGCTTTCGATAACAATTTCCTTTTGAGGATCCTGTTTAGAAATTACAATAGACGCTGGAGTAAGTATATTTTGTTCTTGCTCGGTAACTTTATCAGAGAATACTATATATCCTAGAGCAACTATACCTGATAGCAATATGAGCAATAACCCTTTTTTCATATATAGAGTTTACTAAAAATCCACCCAACAACCTATACACAAAAAACTCCCTATTAGGGAGTTTTTTGTGCCATTTAAAACTTAAATTCTATCTTTTAACTTGTTTAGAATAATTGGTATAAAGAGAAGTGAAGTAATAGTAGAAGTAACAAGACCACCCGTAATAACTACTGCAAGAGGAGAAAGGAATTCCTTGCCAGGAGCACTGGCACCCAGGATGAACGGAATGAGCGCTAACGCTGTGACAATGGAAGTCATCAGTACTGGGACCACTCTTTCTTTTGTGGCATGTATGATAACTTCTGTTTTAGTGAGATCACTACTTTCCTTACTTAATTCTTGAACTCTTGAAATAAGCATGATTCCGTTTCTAGAAGCAATTCCTGCAAGTGATATGAATCCGACCAAGTGAGCCAAACTGATCGTTCCTCCTTCTAGGTAAACAAAGATAAGTCCACCAAAGAAAGCAACAGGAATATTAAGTAGCACGAGAGCTGAAAGTATCCACGAAGAAAAAGCTGTGTAGAGTATTACCGCAATCAGTAGAATAACAACAATAAACAATAACGCTAATCTAGTACTATTTTCTTTTTGGCTTTGATACGTGCCCTCATAACTTGTTGTGATATTTTCTGGACGAGCGCTATTGTCTAATATCTCCTTAGCTGCATCAACCGCTCCGATAATGTCTCCTCCTTCATAGTTTGCGCTCACGATGACGACTCTTTTGCCACCTTCATGACTAATAGAAGTTCTTCCTTCGTTAAATTCAATACTTGCAAGGTTACCCACATTCATTGCAGTGCCTCCAATGGTTGTATCGCGCAACCCACCAAAAGAGCTTCTACTTTCGCTATCAAATTTAGTGACAACAGAGATTCTTTGAAGACCTGAAACTATTTCACCCACCTTATTTCCTATTAATCCTGACTCGATTTCTTCTCCAATCAATCCAGCATCCTTACCGAGACCTGTAAGTATCGTCTTATCTGGATATATATGTATTTCAGAAACCTTAACATCCCGAGACAGCTGAGCGTTACTTACTCCTGCCTGAGAGTGGAGAGCATTTATCACGACGTTACCATAGTTTCTAAGTGCTTCTACATCATCTCCATAGAGTTTAATAACAATAGGAGCACGCACTCCTGAAAGCAGTTCCTCAACCCTGTGAGTAATAGGTTTTCCGAGTGAGAAACTTGCCCCAGAATATTTATTAAGTATATTTTGAACTTCCAAAATATACTCATCTAATTTCTTTGTGGATCCCTCCTTAAAAACTACCTGCATTTCACCAGAATTTGCCCCACTAGCATGAGCATCTGCTCCAGCGCGACCTGTGGTATTGCTTACACCAGAAACAAAAGGAAGAGCTTTTATCTGCGACCCGACATTCTGGACGAAAAGATTAGTTGTTTCTAGTCCTGTTCCATTTGGTAACACTACTCCAATCGTAAGAGAGTCCTCGTTAAACGGAGGAATGCCTTCCTTTCCGGCGTTTACATACAACAATACTGTAGCGAGAATCATTACAATAAACGTAGCAGAGATTATTTTCCAAGAATCAATAACTCTTCTTAAGATGTGTTCTGTCCTAGCTTCTATGTAGTGGACAACTTTGGACGGTTTTTCTTCATTATCTTCATCATTTAACATAAACGATGCAAGAGCGGGGGTAAGCGTAAGAGACACGATAAGCGAAGCGATAAGAGAAACAATATACGCAAGTCCAAGTGAAGTTAATAGCTTGCCTTCTACTCCAGGAAGGAAAAACACAGGCACGAAAACCAAGACAACAAGTACGGTGGCATAAATAATAGACCCACGAACTTCTTGCACGGCATTCACGATGACTTTTAATCGTTCCAATCCTTGTACTTTTCTACCCCGAAGACGTTTTATGATGTTTTCCACGCTCACGATAGCATCATCCACCAGTTCCCCAATCGCAACCGCAATACCTCCAAGGGTCATCACGTTAACAGACAGCCCTAACAAGTAAAATATGATGGCGGTTACTGCAATGGAAGTTGGTATAGCAAGAAGAGTGATGAGGGTTGGTTTCCACTTGATGAGAAAGAGGAATACAATCAAGGCCACAATGAGCAATGCCTCAACGAGAGCCTTTTCTACATTGAGAAGACCTGCGGATATAAACCATTCTTGTCTAAATAAATCAGTACGCAAAACTACACCCGTTGGTGCTGTCTTTTGTAGATCAGAAAATAAGGCATCAATTTCCTTACTGACCTTGAGTGTCTCCGCATTCGGTTGCTTAAATATTCGAAGAATAATTCCTTGTTCACCATCAACTGATGCACTGCCTCGCACTAAGCTTGCGCCCTCCACAAAGGAAGCAATTTCACCCAGTCTTACAACTCCATCCTCTGTTTGGATAGCAATGTCGGCAAGTTCTTCCATTTCCTTTGGTGCAACGAATACCCGAATAGGATATTCCTTATTTTGTTGAGACAAAATTCCACCTGAAGAATTTTGTAAGTTTCTTCGTAAGACCTCGTTGATTTCTTCTTGAGTAATTTTATGTCTATCTAAGGCATCGGCATTTAGTCTCACTTGCCACTCCAAAACATCTCCACCCATAACGATCACATCTGAAATTCCTTTTACCTTAAGAAGGTTGGGCCTCATGGTAAAGTCTACATAGGTACGTAGTTCGGAAGAGCTTAAGTTATTTCCTCCTTTTACACCCGCCCACATTATTTCTCCCATGACAGAACTTACGGGTCCAAGGGACACTCGTACATTTGCTGGCATCTGTATGCTAGAAATTCTTTCTTGTACAAGCTGCCTATTTTTGTAAATATCACTTCCAAAAGGAAATTCAATATTTACGATACCGAGTGCAAAAGAAGCAGTCCCGCGAACTCGCTCCACATTAGCAGTTCCAAGGATCGCATTTTCTAAAGGTATCAAGACTGCCCTTTCAACTTCTTCTGGTGCAAAACCATCTGCTTCAGCAAATACAACTACCGTTGGTTTGTTAATATTTGGTAGTACGTCTACCTCCATATTCATTCCTGCAAAGATACCCAAAACAGTGAATAAGACTGCCAGAAATAGCGTCCTACTTCTATTGATTGTTGACCACGTTACTATTTTCTTGAACATATATTTTAATGTTCGTGAGGCACACTCTCATCTTGAATAGTAGGCGCTGGTGCTACGGTTGTGGTTTTTATAATTTCAGATATCTTTTTCCCATTTTCCAAACTTACTGATGAGTCTAAAATTACTAAGTACCCGTAGCCAATTTCAAGTCCGCTTAAGACTTCGACATATTCACCAAGTTGACGACCTGGAACAATCTCCTGTTTTCTTATCGTGTCACTTTCTGTAACCAACCAAACAAAAGGCTTTAGGTTATCAAACACGACGGCTTTAGAGTTAATAAAAACTCCCTTCTTTGAATTTTCAGGAATAAGTCTAACTGATGACCCCACAGGGAAAACAGTACTCTTAGAGAGAACTGCTTCAGCTTGATGTCCACCATTTTCATTGAGGATTGGACTAATACCCGTGATAACTGCGCTTCCTGGCTTAAAATCCGCCTTCCAGATAAGAGAAAGAGCGTCACCTTTCTTGATGTCTCTCCATGAGGAGGGAACAGTGAAGCGAACTATTTTTGTAGGGTTTTGATTAGAGATAAGCCCAATCTTGTCTGTAACAGAAACATAGTCGCCAACATTCTTTTCTATGGATGCTACTATTCCGCTTTTTGATGCTAAAACTGGGACCACTCCACCAGCGCTTACAGAGAGTTTTTGAGCAAGAAGCTCTGCCGCCTTTGCTTCATTTTTTGCTCTCTCTCCAGCGGATAGCTGTTCCAGCTTCTTCAAACTTAGATCATTATCAAATCCAGATAAACTCCTTAGAAGCTCAATCTCCACCTGACTTCTTTCTCTCTCCTTTGCAGTTTTGTCAATTGTTGCTTGAGATAGTTCATTAGATATATCTCTTAATTCAGTTTGTAGGTCTTTTACAGCAGTAGTAATTCCTTCTGTGCTGACTGACTGATCAGGTAAAGTCGCCTCTACAATATCAGTTGTTTCATTGAGAAAGTTCCTCACATCGTCATCGGTCACAGTTCTACTTGTCACCTTAGAAGCAAACTGCTTTATAAGCGACGCGTAGATGTTTCTTAAACTACTATTTCGATTCCCTAAATCCGGGTTTAGTGAAGTTTCGGAGAATCCAGAGTTAAATGGAGACTGTCCATACTGGCTTACTAATGGATATATTTCATTAAGCGCAGTATTGGAAAAATCCTGTAACTTCTTTTCAAGTGATGCTTGACGAGACTGAATAGCTTGAAGCTCAGTGAGGTATGTTGAAGTAACACTGCCGTTTGTGCCGTCATAAATAGCTTTTTGTTTATCAGCAACAGACCGTAATGATTCTGCGATTCTGCTAAAAACAGATTCTGTTTGAGTGGCGATTGTATTTACCGTATCAAGATCAAGTTTAGCTTTAAGTGCGTT
Organism: bacterium; assembly: GCA_023267595.1. Classification (GTDB taxonomy): domain Bacteria; phylum Patescibacteriota; class Minisyncoccia; order Phycocordibacterales; family UBA5272; genus UBA11704. Next base: position 108,712 of record JAHFNB010000002.1, on the reverse strand, counting down.
AGCTTGCTGCTCCGCTAACTGCATCTGCTGTTCAGGTGACACCCCAGTTACAGTCACATATCCTAGAACGGTACCAGCAGAAACCCGGTCACCAACTGAAACATTCCAAGAAGTAATCACACCTTCACGAGAGCTGTGAACAGAAGCAATATCTTTCGATATAACTTCACCGAAGAAACTACTTAATCCTTCTTGAGAGATGGCATCGGCATCCACATCCCCAACTTTACGAACTATAACTTGCTCTGATTGCTGTAGTGCGACAGGTTCTGGTGTGTCGTGTCCTGCATCAGCATAGACAAGCACACCAATACTTCCCGCAACAAAAAGCGCACCAATGGCAAGAGAGATCTTTTGATTTTTTTGTAAACCACCCACTATCTCAAAAGACCTCTTTTTAATTAAAAAGATTTTTTCTTTCATATAGTAAGAGATTAATGATCGTGAGGTTGAGATTCGTCAACAGTTGAATTACCTTCAGCAACACTCACGGTAAATGGATATGTGCGCACTACGCCTCCGACTTGGAATTGGGCAAAGAGGGTGTACGTTCCGGTCTTTTCAAAAGTGAAAGCAAAATGTGCTTCACTGTCACCGTCTTCGCTTGGATGCCCATGAATAAATGTATTTGGATCATCTCCTAAGGCAACAACGTGGCCTTTCGCACCAAGATAGTTCTCAGGGTTTATTGTTTTTCCGTTTTGACTGAGAGTAAACGTCACTTCATTTTCATGTCCTGAGAGGAATCCTTTTGGCGCATCCATCTTTATAGATACCCCGTCCTTTGATAGTGTGGTTTCTCTTTGTGAGACTTTAGACTTTGCAGCAGGGGTGCCTACAATGACAGGAACTCTTAATGTTTCCGCTCCGTCTTCATTTGAATCAATATCAACATAGGCCTGATATCCTGTATTTGCATCTAAAGCAACATCAACCTGCCAAAGATTATTCTTGAACTCTGGGTGTAAGTGTTGATAGTTAGAAAAGTCGTTACTTACAAGAATGAAGTGCATTTTCTTTTCATGAGTAATTTTTAGAAGACTCTCATCAAACGCATGTCCATCTTGACCAAAAAGCTCAAAAGATAGATTTTGACTTCCTGATTTGAAACTTTGGTTTTTTATGTTAATTCGTGTACCTGCAAGTGTTGCACCTGATGCCATCATTGGCATTTTTGAATGATCCATTCCCTCCATTCCAGCCATATCCTCTTGTTCATGAGTATGATCAGTATGGCCATCGGAGGCAACATTTGATTTTGAAGACGTGAAGTAGTAAGCGCCTCCTCCTATAAGGATTACGGCTAGGACACCGATAATAATTTGTTTGTTCATGTAAGTATTGTGTAGATAAAAGTAATTAGTAAATAAGACTAATTATTTTATATTCGCAATACTTTATTTTGTAGGAATAAGCGCTGTCCACTATCTATTTCAACAAGATGTGGAGGAGTCATTTCCTGCCACATTTGAACTAAAGAAAAATCTAACGAGGTAGGTGTTGCTGGTATGTAGCTGAAATCAGCATGATAGTCAGACCCTTGGCTTCTTGAAAAGACTTGTGTATGGTCTATACAGGACTCATTATGCGAAGGTGAAGATTCTTCATGATGAGTAATTGGTCCAGAGGTTGAAGATAAAAAACTTACATGAGAATTGCATATTATCCATGCAAAAGAAAAAGCAAAAAAGGCAATATAACCAAATAGTTTTATTTTTTTCTTGCTTATTAGATTCTTCATATTTATTAATTTATTTTATCATACATACCATTAGTCCTATAGCTAGTGGGTATGTTTCTCCCGAAAGAACTTTCTAAAGACAACAAACAAAGCAGATATGCCGATCAGATGATATACCGCTCTAGTAAGTATTCCTTCACCAAAGATTGAAGAAATAACATTGTAGTTAAAAGCCCCGAGAATTCCCCAAGCAAGAGCACCAATAATGACTAAGGTGAATGCAACTCTTCCTATGTTTCCCTCATTGTGAAAATTGTGGCTCATATTTTATATGTTATTTATTTTTTAATTATGTAGATTAAGTTTGTTGGTCGTATCTTATAATTTCAGACAGCAATAAGGTCCTTTTCCACTCTCTTTAGTAGTACTGCATTTACGGCCACGATTATCGAAGACACACTCATAAGAAGTGCTGCGAATTCTGGACGAAGCATAATGCCGAAGCTCGGGTACAATATTCCACCAGCAATCGGTATCGCAAGAACATTATAAATTGATGCCCAGAAAAGATTTTGCTTCATCTTACGAACAGTTGCCTTGCTCAGAGTTATGGCTCTAAGAATATCCAAAGGATCAGACTTCATAAGGACCACCTTTGCAGTCTCAATTGCTACGTCAGTTCCAGCACCAATAGCGATACCAACATCAGCAATAGCAAGAGCTGGTGCGTCATTAACCCCATCTCCAACCATTGCAGTGAACTTACCCTCTTGTTGTAGCTTTTTGACATAAGTTGCTTTATCTTCAGGCATCACTTCAGCAAACACTCTTTCTATACCAATTTGACTAGCCACTTTTTCTGCAGTCATTTTGTTGTCGCCCGTAATCATAGCGATCTCGATACCTAGTGCTTTCAAACGCTCGACTGCCTTAATGGCATTTGGTTTTATTGGATCTTCTGCTCCAATCACAGCTTTAATTTCACCATCCACTGCTAAAATCATAATCGTTTCTCCCTTTTCCAAAAACTCATTTATCTTATTCTCTATACTGCCTAGTGCAACGTTGCTTTCTTTCATAAGCTTAACAGTACCAATGAGTACTGATTTTCCATCTACAATAGCTTTAACCCCTAAGCCAGAAAGATTCTCAAATTTATTAACGGACACTGGCAATGTAAGACCTCGCCTCTTAAGCTCATCAAGCACAGCGCCTGCGAGTGGATGAGAGGACTTGGCTTCTGCTGCACCAACTAAACGAAGTGCTTCACCCTCATCATATCCGTCCACAGTTGCGACATTAGTAACAGTTGGTTTTCCGTCGGTGAGAGTACCTGTTTTATCAAGAACAATTGCCTGAATCTTTGAAACTTGTTCAAGGGTTGGAGCATCTTTTATAAGAATGTTGTGTTTTGCTCCAAGCCCTGTCGCTACAGCAACTGCAGTTGGTGTAGCAAGTCCTAAAGCATCAGGACAAGCAATGACAACTGTGGCAATTGCAAAAGAGAGAGCCAGCAGAATTGGCACGCTCATAATAAAGTACCAGATTACAAAAACGAGAACCCCTGATCCAACTGCCAATATAACGAGATACTTTGCAAACTTGTCCGCTATTCTTTGCCCGGGTGCCTTTGAGTTCTGTGCTTCTTCAACCATCGCCACAATACGTGCAAGTGCGGTATCTTTACCAATTTTGGTAGCTTTAAATTTCACTGAACCAGCGGTATTGATTGATCCACCAATAACCTGATCCCCAACTTTTTTAGAAGTAGGGATTGATTCTCCTGTTACTAGGGATTCGTCAATTGCAGTTTCTCCTTCAATTATTTCACCGTCTACAGGAACCTTGTCTCCTGGTTTCAAGATAATAATATCACCAAGCTGTATGTCTCCCGTAGATACCATAATCTCCTTTCCATCTTTGAATATTCTTGCTTGAGGGGGTACAAGATTAAAAAGGGCTTGAAGAGCATCTGTTGTGCCACGTCTCGATTTCATCTCCATCCAATGTCCAAAGAGAACAAAGGTTATAAGCATTGCTGCTGCTTCATAGTATGAGTCTGCGCTCCCAATAAAAGTTAGAAGGATACTAAATGCGTATGCAGCCGTTATACCAACCGCTACGAGAACAGCCATGTTAAGCGTCTTATTCTTGAAAGCTATATACGTTGAGTACAAGAAAATCCACCCAGAATAGAAAAACACTGGTGTGGTTAAGATAAACAGTAACCACGGAATTGGTAGTGGGGAAGGAAGACTAAGTTTCAAGTATTCTGTTCCAAGTGGGGAGTAGAGGATTATAGGAATTGTAAATAATAAGGAGAAGAAAAACTTGTTCCTTATATCAATTTCCATCAGACGCGCCATCTCTCTGCCTGCAAGGCCAGTATGATCCATACCCATGGTCATCGTCATACTCATTTTCAACTTTCCCCACAAAGTCATTTTTAAGGTATCTCCCATCACGTGACCAGCATGAGTATTATGCTCAATTTTGTGTGCGGAGTGATCCATATTATTTATTTTCTGATCCGTGATCGTGGCCGTCATGACCTTTGTGCATAAAGAGATGCATCAAGGGACATGCCAGAAGAATGAGAAATGGCAGAACTGAGAAAACGTGCGATGTGTGATCCCTTAGAAGAAATACCAATCCGACAAGACCAATGGCGAAGACTATCCACCAGGTCTTTCTTGAAAATGTATTGCTCGCAGATTCGTGAGTGTGTTCCATATAATTATGTTGGTTAAACAATTTCTCCACGCTTCTCAAGCATCATGTGGTGAATAGTTCCAACTTGGAGCCAAGTTGCAATAAGGATAAGGAGTCCGGCACATGCGAGGCCATCCATTTTTGTAACTCCGAATACCAAGTTATCGCCTCCTCCAATAAGAGTTCCTATGAATGTAATTACTCCAATGAGTCCAACGATAACACTTCCTACGTGTAATACTTTTGATAGTTTCATATTTTTATTTATTGATAAAGTATCTTAATTTATAATTATTTTAATTCAGTCCCAAACCACATTTTATACCATGCCCGCATTTGACTAACTTCCTTATTCTGAGCAACAATAATTTCATTGGCTAGCTTTTTTAGCTCTGGCCGATCTGTGGAAGTAAGAACAGCTTGTGCCATTACAACAGCCCCTTCGTGATGCATAACCATTTCAGTTAGAAATGCTTTATCAAATTCATTGCCTGTTTTACCTTTTAAATTAGCCATCATACCTGTCATCATACTTTCCATAGACATCGTACTCCCCATACCTCCCATCACAGTTCCATCTGGCATCATATGTCCTCCAGTTTTTTGTGACATCCCCATATTCATATTCATGTTATTATCCATTGCCTTATTCCCCCAAACCGCATATCCGATAAAGAGACCAAGAAGCACAGAAACGATTGCTCCACCAAAAATTGTATTATTTTTCATATAGTTAGAGTTATAGTAATTAATTTTTAATTTTTATGAGTATCACATGATAATCATAAAAATAACCATCAAGAGCATAAGAGTATTTTCAAAAAAAGTAACCCATGTCATAGGTAGGTCAAACAAAGTTCCAAGGCAGACACAACGAATTTCATCTTCATGATTGATGGACTTGTAAGCTGTGTATATACCTATAGACGTTAAGATCACGACGAGAATATTTTGCCACAAAAACATGATGCCAAGTAAGTACATTCCTCCAAGGACTATTTCTATAAAGGGATAACTGTAACCATAAATTCGATACCTTTTAGCGATAAGGTCATACGCTTGAAAACCATCGACAAAACCTTTCAAGTCTATTAATTTTAAAAGCCCAAACACTATGAAAAAGACTCCCATAAAATCCATCATAAATATCATTGGGTTTACACCGAAAGCTATCTGTCTAACTGAGGATAGGGCAAGTATTACAAGAAAAACATACAGGAGAGGTAAAAGTTCTTTGTATTTATTTTTTGCTTTAACTACCGAAGGCTTAAGCGAGTGATGTTGGCAAAAATAATGAATTATTCCATGTGTATCCTTTTCAGAATGTGTTGACTCCATCTTACATAATTCACACTTTTGCTTTTGTATATTGTTATTCATATATTTTCTCTATTAATTTTCTGTAATAAACACAGATCCAAACCCACCACCTAAGGTTCTAAAATTTGTTGTCTGCCCTTGATATACTCGTGCTCCAAGAAGCAAAATAGTACCTTGATATGTATAAGCCCTAATATCAAATTTAAACGATTCCTCCTTCCCATCTATTTGTTTATTCTTTGTATTTGCAGGAATAGTTTCTTGGGCAATGTAGCTGTTAGAACTAATATACTCCCAGACCTTTTTTGTTAATCCTTTCCCGTTATAAGCACCTTTTCCACCGTACCCGTTGATAGGTTTAAAAAAATATTTCTTTCTATTTTCCCAGAGATATTCCGCTGTGTCTTTGTTGACCATTGTCGTCTCTAAAAGAGTTTTTTTAAGTGTATCAATTTCGTTGTGTGACAAAACATCTTTATAAACATCTTCATTTTGAAGAAATGGTAAATTAGCTTTATTAGCGAACAAAATATAATCATTTGGATTAGGGGAAATAACAGTTGTCTTGCTTTTTAGAAGTGGAATAAACTTTTGGTTTTCTTCGTTCTTGAAATAAAAATCTGTTAATCTGTTATAAATCAAATCGATAGTAATTCCATCGTATACCGCAGTGCCATCAATAATCTGTAGATCCTTAGAATTTAAAATAAAAGTTTTGATTCCATTTTTTTCTAATATATTCTTACAAATGACAAAATCAGGATAAAGGTACTGAGTTTCAGGATTTTCATCAATAACTGCCACCGTCTCTAGTTTTTTATCGCTATTTTTTTTGAATTCGTTCTTGAACATGGAAACTATCTTCTCTTCCAAGTTCTCTATATTTTGTCCCTGTGTGTGACTGCAACAAATTGTGGAACTTTTTAGTAATTCATAGTTTAAGAAAAAACCACCAGCGTTTGTGTTAATTTCAATTAGCTTTGGAGTTTCTCCAACAAGATGAAAATCGTAACACGATAAAATACCACCATCACTATTTTTCACACTTAATAAAGAGTCTTTTATAAGAGATTTTTTAAAGGAATCACCATGTACTACTTTTTCTATAACAGAAATAGCTTCTTGTATGTTCTCTTCTATCTTTTGAGAGATAAAAACTGGTGAATGTGAAGAGAAATTAGCATATAGTGACTGAGTGTTTGCATCACCACAAAGACATCTTTCATTTAATTCCTTGTAATTGACTTCAATGCTAGTTGTACAAATGGGGCAGTTCATTACTTTCTTTTTAGTTGGTAAATTTTAAGCACCTCATCCACAGCCTTCCCAGAATTACCTTCTTTTACTTGCTTTACCACACATGTTGAAAGATGGCTCTTCAAAAGAATATCCTCCACATTTGATATACCTTGTTTTATAGCTGAGCTTTGCGTTATAACATCAACGCAATATTCTCCTCTTTCTACCATTTCGCGCAACCCTCGCACTTGGCCTTCAATAATCTTTAAACGTCTAACTAGTTTTGGATCATGACTTTGCATGTTTAGTAGTATACACCCCCTAGGGGGTATTAGACAAGTGGAAAAAAATAAAAAATTTAAATCAGATTTTAGGAAATTAATTTCTTTGGAAAAGTTGGGGTATGGGGTACCTCCGAAGTTCGAGAGTGTATGTTTATTTACATGAAGTTATGTATCGGCTTATTTCCACCGGTACGGGGATCAACATCGGGGGGTATGCCCCGTATGTACCATCGCTCATTACCAGGTTATCGAAAGATGAAAGGTAACTAGTCGGGGGGTATAGGGGCGTCTATATAGTGTTCGCTTCTGTGGGGTAAATTATACTTTTTGTGCCCACATGCTAAGATTAGGTATATAAGGAATAGTATCCGACTTCATTAACTCGGTTCTAACATCTTCTATTACTGCGCACCAAAAGAAAAAACTGGGTTCTCCCCAGTTTTTTCTTTTGGTTATATTCATTAGGAGTACATGACCTGCGTCATGTACGTCTGGATTTGAATACGGGGTTGCGAAACTATCTCCGACGAATTTATGAGGAGGTAGTTTTGTGACCTAATCCAGCCCGGCGCACTTATATTTCTACTTCTTCGTCATAACTTCCTTTTTGGTCATTGGACTTACAATCTTTTTTGGTTTTCTTGCTTCAACTTGTAATTCACCTTTTTTATCTAGATCTACATACGCAACACTACCTTTCATAAACTTCTTTGAAAGCATCATCGTTGCAACCTTATTTAAAATATGTGTTTGCATGAATCGCTTGATTGGTCGTGCACCGAAATGTGGATCATATGATTTTTCTGTAATATACGCAATTGCATTATTACTTACTTCTAAAACAATATCTTTTTCCAAGATTCGCTTTGCAAGTGATGCAACCTGCAACCCAACAATATGTTTGATTTCCTCTTTTGAAAGTACATCAAAAATAATTGTTTCATCTAGCCGATTTAAAAACTCTGGCTTAAAGAAATCTTTAAGTGCTTCCATAACACGCTCTTTGACCTGTGTATATTCACCTCCTGCTACTTGATTAACAAATCCCATTTGTTCCATCTTTTGAATATACTGACTACCGATATTTGAAGTCATTACAATAATAGTATTTTTGAAATTAACAATACGCCCCTTACTATCTGTAAGACGTCCTTCATCAAGAACTTGAAGGAGAAGGTTAAATACTTCTGGATGTGCTTTTTCTATTTCATCAAATAAAATTACTGCGTATGGTCGATGACGTACTGCTTCTGTTAACTGTCCTGATTCTTCATATCCAACATATCCTGGTGGTGAACCAATCAACTTTGATGTTGAGTGTTTTTCCATGTATTCACTCATGTCTACTTTAATGAGTGCTTTTTCATCATTAAACATAAACTCGGCAAGTGCCTTGGTAAGTTCTGTTTTTCCAACTCCTGTTGGACCCAAGAACATAAAGGAACCAATAGGACGAGATGGATCATTGATTCCTGCGCGACTTCTTCGTACCGCACCAGAGACTTTTTCTATTGCTTCACGTTGTGCAACAACACGCTTTCCTAATTCTTCTTCCATGCGTGATAACTTTTCTTGTTCTTCTTCAAGCATACGAGCAACAGGAATACCTGTCCACTTTGCAACCACGCCGGCAATGTCTTCTTCTGTAATTTCTTCACGAAGTATTCTACGAGTCTTTTGCAATTTTTTTAACTTTTCAAATCGTTCATGTAATTCTTTTGTTAAATCTGGAATTTGTCCATAACGAATTTCTGCTACACGTGTTAAGTCTGCACGAAGTTCAGCATTATCCGCCTCAGTACGAAGTGACTCAAGAGATTTTTTTATTTCTCCAATTTCAGTAAGTGTCTTTTTTTCATTTTTCCACTTAAGTTCTAGTTCGCGGGTACGTTCTTTTACATTTGCAATTTCTTCTTCAATAATTGTAATACGCTTCTTTGTTGAAGCATCAGTATCTCCTTCTGATGTGACCAATTCTTTGGTAAGTGCTTCTTTTTCAATTTCAAGACGCATAATTTTTCTATGTGCTTCATCTAAAATAGGAGGTTTATTTTCAAGTGCAATACGAAGTGCAGACCCTGCTTCATCAATAAGATCAATTGCTTTATCTGGTAAAAATCGTGACGTAATATAACGAGTTGAGAGATTTACTGCAGAGATAAGTGCATTATCAGTAATACGAACACCGTGGAATAGTTCATATTTTTCTTTAAGACCACGCAAAATAGCAAGCGCATCTTCTTCACTTGGCTCTTCTATAAAGACAGGTTGAAAACGTCTAGCAAGTGCAGGATCTTTTTCAATATATTTTTGATATTCTTTTAAGGTTGTTGCACCTATTGCACGAAGTTCACCTCGAGAAAGCGCAGGTTTAAGTAAGTTTGCAGCATCTGCTGACCCTTCTGTTGCTCCTGCACCAACAATTGTATGTATTTCATCAATAAATAAAATAATACCTCCTGCTGAGCGTTCAATTTCTTTCATAATTGCTTTTAATCGCTCTTCGAATTCTCCACGAAATTTTGTTCCTGCAATGAGTGTCCCTAAATCAAGTGATACAAGTTCCTTATCTTTTAAACTCTCTGGTACATCCCCTCGTGCCATACGAATTGCGAGTCCTTCAACAACGGCTGTCTTTCCCACACCTGCTTCTCCGATTAATATCGGATTATTTTTTGTACGACGAGAAAGAATCTGCATAAGTCGCATGATTTCTGTATCACGTCCAATAACTGGATCTAATTTATCTGCACGAGCAAGATCAGTAAAATTACGTGTATATTTTGCGAGGGCTTTATTTTTCTTCGGACCTTGTGCTTCAGTAATATTCTGTGAACGAAGTTCTTCTAATATATGATATGCCGCATCTCTATCGATACGAAAACGAGCAAGAACTTCACGCACTTGTCCTTGAGTATCAAGCACTGCTAAGAACAAATGTTCTGTAGATACAAATTCATCCCCAAGTGATTGTGCTACCTTAAGTGAACTTTCCAATGTTGCTGCTAGTTCTGGTGTAAGATACATCTGATACGACGGAGACATTGTAGCAGATGCACCCGGGACTTCTATTGCATCCACAATAGAATCCGTAAGATGTATTAAATCAATATCCATTCTCTCTAGGATTGCATGTACAAGAGATTCTTCTTGTGTAAGAAGAGCACCCATCAAATGAAGTGGGGATACCTGATTCTGACCACGCTCAATTGCAAGTTCATGAGCGCGACGAATCACCTCTTTTGCTTTTGTGGTGAAATTGTTAAATGATGGAGGCATAAAATGGACAGTTTATAGATACTAGTTTGTAGTTAATAGAAAAGACAATAAAAAAATTCAATACATACAAACCATTTTCACAATAATTCAAATACTATATACAGTGTAACAGATTTTAGCCTTTCTTTCGTGGTGGATAAGCAATCAATACAGGATATATATACAATGCCAAAATGAAATACCTAAGTCAACTTGACAAATATAATATACATGATAAATTAATTTTGGACCATATCGTACTATAACGAGGGAACAATGTACTCTTCTAATGAAAATGGTGTGCGAGCAGTATGTCCTCCAGGATACCAACCAAAAAAAGGTGGGGAACCTGAGTTTTGTGTGTGTGGAGACCACCTCAAACGTGGACAAGCCTTCGTGCGACACGAAGGCAAAATTTTACATCCCCTCTGTGCTCCTATAAAAAAAGAGGACGAGAACTAAGAAGTACGTGCGATCCATGCAGGATCGCACGTTTTGTTTTTATATTCTTTCCTCTACTGCATGCCAATCGATAGATGACATAAACGCAGCAATATAATCCGGACGCTTTAATCCATAATCAAGCATAAAAGCATGTTCAAATACATCCATCACAAGTAATGGTGTAAGCCCTGCCAAATGTCCACTATCATGTTCATTTACCCATACATTAAATAATGCACCATCTTTTTTATCATGAGCAAGAATAACCCATCCGATACCACGCATAGCACCCATGCCAATAAATTCTTTTTGCCAATTCTCAACTGTTCCCCATGTCGCTTCAATTTTTTGCTTCAAGATCCTTTCACTTAAAGCAACTCCACCCTTTACCATATTTCCAAAATAAAGTTCATGCAATCGCATACCATTCCATTCCCAACCAAATCTACGATGTAATTCCGCAAACTCTGGTGTCCCTGATTCTTTGGTTTTTAATAATTCAAGTAACTTATTTGTATTGGTTACATATCCTTGATACAACGTAAAATGCTTAGTAAGCAGTGCGTCACTCATTCCCGTTATTCCTAATAAATGTGAAAAATCTTTTGCAGTATACATATGGTTAGTTGTTAGTTACTAGTTGATAGTTACTAGTGTAATACAACTACAAACGAGTGACTAGTAACTAGTGACTGTATTTCTTCACAATCTCCTCTATAGCATCAACTAATCTCTTTAAATTATCTTCTGTTGTTTCTCTTCCTAAGGTGATACGTATATTTTCTTTTGCTTCTTTTTCTGTTGCACCAAGTGCACGGATCACATAACTACTATCCTCTATTTGTGATGCACACGCGGATTTATGTGACACAGAAAATCCTTTTGTATCTAATCGTACAATCATTTCTTCACTAGATATACCAGGAATACGGCAATTAATATTATTTGGTAATCGTTCATCCCATACACCATAAAATACTATCTGTGGTAATCTTTTTTCTACTATTTCTTTAAATGTATCTCGCAGTAATGTAAGGCGTGCATTTTCTTTTTCTCGTAGTTCTTGTGCCTCGGTTAATGCTTCCGCAAATGACATAGCCAGTGCCACTGATTCTGTACCACTACGTAATCCTCGTTCTTGTCCACCACCAAATGAAATAGAAGAAATAGTTACTCCTTCTTTTTTATATAAAACACCTATCCCTTTTGGACCATATACTTTACTACTATTAATAGTCATCATATCCACTTTCAGACGAAATACATCTAGGTTTAAATAATTCCCCGCCTGACATGCATCAGTATGAAACAATGGATAGACACTTTTATTTTCTTTTTTATATTCCTCAAGCATGCGCCCAATTTCTTTTATTGGTTGTATTGTTCCTATTTCATTATTCGCATACATCACACTTATTAAAATAGTTTCTTTGGTAATTGCATTTTTTACATCTTGTACTTTTACAATGCCATTTTCATACACAGGAAGATAGGTAATATTTGCAAGAGAATTAAGTGCCAAATAATTTGCTACTTCCATGATTGCCGGATGTTCAATAGAAGAAATAATAATATGCGGTAAATGGGTTGCGTATTCATTATCCTTTTTCCATGCATAATATGTCCCCAGGATTGCAAGGTTACAACTCTCTGTTCCAGAACCTGTAAAATATATTTCATAAGCACGGGCATTGATAACTATTCCAATTTTCTTTCGTGCTTCGTCTAAACGTTTCTCAGCCTCTATTCCTTCTTTAAAAATAGATGATGGATTCCCATACATATCTAACGCAGATAAAAATACATGCTTTGCACGCGCAGATAGTGGCGTTGCTCCTCCATTATCAAGATACACTCTTTTTTTATTAAAAATATTTCCAAACATTGACATATCACTATACTACAACAAAATCTATTTTATAAAAATGAAAACCCGCCGACCTTTGGTCGGCGGGGTACTGCTCGCCACATGAAGTGGACGATGTTTTGATTGAGGAAGCAACGGGTGCTACTTCCTCCGGTGGCGCGCGGGGCGATCAGGTCGCGACTGCGTGCACCTTCGCCTGGCCGGCGCTGGCCGTGGCGGATTTCTTGATCAGGTTCAGGCTCTGGAAGGCATAGGGTTTGCCGGGGATTGCTGCGGGCGGGCTTTTCATGGACTTCTCCTTGTGGTTGAAATCAAGAATAAATCGTTGAAGGTACTACAAATACTAGTATAGCATCTACAAAATATTTGTCAAGTACCCAAAAATATGTTGCTATTATTTAAAGTATAAAAATGGGAAAGCGGCTGCCATGCAGCCGCCCGAATCTCTGGAAAAAAATTCCATTATCCAAAGACTCTAGATATGATCACCCCCTTCCTGAAACGGTCAGTCGGAGCGGCGGCGGGGACGCGTTGTGCATGATTTTTTTCATGTGCTTTCTCCTGTGACGTTTTTGGCGGAGTGTCTGACATCATTAGTCAAACACAATCATGAAAGGAATGAACCCCTATCACTTTTTGTATCATACCAAAATTAAAAATCTTTTTCAAAATTAAAATATACATAAAAATAAGTGTCATATGTTACAATTCTTCTACATGAATACTCTCCTTATCTACTCAACATCTCCGTATACTGTTGTTATCCTATTTGCTTGCACGGTTGTACTCCTTGTCACTACAATTCATCAATATTACAAATTATCTATTTTTATGCGTGGTGAAAATGGGAAAAATCTTGAAGGTACTATACGTGACTATTTAGACAAAGTAGATAATTTAAAAAAGCATGATGAATTACTCGCACAACATGCAATGGATTTAGAAACGCGACTATCACAATGTATTCGCAATGTTTCAACTGTGCGCTTTAAAGCCTTTGATACTAACAGTAGTAATCAATCATTTGCAATTGCACTTGTTAATGAACAAGGTAACGGTGTTATTCTTTCATCACTTCATCATCGCGACAGATTTAGTATGTTTGCAAAACCAGTTACGCAGTATACGAGTACTCACGATTTAACAGAAGAAGAGCAAAGTGTTTTAACAGACGCAAAAACTGCACATAAGAAGTAGGAATCTTTACATAATTGTGTTATAATGGTGCGATAATTTATATGTCGAAAGCATCTACTACCATGCTCGTTCCTCGTCAGCCTGTCATTGCCGTACTTGGGCATGTTGATCATGGAAAGTCATCTCTTCTTGATTTCATTCGTAAATCAAATGTAGTGGAAGGTGAAGCAGGAGGTATAACACAACGTATTTCTGCATACGAAGTGGAACACAAACTCACCAGTGGCACAGTAAAACCAATCACATTCTTAGATACTCCAGGACATGAAGCATTTCAAAGTATGCGTGAACGTGGTGTGGAAATTGCAGATATTGCAATCTTGGTTGTCTCTGCAGAAGACGGAGTAAAGACACAAACACTTGAAAGTTGGAAAACTATCTCATCTCGTAAACTCCCTTTTGTCGTTGCAATTAATAAAATAGATAAATCAGGTGCCGATATTCAAAAAACAAAAAACTCTCTCGTTGAAAACGGAATCTATCTCGAAGGGTACGGTGGTGATATACCGTGTGTAGAAATCTCTGCAAAAACAGGACAAGGTATTGATTTTCTTCTGGAGACATTATTACTTGTCGTAGAAATGAATGAACTAACAGCAAACTTATCAACCGAAGCCACAGGCTATGTCCTTGAAAGTTTTGTAGATCCAAAACGTGGCATCTCTGCATCACTTATTATTAAAGATGGAACACTTGCATCATCTGGTTCTATTCTTGCAGGTACTGCAGCATCTCCTATTCGTATTATCGAAAACTTTAAAGGTATTGCTATCAAAAATCCTCATGCGGGCCAACCAATAAAAGTAACAGGGTTTGATGATGTCCCACACGCAGGGGTTATTTTTATTTCTTCATCTGATAAAAAAGAAATAGAAAAGTTACAAGAAGAGGCAAAAGGAAATGCGGTAAAAGAAGTCCTTGACCCACGTATCTATCGTAATGCAAAAGTAGTTATCCCTGTTGTTGTGAAAGCAGATTCACTTGGAACATTAGATGCCGTAAAACGAGAACTCAAGAAGAAAGAAACTGATGATGTAAAGATAAAAATAATTGCAGAAGGAGTAGGTGCAATTTCTGAAGGAGATATCATGCTTGCATCTTCTGATGAAAAAACTATCATCATTGGATTTACTGTAAAGATGGAAGCAAAAGCACGTGACCAAGCAGACAGATTTAATATCAAACCTGAACTCTTTGATATTATTTATAAACTCTCTGAATGGTTCGACACTATTGTTGAAGGACGTTTACCATATGAAGAAAAAGAAGTAGTACTAGGAACACTCAAAGTCATGAGAACATTTTCTTCACAAAAAGATAAGCATGTAATCGGTGGAAAAGTAGAAACTGGGAAAATACAGAATAATGCAATGGTGAAAATCATTCGTCGTGGTGTAGAACTCGGACGTGGACGTATCATAGAACTACAATCACAAAAAATAAAGACAGATGTTGTTAATGAAGGAAATGAATGTGGTCTCATGGTAGAAAGTAAGTTTGAAATTATTCCATCTGATGTACTTGAAGCACTTCTTGTAGAAAAATTACGTATTTAAAAGTATGGAGATAAACAAAGCACCCTCAAAACGACAAATACAATTTGCATTAGAGATTCTTGCTATTGCCCAAGATTTCTTTCAACGTGAGTCATCTGGCGCTTCACTCATCACGGTTACTCGTGCAGAAGTATCCCCCGATATGCAACATGCAACTATTTTCATCACGGCAATTCCAGAAGAAAAAGAACCTGCTGCATTAGACTTTGCAAAACGAATGCGTAGTGAACTTCGTCATACTGTTATGAAGAGACTTCCTGTAAAAGTAATTCCATTTTTTGAAGTAGAAATAGACTATGGAGAAAAGAATAGACAACACGTGGACTCCCTCCTCCGAAAAGATAAAATTGCAAACGAAGAATATCAGAAAAAGTTACAAGAGAAAGAGTTATAAAACCATTATAAATAAAGGTATTTACACCTTGACAAAATACTATTTTCGTGTATAATATGTAAAGGTTAATTTTACTGCTTTATGTAGTTTACATAAGTTGTAAAACGTTCGTTGTAAGTAAGTTTCTATTCCAAAACGAAATACCCATACAACTTCTTCAAGGAGAACATCATGGGCAAGACGTTCAAAGAACGTAAGGGCAGTAAAGGTCTGCCAAAGAATAAAAGTAAAAAATCTGCGCATGTGGAAAAACCGCGCAAGCCACCCAAAGAAAAAGGGTTAGTGCCTGCCAGTTACGCACCGCGTAGTCTGGATGCTGGCGGAAATAAAATTCCGTACAAGCATGCTCGTATGGGTCATGAACTGCGGGAACTCTTCAACGGAGTTCTCGACAAGGAACTCTACCGCACTGAAGATGGAGTCGAGTTCACCAAACAACTGTACCCGATGTACAAGGGCGCCCCTGTTGGTCACGAAATCATCTTCATCGAAGTATCCAAAATACCGAAGTATCATCCGCTTGCACTTGCAGGAGTGGAAGTGCAAACGCGTATTCCCTTCGCGAAACTGAAGCAACCGGTCTTCGTTGCGCAAATCAAAGACGAAGTGGTGTATGCAATGGTGGAGCAACTCTACAAGTTCCTCCGCATCATGATCGAAGGGTTTGGTCTGACGGAAAGTATCCAGTATGTCACAGAAAGTAAAGTGACACGCACGGAAATTTCTTCCTACAGCCAGATCGAAAAAGAATCGTCCGCCGTTGCTCGCATTCTCTGGGGTGATGAAGATCGCGTCGGCCTGGTCGGAATCAAGGATGTCGTTTTCAGAATCGCAAAACTGGTAACTGGCTTGCCGGTTATCTATGTCCACAAGGCAACAGAAGAAAGTGGGTTGGTTGACGCAGAGTTGCACCCCAATTTGTATGTATCAGTGGTGCAACTTCGCTCGGAAAAATTCGAAAGCAAACTCATCAACCCTGCGGCTTTCGCAATACAAAAGCAGATGTGGTCGTTCCTTCGTATTATCATGGAAGAAGAAGGGATCATCACCGCACCTACTCCACAAAAAAAAGAAGAAGTTGTAGCAATGATTCCGGTAGAGCAGAAGAAAAATCCGATTCCGTACAATGCGGAAGAAGCATCGGAAAAGATGTTGGAACTTTTTTTATCTGCAAAACCTGACCTTTACAAATCGAAAGATGAGAAAGGGTCAAATGCATTCTTTTCCTTGGACAAAGATGGAGAACTCTACTTCAAAGGTGCGGACAATGAGCACATGCTCGGCCACCTCCAAGAAAGTGGGGAACTCTCGATCAATGTCCACTTCACGTTTGCGAAGTTGAAACATGAAGTGCTCGACATCACAGGGATGCCGACAAAAATGGCAGAAGGCGCAAAAGTCGTGCACCAATACCTGCGAGACGTTGGTATGAGTCTCGGAATCAAAGCAAAAAAAGAAGTACAGAAAAAGAGCAATGCTTCCGAAGATGAAAAGTCATCACGAGGATTCACGCATCGCCGAAATCGCTTTCTCGGCAAGATGCAACATCTCATACATCAACACTAGATTCCTTCGTGGAATCAAGCCGGTCAACAGACCGGCTTTTTTATTTTCTTATTTCTCGCAAAAAAACATTGTTTACGTTATAATCACCTTTACTCACCTGCCCAGGTGGCGAAATTGGTAGACGCACTTGCCTTAGGAGCAAGCGCCGCAAGGCATGAAGGTTCAAGTCCTTTCCTGGGCACAACATAAAAAATGAGACACACAAGTGTCCATTTTTTAGTTGTGCCTAGGAAGCAAGCAAACTGCTTTGCTTGCGTAAGGACTTGAAGACCGCAGTGATGTTTTGCTAGAAAGCAAAACCACGAGGGGCGGACTGCGAGTTTGTGAGTGGCGACGACACAAAACTTGTAGTCAAGATTCCTTTCCCAACAAAGCGAGGTAGTTTTGTGACCAAGTCTTTATAAATATGTTAGAGTGAAAAAATGAAACCAACAATCATCTATGATGATGAAAATATACTTATATTAGATAAACCATCCGGCATGGTTGTACACCCATTTGATTATTCAACGGAATATACAGTTCTCGATTTTTTGCATGAATACTATCCATCAATGTTTACGATTAACAATGCAATCACACTACAAGATGGTCGTACTATTTCTCTTGGTGGAATAGTACACAAATTAGACAGAGAAACATCTGGTGTTATGGTTATTGCAAAAACACAACATATATTTGATGAATTACAATCACAATTTAAAAATCACACAACAAAGAAAAAATATACTGCGCTTGTCGATGGAATACTAGAAAAAGATTCTTTTACTATTGACGCACCACTTGGTCGTAGTAAAAAAGATTACAAGCAGTCAACCAATCCAAGTAATCCTCGTGGAGAATTACGTAGTGCAGTCACAAACGTACATATAGTAAAAAGAAATACCTACACAACACTTGTAGAACTCTCCCCTACTACAGGACGTACTCATCAATTGCGTGCACACATGTCTTCTATTAATCATCCAATCGTTGGAGATAAAGCCTATGGAAGTACCATTGATTCACCACGCATACGATTACATGCACAATCTATTTCTTTTACTCTTAATAATAAAGACTATACTTTCGAAACTCCAGTTCCAGATGATGTTACTTTTGAAACAATAAAGTAAAGTACAATTCCAAATATTCCACCTAAGGTATCCATCAACATATCTTTTTGTGCATCCCATATATCTCCTTGTGAACCAAGAACTGCAATACCTGCTGTTGGATCTGCACTTATTGCATACCTCCATTCAAATAACTCATAGACTGCTGCGATACTTATAATAACCGTTAATGCAGAAAAATATGCAAACCATTTTTTTGTCACAACCTTATAACGAATAAGAGATTCAACAATCGGATATGCATAAAATCCTACTGTTGCATGTGCCACTCTGTCATACATGTTTCTTTCAAATCCAAAATAATTATTAAACCAATCAAAAGGTACAAGTGCAAACGTATAATGTCCCCCTAGTGTATGCATATAGATGAGAATACTCATTAAGAAGTATGAGAGATTTGAAAAACGAATATTTTTGAAATATAAGATAATAAGAATAACAACAATAGGAAGCACAGTTAGATTCTCGGTAAGCCAGACACTTCTATCGTATGGAGTAATAGATAAAATAACAAACTCAATGATGTATACAATAAGGAGGATATGAGGAAAATATTTTTTCATTATGAGACTAAGTATAGCAAATGATTTTGTGCCCAGGGCTAGTTCGGTCACCTCGTCTCGTTTTGTGATTACACAAAACAGTAGACTCCTCGACCCCTATTCGAGTCCCGACGAAAGCCAAACAGTTGGCTTTCTCCCTCTGCACACAGCAAAATTAAATCGCATTATTTAGTGCGATTTAATTTTGCTGTGCCCAGGGCGGGACTCGAACCCGCACGTCGTTTCCAACCAAGGATTTTAAGTCCTTTATGTCTACCATTCCATCACCCGGGCAAATTGATTAGTTACTTATCGTAACTGGAGATGCAGGCGGGAGTCGAACCCGCGAATGGCGGTTTTGCAAACCGCAGCGTTAGGCCACTTCGCCACTGCATCTTATTCGTATATCTTTAGTATATATGTGATTTACCTTCGATTTATTTTTTAACGCTGCGGTTTAACCGCAGAGCCATCTATATATTTCGCTATGCTCATGGACCACTTCGCCACTGCATCGTGTACTTTTACTACTTAAAAGTTTTTTCATTCTACCATAATTGATGTAAACACTCTAGAAAATTTCTCCTTTGCGTGGTATAGTTATCTTCGAGAATTATAAGCCCCTATAGCTCAGTTGGTAGAGCATCGGACTCTTAATCCGCAGGTCGTAGGTTCAAACCCTACTGGGGGCACCAAAAAAGAAAACACGACCTAACTTTGCTAGATCGTGTGATCTTCATTCCAAAAGTAGGTATTACCTCCTTCGTACATGAAGTTCCTGTGCAGATTCCCTTCCATCCGGATGATGATACATAAACCAGAAAAAGGGAATAATATCCCATACACTTATCATACATATGTATATAAAGTGAGGGACAGGTATTGTTGGAATGAGATAACTCCCTGTTCCGTATATCTTTCTTATTTCATGTCCAAAAAATATTTTTGTTCCTGTTTCTTCTGGACGAAATATGAAGTACGAACGTAGAAGATAAATACCTGCAGAGGAAATCGCAAATGTATGTGCTGTATTTGAGAAGTTAACACAAAGAGTACTTGTGGCAACACAATGATTTCCAAAAAAATAGAACATGTCGTACGTATATGCATATACGAATAATGCAAAAGCACAGGTAATACATGCATCTCCGATGTTTGGGAAACTGGCCCAATGCATTTCCACCGAAGAATCACGAAAGCAAATGAAGACAACACCGATGATGTAGAGCACGAACAATCCTGCACTTATCGTAAGTGTTGCTACTTCTAACTTCAAACCAATACCAAATCCCGAGAAAAAAGAAACAAGGAAGTGATCTCTTATTATCTGCTCTTGCCACGAAATAGCCTGATAAAAACAATATACAAGAGACAGTAGATAAACAATCTTGAGAAAAAAATGTTTTCGAGAAATTGGTCTTTGTTCTATTTGATTAACACGGAAACCACTTAGGAATCCAATCAAAAAAGCAGAACTACTTTTTAGGAAACCCATGATGACTTTCCTCTCTATTATCCAATTTGCAAAGAATGTAGCAAAATAAAGTTTTTACTTTTTATTTTGCAATCTTTTGCTAGTCTGACATAGAACAATAAACATCACAACATGTTTCATAGTTCAAAAAATCCTTGACATATAAGATAAATACTGTAGTATAGGAGATAGACGTTCTCTGAATTAAAGAGGACGAAACTTTAAAGACAGGAGACTTACCATGGAGCATAGGAAGGGTGGATTGCAAAGTTCACCGATTAAAGGACTTCTAGCACAAGTCCTCGATGAAACAACAAGGGAGAAAGATCCTAAACTTTTGGATAATGTGCTTAAGGAGACCATGAAACTTCCTTCAGTACATATTCAAAAAGAGGAGGAGGAAATTCCTTACATGAGATTGAAAAATTTTACTCTCCTCACTCTAGTTTTCTGCCTAATAATCTCAATTGGATTTACCTTCGGGACTTATTCAAAAGCAAAAACGGTCGTCCAAACCCAAAAATAGTTTCGTAAGTCTCAACCGCAGTGCACACACTGCAGAAAGAAAAAAATGGCGACAAAAACACCGGCTATTGTTCTTCTGCTTGGCGTTGTTGCAGTGGTTAATGTAATCATTGCTGGTATTGCCGTCTATAAACCCATGACAACAAATGGCACAAACGACAATACACAACGAAGAAAAGCAGATAATATACGGGAGGCGATCGAGACATACAAAGAGTGTGTCAAAAATCGTGGCGGAGGGACCACCATCTCGATTCAAAGTTTTGTTGGTGCACCCAAAGTACAACTCTCGGAACCGTATCAAGATTGCGAAGGAACTCAAAGAGAGACCCTTCGCGCCATCAATTCACTCTAAGAAAAAGGAGTAGTAATGTCTGCACCATCAGGTGGTAGTCCGTATGAGGGAGTTACGAAGTTTTTCCTAATCGTTCTCATCCTTTTCATTGCTGCACAAGCACTTGAAATGATGGGAATATCCGTGACCAATACTATGCGGAGATTTGGCCAAGCATATAGCGAAAACCAAGCCCTTTGGCATGGGACACTTGGTCTCATCTTAGTCATTGTGATTGCAGTTTACATGATGCGAAAAAAAGACTGAGACATCAAAAAAACAAGCGAAGACATCCGTCTTTGCGCATATGATAGTGTTCTCGCTTAGCGCGGGGACACATAATCCTCTATGCGCAAAGACGAGTGGCCTTCGTTTTTTTATTTGTATTCACTATCATCTACAGGTCATACACTATAGACTATAAATATATGTCTTTCCCGATAACTATCATCCCGAGAGAAAAGTTTTCTGAACATCCACTACTTGCTCGTTTATTACAATTACATGAAGTTCCTGAACAACTCTATATTACTGGAAATTTACCTGATATAACTCTTGATGAGTACGGACGTGCGACACCTCGAATACTTTCTGTTGTTGGTTCACGTAAACATTCACAGTATGGTAAGCAAGCAATAGAACACTTACTTGCATCACTTCCTCCTGAGGAGGTCATTGTGATCTCGGGTCTTGCACATGGTATTGATAGTATTGCGCATGTATCTTCATTACAACACAATATAAAAACATATGCCGTACTTGGAAATGGGTTAGATACACGTGTTATATATCCATCATCACACCTCCATCTTGCAGAAGAAATTGTAGAATCTGGTGGGATGCTCATATCAGAATTACCACCCCTTACACAAGCCGCCAACTGGACATTTCCTGCACGTAATCGTATCGTTGCTGCACTATCTGATGCGGTATTAATTGTCGAAGCAGAAGAACAGTCAGGCACACTCATCACTGCACGTCTTGCATTAGAATTAGGACGTGACATTGGTGCTATTCCTGGTGAAATATTTTCCCCTACGTCACGAGGAACACATACTCTTATTCGTGACGGCGCATATATAATTGCACATAGTGATGATCTTTTTTCACTTCTTCATCTTTCTAAAAAAGAAACTTCACAGAAAAAATACACCTACTCCCCTGAAGAGGAAACCATTATGCAACTACTCACAGAATCAAAAGAAAAAGATTTACTTTTACTTGAAAGTAAACTCACTCCTGAAAAATTTTTAATGACACTTTCTTCACTTGAAATAAAAGGTCATATAGAAGAAATATTTGGCGAAGTGCGAAGGATAGTGTAAAGTACACTCTATTGTCACTATGAAACTATTAATTGTAGAGAGTCCATCAAAGGCAAAAACTATATCGAAATATCTCGACGGCGAATATACAGTTCGTGCGTCTATTGGTCATATTCGTGATTTACCAAAGAGTAATAAAAAGGCTCTTGATATCGAGGGTGGTTTTATTCCACACTATGAGGTAAGTGCAGGAAAAGAAAAGGTGATTGCTGATATTAAATCTCTTGCAAAAAAATCAAGTGAAGTCTACCTTGCAACTGACCCAGACCGTGAAGGAGAAGCAATAGCATGGCATATACAAGAAGCCTGCAATTTAAAAAATGCAAAACGTGTTGCATTCCATGAAATTACACCAGAGGCTATCAAAGAAGCACTGAAGCATCCACGTGATATAGATATTAATTTGAAAGAAGCACAAGAAGCACGTCGTGTACTCGATAGATTAGTCGGGTACGATCTCTCAGGAATCATCTGGAAAAAGGTCCGTTATGGTCTTTCTGCTGGTCGTGTACAATCCCCTGCACTCCGCATCATTATGGAACGTGAACGTGAAATACGTGCATTCATTCCTGAAACCTATTACGTTATTGCAGGAGAGTTCACAACAATTGGAAAAATGAAGGAAAGTAAGACATATATATTGCAACTTGATTGTGAAATAGAACCTCGTGAAAAGAAAGAGGCCGAAAGAATTGTCAAAGAAGGGAAAAATAATTCTTGGGAAGTTGTTTCGGTAGAAAGTACTGAAGTATCACGTTCACCACGTGCACCGTTTACGACATCTACACTACAACAAACTGCATCCTCACGGCTCGGATATTCCCCATCACGTACGATGAGTATTGCACAAAAGTTATATGAAAAAGGTCTTATTACCTATATGCGTACCGATAGTACAACATTGTCACAAACTGCATTATCTGAAATAGCAACAGTAATTGAAAAAATTTTTGGAAAAGAATTGGTAGAAATTAGACACTACAAAACAAAATCAAAAAATGCTCAGGAAGCCCATGAGGCCATTCGCCCAACACATGCCCAATCACGATCTGGTGGTACAACAGACGACGAAAAGCGACTCTATTCATTGATATGGGAGCGCACTGTATCATCTCAAATGAAAGACGCAAAGTTAAAACGTAGTAAAGTAGTTGCAAATATTACATCAAAAAGTATTCCTAATTTTTCTGTCACAGGATCTGTGGTTATATTTGCAGGATGGTTACTTGTTGACCAAGACGCAAAAGGTGACGATGTCATTTTACCTGAACTTAAAAAAGGTGATACATTAAATCTAAAGACACTTCAAGCAATAGAAAAAGCCACCCTTCCACCAAATCGTTATTCAGAAGCAGGTCTTATTAAAGAATTGGAGAAACGTGACATTGGTCGCCCTTCAACATATGCCTCTATTTTATCTACCATCGAAGCACGTGGTTATGTAGAAAAAATAAGTAAAGCACTCTATCCAACAGACACAGGTGAAGTAGTTATCTCTTTTCTAGAAGAACATTTTCCCTCATATATTAGTGATACATTTACTGCAGATATGGAAAATAAGTTAGATACTATCGCCGAAGGAAAAACGACATATTTAAAAATCTTGAAAGATTTTTATGGACCATTTTTAAAAGATGTTAAATCAAAAGAAAAACTTGAAAAAGCAACAAGTATGGGAGATGCACCTGATGGAATGATGTGTCCACTGTGTAATGCAACTATGGTGATAAAACTTGCGCGTAATGGAAAGTTTTATTCATGTTCACGATATCCAGAATGCATGGGTGCACGCAAAATAGATGGAACGGTAATGGAAGGCCCTAAAAAACTTGGTAAAGAATGTCCGAAGTGTGGTACAGGTGAACTTATGGAACGTGATGGTCGTTATGGAAAGTTTATTGCCTGTTCAAATTATCCAAAATGTAAATACATAGAACAAGATGAAGAAATGCGTAAAGCAAACTCAACGGGAGTAGCATGTAATAAATGTAAAGATGGGTATATGGAAGAACGAAAAGGGCGATTCGGAGTATTTTATTCATGTTCAAATTACCCAGACTGTAAACATATTATCAAAACGAGACCTACAGGAAATCGTTGTACCTATAAAAAAGATGACGGTACGTTATGCGGCGAACTTATGATGATTGGTACAAAAACCATTCCAGAACGTTGTAGTGATAAAACCTGTCCGAATCATAATCCTCATAAATTAGAAATTAAAAAATAAAAAACTAAAGGCGCCCATGGGCGCCTTAGTAAAATCTTTCTTCACATATTCTTAATTTTTTGATATTGTAACTATATGGACACCCCTCTCTTTATGGATACCAACCCAGAACGCATTTTTGCGTTACTTCCTGATATTAAAGAAAAAGATAAAACACTTATACAAAGAGCCTGTGAATTTGCAAAGAGAGCACACGAAGGACAACTACGTAAATCTGGTGAACCATACTACAATCATGTCTTTGCAACAGGAATTAATCTTGCTATTTTAAAAATGGATGTTGATACGATAGCAGCCGGCATTATGCACGATGTACTTGAAGACACTCCTGTGACTAATGAAGAGATGACAAAAGAATTTGGTGACCATATTACAAAACTTGTAGAAGGTGTGACAAAGTTAGGAAAATTACGATATTCAGGTGCAGAACGTCACGTCGAATCATTGCGTAAGTTTTTCGTTGCAATGGCAGATGATATACGTGTTGTGGTTATTAAACTCTGTGACAGATTACACAATATAGAAACATTGCAATATGTCTCTCCGGAAAAACAAAAGCGTATCGCACTTGAAACACTTGAAATCCATGCACGTCTTGCAGACCGATTAGGTATGGGACGATTAAAAGCACAATTAGAAGATGCGGCATTTCCATATGTGTATCCGGAAGATTACAAAAAAACTTTGGAACTTTTTGAAAGTATGCGACCAATTTCTGATGAACAATTAGAGAAAGTTGTTGTAAAATTAAAAGATGAACTTGTTATTTTTGATGTAGAAATTGAACGCATCGACCATCGTGTTAAACATCTGTATTCTTTATGGCAAAAATTAAAGCGCTACAAAATGGATACAACAAAAGTGCATGATGTGGTTGCACTTCGTATTATCGTACCAACTATCTCTGATTGCTATCAAGCACTTGGTGTTATCCATGGACTATATCGTCCAGTACCAGGAAGATTCAAAGACTACATTGCTGTACCAAAGCCAAACGGATATCGATCATTACACACAACAATATTTTCTGGTGATGGTAGTACTCTTGAAATACAAATACGTACACCAGAAATGCATCGCGAAGCAGAATACGGTATCGCATCTCATCTCTCCTACAAAGAACTCGGTAAACATGCAAACAAAGAAGAGATACAAAGAAAAACTGGTTGGACAAAAGAACTACTCGAATGGCAACAAGATGTAGAACACCATAAAGAGTTTATGAAAAACTTGAAAAGTGACTTTTTTGAAAATCGTGTATTTGTTCTTACACCAAAAGGAGATGTCATTGATTTACCAGAAGGCTCAACCCCTATTGATTTTGCATACACAGTTCACTCAGATATCGGAGATCATACCGCAGGTGCAAAAGTAAATGGAAAACTTGTCCCCTTAGATACCATATTACAAAATCGAGATGTTATAGAAATAGAAGTTAAAGAAAGTTCAACACCAAAACGAAAATGGATAGACATGGCTCGCACAACACTTGCAAAACGTCATATCAGAAATTATATTAAAGAACACGGAAGTACTCTAGAGAAATTACTAACACGCTAATTATTTAAATTGCGAAGTTTTTAACATTATAGAGATCATCACTTTGTTCTTCTGCTTTTACTTCTGCAATAGATCTATCATCAATAGCAACAGTTTCTTTTCCATACACATCTTGTTCTATTGCTTCACTTGAGGTTTGTGTTACTTCATTTCCAACATCTTCATGTGCTAAATGTGTAAACTCTGTCACTGGTTCTATATGCCGAGGACTTTCCCCTTGTGCACGCAATGTTTCCATATCTTCTTCTTTGATAGTATCAAACATTCCTTTATGCGTTTTGTGTTCACCTGCTTTTCGAATTGCAACAGATAAAGCGAGTAATTCTTCATGAGAAAAATAATCTATCCAAATACGCCCACCACGTTCACGTGGTTCTATTTGTACACGTGTCCCTAATGTTTCGGCGAGTTTTTCTTCCATATCCACCACTTCTGGTGTCATGAAGAAATCTTTCTTACGAACTTTTTCAAATGCAATACGTCGTGCAATACTTTCTGCTTCACGTACTGTCATTTTACGCACCATCATTTCTTTAAAGAGCGTCATCTGCTCTTGTGGTCTGTCGATAAGCATAAGAAGTGGTCGTGTATGACCTTCACTAATTTGCCCTTTTGAAAGAGCATCTAATATATCTTGTGGGAGCATTAAGATACGAACAGTATTCGAAACATATTCACGACTCTTTCCAACTTTTCTTCCAACATCTGCCCATGTCAATTTAAACTCATCTGCTAACCGTTGGAATGATTGAGCACGTTCTACTGCATTTAAATCTTCACGTTGAAGATTTTCAATAATTGCAAGTTCCAATTTTGCACGACTATCATCCCCTGTACGCACAACGACAGGCACCTGAGTGAGTCCCGCAAGACGTGAAGCACGCAAACGGCGTTCCCCTGCTATTAATTCATACTCTACTTTGACACTACCGTCAGTCGAAACTGTTTCTTGCCGTGATACAACAAGAGGTTGTAATACTCCATACTGACGAATACTGTCAGATAATTCTTTCAATCTATCCTGATCAAATTCACGCCGTGGCTGGTACGGATTTGGTATGATTTTCTCTGTTTCTATCCAAAAAATATTGCCTTCAATGTTTCCCATAAGTGTATGATGTCAAAAGTATATCAAAGATAGTTAGTAGTTAATAGTTATTAGTTGGCAGAAATACAAATACTTTTTACGCACACAGTATGCTAGAATACTCACATCAAAGCCGGGGTGGCGGAATGGTAGACGCGCACGACTCAAAATCGTGTATCGTAAGGTGTGTGGGTTCAAGTCCCACCCCCGGCACAAAAAAAGAATGAAATGATTTTGTGTTGGGAAAAAGTGACCTGCGTCACTTTTGTGTGGGACTTGAATATGGGGTCGCGAAACTACTTCGAGCCTACCTCACCGGCAGGCGAGCAATGCGAGGTAGTTTTGTGACCAAGTCCCACCCCCGGCACAAAGTATACAAATATTTTTTTCTGTAGTAGTCTATAAATGGGTTTGTACAAAAGATTCTAAACAGGGAGATTTTTCATGTATTTCTTAGGATCAAAAAAATATGTCCGTGTACTTGCATCAGTGACAAGTATTCCAGATCATTTTGAACGCGGCACATCTTCACTTGCGGTTTCTCGAAGAATTAAAAGTAGATTCAATAAACAATGTTCTCGAATAACTGTCGAAAGAGTATTATTTCTTTTAAAAGAACACAAACTCGTCAGATATGATGTACTGACATTTACATGGATTCGTCTACCACGAGGGTCTATGGAACTAAGGAGGATAGAAAGGAAAGAACCGCATCTTCTCCTAGCAACCGAATTCCCAGAAATCGAAATGCATGTGTTGTAATGCTTTGTTCTTCCAACAACCACGTAATGACACCTTCTCGTCAATACGTGGTTTTTGTTTGTATGTTAAAACGAATCCTCTATTGCGTAACTAATAATGTCATCGGACTCTGCCATTGCTACGTTTGCAGATGTATCAAATAAAAATGGCATGGTACGTGCTTGATATGATTGTACTTCTTTCAAAAAATCCTGATTTTTTATATTTCTTTCTTCATAAACTACACTATGTTCCCAAAAAGCACGCTTTACTTTATCACAATATGCACAATTATCTTTTGTGTACAGAATTAACATATGTGCTAGTGTATCATGTATGAAACAAGGAGAAATCATAGTGGTCACAGGACCAACTGCGAGCGGTAAAAGCGATTTTGCTGTAGAACTTGCCAAGAAATATAATGGCGAGATTATTTCTGCAGATTCACGACAAATATATAAAGGATTAGATATTGGCACAGGAAAAATTACAAAAAAAGAAATGCAAGGTATTAAGCATTATATGTTAGATATATGTAACCTTGATGATACTTTTTCCGTTGCACAGTATAAAAAGCATGCACTCCCTATACTCAAAGATATTCTCGCTCGTAAAAAAACTCCAATTATTTGTGGTGGTACAGGTCAATACATAGACTCTCTCATTTTTAATACATCAATACCTCA
This sequence comes from bacterium, assembly GCA_023267595.1. Taxonomy (GTDB): domain Bacteria; phylum Patescibacteriota; class Minisyncoccia; order Phycocordibacterales; family UBA5272; genus UBA11704. The sequence continues at coordinate 79,575 of JAHFNB010000002.1, read as the reverse complement.
TGTAGAACCAAATACTATATTAAGAGAAAAACTCGAAAAGAAAAAAACTGAGGAATTATATGAACTACTTTGTAAGAAAGATCCTCGTCGCGCAAAAGAAATAGATAAGCATAATCGTGTACGTATAATTCGTGCACTTGAAATAGTAGAATCTCTCGGTAAAGTTCCCACACAAACAAAACCAAAACTCATCTATACAACAAAACTCTATCTCATGTCCCCTACACGAGATGTAGTACGTAAACGTATTACACAACGCCTTGAAAAACGATTACACAATGGAATGATAGATGAAGTGAAACACATACTACAGCAAGGATATACCTCTAACACAATGAAAAAGTTTGGTCTTGAATATGTAACAATTACAAAATATCTTGAAGGAAAAATAAATAAACAAGAAATGAAAACTGAGATAATTACAAAGAGTATGCAGTATGCAAAACGTCAAGAAACATGGAATAAAAAATATAAATCTATTGCAACAATAATTCCAGTACCATAAACAAAAGCACCGCGTCGCGGTGCTTTTTCACTTTTCATGACTTGTCCTTTAATTTCAGCAACTCAGCAACCTTTCTCATCAATTGCCGTTGTTCTTCTGAGAAAACTACTGACTTGAACTTATGTTTGGTAAACCTGTAAACAAACCTAAGTTCGGTACGAATTTTTACTCGCGAAAGAAAGTAGATGAACTTCCAATTCCATATCTCCGTTGTGCAATAAAGATCTGCACCGTAGAGTATTTCCATATATTGCATGGATGTTTGCAAATAATCCATGAGCAAAGTTTCTCTTTCTCCTTTGGTTGCTTGTTCGTAACGATGACCCGCGAGATGAAATGCGTGCAATGCCATCTTTATGGCACCATCCTTGAAAAACTTTCCTTCCTTTGCAAAATCAAAAGGTGTCTTTTTATTCGGGAAGAAATCCATTGTCGTAGACATGTCATATCCTTTAAATGTTCAATTTCTCTTTACCTTATGATGAGGCGCCAAGTTCATTTGCTATTCCATCACAAATAAACAATAATGTCAAAGATACACACATTACACAGACACTGAAAACACTTTAAAGAATGATGGTTTTTTGCTATACTAGCCCCATGTCTTCTCCGTATATTACGACTATTGGTCTTGAAGTTCACGCCGAATTACACACAAACAGTAAGATGTGGTGTGGGTGTAAAAATGACCCAACAGAGAAAAAACCTAATCAAAATATTTGTGAGGTGTGTATGGCGCATCCTGGAACTCTCCCTGTTGCAAACCACGAAGCCATCAAAAAAGTAATAACTGTTGGATGTGCTGTTGGTGGCATTATTGCAGACTTTACAGAGTTTGATCGCAAAAATTATTTCTATCCAGATATTCCAAAGGGTTATCAAATATCGCAATATAAACTCCCTATTGTTGTAGGTGGTATGGTGAATGGAAAAGCCCTCACTCGTATTCACCTTGAAGAAGATACTGCGAAATCATCACATGATAATGATGGTTATACACTCGTTGATTATAATCGTGCAGGAGTTCCACTTATGGAATTAGTAACTGAGCCTGTGATTCATTCTGCAGAAGAAGCAGTAGCCTTCGCACGTGAATTACAAAGAATACTTCGCTATGTGGAGGCAAGTGATGCAAACATGGAACTCGGTCAAATGCGTATCGAAGCAAATATTTCTGTTTCAAAAGATAAAGAAAAATTTGGTACAAAATGTGAAGTTAAAAATATAAACTCATTCGCATCAGTGTTTGGTGCCATTAACTACGAAGTAAAGCGTCACATTGCAGTATACGAAAAAGGAGAAAAAGTAATTCAAGAAACTCGTGGATGGGATGAAGCAAAACAAGAAACTTTTTCACAACGCAAAAAAGAAAATGCACATGATTATAGATATTTCCCTGACCCAGATTTACCAAAACTTTATCTTCATAAACTTTTTAATATTGATGAAATTAAAAAATCTCTTCCAGAATTACCTTCTGTTCGTCGTGAAAGATATGCTAAGTACAATCTACAATTAAATTATGTAGATATATTAATTGATGACGTACATATGAGTAATTATTATGATTCTGTTTTATCTTCTGTTGGAGAAAATAATGCTGTACTAGTAGCAAACTATCTTCTTAGTGATACTCTTGGACTTCTAGCAAAAGATGGATCCTTAAAACTTCCTTCATCAGATAACTTTGCAAAACTCATAAACATGAATATACGCGGAGAACTCTCCTCACGCGGAACAAAAGATATTCTTGCAATAATTATGAAAGATGACCAGGACCCGAAAGAGTATGCGAAAAAACATAATCTCATTCAAACAAATGATACTGAGGCATTAAAGAAAATTATAGAAGAAGTATTATCTGAATCTCCTACTCAAGTTGCAGATTATAAATCTGGTAAAGAAGCCATGTTTATGTATTTTGTAGGTCAATGTATGAAGAAATCAAAAGGTAGTGGAAATCCTGCACTCTTTCAGGAACTATTAAAAATAGCATTACAATAAAAAAAACGAAATGCCCCGATGTGGGGCATTTTTGAACTTTCATTGTTATTTTTCTTCTGTCACAAACGGGATAAACGAGATTCGAAATTTGAGATCTATCCGTTCATCACCGTAGAAAAACTGAGCATGAAGGAGCGGACCGAAACCCATTCTCGGAACAGTAGGCTTTTCTTGATTTTCAAAGAAACAGGTACCAAGAACTGGTACTTTCTTTTTGATAATATCTGGAAAAGAAATCATCCCCCTCTTTATTTGATCTTCAAAGATTTCCCGAAGGTCTTCGCGAGAAACCCCACCCTCCATACGATGAAATTTTATTTCTTGGTTTTTTCTTTCTTCTTTCTCCTCTTCGAGATCAATTGAAAGGTCGGCAATCAATACTGCCAAGGCTGCCATTCGCATTTCATGCACATCTTTGCTCATAATTTCCTCTCACAGACAGATAGAAATAAGGTACATCTGGATAAAACACTACTCTACTTGAAAAGTCCTGTCAATATAGACTTTTATTGCTATACTTACTATATGATTTTTACAAATAGATTTATAAAAGATCTTTTTTGGTCATTACTTTTCTTTATATTTATTTACAGTATTACACATAACCCAATTACACGACCAACACCAAAACCAAAGACAGGGAATTGGAGTATACAGATCATGCAACACCCACTTTTATTTGGATTTGCAGGACATAACTATCTTGCTCTTCGTGATCCAAATGGAAATATCATATCTGAATTGCATGGTCTTGCAACAGATTCAAATACTGGGGAATGGAAATATATTGGGACAAAATCAACCGATGAATTAAAAGTTTGGGAGTTCAATAGTCCACGATACTATCTATCTGAAAAGAAATTCCCTGGAAAGATTTTATCTGAGGGAAATAAAAGTGATATGAAGACATTGTGGAGTATGGCACTTAGTTGTATTCCATCCATCAATAAAAAAAATTTACTTTATCCAATGCTCGGTGTCAGTTTACGTGGTGGAACAGAAAACTCAAACTCTGTAGCCTACACACTTTCTCTTTGTATGGGAATAGATGCCTTTCATGTAGGATTACTCACTCCTGGAGACAAGAACAATTTATTGGAAGAGAGATAAATCTTACTTTGTTTGCAATTTCTTAGTAAGAAAATCACCGAATGCTTTTACGGTTTCATCCTTATACAGTGACAAGGCTATTACTTCTTTTTTACTTACCTTTTTTAAGGCTTTTAACTTTTCTTGTACAATAGAATCTTCTATAGTATCTACTTTTGAAAGCACAACTACTTCATCACGTTTCAAAAGTTCTTTATCATACTTTCCTAATTCTTCACGAATAGTACTATAGACTGTTGCAACATCTTCATTCTCCGCAGAAACAAGATGAACTAATGTATGTGTACGTGTAATATGTCGCAAAAATTTATGACCTAATCCCTTTCCTTCACTTGCTCCCTCAATAAGTCCAGGAATATCTGCAAGAACATATCCGAAGTATGCACCTAAGTTTGGTTCTAATGTTGTAAATGGATAATCCCCAATCTTTGCTCCTGCACGAGTGAGTGCATTTAAGAGTGATGACTTTCCTGCATTTGGTAATCCGATCAATCCAACATCTGCAATTAATTTTAATTCGATATCAAATGTCGCAAACTCTCCACGTTCACCTTTTGTAAATTCTTTTGGCGTACGATTTGTCGCAGATTTAAATTGTTCATTTCCTAATCCTCCTTTTCCTCCACGAAGGATAAGAAAATCTCCTTCTTCCATAAACTCATAACGTTTATCATATTCTTGATTGTACACAACAGATCCAACTGGAATGGTGAGGTATAAATCTTCACCATTTGCTCCATGCATGCTACGTTTTTGTCCAGCGATTCCTTCTGGTGCAGTCCATTCTTTTTTATGTTTGTAAGGAGATAATGCTTGAATATCACGAACAACACGGAAATACACATCTCCACCTTTTCCACCATCTCCACCTGCAGGTCCGCCAAACGGAATACCACTTTCACGTCGCCATCGTACAACGCCAGTTCCACCCTTTCCTGCTTCTATTTTTAACGTGACGTGATCGATTAACATAAAAACACAATACCATATTTTCCTTTATTTTGCAAGGGTTTTAATGAAAAACAAAGCCGCGCTACGCGCGGCCCATACAAAAGAAACTTTACAACCCATCAAGACTATTCTCCTCCTCTTCCTCATTCATATCGCCTCTTCCAATCCGCATTCCGTGTGTAGGAAGTTGAAGTCTTCCATTATATTCCGGACTGAAAAAGAGAGGATCGAGGATTTCGTAGAAATGATCAATAGTATTGATGGTAATGACCGTTCTTTTCTTCGGATGGATAATTATTTTTTTACTTACATTCCATCCGACAAAGGTAAGTCTCTGTTTTCCATCTTCTAGAGATTCCAATTTCTCAAGAAGAAGAAAAGTTGGTTTACCCATATCGAATTTTCCGCCGACCCTTTTAACTACTGATCTGTTTGGAGTGAGTTCTGGATCGCGCCACTGCAGATATTTGTGCTTCTCGTAAAAAAGAGCCTCGGACATCTCTATCGTAGACCCTTTTAAATGATGAGTTTGCGGGTTGAGAAGACGCAAAGAAATCTGATTGATTTCGACTCCGTTAAAACGAGTTCGAATGATGTTTGAGATAACATACAGAACTGGTCTACATTCATATGTATGCTTCTTACACCAAATCTGATAACGCCTTACTTCTTTTTCAGGAGTTTTCGTAATACTTTGTCTTTCTGGCTTTACGAAAACATGAGCAATTGAGGAAACTACTTGATGTTGATTATTCATGGCTTTCTCCCTTTCAACTAAAGAACGAATAGATAAACACTACCATAAAAAGTAACGACACCAAAATTAAAGAGCAACCCCGTATGGAATTGCTCTTTAATCATTCCTTAATAATTTCTCAATCTCTCAGATTTATCATGACTACGTATTTTTTCATGTACCTTTGCCTCAATCTGTCGTATGCGTTCACGAGTAACTCCAAACTCTGCCCCCACCTCTTCTAGGGTATGCATCACACCATCATATTCTCCTAATCCATTTCGCATTTCTACGATCTTTCTTTCTTTTGGTGAAAGATCGTCAAGTATTTCATTGATTTGATCTGCAAGTATTCTATGAGATGCTTCAGCATCCGGTGATAATATCTTGTCATCTGCAATAAACTCACCAAGAGTAGACTTGTCATCATCGTCCCCAATTGGTTTTTCAAGTGATACAGTATCTTGATTAATATTTTCTATAATGTGAATCTTCTCAACATCCACTCCCATTTCTACTGCGATTTCTTCTGCGAGAGGATCACGTCCAAGATCTTGAGACAAACGACGTACTACTTGTTTATATTTTGCGATTGTTTCTACCATGTGCACAGGAATACGAATAGTACGTGACTGATCTGCAAGTGCTCGTGTAATCGCCTGACGAATCCACCATGTCGCATATGTTGAGAACTTAAATCCTTTATTCCAATCAAATTTCTCCACCGCCTTGAAAAGACCAAGATTTCCCTCTTGAATAAGGTCAAGCAATGTTAAATCAGATGATCGCCCAACATATTTCTTTGCAATAGAAACAACAAGACGAAGGTTTGCTTTTGCAAGCAGTGTTCCTGCTTCTACATCCCCTTTTTCAATACGGCGTGCAAGTTCACGTTCATTTTCACCTGAAATAAGTGGGTACTGACCAATCTCACGCAAATACATTTGAATACTGTCATGCGTATTTTCACTTCCTGCAAGTTTTGCAAGATCATCATCCATATCGAGAAGATTTCCACCTTCAAGAACATCAATACCTGCTGCAGACATTTTTTCATATAACTCCTCCAAGAACAAAATATCTGTTTCAATCGTAGGAAAATAACGTATGATTTCATCATATGTTATAAATCCTCGTTCTTTTCCTTTTGTGAGAAGTTCTTCTTCGTTTTGTTCACGAGTAAGAATCTTTTTTGTTTTTACTTCATGACGAACCTTTGTCGGGCCAGTCTTTATCGTAAATGCTTTTGGTTTATATTTTGGTTTTGCTTCTACTTTTGGAGTAGACTTCTTTGCACTTTTCTTTACTAATTTCTTAGAAACTTTCTTCGTAGTCTTTTTATTTAAATGTTTTTTACTTGGCTTTACGTTCTTCTTTTTTGAAAGTTTTCTTTTTGAAATACTTTTTTTGACTGTGGTCTTTTTGGAAACAGTTTTGGCTGTTTTTTTGTTTTTACCTATTTTCTTTTTTGAAGCAACTTTTTTCGCCATAAGGACGTACCGCATACTCTACCATACTTTATCCACTTTGTGTAGTAAAAAATCTATGCTACCTGTGGGTATCTCTTTGTATTTTCTGTAGTCTAAAGTCTATCATCTGTTGGTCTGCCACTAGTATCCCTTTTTAACATGTTCATTAATCTCTTGTAAGATACTATCATGATCAGCACCATCTTCACGAAACTTTTTCTGTAAATATTGTAACCCTTCCTTGTGTATTTCTTTTTTATAACTCCTGATTAAATCATCAAAATATTTCTCTTTATTGCTAATTACTTTCTTTTCTAAATTAAACATTTCTTCTTGAATAATTGCATCTGGAAAAATAGATATATCTATATGCAGCGATGTAAAGAGTTCATCATCTAGTTTTCCTATAAGAGTTGCATACGCAATAATCTCACGAAGAAGTCTATCTTTACTTGAAAGTACAATTTGTTCTGTTGCTGGAGTATATGATGTTTCAAATGTTGCTCCGCGAGATAATTCTTCTGTTAAAGTAGTTTGTGAAATACCTGACTTTTCAGAAATCACTTTTATAAAATGTCCTCTATCTATTGGAGACTGGATGGCACGTACAAATGGGAGTACGTCACTTACAATTTTTTGTCCACGTATTCTTTCATCAGTTTCTTTACTCATAACATTCTGCACCATAACTTCAACCACGTGGCGTTTCTTTTCAACCGCAGTTACCCACTTTGATGGATTTTCTTGTATTAAATCGGCTGGGTCTTTTGTACCTATATCGCCAACAATATACACATCTAACCCACCAAGTAAACACAAAAGTGCTGTTTTCTTTAATGCACTTTGACCAGCAGTATCTGTATCAAATGAAAGAATAACCGTATCACAAAATCGTTTTATTAAATGAATGTGTTCATCGGTAAACGCAGTACCAGATACGGCAACTGTATTATGAACCCCCGCTTGATAACTCATACATAAATCCATCTGACCTTCTACAACCACCACCTGTTTTGTCTCCTGCATTTTCTTTTTGGCAGTATCATATCCAAAGAGGATCTTGGACTTATGATAGAGGCTTGTTTCTGGGGTATTCACATATTTCCCTTGGGCAACCGTTGGGTCTACCAGAGATGGCATAATTCGCCCAGAATAGCCCACTGTGGCCCCTGAAACGTTTCTAATGGGAAACATCACCCTACCCCGAAAACGGTCATACCAACCCTTAGTTTTGCCCGAGTCATCTGTTGCTTTAATTGCAAGTCCAGAGCCTTCTATTTCCTCTGGTTGATACCCTTGTGAAGATAGAAAAATAAATAAATCTCGCCATTCATTTTTTGCATAACCAATATGAAAGATCTTGATAGTTTCTTCTGTTAACCCTCGTTCCATAAGATATTGTTTTGCTTCAGGACTTTTTTGTATATTATTTTCAAAATGAATTGTTGCATCTTTTAATAAAGATATAAGACGTGTTTCTTCCTTATTTTTTTCCATTGATGTCAGTGTCACTCCTGCTCTATCTGCTAATATTTTTAATGCTTCAAAAAATGGAATATTTTCTATTTTTTCTACAAAAGTAAAAATATCTCCATGTGCTTGGCAACCAAAACAATGAAATGATTTTCTTTCAGGGGAAACATAAAACGAAGGAGTCTTTTCATTATGAAATGGGCAGCGTGCACGAAATTGGTTCCCTGATTTTTCTAGACGAATATAGGTAGAGACTACATCTGTAATAGAGAGATTTTCCTTTACCTGATCTTTCGGATTCATCTGTTCATTTTACCATACTCAAGAATACCTATTTTCTAGAAAAATCCGTGGTTAATATACACAAAAGCAGTAAGCACGAGAAGTAGTGCCACACCATATAAAATATGTCGTGGGTGTTGCTTTCGTATTTCTACCAATATCATTGTAATAAGTGCAAGTGCAATTATGAAAATAAGAATTTTATAAACCATTTCAATATATCGTGACCCTCCAAATAGTAATCGTCCATACCATGTTGAGTATGTTTCTACTGGTGTACTCGTTATTATTTTCATCTCCATACCATGTTCATTTTTTACAATTTCCAATGTATCTGTACTGAGTACTGGAATGAGTCCGCTATCTACACTTGTTTCACCTTTAACTTCTCCGTTTGTTGCTAATTCTGTATCTTTTTTATTTTGTGTAGTTTCCGAAACTTCTTTTACTTTATTCGTATCTTCAGTTAGAGCCGTCTCTGCAACCGCAGGTGTGCCAAACATTTGCACCACAAAAATAGTTGGATTATTATTGTATATTCCTTCTACTGTTGCAATTCCTATTTCATGAAATTTCACACTAAGAAGGTTTGCACGATGTGCGGGAGAATTAAGCCACGCATTTTCTACATCTTGTGCTTCCGTAAAGTTAATTGCTAGATTTTCTCCTGCATAAAGAAAATCATACTTTGCTTGTTTAAACCAATACCACGGTGTAATTCCTTCAGGAGATGTATGCGCAAAATAACCTTTATTTGACATGTCTTGTCCTTTTAATGCTGCTGCTTCATCTAACTTCTTATTTTTAATAAGAGGTGCTTCATTAAATGCAATACGATCTTCATTGGTAAGATCAATAAGAACGTCTGCTGCAATAGAAGCACCTTCTACTGTTTTATGAATAAGAAATGAACTACCAAATGATGCACCAAGTAAAAACATACTGCCAAATAATATGATAGCAACAGATAATTCTCGAAAAAAATGTGGCTTGTAATCATTCTTATCGTGAGGAATGAAAAGATGTTTAAATGCAGTGACCAACTTCATACTTTATAGTATAGCAGGGGTAAATGCTAGACAATAGACATTAGACAACAGAAATATAAAAAGTATCATAGATACTGCTTTTATATTAATTGTAACTCCCAACTTCAAGCCTCAATCTTCTAACTTAGAATTTTACTGTCCACTCATCTTCTTAAGAAGTGCTCGTGTCATAGGTCCAAAGTATCCTGTTGCAGGAAGTCCATTTTTTGCCTGCCACTTTGCTAGAGCATTCTTTGTAAGAACTCCAAAGTATCCTGTTGGTTCATTCTTAAGAATTCCATCTGCTATAAGTAATTTTTGTAAATCTTTTACAACATCATTCTTACTTCCCATCTTTAAATCATTTACGAAGTTCGTAACACTAACACCAAGCACTTGTCCTATCTGTGAAGCAGAGACATTTGGTGTGTTATTTGAAGGTGTATTATTTGACACAGTTGGTGTAGAAATTGATGGTGAACCTGATCCTCCACCACCTCCACTTCCACCACCACCAAGAGCAGTACTAAATCCACCCGGTCCTGCTACACCACCCGATACCGTAAGTGTATTGATTTGATAATTAGAAGAATTAGTAGATGATGCGGCTCCATTTCCTACGAGATCTGCATACCCACTTCCTATTGTCATTACATTTGTATTTACAATAATACCGCCTGTTGGTGTAAATGTCCCTGTAAATGTAATACCTCCATCAGTTGAGGCAACCGTTGTAAGTGTTCCATTTTGCATTGTTATATCTGTATTATCAAATCCTGTCACCGGTTCTGAGAATGTAAATGTTACAAGAGATGTTTCTCCTAATCCCATCGCAGTGTCAGCAAATACAATACTTACTGTTGGCGCAGTTTTATCAAAAAGAACACTTGTTGCATTTGTCGTTGCAGTTACTTGTACACCTGCGTTACTTGTAATATCTGCAAAGGTAATAGTAAATGGAATTGTACCTGTTGTGTCTCCAGATTGCATTGTATACGTTGCAGTCCAACTTGTTGTTGTTCCAGATACAGTTGCAGACTGACCTGCAATAGTTACTGTTGGAATACTAAGTGCTTCACTTGCAGTAAATGAAACTGTTATTGTATCACCTACTTTTGCAAGAGTAGTACTTGCATTATTAGATACAATAGAAACTACTGAAAGAGTTGGTATTGTTGTATCAACAATAGTGAAATTTGCTCCAGTGAAACTAATGGTGTAATTACTTCCTGCAGAAAGTGACCCTTGAGAAATTGCATATGTTCCTGTTGTCTCCCCTGTAGCACGTGTAAGAGCGCCAGAAAAGGTATCTACTCCAACAAGTGATGATGTTCCTGTATATGTGAGTGTTGGATCAGATGCTAGTCGTTCTTTACTTAACGCATTTGCTACTACGTTAATTGGTTTTGGAGTAATCACAAAGTTTGCAGGAGTATACGTAATACTATAGTTAGTATTATTAAGTGTCCCTTGAGTTATCGTTGTTGTCCCCACATTCTCTCCTGCAGCACGAGTAAGTGCACCTGAAAGAGTATCACCATTAACTAGACCACTTGAAGTGTACGTCAGTGAAGGATCTGAGTTACCATACACTTTTGTTTGTGCGTCTGCAGTTACAGAAAGTGCTGCTTGTGTGATAGTAAGTGTTCCATTAACAAATGAAATGTTGTAGTTAGTTGCAGTTGCGCCTGATGGAACAATTGAAACTGTGCCAACATTTGTTGTAGAAGAAGCAACTGTATTAATTGCAAGACCACTTACAACTGCAGAAGTTTCACTGTTAACAAATCCTGAATAGGTAACAGTAAGCGTTGGGTTAGCAACACCATATGCACGAGTTTTGTCGGCAGCAGTAATAACAAGTGGTGCTTGAACAATAACACCAGAAGTATTCGTTACTGGAGTTACGTTGTAGTTTGCAGTTACATCAACAAGACCAGCATCTTTAATAACAGTAACTGGTGTTAATGTCTTTCCTGTTCCTGTAGTTGCGGTGTCATATGTTTCTGTAAGGGTTGCGGCATCACCTGATGCAAGAGTTCCTGAAGTAATAGTAGGAGTACCTGTTGCAGATGTAGTACCGTCATACATCTTTGTGTGAGCAGCAGCAGTTATGGTGATTGGACGAGTAGTAATTGTAAGATTGGCTCCTGTGTAAGAAATATTGTAATTTCCCCCTGCGGTAAGAGTCCCTTGTGTAATTGCTTTTGTCCCCACATTCTCTCCTGCAGCACGAGTAAGTGCACCTGAAAGAGTATCACCATTAACTAGACCACTTGAAGTGTACGTCAGTGAAGGATCTGAGTTACCATACACTTTTGTTTGTGCGTCTGCAGTTACAGAAAGTGCTGCTTGTGTGATAGTAAGTGTTCCATTAACAAATGAAATGTTGTAGTTAGTTGCAGTTGCGCCTGATGGAACAATTGAAACTGTGCCAACATTTGTTGTAGAAGAAGCAACTGTATTAATTGCAAGACCACTTACAACTGCAGAAGTTTCACTGTTAACAAATCCTGAATAGGTAACAGTAAGCGTTGGGTTAGCAACACCATATGCACGAGTTTTGTCGGCAGCAGTAATAACAAGTGGTGCTTGAACAATAACACCAGAAGTATTCGTTACTGGAGTTACGTTGTAGTTTGCAGTTACATCAACAAGACCAGCATCTTTAATAACAGTAACTGGTGTTAATGTCTTTCCTGTTCCTGTAGTTGCGGTGTCATATGTTTCTGTAAGGGTTGCGGCATCACCTGATGCAAGAGTTCCTGAAGTAATAGTAGGAGTACCTGTTGCAGATGTAGTACCGTCATACATCTTTGTGTGTGCGACTGCGGTTACGGTGATATCACGTTGAGTGATGTCTGCGGTTGTTGTTGGTTGAGTAAGACTATAGTTATTTAAATTGGCCGTACCAGATAATGCCAATCCAGATACTGTTACAGTCTTTGTAGTCCCTACAGTTTTATTAAGAAATACACCTGTAACACTAGATATATCTAGTGTTACATCTTCACTGTTAACAATTCCTACAAGACTCGCAGAAGAAGTAGCATTTAATGATGCAGTTAAAGTACCATCATATACCTTATTGTATGCAGTGATCCCTGTAACTGTTAAATTCTTTTTTGTTATATTTCCTGAGAGAGTCGGTTGCGTAAGGGTATATATCTCAGTACTTGTAGCACTAGTTACAGTAAGTCCAGTAACTATTACTGAAATTCCTGTACCTACTGATGAAGTAGCAAAAGTATATGTTGCTCCTGATGTATCAAGAGTGACAACATCACCATCTAAAATACCTGATATGACCGCACCAGTTGTATTTACAGTTGCAGTTGTATTTCCATCATACACTTTACTATCAACTGTAATACCTGAAACAGATAATGTTGTATCTGCATATACAAGTTGTGACATTGCAAGCATTGCAACCAAAGAAATTAAAGAAACTTTAAGTCCACCAATCATTGATTTATTTTTCATATTTATAAACTCTCTTTAAGAATAATTTTGTAAATAAAATACCACACAATACAACTATGACAATACCCTCTACGTGATAGTTACACTTACTCTATTCTTCCTACACATATGTGTCAAGCAAATATACATAGACACGCACGTGGATAGTGGGGATAAGAAAAAAGCGACTTTAAGTCGCTTTTTTCTTATCCCCTTTTATCTTCAGACTCTATCTTTAAACTAAAATTATTCCTTTCCTTCTAATTTATTTCGAAGTCCAGTTCCTGCAGGAATAAGTCGTCCAATAATCACATTTTCTTTAAGACCTCGCAATTCATCCATTTGTCCACGAGTAGATGCTGTAATAAGCACACGTGTAGTGTTTTGGAATGATGCACTTGAAAGCCATGAATCAGTTGAAAGTGCGACGTCCGTAATACCAAGTACGAGATTTCTTCCCTTTGCTTCAGTAAGACCAAGATCTTTTACACGATTATTTTCTGCACGGAATGTAGATATTTCTACAACATCTGATTGTGTAAATCGTGTTTCTCCTGGATTTACAATCTTCACACGACCAAACATTTGCTTGATGATGACTTCTACGTGCTTACGTGTAATTGACGCACCTTGTAATTCATACACCTTATTGATTTCACTCACAATATATTCTTCTGCTACTTCTTTACCAGCATGAGTAAAGAGTTCATCAATATCACAAGAACCATCTGTCATCATTTGACCCTTCTTTACTCTCTCACCAACTTTTACAATTGGTTGACGACGGAATGGTACTGTATATTCAATTTGTTTTCCAGCATTTTTACTCTTTGTTCCATCATCATCTGCAAGAAGAAGAATAACCTTTTCTTTTCCTTCATCACGCATACCAATAATCTCACCTGATTCATGAGCAATAATTGCAGGATTTTTTGGGGCACGTCGTTCAAAGATTTCTTCAACACGTGGAAGACCTTGTGTAATATCCACTCCAGATACTCCTCCAGCGTGGAATGTACGCATAGTCAACTGTGTTCCTGGTTCACCGATGGCTTGTGCCGCAACGATTCCAACTGCCTCTCCAATATCTACTTTTTTATTACGCCCCATATCAAGACCATAACACTTTTGGCAAAGACCATGTAGTGATAAACATCCAAGTGGAGAAAATACTTTTACTTCTTCGATACCTGCATTTTCAATCACAAGTGCATCGTCTTTTGATACAAGATGATTCTTCTTGAATAATACTCCATTTGCACTAATTTCTTCCGCAAGAACACGTCCACGAATATTTTTTGAAATTGGAACTTCAATACCAAGCGCATTTTCTTTTCGAACAAGTTTACTTTCTTTTGTACCACAATCAATTTCTGTAATGATTGCATCTTGTGCAACATCCACCAAACGTCGTGTAAGATATCCGGCTTGTGCAGTCTTAAGAGCAGTATCTGAGTTACCTTTACGAGCGCCGTATGTTGTAATGAAGTATTCTAGTGGAGTAAGCCCTTCTTTGTATGATGAGATAACTGGAAAGTCGATATTACGTCCTGAGTTGTTCACAATAATACCCTTCATACCTGCCATCTGAATCACCTGAGCAATAGTTCCTCGGGCACCGGAAGTGATCATGTCATATGCAGAACCATTTTTTTCTATAGCAAGTGGCATAAGTTTCTCAATCTTTGCACGAACATCTTGCCATACTTCTATTGTCTTTTCATAACGTTCTTCTGCAGATAAAAGTCCCTCTTCATAATCAGAATCAACCCGTGCTGCTTGTGTCCATCCTTCATCAACAAGTGCAGTTTTTTCTTGTGGAACTTTCACGCCATCAATTCCCCATGTTGTACCAGATACAGTTGCATACTTGTATCCAAATGCTTTTATCTTATCGATTACTGACGGTGCAGTTTCAAGACCATAAGTCAAGATAACTTCATCAATAATTGCATTCATTCTCTTTATCGTTACTTCATCGTTAATGTATGCGAAGTCATTTGGAAGTACAGAGTTGAAAAGTAAACGTCCTACTGTTGTTTCAAAACGCTTTCCTTCAAACTTTGCGTACTTTTCTTTATCAGATGGCATTACCCAAATTTTTGCGCGAAATGACACGATGTCGAAGTCATATGCAGTAATTGCTTCGTTTGGTGAACCGAAATATTTCCCTTCACCTTTTTCTCCCTCCAAAACTTTTGTCATCCAATATGCACCAAGAACCATATCCATACGAGGATTCACAATTGAATCTCCAGACCCTGGCTTGAGCAAGTTTCTATTTGCCGCCATAAGTGTTCTTGCTTCCTCTTGTGCTGCAACAGAAAGTGGTAAGTGTACGGCCATTTGGTCACCGTCAAAATCCGCGTTGAAAGCCTGACATACAAGTGGGTGAAGTTGAATAGCATTTCCTTCAATAAGTTTTGGATTAAATGCTTGGATACCAAGTCGGTGAAGCGTTGGCGCACGGTTAAGGAGAACATATTTTCCTTCAATACATTCTTCCAAAATTGCCCATACTTCTGGAATTGCATCTTCTATCAATTTATTCGCACCACGAATGTTAAATGCAAGTTCTCGTTCGAGAATCTTTGAAATAATAAATGGCTTGAAAAGTTCAAGTGCCATATGCTTTGGAAGTCCACATTCATTAAGTGAAAGTGACGGACCAACCACAATAACAGAACGTGCAGAATAATCCACACGCTTTCCAAGTAGATTTCCACGAAGAAGTCCTTGCTTTCCTTTCAAATTATCAGAGAGAGACTTAAGTTGTCTCTTTTGTGATTGACTCATCACCGCATCTTGTCCATGACGTGCAGAGTTATCAATGAGTGCATCTACTGCTTCTTGTAAAATACGCTTTTCATTTCGCAAGATAACATCTGGTGCTCCGATTTCCATCAATTTCTTCAAACGATTATTACGATTGATTACACGACGATACAAATCATTCACATCTGATGCCGCAAAACGTCCACCTTCAAGAGCAACCATAGGACGAATACCTGGAGGAATAACTGGAATAACTGTCATGAACATCCATTCAGGACGAATATCAGAATTTTGAAATGCTCGTACGAGTGATAAACGCTTTTCTGCTTTTTCACGTTCAAGTGCTCCGGCTTTTTCAAGTTGAAGAACAATCTTTGCTTCAAGGTCTTTTAAATTAATTGTCTTAAATATTTCGTATAATGCTTCTGCACCGATTCCTGCTTCGAAACATGTTCCATACTTCATCGCATAACGGTGATACGTAAGTTCATCAAAGATTTTCCAAGGTTTAATTTCTTCAATCTCCTTCTTAGTTGCTGTTAAAAGTTCACGGAGTTTATCCTGTGTCTTTTCATCATTTGCAGATTTTACTTTCGCCTTGAACTCTGAATCTAGATCAGATAAGATCTGTGCTTTTGCAGTTTCATTCACCGACTTCACAACATATCCGGCAAAGTACACTACTTTTTCTACATCTCCTACTGGTTGTGCAAGAATAAGAGCAATACGTGAAGGTACAGTACGCAAGAACCAAATATGCGCAACTGGAGATGCAAGTGTAATATGACCCATTCGTTCACGACGAACAATTGATTTTGTTACTTCTACTCCACATTTTTCACAAATAATATCCTTGAAACGAATACGACGATATTTTCCACAGTAACATTCATAATCTTTCTCAGGTCCGAATATTCTTTCGTCGAATAGTCCATAACGTTCAGAACGTCCTGTACGGTAGTTAATCGTCTCTGGCTTTGTAACTTCACCGAATGACCACGATGCGATTGCTTCTGGTGAAGCAATCTTGATTCCTAGTCCGTCAAAATTAGTTGTATTGATTGTTTTCATAGTGTTTTTTTAAGTTACAAATTATAGAGATGATTCTCCTAATACTGGCGCGTCAGTCGACTTTCTCTCACGCGGGATAACATCCAATGATAATCCTCGTAATGTATTTAACATCACTGTAAATGATGCAGGAGTGTTTGGTTCCTTTACATCTTCACCCTTGATGATACTATCGAATGCTGATGAACGTCCTACGATATCGTCAGACTTTACGGTTAACATTTCACGCAAAATATGTGATGCTCCATAACCCTCAAGTGCCCATACTTCCATTTCTCCGAAACGTTGTCCTCCACCTTGTGCTTTTCCACCGAGTGGTTGTTGTGTAATAAGAGAGTAAGGACCGATTGATCGCATGTGAATCTTATCTTCCACCATATGGTGAAGTTTCATAATATACATCACACCAATTGCAGTTTCTTGATTAAATGCCTCACCTGTACGACCATCATAGAGTTGTACTGTTCCTGATTCATTGAGTCCTGCTTTTACAAGTTCTTCTTTAATTTCTTTATCTGATGCTCCTTGGAATGAAGGTACGATTGCTTGGTAACCAAGTGTATCTGCTGCAAGACCAAGATGCATCTCCAAAATTTGTCCCAAATTCATACGTGATGGCACACCAAGCGGTGTAAGAATAATATCAATTGGAGTTCCATCTTTATCAAATGGCATTTCTTCTACAGGAAGAATTGTTGAAATAACACCCTTGTTTCCGTGACGTCCTGCAAGTTTGTCACCAACAGAAATATTACGAACTTGTGCAACTTCGATATGAATACGCTTAATAATTCCTGATTCTAGATTATCTCCTCGTTCACGTGAGAAAACTTTTACACCAATAATACGTCCACGCTTTCCATGGTCCAATCGAAGTGATGAATCTTTTACATCACGAACTTTTTCACCAAAGATTGAACGAAGAAGTCTTTCTTCTGGAGTAAGTTCTGTCTCACCTTTTGGTGTAATCTTTCCAACTAATATATCTCCTGGACGAACTTCTGCTCCGATACGAATAATTCCATCCTCATCAAGATTTTTAAGTTTATTTTCTCCAACATTTGGAATATCATGCGTTGTTACTTCAGCACCTAGTTTTGTATCACGTACATTACATACAAATTCTTCAATGTGAATAGAAGAAAACTTACTTTCTTTTACAAGACGTTCTGAAAGAATAATGGCATCTTCATAGTTCGCACCATTCCATGACATAAAGGCTACACGAACATTATGACCAAGAGCAATTTGTCCTCTATCTGATGTTGCTGCATCCGCAAGTACTTGTCCTTTCTTGACTTTATCTCCAAGAGAGACAATTGGTCTTTGGTGAAAAAGATTAAATGCGTTTGTTCGTGCAAAGTTAATAAGTGCATATTCTTGTTCTTTCTTTTCACCTTTTACCACAATTTTCTTTGCATCTACATATTTAACTTCACCTGCTTCTTCTGCAATAATGAGTCGCCCAATATGCTTTGCTGCTTCTCCTTCCATTCCTGTTGCAACAAGAGGTGCCTCTGGACACATAAGTGGCACTGCTTGTTTCTGCATGTTTGAACCCATGAGTGCGCGAGACGCATCATCATGTTCAAGGAATGGAATCATAGATGTCGCAACTGAAAATGCTTGATTTGTTGCTACATCAATAAACTCTACTTCATTACGAAGTGCAAGCCCTGGTTGCCCAGCCTTTCTCACTTCAATTTCTTCTTGTACTAATTTCCCATCCTCTCCGTATTCATTTCCAGCATGTGCAATAATATGACGTTCTTCTTCAAGAGCATTCATATAGACAATTTCTTTTGTAATTTTTCCTTCTTTTATTTTTACGTATGGTGTTTCGATAATACCGAAATCATTAATACGTGCGTAATTTGAAAGACGTAAAATAAGACCAATGTTTGGACCTTCTGGTGTGTGAATAGGACATACACGACCATAGTGTGATGTGTGCACATCACGCACTTCAAATCCTGCTCGTTCACGAGTGAGACCTCCTGGACCAAGTGCAGAAAGAGTTCTCAAGTGTTCTACTTCTGCAAGAAGGTTTTCCTGATTCATGAACTGTGACAATTGGTTTGTCGTAAAGAATTCTTTGATACGTGCTTGAAGAGGACGTTGATTGATAATGGCAATAGGAAGAGTTGTATCAGTATCAATAACTGACATCTTATCTTGAATATTTCTCTTCATCTGCATCATACCGGTACGAATCTTTTGTGCCATCATCTCACCAACATAACGTACACGACGAGATCCTAAGTGGTCGATATCATCTTCTTGTGCATTTGGATTATTGTTTAATTCAACAATATGATTAATGATATCTACCAAATCTTCTTTTGAAAGTGTTCGACGTGATGCATCTTTATCTTTTGGATCAATTGACTTACCAAAACGTTTATTAAAACGGAATCGTCCAACTGGAGATAAGTCATATCGTTCAGGAGAAATAATAGAATCAATATGTTCTTTTGCATTCTCAGGTGTAGCAAGATCTCCATCACGAAGACGTTTATATATTTCTATATATGCATCATGAATAGTCTTTATTTCGTCACGATCAACAAGTGCAGACATAAGTGGACCTGCTACATCATGATCTTTAAAGGCTGCTTTGATCTGATCATCAGTTGAAAAACCAAGTACACGAAGAAGTGCAATAATAGAAAACTTTCTCTTCTTATCGATTCGTACATACATACCTCCATCTGCCTCAGAACCAAGTTCTATCCACACACCACGTGCAGGAATAATCTTTGCACCAAAATATCTCTTTCCTTTTGATTCTTCTGAATCAAAGAAAACTCCGAAAGAACGTGCGAGTTGAGGAACCACAACACGTTCTACGCCGTTTATGATAAATGTTCCGTGAACTGTCATTAAAGGAAAATCTGCCATGAAAATTTCCTGTTCTTTAACAGTATTCAAGATTTTGTTAGTCAACTTAACACGAGCACGTAATGGTGCTTCGTATGTTAACTTATTATTTTTTGCATGCACTTCATCATACTTTGGAGTAGAGAGTTCAAATGAAATAAATTCAAGATCAAACTTCTTTTCTGAATAATCACGAAGTGGTGAGAACTCTCGGAAAATTTCTACAATTCCTTTTTCTGTGAGGTCTTTGTATGAAAGGATTTGGTTTTCGACGAGGTTAGGAAGTTTAGTAAGTGGTTCACGATACTTAGCAAATGTCTTTTGTGGGCGTGAATGTGTTTTTGGCATAACAACAAATGTCGCCAAAGTAGGCCTTTCCTACTTTGGCTTATTATAAAAATAAAGAATCCTTAATAATTTCCCCTTTTATTACAACTCTTATTGTCCTCGCTCGAAACTAAATCAGTGGTCAATAGTCAGGCGATTATATCATAGGTACGGCTATTAGTCTAGAGTTAGCGGTGGATAGTGGATAATAGATAAACCCTGAAAATACGAGGTCGGCAAGGCTTCGCCTTGCCGACCTCTAAATTGACACCCCTCTTTAAAAGAGGTAGTGTTACACTTGAACTGTAACTTTACAAATAAACCAACTGGGGATTCTGATGGAAACTAGCAAAAAAATCAAGATCTTGGCTTTTGTGGGGAAAATTCTCTTGGGGCTTGGATTATTCTATCTTGCATTTGAGAAACCGACAAAAACACCATATTTCATAGTGTATCTTGCTTACATGAGATTCATGGCTACAGAAAAATACACAAAAATGTCTGATGAAGAACTACGTAAACATTGGATAAGCTTTGCAAGACCAATAATTGTAATTGCAATACTTTCTCTGATTATTGTCTCTTTCTTCTTTAAAGAATATGGGGACTCTGTTTCTATATTCTTTCTTTCAATTTTTCTTTCCGCATTTTTCTTTTCGGAAGGAACTGGATGGATGAAGGAAGTAATGGCAAATAGGATACCTGAAAAAATCCATAGACTTTCTCATTCTTCTCTACCACCATTTATGCGTGTAGGGAAAAGGTATGCAATTATTCATTCTTTTACAGATCACCGCTATTGGAATAATCAACCATTAGATGAGATCTGGATTTTGCGTGAAATCAATCATAATAACAAAAATAATTATTTCTTTGTGCGAACAGACAGTGACCTCACTCTTCCACGAGATTTCGAAATACGCGAAGAACATACAGTTGGCGAAGATGGGAAAAGTGATGTTCATTTCATTTTTGACAACAAATGGATGTAACAGTACCCCAAACCGGCACGCACGTAGCCGGTTTGTTATTTTGTATCCACTAGTCCCTAATCCCTAGTCCTTATATACTGTTCTCATGAATATACTCATCGTAACTGCACATCCATCATCTGTTGGACATACACATATGATTGCACAGACATATACTGTTGCAAAAAAATCAAAATATAATGATATAAAAATTGTGGATCTCTATGCAAAAGAATATTCAGTAGATCTCTTAACCTTCGAAAATATTAGAACATTTAAACCTTCTAAGATACAAAAGAAATTCCAAGAACAAGTAGCCTGGGCTCATGAAATCGTTGTTATACATCCTATTTGGTGGGGACTTCCTCCGGCAATTATGAAAAACTGGGCAGATCTTACCTTTTGGATGGGATTTGCTTACAAGTTTACTGGTCCTCATAAAGTAAAAAAATTACTAAAAGGAAAAACTGCAAAGATATTTGTAACTAATGGCGGTGCTTCATGGTTTTACCATTTCATCTTTATGCCACTTCTTTCATATTGGAAACTGTGTGTATTTGGATTTACTGGAGTAGAAGTTATTGACGTAAAAATCTGTGGGCATTTGGATATTTATCAAGGAGAAAAGAAAATAAATCACTTCCAAACATTTTTAAAAAAGATAGAATACTCTGCCAAGAAAATAAAATAATACTAGAGAAATTGTTGTACGTGTTTAAAGTCTTCAAATAAGGTAACTTTATTATTCGGATTATAAAGTGCATATGCTGGGTGATAGAGCGGAAGTAATATCACCTCACCATATGATAATTTTCCTTTAAAAACTTTCCCATGTATTTTACTTATTGGTTCTAATTGTTCTTTGATGCCTGCTTTTTCAAAACAATAATTCATACTGTGACGCCCCAACATAATAATAACTCGTGGTCGTATAATGTCTAATTGTCTATCAAGAAATGGAGCATACAATTGTATCTCTTCAAAACTAGGGTCACGATTATTCTGTGGGCGATCTTTTACAAGATTAGTGATATAAACTTTTTCTCTATCTAGATTAATTGATACGAGCATTTCATCAAGTAGTTTTCCTGATCTACCGCAAAATGGTCGTGCTGTTTTTGCTTCTTGCTCCCCTGGTGCTTCACCAATAAAAACTATTCTTGCGTCATGTGATCCCTCGCCAATAACTGGGAAATAGTTATTTTCTGTTCTATACACATATAGTGGTGATACCTTAAAATCAAGCAATTCATCTCGTATCTGTTTCATCTGGTCTCTCTTTTCCATATAAGGAAAAGTATACCAAACATACTATGCTTTAAGTCCACGCCCTGTTTTAAAGAGATATAATACCCAAGAAAATGCAATAACTATTCCTCCTAAGATTACTAATAAACAAGTCATGAGCGAGATATCAGAAAACCCAAGTATGCTATATCTAAATGCATTTATCATATAAAGTATTGGGTTAAAGTGAGATACTGTTTGCCAAATACTTGGAAGTAATGTAATAGAATAAAAAATTCCTCCTAAGTATGTAAGTGGCGTAAGTACAAAAGTCTGGGCTATACTCATATCCTCAAATGTCTTTGCATAGACAGCATTGATAAGACCGAGTAATGCAAAAAAAGTTGCAACTAAAAGTACAATTAATAATGCAAGAAATGGATGTGCCACAGGAATCGTTTCGAAAAAATATGCACTAGCAAAAACAAGAGTGCCTATAATAACCCCGTTAAATACAGAACATGCTATATAACTGAACACCACAAGCCATGCAGGCATTGGAGAGATGAGAATTTCATGAATAGTTTTTTGAAATTTCAAAAAATAAAACTTAAAAAGCATACTTTGAAAAGAATTCATAAAAATAGACATCATCACAAGGCCAGGAACAATGAATGACATATATGACGCACCACCGATGGACTTTATTTGAGAACCAATAAATGTTCCAAAAATAAGAAAGTATAGTACTGTTGTAATAATTGCAGGTAAAAAAGTAGTCTTCCAAGTACGAACTGATTTTATAACTTCCTTATTAAAGATAGTGAGGAATGCAATATATTTTTGGCGAAATGTCATAGTAGTTATTTGGTTATTTCTAAGTATACTTCCTCTAATTTCCGACCATTACACACTTCTTCCATAGTACCGAGACGTTTTATTTCACCGTGCGCAATAATAGCAATACGTTTGCATAATTTTTCTGCTTCTTCTAAATAGTGTGTAGTAAGGACAATAGTTACCCCACTTTTATTTAACTCTTGTAAAAACTTCCACATCTCATGACGAAGTTCTACATCAATTCCTGCAGTTGGTTCATCTAAGAAAAGAAAAGTTGGTTTATGTACAAGTGCCCGTGCAATTAAAAGACGTCGTTTCATTCCACCAGATAATTCCATTGGTGTACTTTTTCTTTTTTCTTTCAAAGATAATTTTTCTAAGAGCATCTCAACTTGTTCTTTTGCTTCCTTACGAGAAATACCATAATACCCTGCTTGAATATAGAGAATATCTTCAACTTTTGTAAAAATGTCTGCGTTAAATTCCTGAGGTACTAGACCAATATTTACTTTTGCATTATCACCATCTGTATCAATATTATGTCCTTGTACAAATACTTTTCCATCTTCTGGATTTTTTTGTACAAGTCCACAAGTAATACTAATGAGTGTTGTCTTCCCTGCACCATTTGGACCAAGTAATGCAAAAAATTCACCTTCTTCTATAAGTAGGTCTACACCCTTAAGGGCTTGCTTTCCTCCTTCGTAGGTTTTACGAAGATTTGTGATATTTAATGCATGTTTCATAATTGTATCCAGTTATTTCCAATTGATAAGCCAACCTTTCATCATTTTTATTTCCCCTGTTTGAGCAGTAATGATATCTTCTGCTAATGCTTTTATATCTGCCCGTGGGTTAAGCATAAGAACCTGCTTTGCCATAATCACTGCTGCCTCATGATGTTCTATCATATCTTCTACGAATTGCTTCTCAGATGTAACTGTACCCATCATATACTTGTTACCAATACTAGATGATGTATGATTCATCATCATAGTACCATTTTTATAATCTCTATACTGCTCCATATGATACACACGAATCATATCCAATCCTGATGGTACAAGAAATGAGACAAGACATACTCCAAATATAAACCCAAATAACATACCAACACCAAGATTCCAATAATTTATTTTTGATAAAATTTGCTTCATAGTGCTCTTATTTTCCTGACATTTTCAAATAGTTAAGCATTGTATCTGCATCACTAACTTCAAATGGATCTGATGCATAATTATCAGACATTCCTGGTTCTATAAACATCTTTTTGATAATACCATCATCAACATACATAGAATATCTCCATGAACGTTCACCAAAACCTAGATTTTCTTTCTTAACGAGCATTCCCATAGCCCGAGTAAAATCAGCATTCCCATCCGGTAACATGAAAACTTTCTCAATCTTCAAGTTCTTTTTCCAATTATACATAACAAATGCATCATTGACTGATAGACAAATTATTTCGTCTACTCCTAATTTCTTAAACTCATCATATTTTTCTTCATATCCTGGAGCATGTGTTGAAGAGCATGTCGGAGTAAAGGCTCCTGGAAGTGAAAAGACTACCACTTTCTTTCCCTTAAAAATATCATCTGTTGTAAGGTCTTGCCAACGAAATGGATTATCCCCTGCAACTGATTCATCACGAACACGTGTTTTAAATATTACTTGTGGAACTTTATTTCCTTCTGTTAAATGACTCATAGTTATTAGTTATATGTTTTTAAGTTAAATATAAATGCGTAACATTATCTATCAATACTGATTTCTGATATGTAATAACTATAACTTAATAAACAACAAGATGCAAAAAAGTCTCCGCGTGACGGAGACTTTATAAAAATTAATATTTATTATCCTAAAAAAATACCAAGGAACCAGCGATGAAAACGATACCATGGGTTATGCTTCTTAGGAAATATACAATCCCATACTGTTTTCGGTGCATACTTTTTCTTATACCAAGCATGACACCGCAGACCAATGGGTGTACAGAAAAAGTAATCAACATACAACCCATAAAGGACCACATACCACAAGACCCATACAGCAAAAACCGAAACTCCAAACAATACTACATAACTAAAGTAAGGAATATCTACCTTACTTATAGAACTTGTGATAATGTAGATACCACTACCCACAAGAAGTGCAGATATTGTTTTTCCGAATAGGTGTTTTGATTCAACCTTCACATGATCTTTGTAATTGATCAAGAGAGTTGCTACCAATAAAGCAAAACTGCAAACATACGACGAGACAATTTGAAGAATATTCAAAATATCCATTATTGTCGCTCCTTTTACAAGAATTAATACTTAACAGTGAATACTGAAAGTTTGATATTAAACTATAATAAATAACATAGTTTGTCAATAAAAAAAGTATGCCTACGGCATACTTTTTTTATTTCTCTTTGCAAAAGAGTTATCTTTTTGGGACAAAGGTAAGTGCGTGACCGAGTTTTGTTCCACGTCCTGTACGACCAATACGATGAATGTATGTTTCGTAATTATTTGGAATATCGTAGTTAATCACAAGTGAAATATCAGAGATATCAAGTCCACGTGCTGCAACGTCAGTTGCAATCACTACTTGTACCTTTCCTGTTTCAAGTGCTTTTACCGCACGTTCACGTTCACGATTATGCATATCACCATGTAATGCAAGCGCTTTGAATCCACGCTTGTTTAATTCTTCTGCAAGGCCATCCACATGACGCTTCATTTCTCGGAAAATAAGTACCTTTCCATATTCTGGTTTAAGGAGTATTCCATGTAATGCTTCTATTTTTTCTCCATCTCCTTGAACACGAACCACATCTTGCATAACAGATGCAGCAGTGTCACGTGACTTTACAGAAACAGTTACTGGATTTTGTAAGAAGTCACTACAAAGACGTTTAATATCTGGTGAAAATGTCGCAGAGAAAAACAGTCCTTGCTTTGTCTTTGGCATTGCACCTAAGATAGAACGCATATCGTCTATGAATCCCATATCAAGCATTCTATCTGCTTCATCAAGAACAATACTATCGAAATAATTCATATTTATCTTTCCACGCTCAATAAGATCTTTGACACGTCCTGGTGTGCCGATAACAGCATGAACACCGAGTTCAAGTTCTTTAATTTGACGCATAATTGGTGCTCCACCTACACATGATACTGAGAATAATTTCATGCCACGAGTAAATGCGACGAATTCTGCTTCTACTTGTTGTGCAAGTTCACGTGTTGGTGTAAGAACCATAATCTTGTGGTCTTTATTTGCCACAAGTTTATTGATAAGAGGAATAAGAAATGCAGCAGTCTTTCCTGTACCTGTACTTGCAATACCGATAACATCTCCTCCTTGTAATACCACAGGAATGGCTTGGTCTTGAATTGGAGATGGACTAATGAGACCTTTTGCAGTTAAGTTAGCAGATAACATCTCAGCAATACCGAAGTCTGTAAATTTGTGAGTCGGTTTATAATGATCTGTTTCTGTAACTCCTGCTTCTTTGTTAATAAAAAGTTTTTCGTCGATATAATCCTTTTTAAATCCACGCTTTGGATTAAGAGGACGCCCTCCTCCACGAGAAAAACCACCTCGAGAACCTCCTCGTGATTGACCGCGAGAAAACCTCTCAGATGATGAACGAGACCGTGATGGTGAAGAGAAACGAGAACCTGACGAACGAGAACGATTGCGTGAGTCCGTAGACCCACCAGTAGTGATGGTATACATATTTTGTTGTAATTAAGTTAATTATTTGCGCTCAACTTCTTCGATGAAGTTATGTCTATCGAGGAGATAGATGTATGGTTAGCCACAACGCGTCAAATAAAACTGACTACACGGAGGATATCCATAAAGGAAATAATATACCCATTATAGCAAACTATAACCTTTTTGTCAAATAGAAGATTACTTATTATTTCTTGGTACTTTTATTTTAAAAATACAAAGACTGGGGAATCTTATTACTTAACGTATGCTTTTATCATTGACTCTAATTCATCACTTGAAACCTTTACTAGTTCTGCAAGTCGTAATGTATTAAGAAGAGACTTTGCAACATCAACCTTAAGACTCTCAAAATCAATTTCTCCACCATGATCACGTGCCTCACTCACTGTTGCAACTTTACCTGCTGTTTTTGAAAAATGAATAGATAAATGCCTGATAGCAAAAGATAATTTCTCTTCTTCTGTCATATCTTTTATTTCTGGGTATTTCTCTGGAGTAAATTGATACCGCTTTGCAATGTAGGAGATGAGTTCTTGTATATTCATACATACTATACTAGCATAGTTTACCCTCTCACTCTTTGTACTACTCGTGCGGGGGATTTTTCACATTTTTCACTGCAGAATCCTGGACCTTCAGATGACATACAGTCATTACAAATTAAGAAGAGCATATTACATTCTGCATTTGCACAGTTTTGATATTGCTCTGTTTTGTCATCACAACGTTTACATCTACCAATTATTTTCCTATTACCACCAAAATCCATCACGAGACGATTATCAAAAGTAAAAAGTGTTCCCTCAAAATGTCCGTCAGGATATTTCTCTATATAACTATGCATTCCTCCGTCTAATTGATAGACATCTTTAAATCCTGCGTGCAGTAAATATGCAGACATTTTTTCACATCGTACACCCGCAGTACATACTGTGAGAATCTTTTTCCCTTGTGTTTTATCTTTAATGGTATCTATCTTTTCTGGAAGTTCACGAGATGCGTCCATCTTTGTATCAAGAGAGTTCTTAAAATGTCCTGACGAAAATTCATATGAATTACGCATATCCACAACAACAAAATTTTCATTCTTTTCATACCATGTATGTAATTCCTCTGGTGAAAGATAAGGAGCAGTTTGTATACGAGGATCAATCTCAGGTGGAAAACGAGTTGCCACAATTTCTGGACGTACTTTTACAGAAAGTTTTGGAAATGAATTTCCTGTCCCCTCACTTCTCTTTACAAAAATATCTGAAAATCGTGAATCTTGTAAAAATTCTTTCAAAAAATTTTCTGTATCTTCTACAGTTCCTTCTAATGTAGAATTGATTCCTTCTTGTGCAATAATCGTACGACCTTTCAACTTAAAACGTGTACAAAGTTCTAAATACTTCTTTTGTAATTCTAGAGGATTTTCTATTGTTATGTATTTATAAAAAATAAGCACTTGATATTTCATACAACGATTCTAACAGAAAAACCTTTACAATAAAACTTTACACTTAGATAGCAAGCAAGAAACTACATCCTATAGCAAGTAATACAATAGAATATGGAAATGGAAAAAGAAAGGCTCCTGATATCACAAACATAGTGAGATTTTGCGTAAAGATACTTACTATAAAAGAACCGATAACGATAATATGCAATACTATTGAAAAAAGTTGTTGAACAAGAGGAAACCCTTTCACCCAGATAAAAAGAGAGATGAGTACCATCCAAAAAGTACGAAAAATTAAGACAACTATGTGGAAGAGGTTAATTGACATTTGCATATAATATTGTGAAATCTAACATGGTCGAGAAAAATATGCAAATACTACTAGTGATAGGATTTGGTCGCAAACCTGCCTCGCGTTGCCCGCCTAACGGCGAGGCAGGCTCGAAGTAATTTCGCAACCCCTATTCAAATCCCAACGCAACTGATATAGGTCAGTTACTTTTTGCGCAGTCGATGGGATTTGAACCCACGACCCCCGCCGTGACAGGGCGGTGCTCTAACCAGCTGAGCTACGACTGCATGATTGTAATCTTACTTGCACATTCTAGCAAAAAACTAGAATCCGTATAAACGGGTGTCAGTGGGAGGGATCGAACCTCCGACCTAAGGCTTATGAGTCCTTCGCTCTAACCAACTGAGCTACACTGACATATTTTTATTTAATAACTGTAACCCATAAGCCCGATAAAAGATAGTACTTATGTTAATGGGAAGAAGCGCCCGCCACTACGTGGCGGGCGCTTCTTCCCTGGTGTTTGTCACGTAGCACTACTTGTTGCGGAGACCAGAATCGAACTGGTGTCCCGAGGTTATGAGCCTCGTGAGTTACCTCTACTCCACTCCGCTATATAAACTTCAATGAAGTTCAAATATAATACCACAATTAACGGCTATAAACAAGTACTACTTAATCACTTTCAATTCTTTAAACACAGATTCATACAACGTAAATGCACGTCTTGCTTCACGTTCTGTAAGTACAAATGCTGAACCCTCATGTGCAATTCTATTTCGTATTTTATGTGCGTCCCATGCAAGATCAATTGTTTTGAAGTGTGCCTGTTTAAGAAGTTCTGACATATCAGTTCCTGTATATCCTTTTTCTACTAATACATCATGGAGTAAATTATCTGCTTCTAATATTCCTATCCTCCATAATGCTTCACTTGTACTACTCAAATATCCTTCAATAATTGCAAAACGTGGATGATTTTTAAATTCTTCTACTTGTGGGGGTGCAATTGGAGCACCAACTTCTGCAACAGGAAGATTCGGAATACCTGCAGGCATACTTTCATCTTTGATAGTATGAAAACTACCGCCTTTATGTTTATGAGTATCGATAAAATGATGTTCATAATGATTAAGTGAACCTACAAATTGTATAAACCACCGCACAGAAGCATAAACAAGAACAAGAAGAATGAGAATGGTGAGTATAGACAAAAAATCTGCAACAAGAGCAAGAATAGGATTTTGTATGGAAAGATGTAACCCATCAACATGTTTTGTAATATCAAAAGAAGGTGCCTGACTGAGATTATTTGCATCAAGTGGGTACGTATCCATAGAATCTGGAATACCATCGCTATCAGAGTCTTTTTTATAGATATCAGTCCCAAGTGATTTCTCGATTTTATCACTCACTCCATCACCATCAGAATCAGGACCAATTGATGATACAGAAGAATCAAGTGGTGCTTCATCGCGACCATCTAGTACGAGATCATGATCTGTATCATTATTAAGTGGGTCAGTACCTATACGTAATTCTTCACCATCTAATAATCCATCTCTATCAGAATCAGGGTTATTTGGATCCATACCATGAGAAGATTCATAACTATTTGGAACTCCATCACCATCAGTTTCTTTTGGACCAATACCAAAAATATCTCTAATGTTATCCCATAACGTGTAATCTTCTTGATAACGCTCTTTTAATGCTGCTTGTGATAAATTATGAGAATCATACGGACTAGGATCTGTAACATCTGGAATACCGTCATTATCAGAATCAGGAAGTTTATATCCAAACTTTTCAAGAACTCTTTGCCATAAAGATACATGCACATCTGCAGGTAACATCGTATCACTCTTGTGGGCTAAATAACTATCAAACCATCCTCTATCACGAAGTCCATCCCATGTTCTATCTATATGTGCATCCAAATATGCCTGTGGATCAATACGTAAAATACCAAAAAGCCAAACATACTTTATCCAAAGCAATACGTCGTACACTCTATTAAAAAGATAATCTATGGAGAATGAATACATTGGAATAACCTACGTATATTATAACTTTTCAAAATCTTTACCGATAGTGAATAGTACATCCTCACGAGTATGTGCTGCTGTAAACTGCATGCCAAAAGGAAGACCTTTTTCTGTTTTTCCACTCGGAATTGAAATTGCAGGAACTCCAACAATGTTTGCAGGTACTGTAAAAATATCTGCCAAATACATTGCAAGTGGATCTTTTGTTTTTTCTCCAATTCCAAATGCAGGAACTGGAGAAGTTGGTGTTGCAATTACATCTACATCTTTAAATATTTTTACAAATTCTTCGGTAAGCATTGCACGCACAATATTTGCTTTATTATAATATGCATCATAATATCCAGAAGAAAGCACATATGTACCTAATAAAATACGACGACGAACTTCTTCACCAAATCCTGCAGTCCGAGATTCAAAGTAACTACGAATACTCGTTTCTCCACCACGAGACAACCCGTACCTGATACCATCGTATCGTGCTAAGTTACTGGAAACTTCTGCTGGCATAATAATGTAATACACTGACAATGCTTTCTCAAGATTTGGAATTGTAATATCTTTTATAAGATATCCAGATTTTTTTAATTTTTCAAGAGATTCATTAAAGTTTGTAATTACCTCTTTATCGATACCGTCACGATTAATAAAATCTCGTGGTACACCAATAACTTTTTTTATTTGTTCTTCGTTCTTGATTCCTCGCTCTCCGTCTTTAAGTGAAGTACTATCGTGTACATCATAACCACTAATAATTTTGTATACTTCCTCTACATCTTCTACACTTTTTCCAAATGGTCCAATCTGATCAAGAGAACTTCCCATTGCCATAAGACCATAGCGTGATACATCACCGTACGTAGTCTTTAATCCTACAACACCACAAAAAGATGCAGGTTGACGAATAGACCCTCCAGTGTCTGATCCAAGAGAAACAGGAACTCCACCATACGCGACAACTGCAGCAGACCCACCGGATGATCCACCAGATACTTTTGTGAGATCATAAGGATTTTTGGTAACACCAAATGCAGAGTTTTCCGTTGAACCACCCATCGCAAATTCATCCATATTTGCACGTGCAAGTAGTATTGCACCTGCTTCTTTTAATCGTGTTACCACAGTTGCATCATATGTTGCTACATAGTTTTCCAAAATCTTTGAAGCACCAGTTGCATACTCACCTTTCACCAAAATATTATCTTTTAAAACAATAGGTATACCAGTTAATACAGTCGCAGTACCATTTGCAAACATTTCTTTTGCCTTTGTAATTTGTGATGCTACTAATGAATCAGAATACATACCTAGTAATGCATGTATTTCTCCATCTTTTTCATTAATTACTTTTTTATACGATGAAACCAAATCATCTACTGTAAGAGTTCCTGATTTTAATTCTTCATGTAATTGTTTCAGTGTTTTTTGCATCTTGGTATTTTCTCTCACTTCGTTATCTGTCACCTATTTGAATACTTGCTCTACTTTCACATACCCGTTTTCAATACTTGGTGCTTCACTAAGTAATACTTCTGTAGTATCACCAGTAGTATGAGTAACTACATCTTCACGGGTAATATTATGATGTGAGTTTATTATCGTATCTACCGATCCTTTAACAGAGTTAATTTCAGAAATATACTCTACAATCGCCTGCATATCGGCAAGCATTTTTGGTTTTTCTACAGAAGTAATATCGATACGGGCAAGAGTCGATATATTGTCTAGTTCCTCTAATGTTATTGACATATGTGGCAATTATAACATGCTTTTTAATTCATCTTCAGTGATAATTACTGTTCCTATTTTTTCTGCATCTGTTAATTTTGAGCCTGCATTTTCACCTGCAAGAAGATAACTTGTTCTTGTGGAAACACTGGTTTGAACTCTTCCCCCATTTTTCTCAATCAATACTTTTGCTTCATCACGGGAAAGTGTAGGGAGTGTTCCTGTAATTACAAATAGTTTATTAAATAATTTTCCATCGGGAAGTATCTCTTCATCAAGAAGAGTTATTTCTTTACAAAGACGTTTCAATAGTTGTTTTGTTTCAGGTAATGAAAAATATGTATTTACTTCTTTTCCAACTTTTTCCCCTACTCCTTCAACAGAAGATAATTCATCAAAAGTTGCATCTTGTATTCGAGCAAGCGAACGAAAATGTTTTGCAATATCTTTTGCTGTTTGTTCTCCTACATGACGAATTCCTAATGCATATACAAATCTGTGCAATGGAACTTTACGTGCTCCATCAATTGATGTAATAATATTGTCCGCACTTTTTTCTCCAAAACCTTCCAATCCTTCAATGTCTTCTTTTTTCAACGTAAATATGGATGGAAAATCATTAATGAGTCCTAAATCATGAAATGTTTCAACAATCTTTTCTCCAAGACCTTCAATATTCATACCTTTTTTACTTACAAAATGAATGAGGCCTTCTACATGTTGTGCAGGACAATTTTTATTACGACAATAAAGCGCGGCAGATAATTCTTTTCCAATGATAATTTTTTCCAATACTGAACCACATGACGGACAATTCTTTGGCATAATAAAAACTTTTGCATTTTTGGGACGTAAATCTTTAAAGACGTCAAAAATCTCTGGTATAACATCTCCTGCTTTACGCAATGCAACAGTATCTCCAACACGAACATCAAGACGGTTAATTTCATCACCATTATGAAGGGTCGCGCGCTTTACTGTAGAACCTGCAAGAAGTACAGGAGATAACTCTGCAACTGGTGTAATAGCACCTGTACGACCGACTTGTACTGTAATAGCAAGTAACTTTGTTGCAACCTCTTCTGCTGGAAACTTGTATGCAATACCACCTCGTGGAGATTTTGCTGTATAGCCAAGTGTATCCCACAATGTTCGTTCATTTATTTTTATTACTAAACCATCAATACCATAATTTTCATTATGTCTTTTATTTACCCATTTTTTATAAAACTTTTCTACATCGTCTAATGTTGTGCATACAGATCGATCTTTATTAACAAGAAATCCATACTCTTCTAAGAGTACTAATTCTTTTTCTTGAGTTTCTATGGATAATCCTTCTATATCATATGCAAATATTTGTATATTTCTCTTTGCAACAACTTTTGGATCTAGTTGTCGTAATGTTCCTGCAGTAAAATTACGTGTATTTGCATACAGTGGTAATTTATTTTTTTCACGTTCTTTATTTATTTTCTCTAAATCCTTTTTCTTCATCCATGCTTCGCCAATAACAGTCATCGAGACTGCATCTTTTAAAACAAGTGGGATTGATTTTACAGTTTTTAAATTCTCTGTTATATCTTCACCAATCTGACCATCTCCTCGTGTTGCTCCACGAACAAATTTCCCTTTTTCATATGTGAGCACAACTTTAAGTCCATCAATTTTTATTTCTGCAACATAGGAAGGTTTTATAGTGATATGTGCTTTTTCTAAAAGTGTTATGTTTCTATCTTCCCATTTTCTCAATTCTTCAAGATTAAAGACATTATCAAAACTCCATTGGGAAACTGTATGTGTAACTTTTTTGAAATGTGGAAGTATTTCTCCACCAATACGGTGTGTTGGAGAAAGTGGAGAGTCAAACTCTGGAAATTTTTTTTCAAGAGATTCTAATTCTCGTAGTAAACTATCGTATGCCTCATCACTAATTTTTGGAGTATCATGGACATGGTACAAGACTCGATGATGCTCAAGAGAAGCCCTCAACTCCTTAATTCTCCTTTCTGCAGAAGATTTATTCATACATCCATTATAACATAAAAGGCTTGTAAATACTCGTTAAATTAGGATTATCTGACCTCTGTTGTATTAATAACTGCACGCTCTATATTATGAGCAACGCCTTCACATCCAGCAAATCCTCGTGCAATAATTTGTCTATATTTACCTGTCTTTGAAATAAGAATTGATGCACAACGTGCAGTACCATCTCCCAAATCCATTCGCATGGTATACGTTGATGTTTTACCATTTTCTTGTTCACCACCTGAGTTGGTACGAGAAAATGCTGATGTTGTAAATGAAGAAATAGCAGTATCAAATATAGGAGCAGTAGCACACTTAATATCATCAAGTACAAGATTTGGTAAATTACGTAATTGTCTTTGTAGATTTACCTTTTCTAATACAGTATTCATTTCTGTTGTTGCATCTAACACTGCACTGTATGGAAAAATACCCAATCCTGTTGTTGGATCAATATATTTTCCATCAACCATAAGTGCACACATCATTGCAGTATCTGCTGCATAGTACGCAAGTTGACTATCACGAGATACTCGAGAAAAATACAACTCTTTGGCCAAGATAACGGAAATACCTGTCGCAACAGTTAAAATAATAGTACACACAAGGAGTGTAAGCGGAAGAATAAAACCTTTTTGTTTACGTAATTTATGTTGTAAAAATATAAATAATTTCATATGATTATGCGCGTGCGTGGAAAAAATCAACTACTTTTATTCTTCGTGTATATCCATTTGGTCGCTTAAATGAAATAGTGACCGTGGCGCGTAAATCGTCATTATAATCTTCATCACCACCAGAAAATGTTTTAAGTGATGTAAGAGTAAGTGTTCGAGAAAATGACGTAGGGGTAAAACCAGTTCCGTGGACACCAGTACAT
This sequence comes from bacterium, assembly GCA_023267595.1. Classification (GTDB taxonomy): domain Bacteria; phylum Patescibacteriota; class Minisyncoccia; order Phycocordibacterales; family UBA5272; genus UBA11704. The sequence continues at coordinate 44,303 of JAHFNB010000002.1, read as the reverse complement.
ACATACACATGATCTATACTTATTGATAATGTTGCACAGGAATTTCCATTACTACTATATTTACTTGGATTAGCACTTTCATCAGTCGTCATATCAATAAAATCGTACGTACACCCTGACGGATTATCAATGGCATAACATGATACCCCTTGCGAGTTATATCCTAATCGTGCTCTAAATATTCTCCATGCTGCTTCACTGGGTGTCTCTCCATTTTGTGGAAGACAATTAGAACTTGTCTGTGAACCGCATTCAAGATAGATAGAATCTTGCACATGATGAAGTAACTCGAGTGTTTCTTGAGCAAGATAAACAGACGTCATAGTATCTTTTGTTTGCCGTGCATATGTTGAGGCATTTGATGCAACCGTAAGAGGCCCTAAAATTACTGTTGTAATAATAAAAACAGAGACGAGTGTTTCGATGAGAGTAAACCCTCGTACTCTATTTTGTAATTGTGATAAGAAAGAAAGTCTCATAATTTTAAATATCAAGCGCACGAGCAGATACACTAGTTTGTATCGTAAATTGTACGGGAGTAACTTTTGTCTTACCGGGAACAGTAACTCCTGAGAGTACAAGTGTTACGAGTGGTTGCACAATATTTCCTGCTGATGTATTTTCAGAACCTGTAACATAGAAAGCAAGTGTTGTAATATTCACATCTGTTGGTGTTACCTGATAGGTTATTTTATTTCCAATAACACCCTCTTTATACTCATCTTTATAGACAATACCGTTTGAAAGATAGTACATTATTCGATCTGATGCTTGATCATTAGATCCAGAGAGCACAACTGAAGGTCTCAAAATAATCACAGTTCCTCCATTTGCATATGGACAACTAGTACGTGTCATTGGAATTGATGATGCAGGAATAACTGTATCACAATGAAACTCTGAACCATAACGAATATCACGAGCCATTACTTCTACAGCAAGGTTTACACCATCTAATATTAACTGTGTTTGTTCAAGACGTGTATTTATTGTCTGTGCAGAAAAAAGAGCCCCTGTTGCAATCGTGATTACTGAAGTGAAAATAACCATACTAATCAAAAGTTCTACAAGAGTAAATCCTCTCGGGTTTTGTAATGATGTGGTAAAGATTATTTTTTTCATAGAATTAATTACATCCACTTGTATATGTTCGTATCATCCCTGAGTTAAAAACTTGTACCGAACGTACATGTCCAACTAACGGAGCCTTATACGAAATAAGTTCTATACACCCTGCAGTAAAATTAGTTACCTTTGAATCATTAATATAAATATAAGGTTGAGGGTTTGGACGAACGAATGATACAGTAAGTGTTTGAATACTTGGAGAATAATTACTATTACACACAAATGTTGTTTGACCTGTTGGTATCACACATAATTTTGAAAAAGAATATCCTGTTGGAAACCTAGTTTCACTTTTTGTTTCATCAATTGGAGATGTTTCGTATAAACCATCTCCTATATATACACCATATGGTTTTGGAACATTAATATCAATGAGATCACCAAACAATGTTAGTTTACTTGGCGTTGCAAGTGATGCACGCACTCCATATCCTCCTAATGAACTATTAACTGAATCAATAGCACTTCCACGCACCTGTGCTTCTCGAATTAAAAGAGATGTTGTATGGCTAACATTTGCAAGAGATAAACGAACTACAGTATCAGGATAGCGATATAAAAGTATTGTCATCATAAGCCCCATAATTGCAAGAGATACAAGTAATTCTATAAACGTAAATCCTCGCACTTTCGGGTACTTAAGAGAGAAATCCATATGATAATAGTACCACTAAGCAAACAATGACGCGATGGAAAAGATGTCTATGTCTGTGAACAAAACAATAATAAACGAAATAATAATAAATGGTACAAACGGAAGTGCTCTACTTTTAAGATTTTTCTGATAAACGAAATATTCAACAACACCGACAAGTGCTCCCATCCATACAGAAAGTAAAAGCACTGCAAAGCCTTGTTCAATACCGAAGAATGCGCCAACTCCTAAGAAAAGGATAACGTCACCGAATCCAAGCCATTTACCCCGTGATACAAGCCAAAGAAGCATAAAAGGAAGAGCAACAACAACTGGAGCAAGTAATGTAAATCCTGTTCCATTTTGCATGTACCGTATAGAAAGCATACCTAAGGTCAACACACAATATCCTAATAAATAAGGCACTGGTAAATATGTATGTTTCAGATCATACAGTGCAATCACTCCCATAACGATAAAAAGTAATGAATAATAAAGAAGCCAAAACACTATACCTATCTGACTATGTTCTCCTAAGAGGAAAAAATGGTACAAGGCTACGTATAGTACACCGTACACTATTTCAATACTTAATGATGTGAATCCAAATGGTGATGAACAATAACGACATTTACCTCGTAAAAAGATATACGAGAAAAATGGAATCAGATCATATACACGAAGTGCCTCTCCGCATGAGAGGCACTTACTTCGTGATTTCAGTATAGGTGCAACGTTAAGTCGTGTCGCAATCACAAGAACAAAACTTCCAATTGATGCACCAAAGAGAAAAGATAGAACGTAAAACACAAGTAGAAAACCTTAGTATTGGCCTGCTATATCAAATACACATTGTGTAGAGTTGGTACATGTTGTATCCCCTGCTTCACTTCCATCAAAGTCCGCATTAGTTGCTGTCCCTGTCATTCCACTTACCCAATCTGGATAACTAGCAGTTATTGCAGCACCAGAGTTATACCATACACAAGCAGGAGGAGTAATAGATGTCCCTACTGTAGAACCTGTACAGTCATCATCATTGTTAAGTGGTTCTGCAAACACATCAAGATGAACGCCTAAGTGATACCCGAACCGTGTTGCTGAACCATTTGTTGGTGTACCTGTATAGACTACATATGCGAATCGATCACGAATTGCAGCACTACTAGATGCAAAAGTAGGTAAGCGAGGCATATATTGAGGAACAAGTGCCCCTAATGTTGCAGGATATTGACCATTTGCTTCTGCATATTGATCAAGTCCTGACTGTACGGCTTTCAATTCTGCCATTTTCTTTGCATCTTTTGCTTTCTTTCGTGCATTTTGAATAGGTGCCGCAATTACAGTTGATAGTAATCCTATGATTGCAATAACCACCAAAAGTTCAATAAGCGTAAACCCACGTAAACCTTTTTTCATAAATGTGTGTGACATAATTTTTCTATCTTTTAGTAGATGTAAGTAAGTATAATCCTAAGAGGGATGGTCTACAAGGGAATATGGGGATAAGATTAACTTATAGCAGAAGAAAGTGTATACATAGGCAAAAGTACAGACGACACAAGGATACCAACCGCAATACCCAAGCCTACAATCATCGCAGGCTCAATAAGACCAATAACATTATCAATACTTGTATCTAGTTCTCGCTTATAAAATGTAGCAAGTGTCTTTAAAATATACCCTATTTCTCCTGTCTCTTCACCAATATGTACCATTTGAATGAGAATATTTGGGACTAACGGCTCTTCGTATAGTGCCTTTGAAAAAGCAGTACCACCTTGCACTTTTTGTGATACACGATTAAGGAGATCTTTAAAAACAACATTGTCAACAACGGCAGCAGTAATATCAATAGATTTTACAATAGGTACTCCACTTGTAAGCATAGTATTCATGTTATCTGCTAAGCGCGTTAGAAATATTCTTTGATAGAGAGTTCTAAGAACTGGTGTCTTTGTCTTTAACTCATCAATTTTACGAGTCCCCATCTCTGTTTTTGACCATCTATAGAAAAACCAACCTGCTACCACAAGTAAAGGAAAAGTGATTGGTCCATATTTTACAAAGATATCAGAAATACCCAGCACTATTCTTGTAACAAGAGGAAGTGTTGCATCATTATCGGCAAAAAGAGCAGCCATTTTTGGAATCACAAAGGTGAACATTCCAATCATAATGGCAATAAATGTTCCCACAACGAATGTTGGATACGTGAGGGCTTTTTTTACTTTTTGATGTAATTCATAATCACGATCCAAGTAATCTGCCAAAAATAAAAAGGTTTCATTTAATTTTCCACTTTCTTCTCCTGCTTTTACCATATTTACATAAAAAGTAGAGAAAAGTTCTGGACGTCTACCGAGTGCATCTGAGAGAGAAACTCCGGCTTCTATATCATCTGCTACATGTGTCAATTCTATTTGTAATGCTTTACTTTCGTTTTCTGATGCAAGAAGTCGAAATGCTTTAAGTGCAGAAACTCCTGCTTCAAATAGTGTTGCTACCTGACGAGAAAAGATAACGACGTCTTTTGATTTTACCTTTGGTTTAAATAAAGAAAATCCTGTAAAAAGTTGTAATTGTGTCGTTTCAGTTTTTTCTTTGATATCAACAATACTGAGTCCTCTTTTTTGTAGTAAATCTATCGCCGTATCCAAAGAATAACTATCAACGTCTGCTTCTATTTTCGTTCCATCTCCTTGTATCGCGGTATAGTGAAAAAGCATAAACGTAAATTAGATAAGACGATCAAATATATTTTGGCGGCGTGCAAATGAACGTGCATCATCTTTAGTAACTTCTCCTTTACGTACCAATTCTGCAAGATTTCTATCAAGATCTATCATACCATCTTGTGAACCAGTCTCAATAATCACATCAATTTCATGCGTACGACGTTCACGTATAAGATTTGATACTGCAGGAGTATTTAAGAGAAGTTCAAATGCAGGAATAAGTCCACCAGACACACGAGGAACAAGACGTTGGGACAAAATACCAATAAGAGATGATGCGAGTTGAAGACGAATCTGATCTTGTTGATCTGCAGGGAAACTATCTATAATACGATCTACTGTTTGTGCGGCAGAGTTTGCATGAATTGTAGAGAAAACAAGGTGACCTGTTTCTGCAGCAGTGACTGCGGCAGAAATGGTTTCTTTATCACGCATTTCTCCAATCATAATCACATCTGCGTCCTGACGAAAAACATGATTAAGTGCAGTATTAAAATCTTTGGTATCAACACCGACTTCACGTTGTTCAATGAGTGATTTATCTTGATCAAAACGAAATTCAATTGGATCTTCAATGGTAACAATGTGACGCTTTGCTTCACTGTTAATAAGCCCAATCATTGATGCAAGTGTTGTAGATTTTCCTTGTCCAACAGGACCAACAACAAGGAAAAAACCTTGTCTTTCACGTGCAATTGCTACGATTTGCTCTGGAAGATTAAGTTCTGCTATTGCATGAACTTTTGGAATGAGACGAAGGGCTACAGAAATAAATCCTCGTTGAAATGATGCATTTCCTCGAAGACGGTATTCTTTTTTATGTTCATATGAAAAATCTAACTCCTGACTTACTACAAAATTTGTAAGTGTCTTTTCCCCAACCATAACACGTAAAAATCCGAGCGTATCTTCTCCTGTCAATTCTTTTTTACGCGTAAGAGGAATGAGATCACGACTAACACGAAGTGTTGGGAATGATCCTGATGTTAAATGAAGATCTGATCCTGCCTCTTTCACAAGTGTCATGATGAGGTCATCAAGTTCTGTCTCGTAGTTCATGATATCAGTATAACAAGCAAGTTATGGAAAACAATTGAACAACCCACAATTAAGATAGTTTACAGACAATAACTTCAGTTAATAGAAAAATATGACACAGATTTTATAAGTTAGATTTTTCTATAATTTAACTATTCTACTTTTCATTTCTGCCGTCATGAAAAAGTACCTCGGACCAAATTGGTCAGAGGTACTAAATATCTAGAAATCATTTGACCATAAAATCAAACCACTTGTTGTGGTAAAACTAAAAGAGGGTTATGCTCAGCAAGCCAAATGAAAGGGTGATCAAGGGGAAATATCAGCCCAGACAAATAATGAAATGTGTGTAAGCGTATATTTGCGAGGACATACTGATCTTTTTCCTTGAGAAGGAAAAAGATTCCGTACGGTGCTTTGAAAAAGGAGCAGGTATAGTAGTGACGCCTGAAAAAAAAGTCAATCTGATGTTGAGTCAAGCAAAATCTATCGAGATCATTTCCAAAAGGGGCGAGCATCTGCACAAACGTTGCATCACACACCGACTTGTAAACATCCACTATGACTTTTTTTGTTACATGGTTTTTTTGTACGGTTTGCTGGTCTACAAAATAGATTTCACCATACTCTTTTCTCATTTCTGAAAAAACGCGAGTACCGTCACACGCAGGGATGATGAGTCTTCTTCTTCTGACCTTAAGGACTCCAATAGTTCCATTGTTTTCCATGTCTATTATCCTTCCTGTAAGGAGTTATAAAAGAACTTTTATTTATATAAATAATAGCACATATTTATATAAAAGTCAATATTTTTTCTAAGTCACTAGTAATCATTCAATTTCTTTGTTTTAAAGTTCATTAATTTCGACAAACGGAATAAGGCCATTAATGCATTTAATAATTGCATCTTCTTTCATGGTAATCATGCCATTTGCACGTGCTAATTTCCAAATCTCTTCTTCACCTTTACTATGAAGTACTGCTTCTTCAATTGGTTGTGTAAACGTAAGAACTTCAAATACTGGAACTCGTCCTTTCATGCCATTTGCAAATTGTGCATTTCCTTTTGCTTCATGAAGTGGTTTATCCAATGGAAGATTCTTTTTGAATTCATCGGGTAAATCTTTAAATGATTCTTGCACTATTTCAGTAAGACCTGTAGTCATTTGTACAGTTTCTGCACATCCTTCTGCAATTTGTCGTGCAAGACGTTGTCCAATCGTTGCAATAATTGTAGGTGCAATAAGGTACGGCTCTATACCCATATCAAGTAAACGTGTAACAACTCCTATTGCCGTATTCGTGTGAATTGTTGAAAATACTAAGTGTCCTGTGAGTGCGGCTTGAATTGCAAGTTGCGCAGTTTCTGCATCACGAATTTCTCCAACCATAATAACATCAGGATCTTGACGTAGTATTGAACGCAGTCCTGAAGCAAACGTATAGCCAATCTCTGGGAATACTTGTGATTGATTCATTGACGGTACATTGTATTCTATTGGATCTTCAAGAGACACTACATTTCTGTGTTCACGGTCTATTTCATTTAACATTGAATACAACGTCGTGGTCTTTCCACTTCCTGTAGGCCCACAAATAAGGATCATTCCATATGGCCTTGCGAGTGCATCACGAATTTCTTTCATTTGTTGCTCACCAAATCCAAGCGTATCAATTGGTCGTACTCCCTTATAACTATCCAAAATACGGAGCACCACCTTTTCTCCATAATACCCAGGAAACGTTGATACACGGTAGTCGATAGTATGATCACCAAATTTGGTACTAAATCGTCCATCTTGAGGCTTTCTCTTTTCATCTAATTTTATAGAACATAAAATCTTGATACGTGCGACAAGCATTGGATGCATCTTCATCGGAAGTGTCGTAATTGTTTCTAATTGTCCATCCATTCTGACACGCGCACGTACTGCAGTACCAATATGTTCAATATGTATATCACTGGCTCCATTATCAATTGCATAACGAAGTATCGTACTAAAAATATCTGGAATAGGTAACTTTGCTAATCCTTCATCAAGAAGTCCTGTTACATTAGATAAATCCATTTCTTCATTTAATCCTTGTGCATCTTTTTCTCCTGTTTCATCTTTTGAAATATAAGAAAGGACAGTATCATCAACTTTGGTAGTAAGTGATGCTTTTTCATCAGGAACTTCTGTTGCTAGTCCAAAATGTTTTCTGTAGGCATCGTACGTTATCAAATATACTTTGTATGCCTGATGATCAGTACCAAATAAAAACTGTAAACTATCAAGCACATTTGCATGTTCTGGGTCAACAACACCAACAGATAATACTCCTTCTTTTAATTCTAGTGGCACCGCAAGTAATTGCTTTGATTGTACGACACTAATATATTTTGTGAGTTCTTTTCCTTCAGGAATCTCATCTTTATAAATAGGAAGACCGTAGAGAACACTGCGCACCTCAGTAATTTCTTCAGGAGTAATTTTTTTCGCAGCAAGTGCAGTATCGACAAGTAAATCATCACGAAGAGAAAGATCAGACTCAATGTCTTTTGCTTCTAATTCTGTTAACTTATTTTGACTAACGAAGAGGTCGAGTAAAAGCATAAGGTGCAAATGGATCGTCACGTCCACGTGATGACGCAGGGATAATTGTTTCAGAGAAATCTTGCAATTGCTCAATCAGTGGTTGATTCATAAATGATGATGTATCAAATGATAATTTATCATTACGTACTGCTTTTAAGAAAAGAGTTAGGTTCTGACCAAGTAGTTGTTCGCTTGCTTGTGATGATGTTGTAGTTGTATCTGGTTCACTAAACATTGTATAGAGATAATACATACCAATCAAAAATACAACAAGAATACCTATTTCCATAATGAGTGTTTTCTTTTGAAGAAATGATGAGGGTAATTGCATAAATTATTTTATATAGTATGTATCCATTTTAACTTGAAATACAATAAGATTTCCATCAGTCTCAGGAACAGAGAACTGAACACTTTGTATTGTAAAAAGACGTAAAGAAGTTTCAAAATTACGCATAAGTTCTTTAAACTTTGTATACGTCGTTTTTACAGTAAAAGAAATAGTATATACACCACGATTACCAATGACTTGCCCTTCAGAATAATTCAAATCACTAATTGATAACCCAGTTCGAGCAGCAATAGAATCAACTTCACTAACAAGTCTTACAGGGTCCATATCTGCCTGATTAGGCACCATAACCTTCATGGTATCTTTCGTCTCTTGTGAAATTGACTTATACTTTGCACTTAACTGCTTTGCATCCTGAAGAAGACTCTCTGCTTGTTGTAATGTATCATCATACTGAGTATTTGTACTACGCAATGTTGTAAGACCATACTGTGGTTGCCATACAGAACCTCTTCCTGTATAGAGAGGATTAATAATTATATAATAGAGTGCAAAGGATGCAACCGCAAGAAGTATGTTAAGAAGATTTTTTGACATAGATTTATGGTTTTGATGGAACAACAATTTTATTTGTACTTGTTGCTTGTGATGAAGTGCTCGTTGCCTGAGAAGAAGTACTCACAGTACTATTTGGTATATTCTCTGGTACATCTTGAAATGTAAGACCTTCTGGAAGCATGCCTGTTATCGCAATAGGCATCTTCAAGTTAAAATTAACTTTTCCTGATGTGTCTGGACGTAAACCACTAAGAGTAATACTACGAATATAGCCCACAAATGGTTTTCGTTTGAACGTATCCATTTGGTCAACAACAGAATGATAATCTGGTGCAGATGCTGCCAATACTAACTCATACGATCGAAGTGTGTCAGAAAAATGTAAATCGAAACTTTTATAGATAACAGGGTTCTCTACAGATTCTTCAAGAATACGAAATGCAACACGAACTGATGGATGTTCTCGTACAAGATTCCCAATAACTTTTATACGACTTGATAATGCTTGCATATCACCAAGTGATAATGTACTAAACTCTTTATCATATGCTGCGAGTTGTACTTTTTTATTCTCTATTTGTGAAGTCAAATAATAATTATATCCGAAAAGAATAATAGTAACCAACATAGCAAAACCAAAAATAGCAAACAAACCTATTTGAAGAATCCCCCTTCCTTCCAAAGAAAAACGAGTAGAAAATGGTGTTACAGAAGATGAAGCAGGAGCAGAGATGCCATCAACACTTAGAGGCGTAGAGGCTTGCGTCTCTGCTTGTATTGCTTCTGTTGGTTTAAATGAAAACGGCATGAATTGGGTTTATGGAACTAATTTTTTAAGAGCACAACCAACGGCTACCGCATAGGTTGGACCAATACGTTCTATCATTTCATGAAGAAATGGTGGGACGTCAATTTGTTCAAACGGTGTTGCAATTCTTCCTGCTATATGTACTGTTTGATTATACGCATCAAGTACACCAGGAACACGCGCACCACCGCCACTTAAAATTATTCCTTCTATATTCTGATTATACTTTCTTTCGAACATTAGTGATAGACGTGCTACCTCACCAAACAGTGGATAACTAGATAATTGCATCACATCTTTAATATATAAATTAGATGAGTCACCAAGATATCCAAATGTTCGCTTTGTATCTTCTGCAGTTTCAATTGCAATTGAAAGTGCTTTCGAAAGTTGTATTGTACTATCTTGTGAACCTCGTGAGATAACATGCATATCAAGCACAGTATTTTGGTACACAAGTGAAAGCGTCGTATATTGTGCTCCAATATCAACATAGAGAATCATTCCTTGTGTCTGCGGTGAACAACTGCGAATAATACTATACCCATGTATTTCATATTCAACATTTTTGAAACCAACTTTTTGAATAATACGATCATATGCCGTCATAGTGTCATTACTTACTGCTGCGAGTACCACGTTTACCATACGTTCTTCTTTACCAATATTAATAGTTGTTGGGATATGCCACCAATCCATTTGCACCTCTGAAAGCGGAACAGGGATATACTTACGTGCTTCTAGTGGCATCATTGTTTTTAATTCATTATCATCAACTTTTGGAACTTTAACCAAAGATACATATGCGCTTGATGGATCTATTGCAACAACAGCATTTCGTGCAGTTATTTTTGCTTCTTTAAGAACGTCGTTAATTGCTTCTATTGTTTTTTCTTCCCCAAGATGTACGGCCTGACCAACTTGCATTCCACCATATGGACCAAGTGCAATTTCTCCATATGTATCAAGAATTATTTTTTCTTTTTCACGACGAAGTTGTACCACCTTGATTGATGAAGATCCGATATCAAGCCCAATAGCCTGTCCTATCTCTTCTTTTTTAAAGAAAGGAAACATATACATAAAGTATACACCGTAAAGGCTCTTAATTTTGGGTATACACTACAGATATGTGGACGATAGTATCCCACTTCTACAAATTACTTACTTTGCTTTTTCCTCCTTCGTGTTATGTATGTCATAAAGAAGGAGATGTGCTATGTACCCCTTGTATACAATCACTGAGAAAATCTATTGATACACCGCACAGATATATACATAGTTTGTATAGTTTTAAAGATATACGAGTTAAACGTATTATTCACGCAATAAAATACTATCATAGACGCGACTTAGTACAACCATTACTCTATGAATTGAATAATTATCAATTCATAAGAGAAAATAAATGGATACTTGTACCAGTACCTATGCTAGGTATACGAAAATACATACGAGGATATAATCAAGCAGAAGTTATCGCACAAACAATCAGTACTCTCTATTCACTAGAAATACATAATACTCTACTTAAACGTTCTTCATACAGAAAAAGACAAGTGAAGACCAGTTCACGCTCTCTACGTATACAAAATCAAAAAAAATCATTTTCTGTCATAGCATCTGTACAAAACTTAAATATTATTCTTATTGATGATGTAACCACAACAGGTGCAACATTAGATGAAGCAAGACACATACTTCTTAAACATGGTGCAAGAAATGTGGTAGCCTTAACTCTTGCCCATTAACTATATAAATATCCCTGCTTCCACAGGGATGTTTATATAGTGCTGTACTAGAACCAAAGTTCTCTATTATTCGCCTCCTCCAAAAAATCCTTTTAAGAAATTTTGAATACGTGGACCAAATGCATTACCAACTTGATTAAGATTCTCTGTTTCTACACCTCGCACCTCTGCTCGTCTCATCGGAGGTTGCATAGTTCCATCTGTTGATGTTCCCATCATAGGGCGACCCATTTTCTTTCCTTCATTCATTCCTCTTTTTTCTCCTTCCATCATTCCTCGTGGAGTTGTGGATGCCATCATAACTTTTCTTGTTCCTACAATTGCTTTAATTCGTGTTAGATAATCATCGCGAATTGCTTTGATCTTCTCTTCCATTTCCTTATTCAATGCTTTGATTTGCTCGTCTATCTTTACATCTCCAGTAGAGACCATGGGTGCCACTTGTGGAGGCATTTGTTTCTGTGCTTCTTCTGCATATGTCAGTGACAATGTTGAGAGTGTGATTATGATACTCAGATATACTTTTTTCATTATTATTATGTCTATATGTTAATTAATAAATAAGAACCGACTAGGTCTTTTGTTTAGTATAGCAATATCTAACAAGTAAAGTTAGGTATATACAAAATACTTTTAAACTGGCGGAGAGAGTGGGATTCGAACCCACGGACCTAATAAAAGGTCGACGGTTTAGTAAACCGTTGATTTAAACCACTCATCCATCTCTCCAAGATGGTATATGCGGAGACGGCGAGATTCGAACTCGCGAAGGGCGTAAACCCTTGCCTCGTTAGCAGTGAGGTGCCTTCGACCAACTCAGCCACATCTCCGAATGGGCTTTATTCTAACACACTTCACTATTGCTTTCTAATGATAAAAGATATACTAACTTCTATAAAATATTTAATAATATATATGAAAGGATTTTTAGAATTTATTCGTTCTCAAGGTGTAGTTGGTCTAGCAGTTGGTTTTATACTCGGGGGCGCAATTAGTGATCTTGTAAAATCAATTGTCACAAATATTATCAATCCTATACTCCAAGTATTACTTTCTGTTTTTGGGAGTATACAAAATGCCTCATTTACAATATATGGTGCAACAATAGAATATGGAGTATTTATTGGGGCATGTGTTAATTTTATTATCATCGCATGTGTTGTCTACTTCGGTGTTAAGAAATTGGGATTAGATAAACTAGATAAGAAAGATTAAACAGACAAAGACCAAAATGTTTGAAAACAATTTTGGTCTTTGAGAAAGTTACTCGTCATTTGCAGCCACACGTTTCCTTGATGACATGTAGGTGTGCGGATTATACGCAGACCACCACATGTTGTACCACAGTAACATCCAAATTGGTGGATTATATAAAATATGGTACATGGCTATCTCCTCTCATAAAGATCCTACACATAAGTGTACCATTCATATAAAAAACAAAAACACGACCTTTGCGGGTCGTGTTTTTGTTTACTCTGGTATGAGTTACCCCACTTCACATGTATGTTTCGCGGGGCACGCGAGATCGATAATTATATTAACTATTATCGGTCTCGATTAATTTCATAATTTCAGTAACTTCATCTGGATATGTAGCAAGTACAGTACCGTTATAGTGATATAACTTTTCTGCAGTTGACTTTCCAGCATAGTATCGAGCAGTCTTTGGGTTAGCACCTCCTAAGTTTTTACCTAGAGATTCAATAGCCTGTTCAAAACTTCCGAAGTTATGTAACTTACATGATCCCCAACCGAATGGATTGTTTCCACACGCATTCTTTCCACCTGAGGATTCACGAACTGCAATTGCAGGAAGTAGACGCCAATCAAGACCATACTTCTCGGCAACGAGTACGAATGTCATACCTGTACCTTTAAGTGGCATTGAACGATCCTTAAAATAAGAATCGATGGCATCTGCTTTTTCTTGACGGAGATCTTCAACTGAGACTTGTTCTGTGGTTACAGAAGCAGTTTTCAGTGAGCCAATATGTGAAGCAAGTGAGATACTTGGGATGGCCATGAATGGCACAAACGCGAGTATTTGACTTACCTTATAAATGTTTTTGATCATAGTTTAATGGTTACGCTCCATAAAACGGTCCTGTGTCTTCTGAAAATAGTGAGTGAAAATAAAATACCAGAGAAATCGTTGTTATTACACGTTGATAATCTAAGGTATTTACACGTCCACTATTGTGTGTCATTATAGCAGATTTAAACACCTTTGTCAAGCATTTTAGCCCAAGAAACCTATATAGTAATAACCAAAAAACCTTATAAAATAAAGGTTTTTTGGTAAAAGACAATTCTGTGACCCTACGCGGAATCGGTCACCTCGTCTCGTTTCTTACTTCGTTCGAAACAGGAGACTCCTCGACCCCTATTCGATTCCTTCGCAAGCCAAGCAGTTGGCTTGCTATAGGATCACAAATATGAAAATCGCACCAAAATACTGCTCATTGTTATCTGTGAGCGTTCAACAGGTAGAACTTAATGGGTTCATTCCCCCCCACAAGGTTTATTTGTTTGTTTTTAGCATATCATTTTGACCCTTCTCGTGCGTAGATTTAGATTTTCCAGACCTTATCAAAGGCAACATTTGCCAACTCTATAGCTCGACTTTTAATAGATTCCTCATTCCATATACCAGTAGGCTCAATCTGAGAAAGTAGTTTCTGGGTTATTTTTACTTCTGTTGATTCTTTTAAAATAATGATTTTATCTGCAATAGACTTATTTTGAACTGTGCCATTAGGTTTTTTACCTAGTAATGTTAAATTACCTATATTGTGAACATAGTTTTTTATTTGTCCGGATGTTAAATTCCAGTCTTTCCCAGGTTTTTGAGGTAATATATGCTCAATGGTAATTGTAGGGTGGTTAAGCACATACTCTTTGGTTCCAAAACTTTCTTCGATTTTTGATAATGTATATCGACATAGACCTTTCTTTTTATAAGTGAGATCTGAAAAACCTAGAATAAAAACCTCTTTAGGGGGCAATAGTGATTTTAATTTATTCTCAAGATTATTGAATTCAGTTTCCAAAATAACTCTCATCGAATCACTGTTTTCATTCTTGTTTACAATGTCTTCTATTTTAAAGGCAAGTTCTTGATACAATTTTTCTACCTTATTTGCTGGTAATTTTGATACAGCATGATAAATAAAATTAAATTTTTCAATAAGCTCAAAAACTGTTATCCAATTTGTATTAATCTTATCTTTATTTCTATAGATAGAGAGTAATAAAACATAACATTGAGTAATATTCATCTCTCTTATTCCTATGAGGGAATTTCTAACTCTTTCTACGTTCTCTACATTTTGAAAATCAGCATCAAGAGGGTTTCGTAAATCATAATAGATTTTAGCGTTATCGACAAGCTCTTGTAGTAATACTTTACCACTGGTTATAGGGTGATTTTTGATTGCTTTAAACAATTTTGCTTCAGTTACAAAAACCTTTTGTTTTGAAAGCCAATAATATCTTATAAATTTTGTTAATTCAGAATTTTGGACATTTTCTAAAACTTCATTCCATTTATCCATTATATCTGACACTGAACCCCCTTCTTCAATTTTAACTCTCTTGAACAAGAAATTTTTTAATAGGTCCGCAACCCCAAGCTCTATACCTGTATTATTCACAGATTCAAAAATTTCATAAGCATCATTTTCATCATAGATTTCTGTAACAATTATTCTAGTGTTGAGCAGAAAAGTTTGAATTCTTTTTATTTCTTTGACTTGATGACTTAAATCTAAACCAGACAGGCGTTCATTAAGTTGCTCCTTAAAAAATAGATAGTTTTTTATCACCCTCTTTTCTTCATCATTATCAAATGAAGTATTAGTTTGAATCACATTCTGACCCGTTTGAATGTGTTTTTCAAAAAAAGAACTAACGTTGGGTGAAACCAGCACCTTAAAGACTGGCCCGTCAAAACTTTTTCTACTAATCATCACATTGTCCTGTATTACATCTGCGTCATCGTTAAAACCTAACTCTTTTAACTTATCGCGGAAAACGGCACATAGTATTAATATACTTGTCGTTCTTTGTTGACCATCAACAATGTCTACAAATTTTTCCTTTTCCTTGTTTTCGAAGTTAAGAATAAATTGTCCCAGAAAAAAAGAATCATCATCAGTTAGATCATTCCAAAAATCCCCGCACTGGTCTTCTTCCCATGTGTAAGGCCTTTGAAACTGAGGAACTCTTAGGTTGTTTATTCCAAACAAAGCTTCTTCAATTGATTTATCCTCTGATTTAAACTTAAAACTCATACTGTCAATAATAACACTGAATAAATTTATTTCATACCTCTCGTACTAGCACTAATTGGTGACCCTACGCGGAATCGAACCGCGCTTTTATCCTTGAGAAGGATACGTCCTAACCGATAGACGATAGGGCCGAAAAGTACCCGAAATTATAGCACAGAACCCCTGCCTTATCTCTTTTGCCAATCTTTTTCTTGGCGAACTAAGACTTTGTATGGCTCATGAGACTCGGCAAGAATCATTTTTACAGCACGTTCCATACGCATACTCTGAGAACCCTTAACATACACAACATCACCTTCTTTAAGTACTTGTACCAATTCCTTACCTGCATCCACTGATGTATCGCATTCCATAATATGGATATCCTCCATCTTTTCATCAAGTGCACCTTCTGCAATAACTCGCGCGCGTATTCCAACTGTATATAATTTATGACAAGACTTTGCCGCAACTTTACCGATCTTATAATGTTCATCATGAGTAAACTCACCGAGTTCAAGCATATCCCCTAACACAGCAATTTTTCTCCCCTTTGTTTCTATATCAGCAAGAGTCTTAAGACCATGCTCTGTTGCTTTTGGAGATGCATTATAGGTATCATCAATAATGATTGAACCGTTCATACCAGATAATAGTCGCATACGACCTTTTGGTTTATCAGAATCCCGGAGAGATGCACACGCAATTTCAAGTGGAATAGATAACTCTCGCGCGATTGCTAATGCCGGAAGTGATGAATAGATAGGGGACTTACCTACAACTTCAGGTAAAACAATATGATATTCTTTATCTTCAATAAGTACATCTGCTTCAGTGCCTATAAGTGGAGTACCATACATACGTACATTGTTTGCCTTTATATCGGCTTGTTCATGAATACCTACACTTACTTTTCTTGCTTGTGTCTTACTTAATAATTTCTGAGCATCATTATCATCTGCATTATAAATAAATAATCCAGTATCTTTAAGTACCTCAACAAGATATCCTTTCTCATTAACCACCGCATCTCTATTTTCAAAAAACTCCACATGTACGGGAACTTGACCAAATTGTGTTACCACAACAATATCAGGATGTAACCATTTGGAAACCTTTTGTATATCCCCTGGTCTATCTGCACCAATTTCAAGCACAAGATGTGTAGGATAATTACTTTTAAAGGATACGAAAAAACCTCTTACAATAATCATAAGCCAACGAAGTGGATTATTCCATCCTGATTTTTCACCAAGTATAGTAAGTGGTACACCAAACTCACTATTTAAACTCTTCTCACTACGACGCACATACACATGTTGTTTCATAACTGCGTAGATTGCATCTTTGGTACTCGTCTTTCCAAGGTTTCCAGTAACACCAATAATAAACGGTTTATATTTTGAGAGAACTACCTTTGCTTCCCATGTAAGGATAGCAACAACGAGTTGCTTAACAAGATCTTTCATAGATATATACTATTCTACCATAGAGTATCTGCAGCAACTTATTTCTTCTCCATCAATTGTTTGTGTTCATCAGTATTTAATTCTCCACACTTCTTCCACTTCTTGCCACTACCACAAGGACATGTATCATTTCTACCGATTTTATCTGATGGAGCACTTCCGCTTTTTTCTCCACTGCCCATAACGGGAACAAATTGCTGATTTTGTGCGGCTTGTTGTGAAGCAAAAAATCCATCAATATTTTCAATAAATACAATAAGTTCATTACGAAGTGACTGCTCAAGAGATCGGAATGCTTGTAATCCTTCTTTTTTATATTCAACGAGCGGATCACGTTGACCATAAGCACGGAGATTCACACTGTTTCGTAAATGTTCCATTGCATCCAAATGCTCCATCCATAAAGTATCAATAATTTGTAACATCATAACTCGCACGATATGACGCACAGCCTCACGTGTATATTTTTCTTCTTTTTGTACAAGAATATTCTCAAGTTCAGGTTTCTGTGCAATTAATTCTGCGAACACTTCATCGACGAATGACTCATCATTAAACAAGATTTTGCGACGCTTGTCATAAATACTGGTACGTTGATGATTCAATACATCATCATACTGAAGTGTGTGTTTACGTGTATCAAAGTGAAATCCTTCTATTTTTTCTTGTGCACCTTCAAGAGCACGTGATACAAGTTTACTTGCAACCGGTTCATCCTCTGGAATACCAAAACGTCCCATCATACTTTTTATATTACTTGATCCAAACACACGCATGAGATCATCTTCTAGAGATACGTAAAATTGTGTCTCGCCTTTATCTCCTTGACGACCAGAACGTCCACGTAACTGATTATCGATACGACGTGCTTCGTGACGTTCTGTTCCAATCACGAATAATCCACCAAGTGAAAGCACCTCTTCACGCTCTGCATCAGTTGCACTTGGACCTCCTAATTTAATATCCACACCACGACCTGCCATGTTTGTTGCAATAGTTACTGCACCTTTCTTTCCGGCTTCTGCAATAATTTCTCCTTCCTTCTCATGATTCTTTGCGTTTAAGATAGTATGAGGAATACCTGCACGTTCTAGATACTTTGAAATCTCTTCGTTTTTCTCAATAGAGATAGTACCTATGAGTACTGGTTGGCCTTTTGTATGTAATTCTTGTATCTTTCTGGTAAGTGCTTGCCATTTACCTTTTTCTGTTTGGAAAATATAATCTTCATGATCAATACGATTGATAGGATTATGTGTAGGAACAGGGGTCACCACAAGACCATATACTTTATAGAACTCTTCTTTTGAAGTATCTGCAGTTCCTGTCATTCCTGATAACTTTTCATAGAAACGAAAATAATTCTGAAATGTAATAGAGGCAAGTGTGCGTGACTCTTGTTCAATCTTTACTCCTTCTTTTGCTTCGACTGCTTGGTGCAATCCATCTGACCAACGACGCCCTGGTTGCATACGCCCTGTGAACTCATCCACAATAACAACTGCATTATCTCGCACAACATATTCACGCTCTTTTATAAAAAGCGCCTTGGCACGTACTGCAGTTTCAAGATGATGCACATACTTCATTCCCTCTATAGAATAGATATTCTGTATGCCAAGTGTACTCTCTGCTTTATTAATTCCTGATTCAGTAAGTGCAATTGCTCGTTGTTTTTCATCTACGGTATAATCATCTCCTTCAATAAGAGAATCTGCAATACGTGCGAACTTGGTATACATATCACTAGACTCAACAGAAGGTGCAGAAATAATAAGAGGGGTTCGTGCTTCATCTATTAAAATAGAGTCTATTTCATCAACAATTGCATAGTGATGGGTATGTTGTGTAATTAATTCTTTATTATAGCCAATATTGTCACGTAAATAGTCAAAACCAAATTCATTATTTGTTCCATAGGTAATATCTGCTTTATATGCATCCTGACGATTACATGGCTTTAAGAAATCATAGATAACTTTGTATGACCCGACTTCATCTCGTTTTGCGTCATCTTTACTTTCCTCTTTATTTAAATGTTCACTATCATACATAAATGATGATTGATGATTAATTACTGACACACTAATACCAAGTGCATCATAAACTTGTCCCATCCATACGGCATCACGACGTGACAAATAATCATTCACCGTAACAATGTGTACACCACGACCAGTGAGTGCGTTTAAATATGCAGGTAATGTTGCAGCAAGTGTTTTTCCTTCACCAGTACGCATTTCTGCGATATGACCACGATGGAGAAGTATTCCACCAATAACCTGTACACGGTAATGCATCATATGTAATGTACGACGAGATGCTTCGCGAACAAGTGCAAATGCAAGTGGTAAGACTTCGTCAAGGATTTCTTTTTCTTTTCGCTTTAATTCTACACCTGATAATCCTTCTATTTCTTTTTGAACACGTTCCTTAAGAGAAATACCTTTGTGTTTAAGTTCTATATCTGTGAGAGATTTCAATGCTTCTTCATGCGCAAAAACTGCATCCACAATTGGAGACAGACTTTTAATAGTCTTTTTAGACTCATCAGGGAAAAACTTTGAAATAATTGACATTATCCAAGTATTATATCATAAAAGGAGTGCTTTTTCATGAGAAAAAAATTTATCAGAAAACTGTTTTAGAGACGAGGCGCAGTAAAGTTTTAGAAGAAAACGTACACAGAAGTACGTTGACTGATAAAACTGCAACTGCAACAACGTAGATGAAATAGTTTTATGATAAAGAAAAGAAAAAGCATATGTGGGAGCATATGCTTTTTCTTCTATTTTCACAAAGTGTGACTAAGCACGCTTTGCTGACTTTCGCTTCTTTGAAGCCTTCTTGTGTGACTTCTTAGCAGCTTTTCTTTTCTTTGCCATAAAATTTTAGTACTCAAATTTTGAGAGCGATTTGTAAATTGTTTTATGATCACGACCATGATCAGACTCTCTACACATAAGTATGTCAGTGCAATCATACACACACAATAGATACACATACAAAATATGTGGATAACTTTTTTTATTTTTTATTTTTTATTTTTTTAAAAAATTTTTTATAATTTTTGTTATTACATATGCGAAGCATTTGCATAAATATACCTAAGAGAGCTAACTTTCCACGGTACGACACTTGAAAATACAAAAAGTGATGCTCTGGCATCACTTTTTGTATTTTTGGTTTTTAAAAATTAAAATTCTACACTTTGACTTTCATTTCCTCCTGCCCTTTCATTTTATATTCATGCTTTTTTGCCTTACATCTACATCCATACGGTGCAATATGTTCAAGAGCAAACTCTTCACCATAATCATAAAGTATTTCATCTCCTTCTTTAATCCCTTTTGTTGCAATAATAAATACTCGCCCCTTTTTGACATCACTTTCAGCATTAGTTGCTTCACGACATGCGTGATTAATATAGCGAGCAAGATTCCATCTCGGATATCCATCAATAGTTTTATTACGACTAATTTCAAAAAGATACTGATTTGATGATTTCTCATCTGCTTCTTCTTTCGTTAAAATGTTACCAATATATTCAATAATAATTTCCCCTTTTTTAATTGTTTCACCAGCAAATAATCCTAACCCTGCCATACCACGTTTTACTTTTACTTGTTTAAACTGATGATCCGGAAGTTTTTTTGTATTAGGTGAAACTTTCTTACTTACCTTCTTTGAGCCTTCTTTTAAGATTTTTGACTGTTTTCTCTTTTTTGTTTTTCGTCCAGTTTTTTGCATGTTTATGTGGTAATATTACTATATATAAAGATAAAGTAGACTGAGCATATCACATCAACTCCCTATGAAGCAATTACCTGCACAACTCACTAAACCGTTTGACGCATCGTCTGTAGAGAATCCATTGTATGAAATATGGGAAAAGAGTGGTTACTTTAATCCAGATAATCTACAAGGTGAAAGAAAAGAATCTTATACTGTAATACTCCCACCGCCAAATGTAACTGGAACGCTACACACTGGTCATGCAATTATGCTAGCAATACAAGACACACTTGTTCGTTTTAAACGAATGAATGGTTATAGAACATTATGGCTTCCAGGAACTGATCACGCAGCAATTGCAACACAATCAGTTGTAGAAAAGGAAATTTATAAAAAAGAAGGCAAGTCTCGTCATGATATTGGACGAGAAGAGATGTTAAAACGTATCAATACATTTGCTCTTGAGAGCCAAAATACTATACTTTCCCAAATTCGTTCTATGGGTTCATCTCTTGACTGGTCACGTCTTGCATTTACCTTAGATGATAAGAGGAGTCTTGCAGTACGCACCATGTTCAAAAAGATGTATGATGACGGACTTATCTATCGTGGATTAAGAATTGTAAACTGGGATCCAAAAGGTCAAACAACTATTTCTGATGATGAAACTGAGTCAGAGGAACGAAAAGGTATCATGTACACGTTTAAGTACTCACATGACTTCCCTATTCCAATTTCTTCAACACGACCAGAAACAAAAGTGGGAGATGTTGCCGTTGCTGTACACCCTGATGACGAACGCTATAAAGAATATATAGGCAAGACCTATGAATGCAATTTTGCGGGATGTCCTATTACAATAAAAATAATTGCAGATACTGCTGTAGAAAAAGATTTTGGTACGGGAGCAC
Organism: bacterium; assembly: GCA_023267595.1. Lineage (GTDB taxonomy): Bacteria > Patescibacteriota > Minisyncoccia > Phycocordibacterales > UBA5272 > UBA11704. Next base: position 22,388 of record JAHFNB010000002.1, on the reverse strand, counting down.
TTGGTGTAACTCCAGCACATAGTCAAACAGATTGGGAAATAAAGGAACGACATGATTTACCTGTACGACAAGTAATTAATGAATATGCAAAAATGTATGGTCTTGCAAATGAAGAATTAAATGGAAAAAAGGTAACTGATGCACGAGAATATATTGTGGAATGGTTGCGTAAAGAAAACTTACTCATTAAAGAAGAAGAGGTAGTACAAAATGTACCGCTTGCACAACGCAGTGGTGCTGTTATTGAACCATTACCAAAATTGCAATGGTTCATCGCAGTTAATAAACCATTTTCACATTTTGGAAAAGAAACAACACTTAAAGAATTAATGCGAGAAGCAGTAATTGATAAAAAAACAACTATCCTTCCAGAGAGATTTGAGAAAGTATACTTTCATTGGGTAGATAATCTTCGTGATTGGTGTATCTCTCGTCAAATTTGGTATGGACATCGCATTCCTGTCTGGTACAAAATACAGTCAACAGAAAATACAGAGATACATTGTGATATAAATCCTCCAGTTGGTGAAGAATGGGTGCAAGATGAAGATACTTTAGACACGTGGTTTTCATCTGGTCTTTGGACCTTCTCTACACTTGGGTGGCCAGATACAACAAAAGACTTGGCAACATATCATCCAACAGATCTCTTAGAGACTGGGCATGACATTTTATTTTTCTGGGTGGCACGTATGATTCTTTTTTCAACATATGCATTACATGAAGTTCCATTTAAACATGTATATCTTCATGGGCTTGTTCGTGATGCACAAGGTCGCAAAATGAGTAAATCACTTGGTAATGTTCTTGATCCACGAGAACTTACACAAAAATATGGAACTGATGCATTGCGTATGTCACTTTTAGTAGGAAACGGTCCTGGAAATGATGTAAAACTTGGTGAAGATAAAATAAAAGCCTATAAAAACTTTGCAAACAAAATATGGAATGCTACACGTTTCGTTGTGGAACGAACACTAGATCATGAAACAGATGTGGAACTACTCCCTGAAGACCAAATAATCTATGATGCGTGGCGTGAAAAACATAAAGATATTACAGATGATTTAGAAAACTATCGTCTTCATCTAGGATCAGAGAAAATATATGATTACTTTTGGAAAACATTTTGTGATGACATTATTGAAACAAGAAAGGTTCGAATATTAGAAAACAATAATAAAGAAAGTGCACAGACATTACTCGTAAAACTACTCCGTGAACAAATCATTACCCTTCATCCATTTATGCCATTTATTACAGAAGAAATTTGGAAATTCATAAAAAAAGATGCTGATGATTTACTCTTGGTTACACCTTGGTCACAATAGACAATATATCTGTGTATAACTATTGATATATAAGCAATAGAGTAGTTGTATACTGTATTCATACACATATAACTGTCTATTTATTATGCTTAAAGAAAAAAAATCATTTTTTGAACGACTTGCAGGTTCGATTAGTGTTGACGATGAAGACGATACACTTGATGTTATCGAGCAAGATGAAGAAATGGAGGAAGTGCCTATCAAGCATGCAGGTAAAAAAGATATGCCTATGCCAAAATCAAAATCTCGTCATGCAGTAGTAGATGATAACATGGAAGAAATAGACGTTGATATGGAAGAAGGAGAACTCTCAGTGGATGTCTATCAAACTCCTACAGAAATTATCATAGAAGCAATGGTTGCAGGTGTAAAACCAGAGGATCTTCACCTCTCAATCACACGAGATATGGTAACTATCAAAGGGCGACGCGATGGTAATACTCAAGTTACTCATGATGATTACTTCTACAAAGAACTTTATTGGGGGACATTTACGCGAACAATACTCCTTCCACATGAGGTAGAAATTGAAGAAGCAGAAGCAGTAGAAAAACATGGACTACTCATCTTACGACTTCCAAAAGTTGATAAGGCTAGACAGACAAAATTGAAGGTAAAGTCAATTTAATTAAGTAAATAATATAAAAATGAAATCCCCACACTATGTGGGGATTTTCAATACTTCTTAAAGAGACGAATTTTTTCTTTTTCGATAAATATATTAAATTCATCTTTTTGAAACTGAATCTCTTTGTTGAGTCCTAACTCGCAGGACTCTAAGTATCTAAGCGGATCTGAGAAATTTTCTCCCACAGAAACAATCTCTGCAGCAAGAAGAGAATTCTCAATCTTTGTTACGCGAATTCTACTACCAACTTCAAGTAAACAATCTTGAAGAACTGGCACAGTCCTTTTACCACGAACATTCAAACGAAATGCACTTCCTTGGGGTTCAATTTTTGTTTCAACAGGAACGACAAATAGAACTGGAATACGTAGACGCAAGATGTACTCCATATTAATTCCTGTGGAATAGTCCAGACTAAAACATTTACTTGGGTCTAATATAAAAAGAAGCCCAAGCAATGCGATTACGATACGCATGATGGTCTCCATCTAATGGTAAACAACATTCAATAATATATTATACATAAAAATACAACAAATGTCAATAAAATACACGGGTTTTTCCTGTGTATTTTATTTTTTGTGCTGGGAGGCAGGCTCGAACTGCCGACCCTTTGCTCTTCAGGCAAATGCTCTACCAACTGAGCTATCCCAGCATATCTATTTTTACTCTTATACTGGCTATATACATTTGCCGGCAAATGATCAATGTTTTCTTTGCCAACTAAACTATCCCAGCATACAGATTTATCTACTATCTAGTCTATATATCCTATCATAAAAATAGAACCCTTGAAAGATCTACTTTATCCCGGACGATGCTTTTAACCCGTTAATTACTTCTTGAATTACTTTTGTTTCAGGGAGTTGTGAACGTAATTCGTTAAATTGCTTGAGGGCAGAATCAACTTGTTGTTTATTTTCTGAAAGAGTATTGATAGCAGGTCGTATATAGTAATAAGCACCTCCAAGTGCTCCTAAGATAACAACCCAATAAAAGAGACGAAATGCATTTGCTATATGTTGTTGTCGTCGCATACTACGAAGTATTTCATTATTTTCCATTGTCATATGGTATACCTCTTCAAGTTTTTGTTGATTATTTAAGTTCTCTGACATGAATAAAGTATATAGTATTTTTATACGTAACCAAGTGTACAAATATGATAGAATCACAACACATGCTCTTGTAGTTCAACGGATAGAACAATCCCGTCCTAAGGGATTAATGCGAGTTCGACTCTTGCCAAGAGCACCAATAAATAAAAAACATTCTCTTTCGAGAATGTTTTTTATTTATACCCCTAATAATTTTGCCATCTGATCTTGATTGAAACCAACCATAACATCATTTCCTATCTTAATGACCGGCACTCCCATTTGTCCTGTCATTTCTACCATTTCTTTTCTTTTTTCCATATCCTCTCCAACATTATAGTCGACAAAAGGAATATGGTTTGCTGTCATCCATTCTTTTGCCATATGACAAAAGTGACATGATGCCGTACTGTATATCTCTACTGTTTTTGTATCGGTTGTTTTATCCATAGATTTCTAGTATACAGAAGTTACAAAGTAAGTACAAATTAATCATTGAAAACCCTATTCCATATAATGAGTAACCTCTCCCAAATATTTACATTTGCTCTAACCTGACTCACAAGATTCTTTTCATCATCGTATATAACGATAACACCTTCCCCTTCTTTAACAACAGGAAATGTTGTACGTACATAACTTTCAAAACCCCGATCAGTCATAATTGCTTCGTTTTCCTTTTGCGCTTCTTGTACTTTATTTTCTATATTTCTACGCTCTATAAGAGAATCATTACGGAGTTTTGTCACATCCATTCGTTTATCATTTAACTGCATAATAGACCGTAGGAGTAAAATACAGAGAACAAATAAAATCACAATACTTACCCTTGAATACAAGAGTGTTCGTACCATATGCTTCTGTTGATATTCTTTCATTTGTTTGTTACCATATAGTTTATCACGTAAAAACTATATGATTTTCACTTCAAAAAACAGAAAAATGCTCAATAAAATCTGGGCAATAATCTCTCTTCTTGCTATCTTAGGAATGGTTAGTTTTTCACTTGCTTCACTAATTAAGTAGTTAAGGTTCCATAAGTCAAAAACTATAACGTAGATGAAATATTTTTAACTTATGGCTTCATCATGTCAAGGAAGGTGTCATGTGAAATATGAACTCTCCCTTCCCTTTCCATTCTATCTTTACCACGCTTTTGTTTTTCACGTAATTTCATTTTTCGTGTAATATCTCCACCATACATATATCCTGTTACATCTTTTTTCATTGGTGCTATAGATCGAGATGCCACTATTCTTCCACGCACATAGGCTTGTATTTTTACACGAAACATTTCTCTTGGCAAAATCTTTTCCAATTTCTCTACCACTTCTTCAGATTCTTCACGTGCACGATATTCTGGAATTACACGAGAAAATGCAGTCACACGTTCTTCTGCGACATAGACATCAAGACGTGTCACATCTGCCGGTCGCATCTCCCCTTTTTCGTACACAATAGAGGCATACCCACTTGATGCAGATTTTACTTCATTAAAAAAGTTACGCATCAGTTCACGTAATGGCATATTAAGGGTGATACGTACTCTATCATGTCCCCAATCTTTCAGTTCTAGTACATCTGCTTCATGTGGTGGGAACAATTGCATAAGTGGACTTACATAATCATGCGGTGTGATGAGGGTTAAAATAATCCACGGCTCTTTTACTGCCGTATATTGTCCATGATCTGGAAAATGTATTGGTGTATAGACCATTTCTATTTCACCTGATTTAAGAGTCACTTCATAGGTAATAGATGGTGTCGTAACCACAAGTTCCTGATCAAATTCACGTCGTAAACGCTCTGTAACGATTTCCAAGTGAAGCATCCCCAAGAACCCACAACGAAATCCTCTACCTAAGGCACCGGAAGATTCTTCTTCAAAAGTAAGTGATGAGTCTGATAACTTTAATTTTGAAAGTGAACTACGAAGATCATCAAACTCATCTTGTGATTCTGGATAAATAGATGCAAACACAATAGGTACCGGTTCTGCATACCCAGGGAAAGCCGGAAGTGGATTTGAAAAAGTAGTCACTGTATCTCCAACGCGTGCGATTCCTGGCTCTTTGATACCCGTTACAATATACCCTATCTCCCCTGCTAATACTTTTTCTTTTTCTTTTTTCTCCGGAGAAAATGTTCCCACTTCACGAATAATAAACTTATGATCTGATTGGGTAAATAATAATGTATCACCTGCTTTTACATTTCCATCTAAAACACGTACATAGAGAATAACCCCCATATGATTACTGTATTCAAAATCAAAGATAAGTGCACGCGTTTGTTTTCCTGTATCAGATGCATACTCACTTTTTGGAGCAGGAACACGAAGAATTATTTCTTCTAATAATTCTTTAACCCCTTCCCCTGTTTTTCCTGATACGGCAATGATATCTTCACGTTTACAATGAAGCATTTCAATAATTTCATCTTGTACATCTTCTACATGAGCAAGTGGACTATCTATTTTTGTAATTACAGGAATAATAGTAAGACCAGAATCTTTTGCCATTTCAAGAGTAGTAAGAGTCTGCGCTTGAACACCTTGTGTAGAATCAACAAGTAGTAGTGTCCCTTCCACTGCACGAAGTGATCGTGATACTTCATACGAAAAATCAATATGCCCTGGTGTATCTATCAAGTTCAAAGTATACGTGCTTCCATCTTTTGATACATATTCCATCCGTACTGGCGTCATCTTAATGGTAATTCCACGCTCACGTTCAAGTTCCATACTATCTAATACTTGTTCCTTCATATGACGTTTATCTACTGTCGAAGTCACCTCGAGTAATCTATCTGCAAGAGTGGACTTTCCATGATCGATATGTGCAATAATTGAAAAGTTACGAATTTCCATAAAGTCCTTTAATACTACCGTAATTAGTACATTTATACAAAATGACTTCTCTTATATAAAATACCGTACAATAATGCAGAAATAATTGAATACGAAATAATTCCATACAGTAATGCAATAATACCTAGATCTCTATAGTAGATACAGACTGCGATAGAAAAAATAGTACTTATGATATTTCCTAGGAAAACTTTACTTGTATTTTTCATAGAATAAAATCCAATACTTAAATAGGATGATGCCATAGAAAATGGAAGGGCTACTAAAAATCCAATTAAAAATGTAGCAATAAGATTATTTGCACCTGTATAGCCATATAAAATAGCAATAATAGTATGTCGCATTGGATAGACTAGACATGCTATAACAATAGCAGTAACAAATAAGAGGAATGTATACTTATATACTAATACTTCATGCTCTTTAATTTTTCCTTCTTCATGCTCACGAGATAAAATAGGCAAACTGGCTGTTGTAACACTTTGAGAAATAATTTGTGCTATTGCATCAGTGATTCTTTGAGCGAATAAAAAAGAAGATAATACTCCTGCGCCAAGTGTAGTTGCAAATGCAGTAAAAAATACAACACGGAGTTGAGAAATAATATTAGTGAAAGATCGTGGGAATGCAAAACGTACTAATTCTTTAATATACGAAAAACTCACATTGTATCCTCGTATAGAAAATCTATGTTTCCGAAGTGATAGTGCTTGAATACATAATGATACAACCGCACCAATAAGTACTCCATAAATCAATCCTTCAACACCAAAATCATTATACAAAAATATAATTCCAAAAATAATTCCTAATGAATACCCAAGTGGTGCAATAGCATAATACAAAAACTCATCCTTTAATTGTGCAAAACAAGAAATAAGTGACGATATACCTAAAATAAGTGGTTGTACCATAAGAAGTTTCGTTGCAAAAATAAATTCATGTATTTGGTCTTGTGAAAAACCTGGAACAATAAGATGAGCATACATAGGTATCGTAAATATGACACCTATGATGAGTACAAGCATAATGCATGTAAAGAAAAATAAGAGAGATGTAAATCTTTTTTCAGACTCAACTATTTTTCCATCTTTATTTTCTCGAGTAAGAAAAGGAACAACTGTACCTGCGGTAATAAAAGCAAGAAACATACCATAAAGTAAATCTGGTATTCTAAATGATGCATTATAGACATCAAGCATTGGACCTACTCCTACAAATGTTGCAAGTAATCGATCACGCAGTATTCCAAGAAGAACAGAAAGAATACTAAAAAATGCTAGGAGAATAGAGTTTCTAAGAATCATTATCTTCTCATACTATCAAAAAAACCTTATGTGTGCACGACTTAATAATATATACCCACATAAATGACTTGCTTTTTTACATATTTTATTGTATAATATAATAGTTCTACTTGGGTAATTACTCTTCATTTTTTGAAGGGAGGAAAGTCCGAACACATAGTTATTTGATTAACAAGCATAGTGGGTAACACCCATCATAAGTAATTATAGAGGTGCGAGCAGAAACGCCAATGTCGAAAGACTAGGGCCCCGCCCCAGTTTTGAGAAATTAAATGAAACAAAAATATTTTGATATTTCAAAACTGGGGCGGGGTACTTTTATCGAAAGGTAAAAATGAAACGGCTAAATCCTTATGTGTGTGCAAGACCGTGCCCAACTATGTTGGGAGTGTCGCTTGAGGTACTTGGTAACAAGTATCCCAGATAAATGATTACACAATGCAGCAATGCATG
>JAHFNB010000002.1:0-14603 GCA_023267595.1 bacterium | reverse complement strand
AAATGAAACGGCTAAATCCTTATGTGTGTGCAAGACCGTGCCCAACTATGTTGGGAGTGTCGCTTGAGGTACTTGGTAACAAGTATCCCAGATAAATGATTACACAATGCAGCAATGCATGGACAGAATTCGGCTTATAGATAGAACAACAAAGATGAAAAAGAACTCCCACAAGGAGTTCTTTTTCTTTTATTCCCCTATTTTTACTTTTGTACCAAGATATAATCCGTAGCGATCAATAGAACCAACAGGTAGTTCTAGAACATAGAATGCATCTATATCATTAACAAATGTTTGTGGATATGAATCAGGTGTTAGATTTATTTCATTTTTTACAATAATACCATTTTGATTTATCCAAACAATATCAATAGGAAACATCATATCCTTCATCCAAAAACCATACTTACCAGAAGCATTAAATACAAAAAGCATTCCTTCATTAATACGCAATCCTGTACGACCTGATAATCCTAGTTCTCGTGAACTTTTGGTATCTACCACTTCTGCAATAATTGCTCCAGTTGGTGTAGTAATAGTTACATCATGACGAACAAGTTTATTAATAATATCTATTTCACATACTTTTTCTGTAAGACAAGTATACGTGTAATACCCAAAAATAATTGCAAACAAGATAAGTATTCCATACACTATCCTTTTTTCTTTTTCAGACAAATTAAACCTCTTCATACTGGATTGTAGTATACAAAAAATTATTTACGACCGGCTTTTGCTCGATCAGATTCAGTGAGAAGTTGTTTTCGTAAACGTACTGATTTTGGTGTTACCTCTAGATATTCATCTGCATTCATTATTTCTAGCCCACGTTCAATACTAATTTCCCATGCAGGAACAAGAACAATTGCTTCGTCCGCACCAGAAGAACGCATATTTGATAATTGTTTTCCTTTTGTTGGATTAACCATCATTTCTTCACCTTTTGATGTATTTCCAATAACCATACCTTCATATACTTCCGTGTTTGGAAGAATGTAAATAACCCCTCTATCTTGAAGATTCCAAAGAGAAAATGCTAATGCCTTTCCTGTTGCCATTGATGTCATAGAACCAACAAGGCGACGTTGAATAGTTCCTGCATATGGGCCAAACTTTGAAAATCGTGCAGATAAAATACCCAATCCTTTTGTATCAATCACAAACTCTCCACGATATCCGAGAAGTCCTCGTGTTGGAATACTTGCTTTTATACGTGTTACTCCCTGCTTTTCTTGCATATCTTCTATTTGTGCTTTGCGACGACCAAGTTTTTCCATAACTGCACCTGAAAATTCTGTTGGCACATCAATAACAAGTTCTTCATATGGTTCTTCTTTTACACCATCTTTTTCATGAAAAATAACTTGTGGTTGTGATACCTGGAGTTCATATCCTTCGCGGCGCATTGTTTCTAAGAGAACAGCAACGTGTAATTCTCCACGACCATACACGAGATACTTATCTGTACTAAAATCTACTTTAAGACCAACATTTATTTCTATTTCTTTTTCGAGACGATCACGAATCTGACGACCTGTAACAAACTTTCCTTCTTTTCCTGCAAATGGTGAATCATTAACAAGAAAATCAAGTGAGATAGTTGGTTCATCAATTGCAATTGCAGGCATTGGAGATTGATCACCATTTTTCAAAAATGTTTCTCCAATATAAATATCAGAAAATCCTGCAACCATAATAATATCCCCTGCTTGTGCTTTCTCTTCTTCAACACGTTCAATACCACGAAATGTATACATCTTTGTAATACGTCCTTTTCGAGATTCTCCTGTTGCTTTCTTTACAAAAATTTCTTCACCGACTTTTGCTGTTCCATCATAAACACGAGCAATAGCCATACGTCCCAAAAAATTATCATATGCAAGATTAAATACTTGTGCGACAAATAGATTATTATTATCTCCTGTTGCCTTTGGTACTTTTTCTAAAATAATATCAAGAAGTGGTGTCAAATCTTTTCTCTCATCATCAACATGCTTCATAGCCACCCCTTCACGACCAATCGCATAAACTGTTGTGAAATCAAGTTGTTCATCATTTGCTCCTAGTTCTAAGAAAAGTTCAAACACTTCATCATGGGTACGAGTACAATCTGCCGCAGGTTTATCGATTTTATTAATAACCACAATTGGCTTTAAACCAAGTTCTAGAGACTTTTTAAGCACAAAGCGTGTTTGAGGCATAGGACCTTCTTGGGCATCAACAACAAGTAATACAGAATCAATAGAACGCAAGACTCGTTCCACTTCAGAACCAAAGTCCGCATGTCCTGGGGTATCTAGAATATTTATTTTTACTCCTTTATATTCAACTGATGTATTTTTTGCGGTAATCGTAATACCACGTTCTTTTTCCATCGGATTAGAGTCCATTGTTTGTCCTTCTTTTCCTGTACCACATTGTTGCATCAAAGCATCGGTAAGTGTCGTCTTACCATGGTCAACGTGAGCAATAATAGCAATGTTACGAATTTCTTGTTGCATAATGATTAATGAATAGAAAACCGGCTACGAGAATCGGCTCGCGCCGGTTTTCTATTTCCCTATATACGTAATTGTATACTACCACAAAGATGAACAATTATCAATACAAAACACGACCCTCTACGGTCGCGCGATTTCAATTGGCTCATAAGCACAGTTTAAAATGGGTCGTGCTTGTAAACTACTATTTCTGACGTACTGCACCAGGAGGAGGAATAATTATTCTTCCTTCTTTATTCTCGATAATAGTATTCCCTTTTCCATCTAGGGTAACTGATGAAACTTCTGCCTCTTTCCAGATGGGGTAAAAAAATACTGATGCAGAAATGATAAAAATAAGTACAATAAGACCTTTCAACTTCTTTGGTCCAAAAAAAATAAGAAGGAAACTACAGAACATTATCAAATACACAGTTTGAGATTGCACAGTATATCCTTTCTTGGGATAAAATTCTTCTTCTATCCTACCATACTTATTATTTTCCAATAATCTCTCGTAAAAATGCTTTTTGATTTGGTTTTCTTCCTAAAAAATTAGTTACTAAATCTATTTCATTTTCACTACTTCCTTTTTCTAATACTAGACGACGCCACTTCATGCCAATGGTAGTATTTTTCATAAGATTTTTGTTACCTTGTGTCTTAAATGATTCGAATGCATCACATGCGTATACAAGTGCCCATAAATATGAATAGTAACCAGCATCGTACCCAACTAAATGCCCAAATCCTGCGGGAAATAGTGTTTCTTTTTCTGGAAGATCAAGATTGAAATATTTTTTGTGCATATCCCTCCATGCACGCCTCGCATCACGAACTTTCCCCGTGTGTAAATCAAGGTCTAATTTTCCAAACATAATCTGTTTTGTATAGTGATATGCATTTTGAAACTTTTTTCCCTTTATACTTTTTTCTATCATCTCTTGTGGTATTTTCTTACCAGTTTCATAATGCTTCGATAAACGTGACATTACTTTTTCATCCCATACCCAGTTTTCCATAATCTGTGATGGTGTCTCTACGAAATCCCATGCGACATTTGCTCCTGATTGTGACTCTATACGTGCTTTTGATAAAGTCATATGGAGAAGATGACCAAATTCGTGGAAAAGTGTTTCTACTTCACCAATAGATAACAATGATGGAACTTTTTTTGTTGGTACTGGGAAATTACATACCATGCAAGAAAGTGGTGCAACATACACGTCTTTTTTATAACTAAGTTCATGAGGTACGACGATATCAAACATGGCTGCATGACCAAACTTCCCCTCTCGCGGAAACATATCCATAGCAAAATATCCTATAAGAGATCTATTCTTATCATTCACCTGATACATACGCACATCTTTATGCCAAAGTGGTATCTGTATCTCTTGTATAGTTATAGAAAAAAGAGTTCCAAATAACGAGAACATTTCATCTCGAACATGATCGAGTGGGAAATATACTCGTGTTTTTTCTCCATCAACATCGTATAATTTCTTTTTAAGATGTGTAGCAATATACCCGATGTCATAATGTTCCAACTTTGTAATAGAAAGAGACTTGGCATGGTCACGTAACATTGCTATATCCTTCTTGGCACGAGGTGCAATTTTTGTGAGTAATGATTCTTGAAAAGAAAGTACTGTTTTTGCAGATTTTGCCATACGATTTTCTGTCTTAAAATCAACATGGTGAGCATATCCTAATATGGTAGCAATGGTATGGCGTAACGTTACTAATTGTTCTATAATCTTCAAATTTTTTACCCCACCTTTTTGTAAATTTTTATTACCTAACTCTTTACGCTTAGTACGATTGTGTGCTTCTGTCATAAATGGACCGATGTGTGGATATTGAAGTGATACAATATATCGTCCATCAGTGTGTTTTGATAATCCTTCTATAAATCGGTCTGGTAAACCGCTCAATTCTTCTTTGGTACAAAGAATATAGTCTTGGTAATCATTAATATTTTTACGAAATGCAATTGAAAGTGAAGAAACCTTTTTCAAAAGAATTCGTAATTTCTTTTGCTTTGCTTCTGGTAAATCAAAACCAAGTCGTTTATATTCACGATATGTCTCTTCTACTAATTTTATGTCCTCTTTACGAAGTAACTTCTTTTCCTTCTTAAAATTCCCTTCATAGTATTCTTGTACCGAACGATACATATCTTTGTCATGTTCAATATCAATAAGTTGATTAGTACTCTCTGTTATAACTCTATGAGCACCATCACGTATTTCTTTTTTGGTAGAAACTTCAGACAAAATACCCATTTTACTAAAAAATGATTCAAATATATCGTCACATCGTTCAAGTGCGTACAGTGTGTTTAAAAAAGTTCTCTCATTTTTCTTGATGCTTTTTATTTCAGCATATACTTTCTTTTTATGATCTATATAAGCCTTTGCAGTCTTTTCCATATATGCCTGATTCATTTTCACCCAAGCAAAATCCTTCTTAGTAAGTGGTAGTGTTTTCATAGTGTGGTTATTCTAACATAATTATGTACACATAAAATACAACCCCCACCCGTTTTGACACGGGTGGGGTACATTAGAAACTCTTGGGGGATGTAGAATAAGGTACGCGCTAAGTCCTCCTTGTACAAATTACCTTTTCTCATTCTACTACATTTTTATAAAATAGAAACCCGCTCCCGTAAAAACGGGGCGGGCTTTTTTGTGATACCTTCTTCTTTGCGGCTTTTTTCTCAATCGCCCGTGGCCCTAGCCAGTCCAACTCGGACTGTGCATGAGCAATTTTTCCATAAAGATCTCCTCTTCAAAAAGATTAAAGGATACTCGACACGATAGAACTGTGCTTACCTATAACTCTATCATACTACGATACTATATTTCTTCTTTTTATCAACATACAAAATAAAGAAGAGTCCAATGCTTTCGCTATGGACCCTTTTACAACCTATGCAAATGCTGGGCTTTTCATGGCTTTCTCCAAGAAAATCCCCCCGTACGTATAAGAATACCACACTATTCCCAAAAAGACTATTTTATCTATTCTTTTGTATATAAACTTTACAAGTCTTATGATGAGCATTTGGTAAAAGAGAAATACTCATAAGAAATTCTCCTACTATTTCTCCTCCAACAAACTTAAAATGTTTTTTGAAAAGTTTTACCCATTTTTCTTTATCATATTGTAATTCTTTTGCGTGTAGATCTAACCATGCACGAAAACTTGTATAGTCTTTTTGTAATTGTGTAATTTGATACGCATTATATATAGCAGCATGTACTTTCAATTTATTACGAATAATCTCTGTATCATTCATTAAACGTGTTATATCTTTTTCTGTATACCGTGCAACTTTTTTAATAGAAAAATTATCATAGGCTTTTCTAAATCCTTTTTCTTTTTTTAAAATCGTACGCCATGAAAGTCCTGCTTGATTAATTTCCATAAGTAATCTCCCAAATAATTCATTGTCATTTTCTATACGTACTCCATAATGATGATCATGATACATCTTGTCTACATCATCTCGATCTGTAATTGTTGCAACGTATGCGCAGTATCCAGACATAGTAATGTATTATCTACGGGTAAATGCTTCTTTTGGAGAAAGTTTTGTTGCTCGGTGTGCGGGCCAAAGTCCAGATAAAAGACCAATAGCAAGAGAAAGGAGCATAATAAGTGCAATAAACCACCATGGTGTTAAGAATAGTTCAAATGGTTTTCCTCCTAATCTCACTGCTACAATATTTAAAGAAAAATTAAGTATTTTCCCCGTAGTGATCCCTATTATAATCCCTCCTACTCCACCAAGTAACCCCATAATGGTTGATTCCATAAGAAACAAGTTGCGAATATCAGTATCTGTTGCACCTATTGATTTTAAAATACCGACTTCATATACACGCTCAAGGAATCCTACTATCATTGTATTAAACATTCCGATAGCAGAAACAATAAGTGCAGTAATTCCAAATATACCAAGTACTGTAGTAATAAAGTTTGTAATTTTTCGCGCTTGATTTACCAAATCTACGTGAGCAGAAATAAGATATCCTTGACTAATTAATCTGTCACGTAAACGCTCCATAACATCTATATCTTTTGCTTTAACAAGTGCCTTTCTATAAAATGGTGGTTCTGCAGATAATGAACCTGGGAAAATAATAATCTGGGGTTGAATCGTCTCATCAACAATAATTCCACGTATTGGAAGAAGTATTGAGGAAGAGGCTTCTTCTCCTATATTTGTTTCATTATCTTGATAAAAAACTTTAAGTGATATTTTTTTACCTAATGACGTCTCATCTATTTTAAGTCCAAGAGGGACAAGCGATTGACTAGACACAACAACTCCTGCTTCTGTTGTATTTAATATAGTTCCTTTATCTGGTTTTACACCAACTAATCTAAAAAAAGATGGTTCTACAATAAGAGTGTCAACGAGTAGTCCTGATCCGCCTTCTACAGTCATTTCTCCGGGAAATTCTGCTACGGGAGATACTTCTGCAACATCAGGATTCTCAGCAAGAGTATTTAAAATACTTCGTTTAATAACTAAATTACTTTCTGTTGGATACGATGCTTCAAGTGTAATGAGAGAATCTTGTGTCTTCACAAGTTTTCCAATCAAAATATATTGAAGACCGTACCCGAGTGACACTAAAAAGAGAACTGTTCCGATACCAACAGACATTCCAAGTACAGTCAAAATTGCTCGAACAGGTTTAATATGAAATGTTCGAAGTGATAAGGTAACTAATTCTTTAAATCGTAAATGATTATGTGACATAGTTATGTATGAATGACTGCGGTACCATCAAAAAATGCTTCTATTTTTTCAGTTATTTGCATTGCAATATGAAGAGAAAGCCCAACACCTGCTTGGTCAAGTGATCGTGTAAAAATAGGAACCATCTGTTCACGTACAAGATAACCACGCAAACGATCTGCTATCACTTGATCAAGTGCATCTATTCTTTCAAATGAAAACTTAAAGGTATCAAGTGTTCGTAGTATCCAATTACGGATTGTATAGACTTCTTCCATAATTGGGTACTCAGGATTTTTCTCAATATGGATAAGCACATCTTGTAATGTTTTCTTTTCTCGTATAATTTCTTCCACTGATTGAAATAATCGTTCTGCTTTTATTTTCCAAAGACCAACCCCTCCTTTATCATAAGGTCGTAGTAATAACCGATGAAAATCTACTGCAGATAATTTATTAATAAAACGTTCATGGAGTAATTCTTCAAATCGTTTAATTTCTTCTTGAGAAAATCCTCGAAGTAAAAAATTAGAGATAACATGAGCAGAAACAAGTTCGGTGTGTGGATCTTCTTTATGTGTTTGCCCAAGTTCTCCATATAAATATTCTGCAACAGATTCAGCAATTGGTTTTTCTGCTTTACTTTCTTGTTTCACCACAATACCATCCTTCATATAAAATACTGTTTTTACATCTTGCAAACTCCATGCTTCGTGGGTCACCATAATAATAGTACGTCCATCTTTTTCATTCAATTCTTTTAAAAAAGCAAGCACGTTTTTTGCATTAACTGAGTCCAAGTTTCCAAGTGGTTCATCTGCTACGATAATTGGTGGATCGTTTGCAAGGGCTCGCGCAATACCTACACGTTGTTGTTGCCCACCGGATAATTCAAAAGGATATCTTTCTGCAAACTCTTCTAGATTTAATCGCTTAAGTAACATCTCTGCACGTTCTTTTGATTCTTTCGTTGAACCACCAATAAAAAGCATAGGTAAAATAACATTTTGAAGCACGGTAAGTGATGGAAGTAGATTAAATTGTTGAAAAATAATTCCAATTCCTTTTTGTCTAAAAATTGCTAGGTCTCTATTTGAAAGCCCTGTAATATCCTGACCACTAATAGAAACATGCCCTTCTTGATATGTATCTATACCTGCAAGTGCGTAGAGCATCGTTGTCTTTCCACAACCAGAAGGACCAAAGAAAGAAACATAATCCCCTTTTGTAATAGAAAGATTAACATTTTTAAGAGCATACACCTCCATTGGTTTACCTTTGTCATACCAAAGATTTATATTTTCTACATTAATAATAGGTTCCATAGATAAAGTACTCTAGTAATGGTACCACATATATAGTGATACATTTATGTAATAAATATAATTACTGTGTCTTTTTGATGAAGTTAAATGTATCATCAAAGTTTTTAAAGATAACATCAACCACTGATTCATTTGCTTTTGGTGTTACGATAGTTCGCACAGGAAGTTTTGTAATATTTCCTGCTTCATCAACAGAGGCAATCTGGAATCGATAAATACTTCCTGGTTTAAGTGTTGTTAAAATAACTACGTGATTTTGTGTGAATGAGTTGAGATCTTCTTGTTTATTAGCAAGTGCTTGATTTGGAGAACCTGATCCTTCTTCATAATATACAATAGATGATGCTGGTTCATCAGTTTTCCACGATACAATTGTCTGTGTTCTATCATTTCTACCTGTAACAAGTGCGCTATCTACTTTAAATGATGATA
This sequence comes from bacterium, assembly GCA_023267595.1. Taxonomy (GTDB): domain Bacteria; phylum Patescibacteriota; class Minisyncoccia; order Phycocordibacterales; family UBA5272; genus UBA11704. The sequence goes on along the minus strand of JAHFNB010000002.1, from coordinate 5,607 downwards.
TGGCAGGCGGTGTTACATCTTTTATAGTTGTTACTACAAGACCACTTTTCGGATTAATCACATTTCCATCTACCGTAATACTATACGGACGCACTTCGTATGTTGTAGCAGGTAATAAATGATCTACGAGTACATCATGGTACGTCGTCATTGCATCATCTGTTCTCTTTTCTGCTTTTACACTTCCTTTTTTCTTGTATTCAACAACAGATGTTGCAGGAACATTTGTTGACCATATAACGTGGAAAGAGTCTATCTTACGATCAGTAATTTTTGCTTCTATTTTTGAAGCACTCGTAATAAAAGTAGAATCTTCTGTCTGTGATGGAGCACCTGGAAAAACATATGATTTTGCAGAGTAATGATACTTAGTATTTGCTTTCAAATTATTAATATCGAAACTATGTTCCATACTCTTTTGATCCAATTTCGAAACTTCTTGAGTATATTTACCATCTTGTTTATATTCATCATCGGTAGCATAACTAATAAGCCCATATGCTTTTACATTTGTGTTAAAAGAAATACTTACAAAATCTTCACCGAGTGCATTTACAACAGGTTTATCAATAAATGGAGGGTTAATCGATGGAAGAGCAGAAGCAATGAGGTCTTCTATTTTTTGTTGTACTGTATCGAAAGTACTACCAAGTTTTTCTAATGCGCCTAGATTTTCTGCTAAGAAATCTGTTTTAAATGTTGCTTCTACACCAAAACCGACATTGCCACTTTTATCAATTGCATCTACAAGATAATTATAGGTTGTTCCCATTTTAAGACCTCGTATATCAATACTATGCTTTCTACTAAAAGATACATCACCTGCATTTACATTTAATTCTTTTCCTTCTCCATATTGAATAAGTCCTCGTGCATCTTCACTAGTATCAAAGGTAACTGTCGCCCCAAATGGTGTTATCTTTTCTACATTTACATTTGAAATAACTGGTGCTGTCGTATCAATAACATCAGATAATGAAACACTTCCACCACCGCCTGAGGAAGCATATACAACTGCACCATCTTCTGTGGTCATAAATGTCCCTTCATCAGATACTGTTGTGTTGTTAGCACTATCTTTTGATTTTACACGATAATAGTATCGTGTATTTTTAACAAGAAGATTTGTCCCTCCTGTTGCTTTATATGTCTCAGCAGAAAGCGTAACACTATGGAAAATACTTGGTGTTGTTACAAGAGAGGTTGTGTTTGCATAACTACCCGTTGTTGTCGATGCAGTTGTTCCATATTCTACTTGTGAATCAGAAAGTTCATCTGTCTTCCACGTAATCACGGCTGCTTCTGATGCTCGAACAGGATTTTGAATATCAGAAATTGTAGGCGCTTTAGTATCATAGGTAGTTCTCAATGTATAGTATGCACCACTATTAGTATCAACAGTTTGACTACCACCAGATTCTCGTGATGAAACTTGGAAATAATACGTCGTTGCGTTTGTTAGTCCTGTCAACGTTACTTTGTGTTGATATGTTGAAGTTGCTCCAGTAACTAGATCAGCACTTCCTGCTTCTGCATAATTGGAAAGGTCTGATGCAATACTATAATCAACATAAGAATCAGACGAAACAGATGTATTCCAAAATATTGTTGCCCCTGAATCAGAAACATCAGAAACTGTCACATTTGTGATAACAGGACCACCAACGGTTGTAAATGAATACCCTGCCCCGCTATTATCATTAGTACCAAGATTACCTGATGGATCGGTAGACTTCGCTCGTGCATAATATGTAGTATTTGAAGTAAGTCCCGTCATATAGACAGAGTGTGATGTGGTGTACGTCGCATCTGTTGCTTGAGAACCATATGAAATAGATGTTCCAAAATCAACACGTGAGTTTGAAAGTTCATCTGTTGTCCAGGTAATTTTTGCAGACGTATTTTTAATATCAGATACAGTAACCGATGTAATCGTCGGAGAAGTTGCATCACTGCCACCTTGCCCATTTGGAACATCAGAAACAACATTTGAATAATTAGATGTATCATTATCTTGATCAACAAATTTTACCTTATAATAATACGTTGATGACGAAGCAACTGATGTATCAACATAGTAATTTGTTGAAGAATTTGTGATTGTTGTCAATAATGAATAACTACTACCATCTGTTGATCTGTAGACTTCGTATTTTTGAAAAGTTGCACCAGAAGCAATGGTTGGATACTGAGGCCATAGAACAAACTCCTGATAAGCCCCTGTTTGTGCATTAGACACATCACGAATCTCTATGTTAGAAGGAATTACTGGGGCTACTGTTGTTGTCGTTGCTACGTTACCATAGATATCACGCACTGTTGAGTAAACAGTCGCTGAAGTTGAAGAATTTGAAAGGCTCCATGATGTAAGCAGTGCAAGTGATGTAGATGTTCCAGAACCTGTTGTAGCACTCGATAAATCACTGCTATTAGAAATAGCATAGTTAAGTATCTGAGAATTATCAGTTGCGGAAATACTTACTGTCCCTGCTACGCCATCTATATGTGCAGTTACTGCCGGATCTGTTGTGTCTAAGGTAAACGTAGTTGATGTACCGTAGCCTATATTATTTGCCCCTTCATTATCATTTGCTTTTACACGAACTTGAGCAGAGGCTGTATATGTACTTGGAATTTGTGATTTTGCATTCCAAAATGCTTGGTACAACGTATAGCCAACTTCTGACACTGCTTTATTTGAAGTATCTGATGCATTTAAATATTGAGAAGAAATAGAAACCCAACCACCACCGATATTATATTCAAAAGATGGTGTAATGTACCCTGGATTTGTCGTACCACTGGATGTATCACTATCACGTACCTTATACAACATTTCTACGAGATTAAAGTTTGAATCAGTTGATGTTGAAACTTGATGAATATATGTACCATTAGTTCCATATGAACTATCAAAATCTGGTGGTGCATTTACTACGTATGTAACCGTAACATCGGATAATGTTGGTGTTGCAGAAGGATCCGTTGTGGCAAGTATTACTTTATATTGAAACCATTGATCATTTGTTCCATCGCGAAGAGCGCTCGGCATTGTTTCTCCACCAGTATTATCTGTAAAATACGTACCTGATGTACCATCTGGCCCCATCCATGATGTCCATGTACCTGGAGATCCTGCGGAATCCGGTGCAGTACGCATTTGGAACTTAACTGTTGTTCCAGTCGGTGTAGTTTGTGACCATGCTACTTTACTCAATACATTTCCTGTACTTCCTGAATTATAGGCTGATGATGTAAGTGTAGAAGATGATGTATATGTGTAATAATTAAAAGTAATATCAGACAATGAAGAAGACGTAGAGATATCAGATGTTTCTAAATTTGCACGATATTGAACATACTGGTTACCAGAAATTGCAGACAAACTTCCACCATTTGAAATACCTGTTTGCCAAGAAGTCCATGTACCATCAGGTGATGATGTATTCCCTGCACGAACATCAATAGTTAAAGTTGTGTTTGTTGGTGTTAACTTGGTAAAAGAAAGAGTAGAGAATGTTGATGATTGTCCTGTATTTATAACTGACGAAGTAAATGTTCCAGAAGATGGATATGGTGCTAGTTGTCGAATAATAACAATACCTGAACCTCCCGTAGTTGCTGTATAATTTGGACTACCAGAACCATAAAGACCTAACCCCCCTGCACCACCACCTGTATTTACAGTCCCTCCTAAAGAAGTTTGCGAATCACGTCCACCACGTCCACCGCCACCAGAACCTCCTGTACCAGGAGTAATGTTACTAGATTGATTATAAAGAAATGAACCACCACCACCACCACCACCATAAGTTACAGAACTACCAGAAATAGAACTAGCAACTCCAGAACCTCCATTACCCGCAGAAGGAGAACCACCGTTATAATCTCCTCCAACTCCACCTGCGCCACCACCACCACCACCGATATACTTTTGACCATTTGACTGACCAATTCCAGAACCTCCTGCATACCCTTGTACTGGATTCGTGGATGGGGTGTTTCCTGATCCACCAGTAACTATTCCTCCAGAATTATCTCCACCACTTCCGCCTCCTGATCCACCGGCTTTTGCAACTGTTCCTGCACCATTTCCACCTGCACCACCACCAGACGATACAAAACTACCAATAGATGAAGAGGCACCATTAGTTGCATTAGGCGAACCAGCAGTTGCTGTTGTACCTCCAGCACCAACAGTAACTGCAATAGAACCAGCAGTTATATTAAATGTAGAGCTAGAACGTACTCCACCACCACCACCACCACCAATATCTCCTCCACCACCACCACCACCGACTATTAAAACCGTAGCAGTTGCATTATTAGGTGCATAAAAAGTTCCACTTGATAAAAAAGTATGAACATACTCTGATCCGACCCGCGTAATAGTACCACCTGTAAATGTTGGTGCACCTGCTAATACAATATACGCGGCAGTACTTGTACCAACCACTCCTGTACTTGAATATGTACCAAGGTTAAAATCTGTATCTGATGTTTGTGTACTCGATGCAGAAGTTGTTGCAAGTTGTAAATCTGTGCCACCGTTTATGAGAACTATTCCTGAATCTTTTGTAGAATATTGTGTCCATCCTGTTTCATTTGTGGGATGAGCAGGGTTATTTGCAGTTGCTCCACCTACCCATGATGTTTGTACAAAAGTAAATGTTGCAGAATAAACATGGGACAAAAAAGAAAATGAAAGTGCGGTTATAAGTGCAATACCGACGCATATTTCTATAATTTTATGCGTACGTGTTCGACGAACAATATAGCCATGTATAACATTAGAAGTTTTATTATGAAACACACTGAGATACGAAAAAAGAGATCTCATATAGATAATTAAAGTCTATCACATACATATTCCTATTTTTTATCTTCTATACACATATATCACAAACCAAGTATTCTATACACAGCAATACCAAATGCAATAGTCACATTTAATGATTCTTTGGTACCTAGCATAGGGATTTCTGCAATACAATCAGATATCTTTATAACGTCATGTGATATTCCGTCTACTTCATTTCCAATAACAAAAACTACATTTTCTTTTCCTTTAATATCTATATTTTTATAATCACTAGAATTTTTATCCTGCTCTAATGAAATAATATAGTAATTTTCTTCTTTAAGTCTATTAATACAAGACATGGTACTTTCACAATATTCCCACTGTACAGTATCTTCTGCACCCAATGCTACTTTTGCAAAATCTTTTCTCTTGTTCCCTTTTTTATCAAGTGGAGTAGGAGTTGTACCACAAAGATATATCTTTTCTATACCAACAGCATTACACGTACGAAAAATAGAACCGACATTATAAACCGAGCGGAGATTATCTAATACTGCAACTTTCATGAGCCCATACTACCATATACAAGAAAAATTATGGTTTAGAAACAACTTGTGTCACTTCTCGAAGATTTTCTAATTTTGCTTTCTTAATAGTTTCAACAAATATATGATATTTATCCTCTATACAACTTGCTAATTCTATCCATGCAACATCTTTTTCTGGCCAAGTATGAATAGCAAGATGACTTTCTGCTAATAAAAATAACTTTGTAAAACCTTGTGGATCAAAATGATATTCTT
>JAHFNB010000001.1 GCA_023267595.1 bacterium | reverse complement strand
GTCTCAGTCCCATCGGTGGAGGTCAGGCTCTCACCTCTCCTAAGCGTCATAGCCTTGGTAAGCCATTACCTTACCAACTAGCTGATACTGTTTAAGCCGCTCCCGAAGCGATAAATCTTTACTCTTGCGAGACTATCGCATATTACTCTACCTTTCGATAGGCTATCTGCGACTTCGGGGTGCGTTCCTAAATATTACTACCTCGTCTGCCACTAAACTGTCCGTCTTCCATACTTCACTTGTATTGCTACTCATTCCATACTTCCGTCGGATTAGTTCCGTTCGACTTGCATGCCTTATCCACGCCGCCAGCGTTCATCCTGAGCTAGGATCAAACTCTATTTAATAGAGTGTGACAAAAGAAAAACAAAAAATGCACAATGTTTATGTAATGTATTTGAGACGTCATACAGATAAAATAAAAATATCTGTCAGTCCCTTATTCTGTTTTCAAACGACTTCTATAACCACATACTGTTAATCAGTACGAAGTAGGACTATTTTATAGGAAATGAAAGGGAAAGTCAAGGAATCAGATGTGGGTAGTAATCCATATACAACAAGGCTTTTTACAAGATAGAAAAACCTGATACACTCAAGTGTGATATGCAAGAAATTTCCATCCCGATTATAGCAATTGATGGAACATCCTCTTCTGGAAAAGGAACAATCGCCTACCGTCTCGCACAGCATTTTGGGTTTAATTATTTAAACTCTGGAGCATTATACAGACTCATAGCCTACACAATCGTACAAAAAGGACACGATTTACATGACGTAGAAAAAGCCATAGAAATTGCCAAAACAATTTCTCCAGTATTTGAAGGGAAAAAAGTTATCGTAGAAGGTCAGGACATCTGGCCAATTATTTCGTCTCAAGAATGGGGACAAGGTGCGAGTATTATTTCCCCTATTCCAGAATTACGAGAAGCAGTACATCTTTTGCAACGACGGATGATACAACATCCTGGACTTGTTGCAGAAGGACGTGATATGGCGACACATGTGTTTACCGATGCACATGCAAAATTATATCTTGATGCACACATAGAAGAACGAGCACGTCGTAGACATAAAGATGAGCTTGAAAAACAAAGTGGAAAAAGTTTTGAAGAGATTGTTGAAGAGTTACGTATTCGTGATGAACGTGATAAACATCCATCTCGTGGAAATGCACAACTGCGTCCTGCACCGGACGGATATGAACTAGATACGTCTGATCTTGATATTGATGGAGTACTAGAAAAATGTATTCTTTGGTGTAAAGAAAAAGGAGTAGAAAAATAATATAAAAAGGGCGCGACCTTCGGTCGCGCCCCACCCCCTCCTCCTCAACAACCAGAATTCTTCAGATGCATCAGGAAAACCTGAGCAAGTGCTCGCAGTGCAGATTCATCATCTTTGATGGAATCAATCGCACCAGTACCCATTAGTCTTAGCCGGGTATTGGCTGCGACTGCCTTCTCCAGGCACCCTTTGTACGCCGGAGTCTTCAACAATTCGATCATTCTTTCACGTTGCTCTTTTGTCCACGTTGACTCACCTGGCGCAAGTGGCAATCGCGGAACCTGAAGAAGACCTTCGACACGCCCTTTTACTGCAACATACATTCCAAGATCTGCTACCATTTGTTATATCCCTTTGCAAAACGTTTGTACTTAGCAAATACAGTATTTGCTATCTAGTCAAGCATTCTACACTGAGAAAATTATTTTTCAAGTATACCTACTTCATTTTTAAGTTTTCAGATATTTCTTGTACTTTCATTTCTGTAAATAATGGCCGACCGTTCTCATCTAATTTTCCAAGATGAAGTGTACCTTCTACCATGCCTCCTTGTAACATTTTCGGAATAATTATTCTGTCTCCCCCCATCATTTCATCATAAGGAATTTCCTGTGGTGCAAAAAATTGTGGTTTTCCCATTTCATCTCCCTCTTTCACTTCTCCTTGCCATAATGGCAATACATAAAAATATACTTCCATATCGGCTACTTCCCCATTAGTATTTGGCCAGAAAAAATACACATGACCGCAGAGTTGTAAATCTTTTTTCTCACCTGTCACACCAGACTCTTGAACAAGTTCTCGTATCGCGGTATCTTCTATTGTTTTATCTCCTGCTTCTTTTTTACCACCATAGCCGTTCCAAGTGCCAAGACTATAGGTAATCTCACCATTCTCATGGTGTATTGGTTTCTTTTTCTGAGCAAGACAGATGTTTCCTTCACTATTTTTTAAAAATACAACTGTTGCTTGCGTTAAGGCTCTCATGATTATTTTGACCACTTTCTCTCTGCCGTAAGAGATAGTGCAATAAGAATCATAAAGAGTGCAACTGACATAAGTGGAAATGTAACAAATCCGTATTCAATAAATGTTGGTTTTGCACAATCAATAGTACTTGCAATTGCAGGACATGGGAGTAACTCTGAATATCCCATTTGTAAGTAGTGATGATACAGCGCAATAATTAAACCAATTGTTGAAAGAAATAGAGTATATGGAAATATTGTGTGATCTTTTTTATACCAAGCAAGTCCAAAGATAAATACTTGTGAATATAAGAATATTCTCTGGAGCCAACAGAGTCCACATGGAAGTATTCCTAAGTAATCAGAATAATAGAGTGACAACCCTGTTCCAATTAATGAAATTAAAAACCCGACAAAAAGGGCTTGTTTAGAAATCTTAGACAAGAGAACAGTTTCCTCTTTTGTCTTCCATTCATACGCGAGTGCATAAAGCCAGATGATAGCAATAATACCAAGTACAATAGTTCCAAGCGAAAGATAATGATTGAGAAATGTAACTATTGCTTCTTTTTCAGGAGTCATGGGTATAGTATATAGTTTTTAGGGATTAGGGACTAGTATATACAAAATACTATAAATAATTTACTATTTGACGATTACAATAGAGAAGAGTAGTCTGATAGAAGATTGATCTTCCTTCAACAATAAAGAGGTGCCACTTGAATACTAAGATTCTCGTGCTTCTCATTATTTTCTTGTTACCACTACCTTCACACGCAATAGACACTGACAAATTCATTCAACCTCTGAACAAATTCCAGAATAAGATAATCAAACGTGATGATAAAGGTCGTGCGAAAGTCACACAGGCAACGACAGATTACGGCACATGCTTAAGTGAAGTAGTATATGACCAAAGCCCTCATCCGGAAATACATCTTGTCATTATTTCCAACGGAAGAATGAAGCATGTGGGATATGTCCTAATCATGGGGACAACACAAGAAACCATCACCAACCAGAGACTCCTTTTGGAATTTGATCTCTTGGTCAAACAACACTGTTTCCCATTAATTATTCCTGGATACACTAACATTTAAAACCCCGCCTTTGGGGTTTTGTTTTTATAATTCACATGTTGTAGAACGATTGCGTGCTACAACATCATAAATTTTATCCCCTAACCAAATGACATACGGGATATAGGAAATATAATAGAAAAAAGAAAATGGCGAAGCATAGACAAGTCGCCAAAATGCCATTGATTTTGTAAAATATTTTTGAGATTTCTCTTCATATACTACCCATGTATAATCTTGTAAGAAAATAGCATACGTATTTTTATCAGAATCAATCGGGAGTAACTGAATACTTTTTAAAAAAAGAAATTTCTTAAGGAAAAGACAACTTTGAAAACAAAAACCACAATCTTTATCATAGTAGATACGTAAACTATTTTTCATACAAATAGCATAACATCAAAAACGGCGCCTACGGCGCCGTTTTTGATGAACTATTTTTTATTCCAAACAGTAAGTAGTGGACTCGCCACAAAAATAGATGAATACGTACCCACTATCATTCCTACAATAAGTGTTAATGTAAACCACTTTGTCATCACAGGACCGAAGAAATACAGTGCAAGGAGTGCAAGGACAACCGTAACCGAAGTATTGATTGAACGAGTAAATGTTTGCTTCAAACTCATTCCAACTACTTCTTCAAATGAATATTTCTTTCCAAAGTTTTTCAAATTTTCACGTATTCTGTCAAACACTACAATCTTATCTGAAATAGAAATACCAATAATAGTAAGAAGTGCAATCACAAAAAGTGTATCTACTTCTGCACCATATTTATGTGAAAGAATGACATACACTCCAGTTGGAACAATAATATCGTGAATAAGTGTCACCATTGCAATCACTCCATATTTCCATGACGATACTGGTTCTGACACTGCACGGAATGAAAATGCTATGAATGCAAGAATTGCTAGTACCACCACAATCAGAGCAATGATAGCCTTCTTGGTCATTTCTGCGCCAAGTGTAGGTCCTACAGTATTTACCTGCGTAAACTGGAATGGGTACTTTCCATTTTCACCTGCAATAGTAGTGATAGTAGGTTGTAATTCTTCATATGCCTTTGCCGAAACAAATCGTTTTGTCATATCCCCTGTTATATAGAGATCGATACCCTGCTCTTTAAAAGCATCATCAGAAAGTACGGGAACAATGCCAGTATACGTAATATCTATAACTGATCCTCCTGTGAAGTCTATTCCGCGTTTTACACCATACATACTCATGAGTACCAATGAAGTAACAACGAGTATAATCGAGAGACCGATAAATAGAGATTTGTATTTAATGATAAACATAGTTGATTTTTAAGGAGAGAAGCGACTATAAAAATCACTACCCCGCCATTTTTATATTGCTAATCTTTTCTTTACCGAACTCCAAGAGTTACCATATTGTTTAAGTTGTAACTCTCTTTGCCTGGCAACATCTTCAGATATATATGCTTCGTAATATATCATTTCACACTTATATTTACAAGAATGCTCGGCAAAACGTCTCTTAAGGTCTTTTGTGTAGCCAATATATGGTTTACTGTTTCTTTTAATTATATAAACGTAGTGCATTTAAATGGCGGGGTTACATAAAATATAGTCACTGATTACAGTTCCTTATTTTATTGTAAATCCTGAACTGAATAAAAACTTCATAAACTTACTTCCAGATTTATTTGCAATTGCTCGCATAAATACACGAGTAATCATCTGTGCTGAAATAAGCGATACTACTGCTCCTAAGAAAAATGTAAACGCAAACCCTTTCACAACTGATGTTCCCATCCAGAAAAGAATGATAGATACGATAATTGCTGCAATATGTGAATCTCGAATAGAAGTCCACGCACGCGCAAATCCTAGTTCTACTGCATCATGAAGAGATTTTCCACTGCGTATTTCTTCTTTCATACGTTCAAACGTAAGTACGTTTGCATCCACCGCAAGTCCTACAGAAATAATAAATCCTGCGATACCAGCTGAAGTAAGAGTCACCGGAATATATTTAAATAACGCGAGCATCATAGTACTGTATGCGACAAGTGCAAGAGATGCCATAATTCCTGGAAGTCTGTACCAAAGAATCATAAATATAATAACAAGGATGAATCCGATTATCGCTGATTTCTCCCCAGCTTTTACAGCAGATGAGCCAAGTGTTGGACCGACTACTGATGTACCAGAAAGTGAAATAGGAAGTGGTAGTGCTCCGGCGTTTAATCTACCTACTAAAGTGCGTGCCTCATCTATTGAAAAGTTTCCTGAGATTACGGCTTTACCTCCTGTGATTTCTTCATTCACTACTGGTGCTGAGATTGGTGATCCATCTAAAAATATTCCCACTTGTTTTCCAATATTTGCTTTTGTAATATCTGCAAAAAGTTTTGCCCCATCACTATTGAATGTGAGTTCTACTTTTGGTTGATTTGTTGTTGGATCAAATACCAGTCCTGCTTTATCAAGATAACGTCCTGTTAATTGTGTTTGTTCATAATCTAAAATAGATGCAATTGTTGATGTACCAGAGCGTGTGCCACTTTTTAATGTACGAAAATCAAGAGTGGGAGTCTCTCCAATCATTTTTTCGGCAGACTGCACGTCTGTAACACCTGGGAGTTCTACGATTAGTCTCCATTCTGAAGAAAGACGAGAATATTCTGTGGTAACTGTAGGCTCACGTACACCAAAAAGATTCACTCGTCTTTCTACTACATCACGCAGTGATGCTACGGAGTCTGCCACATCTACTCCAGCAGGAATTGATGAAGTCTCTATTTTATAAGTAAGTGCAGACCCCCCCGCTAGATCAAGACCGAGGACAAAATCCTTCCCTACTCCACCATTGGTGGACGGGCGTCCATCTGCTGTTGACCCCGCAGATGGATTAGTCCCACTTTTAAATAAAAAGTAACCGACCGCCACAATGACTATCACCACCCATACAGCCTTTATTTTCGATGCATTCATAATATATGAAAGATATTAGCATTTTATGGAGTAGAGGACAAATAATCGGAAAATCATACCCTGCAAATATCTAATCCAAAAAAAAACTAATTCTATGGCGGTTTTTGGCAAATATCTTATAACCAAAATTTAATATTGGTTTTGGAATGACCAAAAATAGATAATATAAAATTTTTATACACCACTTAGTATAAGAAAGTAACAAAATCAAAGCATCGCTATGGGTAAAAGTTTTTTCATTTTCGATAACCACTACAGATTCTTCTATAATGCCACCCGAAAGATGATGACTTTGCAAAAGATTTTTTGCAAAGTCATCATCTTTTCCTATTACTTCCAATACCACATCTTTTACAAAACTATTTTTCAATATATCTTTACACCATTCACAAATACCACAATCATCATCATAAATGAGAAAAATTTTATTTTTATTTAAATTCATAATGTTAACTAATTCTCTAAATATTTTAATTTATACAACTCATTTGCAACAGTGGGAACATAAAAACACTGCGTCTTTTGATCAAAAGCTACCCTATTAACAATTCTTTCAACTGATTGAAACATTCCAGAAACTTTTCCATCTAAAAGGGTAAGCTCATATAAAATTCCATCATTAGAACCTATATATAATCTATCTTTTACAATAATTGGACTAGCAAAAATTCTGCCGTTGGTCTTGTATTCCCAAACCCTGTCCCCATTTTTATAATTAAAACAATAAACCATTTTATCGGTACAACCCATATATAAATAATCCCCCTTAAAAATAGCATCCGAATACACGTTGTTACCAGTTTCCCATTTCTGCATGACTTCTCCAGATTTTATATCAAGAACATATATAAAAGTATCAAATGAGCCAAAAGCAATATATCCCTCATCTTCACTTAAGACAAACGAGGCTTTTATCGCACCACCAGTTAAAAATTTCCATAAAACCTTTCCGTTTATAGCGTTAAATCCATAAACAATACCTTCTTCGCTACCCGATATAACAATACGATTTTTCTGTGAATAAGCCGGGGATGCATGTGTGTATTTTTCCATTATAAAAGACCACTTCATTAATCCAGTTTTCATATCTATAGCACCAATCCCCCCTTTTTTCTTTAATAATCCAAATTCAAGACCCACAAACAACAATGAAATATCTGGAGCCAACGCAGGAGAGGAGCCTATCCAGTCTGCATCCATATTGACCCACTTTTTTTTACCAGAACTAGTTTCAAGAGCATATACATTTCCATCATAAGCACCAAAATATACTGTGCCACCATGTACTTTAGGACTAGAAAGTATATGTTTGCCTTTTTTCCTTGGACCCATCGATCCAGAATAAACTTTAAATTTCCACCTAACGTCACCTGTTTCTTTATCAAGCGACCAAAAATATCCACCATCACTTCCAAAGTAAACGCTTGTATCGTCAAGCACGGGGGCTGATTTTGGAACAACCAAAAAATAAGCCGGGTCCTCTGGTCTAAACAACCAATCTACTTTAAATGGGATTGGAGTATTCTGTTTCTCATCTCTTACATTCTCCACACCCAAAGAATCTTTAAAATCATCAAGTTCAAATATGGAAATAATTTCTATATTTTTACTTGATAAGTACTGGTAATACTCTAGATCTCTAAACCTTGTCATTGTAAAAACTGCTATAACTTTCTTTTTTTGAGATTCCAAAGCTTCTATTTGTCTTATAAAAGATTTTCCACTATTCATAGAGTCATCAACCAATACAACAGGATCTTCATTTAACTCACACCCCTCAAACATTCTCGTAAAACCTTCTCTCTTTCTAGATTTTCTAATAAAGAAGCCGTTCGTTTTTGACCCGTCATCCTGGAATTTCTTGAAAATAAAAGATGTGACAAGTACAACTCCTGTTATTTCTAAACAACCAATCTGGAATTTACCCCTCTCTTTAAATATCATCCAAAATATTTCAGACAGAAGATTTAATACTTCGACTTTCAATAATACGCGCTTAAAATCAAATATCCATTTATACTCGACGCCAGCTTCAGAAAAAGATTTTTCTTTTTTACTCGTTATAAAAACCTCAGACTCTATTATCCTTTTTAGCTCCATCTTTTTTTGTTGCAAAATTTCTTGTGAATTCATAAAATATTTAAGGTATAGGGTGTGGCCAAGGGTTTAACTTATCTGAAGATTTATGTCCCAATAACTCTGGCACTTCCTTTAATCTTACAGCATTCACAGTTGCTAGACTCTCCAAAAGGTATAAAGGTATAAGTCTCGGTATTACTACTTTAGCTACATGATATCCTAAATCATCCAATATTTTATTTTTAGGCATATACGTATATATCTCATATCCATCACCTTTGTTTCTAAATAAATTCAAAACATAAGAATATTCGCAATCTTCTGAATTAAAAAATCTCCCTTTTTTCATAAAATAATCATAACTCTTTCTCTCGCCAGAAAGAAAGAACTTAAATTTTTCATAAGCTTTTTCCCCCCTCCAAAACAAAATTCTTTCTCTTTTATTTATCTCATTACTAATAAACGGTATATATGTTTCTTCATCTAATAAAAAAGGTGAATCATTTATAAAAGATTGGTGTATAACGCGACATTCAAAAAATGCACTTTTCAAAACCTCTATAGTGTCAAATCCAGAAGCAGCAGCAAAGTGTATACTCACATCATTTTCATTTCTATCGAGCATAACACACACTATTGTGGGTATACATATATCTGATGTAACATCTAAGAAAAAAATATCAATATTAAGGTTATTTAAGAAGGCAATATTTTCTTTAAGGAATTGATCTGGAATGGTCTCGTTTGCGATAATATTTGGAGACAGCAAATTTAACCAATAAATAAGCACTGCGTCTCTTTGTACTGCTTCATATATAGCAGAAAGTATCGCCTTCTTTTTCGAGAAAAAGGCTCCGGAACCACTTGTGGTACTGGGCCCTAAAACACATTCTTCCTCTGCTTTTTTATGGTCATATGCCCAAAATATTATTTGAGTGGGCAATAGCACTTCTTCATTAGAAAGAAGATTATTGCATTTTGTCCAATAAAACTTGGTTCCATCATTAAACGATAGACGCTTATCTTTTTCTTTTTGAAAACTCAAAAAACCATTTAACTCTGAAGGATTGAAAAACACCTTCTTCTTGTTTATTAAATCTTTAATAGAAAAACTTTCTTTAATATCCAAAAAATATCTAGAAAGAAAAACCCTTTCTAAGAGCTCTCCAACCGCTTTAGACATGGCCGTCTCTAAATTTTCAGAGACCCCCATACCTAGTACTGTTTTTTTAATACCTCCAGTATTTGAGTTGTCATTATTAGAATATAAACGAACGCATGATAACCCAGGCAAAAATCCATTTTCTATGTACCCATCTTCGAAAGATTGAGTTCTGGAAATTTTGTATTTATATAAATAAGATAATAATAACTGCCACTTAATCGGAATCCCAGCCTCATTAATAAAAATTGGGGCCAGCGGCAGACTATTTATAAATAGTTTTATGAATAAAATCCAAAACTTGTCTTTAAAAGATAGAGGCAACCTATAGGAACCACACTTAAAATCACTAATTTCACTTATTAAATCTTTATACTGAATAATGCTACTACTTATGTTGTTCCTATATTTTGAAATAAAAAATTCCTTATACATCTTGTTTGTCATACTATATCTTTATGGTTTAGAGTATACTACAGCACATATACACTTTGACTTCTGTAATTTAGTCTAATTAATCCATGCTTTTTAAAGAAAAAACGTTATATTTTTACAGAAAAATCTTTTCCATTCATGAGCTAGAGGAGTCTAGAGCAATACAATGGTCATTGGGGGCGTCCATTTTTTCTTTTATTGTTTCGTTAAATCTATGGTCAGGCACTAATGCGGTTAGTGTCTCTTTATATGCTTCTGGAAAACATCTATGTTGGCCACACTTTCAAGACTGTGGTAAATATTTTTTCCTTCAAGCCTCGCCTTGGGGTTATTCACAGTCTATTCTTTATAGTTTCTTTCTTGGAGTAATAATGGCTGGCGCTTATTATCTTTATAAAAAAGATTGGATAATGGCACACTTGTGCACACTGGTACTGTTTTTGTGGAAAGCTTGTTACCTTTCTATAATAACCCTTTCTGCCTCTAATAATTATGATTTTTATCATCTTATTTTTACTTTTATAATCCTGTTCATCCCTTATAAAAAATTCTTTCTTCAACTATCTGTTGTATTACTTTATTTTTTATCAAGCACTATTAAAATTCATGAAGGTTGGATATTGGGTACGATATTTACCACCCTAAGAGACGGACTACCAGTATTCAATGTGTTTGGAAATAATTTTGTTCCACTTATAACGAACTCTGTAATATTATTCCAAGTAGTCTTATGTTGGTACATGATGAGCGCAAATACGAAACACCAAAAGGCAGCATTTGGATACAGCATAATATTTCACCTGTATTCTGCAACCCTTGTCGGTTATCACTATCCATCTATGGTTTTACCAGAGGCAATAATAATATTTGGACTCTTTTATGAAAAAATATTGCCTCCTCTTGATAAAAAATCTATAGCTGGCTGGACTCTAATGCTAACAATGTTTGGCTTACAATTTATAAGCATAATAATACCTGGCGACGCAAAAATGACACTCGAAGGAAACCCCTACGGACTATACATGTTTGAAGCAAATCATCAATGTATTATAAAAAATACTTTCTACTACACGAATGGTACAAACAAAAGTGAAACAATAGAGAGCGTAAGGTCTATGGATAGGTGTGACCCATATTATTATTATTTTTATAACAAACAACAATGCGATAGGAATAATTTAATAAAAAGTATAAAAATGACCATGGACCACTCTATAAATGGTGGACCGTTCTATAGAATAGTGGATGAAAATGATATGTGTAAAATTACATACAAACCATTTATCCACAATCCATGGATACGTATCCCAGATGAGGGGGCTCCTATAATTGGATACCCATTTAAAAACTTCTATAACTAACTATATGCTACGCGATAAAACCACAATTGTTAATAAAGTACTAACCGAAACTATAGATGGTAAAATATATCTAGTCCTAGATTCTAATAAATATAATTCTCCCGCTGTACTTTCCAGCTTCCAAGAAAAACTTATACCTTACAGCAAAGACCTCACCACTATATGGTGGAGTATATGGACTATAACGTTACTTTATTTAATATACACATACATTTTCAAAAGATTATTTATAAAAGACAAATAATGTGGACAAGTTAACACGTTAGGATGATGATATTCTAAATTATAGAGTATACTGTATTTTATAAAGTCTATAGCTTGATATGAAAAAACACAAATTACTTCTTCTTCCTATAATACTGACATTCATTGTAACAGCTTCAGCTATATACTTAACCCCGTTAAAAAATATAGCAATCATAGAACCTACAGTAAAAGATATAGCACCAAAAGAGTTTTATGATAAATATATACAAAATAAAGAGAAATACATATTTATAGATGTACGCCCCACTTCTGCTTATGGAAAACTTCACGCTGAAGGGTCTATAAATATACAGCTACATGAACTTTATAACGAGAGAAAAAACCTACCGAAACATGGTAAAGAAATAGTGCTAATATGTAGTGGTGGTTTAGCTTCTGGCGTTGCATATAGCTACCTACAACATTATGGTTTTTTCAATATAGTAAGAATTGGCGGTGGGATTGAAAATTGGCAACTAAATAACCTTCCTGTTGTTAGCCAATTAAAAATTAATTAATTATGTTAAAATTTTTTAAAAAAACAAACTACATGGCCTTAATGATAATATTTGGTTTTATTGCCTTAGCATCTGATATTTTTGTAAATAAGTCATCTTCTTTACTTTTCAAAGGAGACTCTGTTCCATTTGGAATAGACGTGGTAAATGCTGATGTTAGTGCTGGAGGAGGTGAAGGAAGTGGTGGTGAGGGGTCTTGTGGAGAAGGAAGTGGTGGTGAGGGGTCTTGCGAAGGGTCTCAGTAATAAAAAATGATAAAAACAATAATCACTCTAATAATTGTACTACTACTAGTTTTTTTAGTGTACTTTTTTTATCTGCTCTCAAATAAGAAAAACACACTAAATACAAACAAAAATACCACTTTTGATGAGCTTATACAAAATAATAATTTATTTAAAGATGGGAATGACGCTCTCAAATCTCATAATTATAAAGATGCGGTAGACCTTTTCAATAAATCAAGAGATATATCAAAAAATCCAGACGAATTGGCTCAAATAGACTATAAAATTGCTCTGTCACAAGAATTTTTACTAAACAAGACAGACTCTATAACTCTTTTTAAGAAAATAGCCAATAATCTCTCATACCCTGCAAAAACTAGATCTTACTCTGTGTTACACATGACAAGGATGTTATCAGACTATCCTGATGAGACAAAAGATATAAAAGGAATATTAATATCCACAGAGCCTTACAATTCAATAATAGGTCTAGATAAGTCATCTCCTAATGTAAGAGAAAAACTATATGCTTATTCACTTCAAATTTGGCCTGAACTGCTACCGGCAAAAACATTCCTAGCTGATCTGTACTCACTAAATCTTTTTCTTAGATATAATAAAAAAGAAATAAGTAGTGAAGATCTAAAAAATGAACAATTAAAAATAGAAAAATTATTAGACAACTTGGATACTCCAATAACAGATTTTGAAAAACTAGAAGATGAAAAACTTTTCCTTGGTAATATATACACAGAAAGGGCACTAGCTATAGGCTATATATATGCAACTGGTGATAAGAAATATGGTGATCCTAAACCGTATTTTCAAAAAGCATTAGACTACTCAACCTTATCAAAAGAAGGAGAAGCTAGAACGAGATATCTCTACGCCGCATATCTCTCGACAACAAATAGCAAAGAAACCATACTCGGGAATGCTAGCCTAAAAAACGAAATATTAGAAACCCTAAAACCAATTTATTCTAACGAAAGTTATACTGGCACTATACGCGTACGCTCAATAATAGCAGAAAAAAATAATCTGGTTGGTTACAAAAATAGCATAATAAGATTGGCAAATATTGATGATAATTTTAAGAAGTTTTTGATCTCTAATGGATGGAGAACCTCTGACTTTTAAGAAAAACTTAAAAGTCAGAGGTATTGACTTTTTATAGAAATCGTGTATAGTTATATACAGTCGCTCTTTTAACATTTAATATACCCAAAAGAGCACCCGCAAGACTTAACCCAAATAAGGAACTCATGCCATGTGCAAAATAATTCTTGTTGTTTTGGCCTCACTCATATACGTTTCTACAGCTCTCGGGCAAGAAAAAATTGAACGCCCAGCATATTCCATCGGCGACGCATGGAACTACTGCACAACAGACGACTACACAAAAAGGGAAACGTCCTGTCAAACTGAGACGGTAAAAGTGATAACCGATAAAGACATAACCCTGGAAATACGAGATGAAAAAGGAGTAACTCAAAAAAAATATTCCCTGGATATGAACCTGGTAGAATCTCCCCAGGCAAGTTACTCTCCATACTTCCCAGTAGTATTCTTCCCTCTGTTCATGGGGGGGCGCAACAAAATGGATATAGGCTGGAATGACTCTGGATACAGTGGTCGTTCAGAAATCACAAACGTGGTAACAGGCCTGGAAAACTTTGTAATTGACGGTAAAACTTGCCCCACGCTAAAAATTGAGCAGCAAGGCTACAACAACACGGGCTCAAGCTTCAAGTCTACGTCCTTGTACTGTGCGGAATGGAAAAGGATTGTATACCGCAGTCTTATCACAAGTCGGGGGGTACAAACAACGACAAGAATGAAGGGCGGAAAAATCACGAAATAGTTGCTGCTAGCAAAAAACAGCAAAATGCCGGACCGACTTATTAAGTTAAGGGTCCGGCATTTTTCATATATACTGATAAAATGGTTTCACATAATAAAAAAATACTGACCTACTTAGCCTTGTTCGTCTTAATATCTGTCTTTATTATTACTTTAAAGGCAAGAAGTACTCCGGAGAATGAAAACCTCGTTCGTGAAGATATAGAGACTCAGTTAATGGGAATTAATACGGACGATATTATTATTGGAGATATAAATAATCCAATTAAAATATTTGAATACTCAGACCCGGACTGCCCTTATTGTAAAGACCTGTGGGCTCATCACAGAGATTTAGAGTCTGAATTCCCCAATAAAATTATCTTTATATACAGATTCTACCCATTATCATATTTGCACCCTACAGCCCTACAATCTTCATATTCTTTTTATTGTGTAAATAAACTTACGACTAATGAAAAATTTATAAATTATGTTGACGAATATTATAGACTATACACAAATGAATACACGAGTACACACCTAGACACAGAAACTCTATACAAAAAACATCTATCTATAGCTTTATCTGTAGGTGTAAAAAAAACAGATTTTGATGAATGCCTTAGAGCTCCAGAAACAAACTTTAAAATCAAAAACGATATCGTTCGCGGAGAATTAAAAGAACTAACAAAAACTCCCTCTGTAATTATACAATTACCCGATGGCAAAGAAGTCACTTTAAGTGGTGCAACGTACCGGCGGATAGAAAGAATGCTTCTTTCTATCCTAGACTATTTGCCAAAAACAGCTCCATAAACTAGTGACTCATGACTACCGTCTAAACTTAAAGATCTCTCTATCTCAATATCTTTAGTTCCACCTAAACCAGTGCAAGACACCCCAATAGACCCACATAAAATGTAAAAATTTTGAACTATATGCCCCGCCTCCAGTAAAATATATCTATACCCCCTCTCTCCATATTTCCTTTTCGTACGCTCAAAGACAGAAGTCAAAATCACTACAATACTCGAATCTCGGACAAAGGAGTACCTAAAAGACTTTGCTATATCTTCTCTAGAAAAAAGCTTTTCATTAACCACCTCCAAAGAGTGCTCTTTAATATTATAATGGTAAATACCGGAAGGTAAATCTTTGCTATCTTTTATTACATAAATATAAATCTCTATCGGATACCTTCCTCCCGCAGAGGGGTTAGCCCTTCTTCCGCTATCTAAAACGCCACAAGAATACTTTAAAATGAAACTTAGCTCCACTAGAGTTAGTATTTTATAACTATAATCTCTACCTGATTTCCTATCTAAAATTAATTCCAAAATATCTTTGTTTACTTTTAATGTCTTCTCCGGATTTTTTTCTAAGGTGATCCTCTTAGAATACTTATATGCTTTGTATTCTACCGTATTCCAAGAATCTGGCCACTTTTCTCTTGATAGACCAGGAAAAACTACCCCCCCCTGCGATGGATCTTTTGAAGACTCATGAAAAATTTTTGAAAAATCAATACCCATTTATATGTACCTGCGTATTAATCATTATATAGTTTAAAACAATTAATGTTAAATATCTTAATTCTGCCCCAAAAATCATCATGAATGTTACACTTGAAAAATGTCATTAAAGAATCCAAAGGAGTTTTTAAATAAAAAGGTACCATTCTATGGTCTCTTAGTTTTATTAATAATATCTGCTCTCTTTTCGTCATCCCCTGCTTATAATATCGGTAATATCTTCTTTGGTGGAGTGGCTAGACTTTATAATGTAAATCTTGCCCAATATTTCTTCCTGTATGCATCATACCCGCTCGTTGGAAAATCTACCCCTTATGCACATCATCAACTCTCCCGAACATATTTTATACAAGGAGACTTCGACACTGCTATTTCCGAAGCAAATAAAGAACTAGAAATACACCCAGAAGACGGTGGCACTTATTATATTCTCGGGCTTACATACGGATATATGAATCAAGAAAAGAAAGCTATTGATTCATTTTCAAAATACATAGACTTTAATCCAAAAACTTGGGCAGCAAGAAATGACAAAGCGTGGCTACAGTTTCGTATCGGAGATATAGACGGAGCACTAGCTACCATCTCCCCTGTAGCTCTAAACAAAAATAATCCTTGGGTACAAAATACACTAGGCACATTATTCTTAAACAAGAAAAATTATAAAGGGGCGCAAGAAGCATTTTTGAATGCAAAAAGGGTTGCAGACAGTATGACAGAAGAAGAATGGGGAATTGGGTACCCTGGGAATGACCCTCGTATTTATAATATAGGATTATCTGCAATGAGAAAGTCTATAGAAAATAACTTGAAACTCTTGGAAAAGAATTAATTCACCTAATTCCTAAGATCTAAAAATACTTTTAATATGTCATTCCCGCGGAGGCGGGAATCTAGGACTGATTGGATCCCCGCATTCGCGAGGATGACATTGTAGATGTGTACAATAAAAAAACTTTTAAAGTTTATCATGATAAACTTTATGCACATAGAATATCATGGTACATCATCTTAAAAAGATACATCACAAACTCCGTAAACATCTTTTAAAAAGAAAAGATAATTATTTTTTGAGTTTTACTTCTTTGTTTGGTGTCTTAATTATTTTTTTAGGAATATTCTTTTCTACACAAAGTACTAACCCTCATATCTCAGAACTTTCATTTACTGAACGATCCTCCCATGGTGTAGGATCTGTAATTCCTGCAAGTTGTAATAGTAGTCCCCCTGCAAATCATTTCTCTAATGATTGTCCTGTTGCAGATACATGTCCTACAGGAACACAAGGCTATTGGTATTGTGTATATTATTATGGTGATGATACTTCAGGAGGAGTATTTGACACACAGTGGTACTATGGATATACAATTGGTACATACGCACAAGGTGCAGCATTTTGTGATAGCACACCGTATGGGGGACTACCTCATACTGTAAATCTTCTCAATGGATCTAGTTTCTGCCCTGTACCTGCACCAACTATTACTGCGTCCATCTCGCCTACAACATATGTATCCTACGGTGGAACATTTGATTCTCTTTCATACACTTCAACAAATGCATCCAGTTGTACAGGATCAATCAATGGTGGAGCACCGTGGGCAACAGATTTATCACACACATGGTCATCAAGCGGATCATACACTGCAAGTACGACATGGACATTTACATGTGTTAATTCTGTAAATGTTTCTACATCAACTTCTGTTACTTTAAAAGTGTGTCCTAAGGGGTACAATTCTTCATCAGGAAGTTGTGTAAATACTGCTCCAACAGTATCTATAAGTCCAACAACATTGCAATCACTCCCTCTTGGTCAAGCAATAACGTTTACATCAACTGCAACTGACGCATCAAGTGATATCATATCTCATACTATGGAGTGGCAGACTCCAACAGGTGCATCAAATACGTGGGGAACTGTGTCCTATACTGGATCAACATCATATCCAAGTGGAACGGGAAGTTCTAATCTCTCTGCATTATTTACACCAGACCATGTAGGTCAATACAGAGTACGTTTTGCTGCACAAGATAATACGTTTGCAAATATAAATGGATTAGGTACACGTACAACATATTCTGCGTGGACATATGTGAACGTTATCAATGGGACAACGGCTATTATTTATCCTGACCCAACTGATTCATCAAAACTCAAATGGGAATGTTTCAATTCTGATCTTGCAACACTAGCAACTACGGGTGGTTCTACAGTGAACGATTTTACTAATAAGACAGTACCTCCCGCATCTGGAACATTTACTCCATCACAAGGAGCAACATATACACTCACTTGTAAAAATACTGCAAGTAATCAAACTGCAACATTTTCATATTCACTCCCTTCACTTACATCATCAAATGTTGGACCAACGTATGCAACCACTGCATGGAATTGTAACAACGCAAATGCTAAGAGTGTAATATTGGAACGACTACCAGGAACTAATATGACGTATAACTCACCTGTGGCAAATCGTACTGATAATGATCTAAGTCCAAGTACAGAATACCTCTACACACTCAGATGTTTTGATGGACTAGGTGGAACTGGAAATCAAATTGGTACCGCATCATTACGTGTAACAACAACACAAGGATCCCCTGCTACATTTACCTTGAGTGCTTATATACGAAATACTTCCGCCGACTCTACAAGTTATTCATCTGCACAACCAATTACTGCACTCACGCCAGACGGACAATTTTATGATTGGAGTTATCGAATAACGGGAGGAACTGCACAATCCTGTGTCATGGATCAAAGAAATGATGGTGATGTGTGGTACCCATCTCCTGCGTATGCTAGTGACCCTTCTTCATACACATTTAACTGGAGTAGTCTCTCATCATCTGAAAAATCATCTTTTGCAAATTCATTTGGTGCACAACACGACTGGAGACTCACCTGTACTGATTCACAAGGAAGAACAGGCTCACTCATTTGGTCTTTGGTGAAATCAGATAATTTCCCTACAGTAATTGATGCTTCCCTTAATCCACATTGTAGTGGTGGAAGTCCAACCATTACTGTTGGATGTGCTAACTCTGATTATTTTGATGTAAAAAATAGTTCTAATTCTATTATTGGTTCTGGTGGAACTAGTGGTGTCATAACATTACCTGGAGAAGGAACATACAAAGTTGTTTGTAAACAAGGTGGCGCAAGTGGTACTGCAAGTCGTGAAGTGTTGCGTACCTATTCATCATCTATGTGTACTGCATCAGGTAGTTCATTTACTGCTTCCCCTGTTTCATTACAAAGTGGTGGACTCTCTACAGTTAAATGGACTATTGCTAACCCAACAACTTCATGTGTAATGTCTGCTGCACCAGTATGTGCAGGAACTTGTAGTGCGGCTCGTACTGCGGAGGCATCTGCAATTACAAGTGGTATTGCGGACGGATCAATACTCACTGATGCAAATGACATCAATAATATTAATGGGATTATTCGTACCGTAAAAGATGCGGTACAAACAGAAGCCTTTAACAATGGTGTAGCAGGACAAGCAATTGGAAAGAAAACATTCCGTCTTAATTACACAACTGATTTTCAAATACAATGTGGAGCAAATGTACAGAAATTACGAGTTTTAATTACGAATGATAATGAAGGGTAAAACAAAGTGCGACCTAAGGTCGCACTTTGTTTTACCCTACTTATAATATGATATACTTTTTTCATGTTTAACATTTGGCCATACCTACTTCGCCTTGCGATATCTCTTTATTTTATTTACCCTCATGCACAACAATTAGCAAAAGGTGTAAAAAAGGTAAATCTTGCTATCTTTTCTTGTCTTAATGAATATATTCCAACAACAATAGCCTTTACACTTTGGCATGGTTTCTATGTACTGCTTGGTGTACTTATTCTTATTTGGCCACAACCAATACTCCCACTTATTGTTGCATTGTTACTTCTTTCTACACAACTCTACATTAACTTTTCACTTCACAGTTATTCAGCAACAAATATGCTTCTCTTTATTCTCGTCCTTGTTACACTCGCACTCATAATCTACCACTCACGACCACAGTTTAGATAACTATCATTGTAGATGCGCCTGTCATGAAAGAAAAACTCTACACCCTTCAAACACCTATTTACGAAATTGGTAATCGTATTACTGATGATCATAAAGAAGGTCTCAAGCATTTACGGTTAACAACAATACAAGATCTACTGTATCATTTCCCTACTCGTTACGCAGATATGCGTGAAGTAGCCGGTGCAAGTACTCTCCAAGTTGGACAAGCAGTGACCATATATGGTGTCATGGAAAAAGTCTCTGTGCGAAGAAGTTTCAAAGGGCATATTCCTATGACAGAAAGTGTTGTTGCAGATAACAGTGGCACAGTCAGATGTGTATGGTTTAACCAAGCATACATAGGAAAAATGTATCCAAATGGGACAAAAGTAAAAGTCGCAGGAATAATTCATGAAGACCAGCCTGTCGGCAAGGCAGGTAAAAAAGGTTTTTTCCTTTCAAACCCAACCATAGAACGTGCGACATCCACTATACCAGAATCACAATCAGGATTATTTGCACCAACTACTGAGACAGAATTTTTAACCCCTGTATACAGAGAAACAAAAGGTGTTTCATCACTATATCTTTACTCCCTCATTAAAAAAGTTGTTCAGACTGGATTTCTGGAAAGTATTAAAGATCCTATTCCTCCACATATTTTGGAGAAATTACATCTCCCAGTTCTGAAAGATGCACTTCTCTACATTCATTTTCCAAAAAATGAAAACTTAACTATTGCTGCACGTAAACGTTTTGCATTTGAAGAAATATTTTTCTTACAATTGAAACAATACCAAGAAAAAGTGGAAGCAAAACATTCTCTTGCATATCCAATTTCCTTTGACAAAAAAACCATACAAGCATTTATTAAATCTTTTCCCTTTAAACCAACCAGTGCGCAATTACAGGCTATTGATTCAATCTTAAAAGATATAGCACGCAAAGAACCCATGAGCCGACTTCTCGAAGGAGATGTAGGAAGTGGAAAGACATTTGTTGCTGCAGTTATTGCATACGCAATTATTCATACAATACAAAATAAAGGGACACAGCCACTACAAATTGCATATATGGCACCAACTGAAATTCTTGCAAAACAACATTTTGAAAGTTTCATTTCATATTTTAAACATACGAACATAGAAATAGGACTACTCACTTCATCAGGATGTGCAAAATTTCCAAGCAAATCTGACCCTTCTTCGTACACTTCAGTATCACGAGCACAATTACTTACCTGGTTACAAGATGGGAGAGTATCAATTGTCATAGGAACACATGCACTTATTCAAAAACAAGTTGCATTCTCACGTCTTGCACTTGTGATTATAGATGAGCAACATCGCTTTGGTGTGAAGCAAAGAAAAGCCCTTGCTCAAAGTAAAAAAGGTACTGGAAAGAACAAGGAACTCCCTCACCTTCTCTCTATGACAGCAACACCTATTCCTCGTACACTTGCTCTTACTATTTTTGGAGATTTAGATATTACAGTTATAGATACTATGCCAAAAGAACGTAAGAAAATTATTACTGAAATAATTCCAAATAGTAAACGAAAAGAAATCTATGAATCTATTCGTAAAGAACTACAATCTGGTAAACAAGTGTACGTCATTTGTCCACGTATCGATGAACAAGATGAAGAAGAAGCACAAAAGAGAATGTTAAAAAGTGTTAAAGAAGAAGCAAAGCATTTAGCAGAAGATATATTTCCAGAATTTATTGTGGATATAATACACAGCAAAATGAAGAAAGAAGAGAAGGAAGAAGTGATGCAAGATTTCTTAGATAAGAAATCAGATATCCTCGTCGCAACTTCCGTAATCGAAGTTGGAATAAATGTTCCAAATGCTACAGTCATCATCATTGAACATGCGGATAGATTTGGTCTAGCACAATTACACCAATTACGTGGTCGTGTAGGGCGCAGAGAATACCAATCGTACTGTTACTTGTTTACCGAAAGCAAAGGAGAAATGACAACAAAACGATTACAAGCACTTGTTACGGCAAAAAATGGATTTGAACTAGCAGAACAAGATATGATGGCACGTGGTATCGGCACACTCATGGATGGAAAACAATGGGGAATTAGTGACCTTGCAATGGAAGCAATTAAAAATCCAAAACTTGTAGAAATAGCACGTGATGAATCACGAGAAGTACTAGATACTGATCCATTACTTACAAAATATCCACTTTTGAAAGAGACTCTTGAAAAACGAGCAAAAGTACATATGGAATAATGAGACAGACAACAGACTATAGACAACAGTTTACAGAAAATACAAAAACAAAAACAAGTAGAATAAACTCTATATTTCTGGTATAGTTTAAACCAATTGCATCTGTAGCTCAGTTGGTAGAGCGGTTGTCTTATACACAACTGGTCCCTGGTTCGAGTCCAGGCAGATGCACAAATATATTTTCTAACAAACATTCTTTACAAGAATATTTGTAGGTGTACCATTAGTACTAGAGCAGTTCACATGTGCGGACTGCAACAACAAGGAGAATTATTCATGCCACACCATAAGCAACAAGGAGGTGGAGATGTGAGTGGTAACCACCTGCAACACAGAGGTGACGGTGAACAACCTGCGGAAAATGTGCAGGACAAACCTGATACTCAGAAAAACAAAGGGTTTGATCGTTCCGTTATCGACAGGCTTCTGGACTGTGAAGGGCAAGACAAGCACCTAGTCCGAGGCAGAGACTGAATCCTGATGTACTTGAAAAAGTGCCGTGCTATGCACGGCCTTTTTGTTTTACACTACTTCTTCTTTTCTTTTTGGTGTAATACCGTGTGCAATCAAAATGGTTTCAAATTCTTCTCTTTCAATATTTTCTACACGCATAAGTTCTTCTGCAATAACAACAAGAACATCTCGTCGATCAATAATTATTTTTCTTGCGCGCCCTAATGCTTCTTCCATAATTCGTTTTACTTCATCATCAATTTTTTCTCCATACATCTCACTGTACTCTTTCTGAGCAAAAAAATTTCTCTCTATTTCATCAGATAATGCGACAGGTCCAAGTGTACTCATACCATACTTAGTCACCATTTTACGTGCCATCCCTGTTGCAACTTGGAGATCATTTGATGGGCCAGTTGTAATATCTCCAAATATTTCTTTTTCTGCAACATATCCCCCAAGAGACATTGCTATATCATCCAAAAATGTTGCGCGACTCATCAGACGTCGTTCATCAAGTGGAAGTTTAAGTGTGTAACCACCTGCATGCCCTCGTGCAATAATAGATATTTTATGTACTGGATCAGCATCTGGTAGACATGATGCAACAAGAGCATGTCCTGCTTCATGATACGCAGTAATTTTCTTTTCGTGTGGCGTAAGGACATGGCTTTTTCGCTCAGGACCAAGCATAACTTTTTCTATAGAACGAATGAGATCGAACTGTGCAACAGATTTTCTTTCTTCACGAGCAGCAAGTATTGCTCCTTCATTCATGAGTGAATACAAATCTGCACCGGAAAATCCTGGAGTTCTCTCTGCAATAACTTTCAAATTTACATCCTCAGCAAGTGGTTTTACTTTTACATGAACTTGGAGTATTGCTTCACGTTCAGATCTATCTGGTAGATCAAGAGTGACTCGTCTATCAAATCTCCCTGGACGAAGTAATGCTGGATCAAGTACATCTGGTCTATTAGTTGCAGCCATCACAATTAAATTGATACTCTGTTCAAATCCATCCATCTCTACAAGTATCTGATTCAATGTTTGTTCTCTTCCCTCACCTTGTCCTCCAATATTTGTAGAACGTGCGCGGCCAACTGCATCTATTTCATCAATAAAAATAATTGCAGGTGATGATTTCTTTGCCATATCAAATAAATCTCGTACACGTGATGCTCCGACACCAACAAACATTTCTTCAAATTCACTTCCTGATAAATGAAAGAATGGTACTCCTGCTTCTCCTGCTACTGCACGAGCAAGAAGTGTTTTTCCTGTTCCTGGTGCTCCCATAAGTAATACCCCTTTTGGAATCTGTGCACCAATATCAATAAACTTTTTTGGATTACGCAAAAACTCTACTATTTCTGCAAGTTCTTCTTTTGCTTCTTTTGCACCTGCAACATCTTTAAACGTAACACGTTCTTTTGTATCATCTGGATAAATAATCTTTGCGCGAGATTGCCCAAAAGAAAGTGCTTGCATATTCGCACCTTTTATTCCACGTGCAAGCCACCAAATCATAAATGCAAGAAATAAAATCGGAAGAATAATTGGAATAATAGATCCCCAAAATGATAACCCTCGTTCAGAACGAACTGTTACCGTGGTAGAAGCAAGTGTGGATGTACTCACTCCGTATGAACGTAGTGTTTCAAGAACAGAAGAATTACTTTCCTTCATACTTTTTACCGTAGTCTTGTCAATTTTTATTGCAGTCACATTATCACCTTCTATGGAAATAGAAGTGATCTGCTTTTGTAATACAAGTGATGCAAACTCTGAAAGAGGAATCGTTGGAGTTGCTTTCTTTTGTTCGAAGAATGAATAACCCCATGTGAGGGCCATAAAAATAACAAGTGCCACAACTATTTGTTGTGAAAATCCCCCTATTTTTTTACCAAGAGATATTTTCCCAGTGGGTTGTTTTGTTCTGTTTCCTTTCTGTTTGATTGCCATTTGGCTATTCTAGCACATGCTACAATGAAGCATAAATAACGTATGAAATTAATCGAGAATAAAAAATTACATCTGACCTATACTGTCTCTTCTACATTTGAAGCAGGTATAGAACTTCTTGGATTTGAGGTAAAATCATTGCGTAAAAAACAAGGAAATCTTGATGGTGCAAAGATACTAGTGCGTGGCGGTGAAGCATTCTTAGTTGGTGCGTATATTCCTCCATATCAAGCAAGTAATACCCCTTCTTCATATGATCCATATCGCACACGAAAACTGTTGCTTAACAAAGATGAGATACAAGAAATCTATGGGCATGAAATATCAAAGACCTTGACACTACACCCATTTTCATTGTATTCTAAGAATAATCTCATTAAATGTGAGGTGGCTATTTGCAAAAAGAAACATGCTCGCGATAAACGAGAAGATATCAAAAAAGATATCACTCGTCGCGAACTACGTGCAAACAGTTAATTGGGGGTGATCTTTGGCTTCGATAATAAGAATATGATGTACGTGCTGTATCGAGTTTCTTCTTTGACTCGTTAAATAAAGAAGGTCCATGTTGCAAAAACAACTGGAAAGGCTACTCCTTCGCCATACGCGTTTGGACTAGTTCCAGCATTCGTCTAATACAGACCAATCTGGTGTCATATCACATCGTATCTACGGATGAGATAATGGCAATATAACAGTAGAGGTAGGTTACTGTGTTGCATAGCACTATAACCGAAACATACATGCTATACATTTGTTGTTTTCGTTTGTTTTTTATAACAAGTGCGAATACTACAAGCAGACTATTGTACAGTAGACTCGTGCATCATACCTTGTTACACGCGAGTTCAATTCTCGCCACCTCCACCACTTCGCAAAAATCCATTTTGAATTAATATCCAAAATGGATTTTTGCTTCGCGGTGCGCGCACTAAAAATACAAACACTACTATTTTCTGAGGCTCTTTAAATATAAAAAATAAAAGAAGTGGTGGACCCCGCATAGTTATGTATTCATAACGACGTAGGGTAAACAAAAAATGCTACACTTTTATTAATTATATGTATTACGTCTACATTCTTCATAATAAATCTGGAGAGAAATATATTGGAATAACTCAAGATTTAAAGAATAGATTACAAGAACACAATAGCGGAGAAACAAAAACCACTAAGAATAATGGTGTTTATAAAATAGTTTGGTATTGTGCATTTGCGAATAAATCTCGTGCTTATGAATTTGAAAGATATCTCAAATCTAGTTCAGGATATGCATTTACAAATAAACATTTAATTTAGCAAAAGTCTAGTATTGTGCTATAATCCCTTTATAAACACCCTTGGCAGATAAAGTAAACATCAACAATAATATTCGTTCGCCAAAACTCCGCGTCATAGGACATAAAGGAGAAAACTTAGGCGTGATTACAAAAGAAGAAGCACTTGCTGCTGCAAAAACAGTAAATCTTGATTTAATAGAAGTCTCCCCAAATGCAGAACCACCAGTTGCTCGTATTGCAGATTATGGAAAATATACCTATGAAACTTCAAAGAAGTTAAAAGAAGTAAAGGCAAAAGCACACATAACAGAAACTAAAACTATACAGTTAAGTGTGGAAATTGGTGAAAATGATTTAATGATCAAAGCAAAAAAAGCCGCAGAATGGATAAAAGAAGGACACCGCGTAAAAATAGATCTTCAATTAAAAGGTCGTACAAAATATTTGGATGAAAAATTCCTCCGCTCTAGAATGGATAGAATACTCGCCATTATCCCAACAGACTATAAAATTGCAGAACCTCTAAAGAAGATCCCGAAGTCTATGATGATTGTTATCGAAAAGGCAAAATAAAACTCCCTGCTTTCTAGCAGGGATATTGTTGAAATGGTTATGACCGAGTTATCTCTTTTTCTTTTTTCTTACAAGCCTCTTCAAAGTCTACCCACTCCGGGTGAGTAGCCCAGTTTTGATTATAAAACTCAGGATCGTGTATGGAATAACCCATACCAATCAGAAGTGATCCGAGTGCAATACAGAGAGCATTTAATGCAGTATAGGAACAATATACTCTCCCATCGAATGAAAAAAGAATCATAGCACATTCCCACGTCATTTTCCGCATTTCATCTAATGAGGGGGAACCTAAGATTAATCTATCTGGCAACTTCCTAAGCGATGATCCTACCTCGCAAAGAGCACCTTCGATGTGACCGATAAATTGATCGCTATAATTCATTCTGTACCAAGGTACTCCAATTGTTTTTGAATCTTGTTCATTTGGTGGATAATACTTGTGAATATAGTCTTCGAGGGCTTCACGCGATGCGCGGTATGGATCCGGTGTAAAACCATATTTCTGCAATACACCAAGACATCGGTCGAGGTACGCGTCGAGTTGAAAAGAAGGGAGATAATATTGCTCTTTCTGCTTATCCATATAACACCTCAAAAAAGATTGGTCTGTAACAACTCTACACCCTAAAATAGGTATGTCAAACCATGTCTTATAAGTATTGATAAATACCTTTCTTTGTGCTAGAATAGCACAACATCTTTAAAGGATACGAAAACGTATGAAGACAAACAAATCATTCTTAAAGCGTCTTAGGGTAACAAAAAATGGTAAAATCATTGGTCGTAAACCAGGACTCAACCACTTTAACGCAAAGACTTCTCGCCGAAAGCAACTAACTGGTAAGCGTGGCGCAGAATTTGTTATGACTGGAAAAGAAAAATCTCGTTTCCTTCCAGGACTTATGAAAACAAAGAAGGTTTTCGTATCACCTACAACTAAGTAATTATCATCCAAATATATGGCACGCGTAAAAAGATCAAAAATTGCAATGAAGCATCGTCGCAATGTCCTAGCACAAGCAAAAGGATATCGTTTTGGTCGTAGTAAAAAAGAAATCGAAGCAAAGGTAGCACTTCGAAAAGCAGGAGCCTATGCATTTGCACATAGAAAAGACAAAAAAACTGATATGCGTCGTCTATTTACAACACGACTAAGTGCAGCATTACGAGCACATGGAATTACGTACAGTGTATTCATTGATAAATTAACCAAGAAAGGAATAATTATCAATCGTAAGATGCTTTCTGAAATGGCTAGTGAAAATCCAGAAACATTTACTCGAATCCTAGAACAAGTGAAGTAACAATATAAAAAGCCCCGTAAGTATTCGGGGCTTTTTTATTTCTTTCTTTTTATTTTTTGTTTTCTTGCTCTGTTTCTTCTTCTTTATTTTGTCGAATAGCAGCAAAAAGGTCTGAAAGGTAAAACCGATAGACGATAATGGTAATTACCAATACCAATGAATCGATAAAAGCAATTTTCTCAGGTTGTTTAAAATGGTAGAGATACACACCACATACAACAATCCCTACAATAAGGGAAAATACTACTACCCCCCATTTTGCTTTAATTGGTTTGCTCAGTGCAATACCAATTAAAATCATAACGACAGAAAAAACTGCAATTTGGAAAGTCATGAGAAACTCCTTGTTGCAAAAAATTAAGAAATCAACCTTACTATATTGTAACACTTAAAGTAGGTATAGTCAATACTATAGCCTGATTTCTCTACTGCCATCTTCATCTTTTAATTTTGCCATCGCAATTAACTTTTCTACTAAAACTTTTGGGTCTTTTTCAAAGATAACATTTGGATTCTCACGTTCTCCATTCTTTATAATATTCTGAATAACCTCATCAGTTGCCCATTCCCCTTGCAAGACTCCTAAGGGCATATTTGCCTCCCACGCAACAGTAAACTCATGAATGGTACCAATACGCCCACAACCAATAATAACCGCATCTGAGGACCGTACAAGCATTAAATCTCGCCCTGGAAAACCAAAGCCTGTATAAATCACAGTATCTAATGCTTTAAGAGGTAAACGGTACACTTCTACATGTTCCTTTTTACTGGCAGCAGGAGAAATACCGAATGAATATCCCCCTGCTTCTTTTGCCCCTTCTGCAGCATACATAGGAAATCCACTCGTTGCTCCAGTGATTATCTGTGCACCTTGTCGTGCAATTTCACGCCCTATTTCTTTTGCAAGCGGTATAACAGATGGACCACAATGTGCAATTTCTGCAGCACCTGAAACACTTATCGTAATTCGTTCTGCTTTCATAAAATACAGTATACAGTAGACAGTTTACAGTTAGCAGTGGATACAAAGAGGCGCGTGAACTAATCTAGTTCTATCACATCTCCTTTTTCTGGAACAATAACTGGAAGTTGATACACTTCATGTATTTTTTGACCGAGATAATATGCACTCTTTGGTTCACCAAGTACTACAATTACCTTTTTAAGAGTAGAAGCAGTTGATTCAACAAACTTTACCAAATTATCAGAATCTTTATGTGCAGAGAATCCATGAATATTTACAATACGTGCATTTACTTTAACTTCTTGACCATTAATAAATAATTCTTTTGCTTCGTCAACAATTTTTCTCCCTGGAGTATTTATTGCTTGGTATCCTACTATTACAATAGTACTTTTTGCATCTGGTAAATATTTTATTTCATGATGTGTAATACGCCCACCATTTGACATACCACTCCCTGCAATAATAATTTTTGGACCATCATCTTTATTAATTCCTTTACTCTCTTCTGGTGAAGGTGTTTGAATGAGACCTTTAAATGAAAAAATATCATCTCCACTTTTAATCCTCTTTTCTGTTTCATCATTAAACCAACTGTCATATTTTTTATAAACTTTTGTAATATTAATACCGAGTGGTGAATCAAGATATATAGGAACATTTGGTAACTTATTCCCTTCAACAAGTTCATTAAATGCGAGCAACATTTCTTGTGTACGTTCAATAGAAAATGCAGGGATAAGCACTGTGCCACCTTGTGCAATAGTGGACGTTACTGCTTCTTGTAAAAGTTCTAGACGTTTATCTTTATCTTTGTGATTTCTATCACCATAAACACTTTCCATAACAAGATAATCTATATCATGCAGTAATGTCGTATCACGCATAAGTGGTGATGGTGTATTCCCGAGATCTCCCGTAAAAACTAATTTTTTACCTTTATAGGCTATTTCAATAATTGCTGCTCCTAAGATATGTCCTGCATCATGGAGTGTAATTGTTGCATCACCATCATGTGTTGTAAAAGTATGCGGCTTTTCATACAGTAATGTTGTATTCCATAAATGAAGTGCCTGAAAAACATCTTTTTCTTCATACAAAGGTTCAGAATTATCATGTGCGGCTTCTTTACCAAGTAATCCCATAGAATCAAGCATGATGAGTTCTGCAATTTCACGTGTTGGTTCTGTACTAATAATCTCCCCTTTAAATCCATCTCGAACAAGTCTCGGGATTCTCCCTACATGATCCAAGTGACCGTGCGTAACAAATAATGCATCAATACTTTTCGTATCGTAAGGAAATGGTTCACGATTACTTGGGAGTGCATATTTTTCTCCTTGAATTAACCCACAATCAATGAGAATTTTTTTGCCACCAAATTCAACCAGAAAGTTTGATCCTGTTGGCATTTGTGCACCTCCTGCAAAAGTTATACGAAATAACGACATGCTACTTTCGTATGAAAAGATATGCAGCACTTACTCCAATAAATCCATCAATAACATCTTTTGCTGTATCTAACCATCCTTCCCAGTCTATGTATGACGTAACTTCCATGTAGTATTCCCATGATTCCCAAACAAGGGCAATAGCAAAGTAAGCCAAACATAATTTTCCAAATGAAATGGTAATACCTCTATACGAAAGAATAGCACTTACAAATGAAGCAACACCAAATCCTCCTAGAATATGCATAGGGATATCAAGCCACCACAATTCATAGTATAAATAACTTGGTTCAAAAACATACTTAGACAAACAAAAAAGTATAAGGAGATATAGTCCAGATATAAAGATATTTTTCATATAGAAAGTATATCATGAGAAAATCCGCCATTTTGGCGGATTTTCTCTTCCTTGTCCTCTAGCCCCTAGAAAAAAATCCCTCTTGGGAGGGATTTTTTTCTAGGGGCTCAGGACATCTTCCTGATGTTTTATGTCAGGTGGGTAGGAAACGTATATGACCTCGGCCACATAGCAATATTCCATTACCCGAAGATGTATTATCCAGAAAAATACCTAAGCACCCTACCATTATTATATTCTTGGTATGAAAAAAGTAAAGTTATTCTAAAATACCGTCAAGATTTACATCATAGAGTATTTCTTCTTGAACAAGACGATATGATATAAGTTCTTCTGGTTTAAACCAAATATCAATTTCACGTTTTGCTTCTGCTTGATCACCATCTGTACAATGAATAAGATTCCTCATTCCTCGTGAATCATCAACATCACACAAATAATAAGAATCAATAGTAAAATCTCCGCGTATTGTTCCTACATCTGATGTTGTAGGTTCAGTACCTCCAACTAATTTTTTAACAACTGCAACTGATTGGTTACCTTCCCATACCATACACACCACCGGTCCTGCAGTCATGTAGTTTACAATTGCACGAATAATATCTTTACCATATTCAATTGGTTCTTTATCGACAACCATTCCCAATTTCTTTTTATTCTCCATAATACCTGTCCCTTTTCGAATGAACCATTCATCATCTTTTTTATAGTGGGTCCAACATTGATCTTCTGTAGGAACTACTAATTTCATTGCCACCAATTTAAGTCCTACACGTTCAAAGCGTTTAATAACTTCTCCTACCAAAGAGCGTTGTACACCATCTGGTTTTATAATGACAAATGTTTGATCTTTTTTTGGATGTGATGGTTGTGACATAGTTTTTACCTAGTTAGTAAATAATAAATACCATACTAACAAAAAAGCATGGGTTTGCCAAAGGCAAACCCATGCTTTTTTCTTTATAATTAATGACTTACGTATGGAAGAAGTCCCATAAATCTCGCACGCTTGATAGCATTTGCAAGTGTACGTTGATTCTTTGCAGTAAGGCCAGTTTTTCTACGATTAAGAATACGAGCATGAGGATTCAAAAACTTCACGAGAATTTCTGTATCCTTGTAGTCGATAAACTTAATATTATTTTGGTTAAAGTAATCTTGTTTTTTCATGGTTGTTTAATTTTAGAATGGTATATCATCAACATTTATATTTGAATCCCCATAATCAATAGTATCTAGATCAGGAACTGTCGAAGGCTTTGGGGATGATTCTTGTGGAGTAGAGAAATCCCCTGTACTACCACCTGACTTTGGACCAAATTGAACTGCATCTGCCACAATTTCTGTACGATACTTTTTCTCTCCAGTAGTTTTATCATCCCATGAACGTGTTTGAATACGTCCTTCAATCATCACACCTTGTCCTTTTTTAAGGTACTGAGCACTCGTCTCTGCTTGACGACCGAATACCACAATATTGTGGAACTCTACTTGCTCTTTTTTGTTACCTGCTTGATCTTTGTATACACGATTAGTAGCAAGAGAAAATGTTGTTACTTTGTTTCCCGTAGGAAGTGACTTCATTTCTGGGTCGCGAGTAAGGTTTCCGTACAAATATACTTTATTGAGATACATATACTGATAAGTATAATCCTTATTCTTTCACTATGCTAGCAGACACTTCCTTTACATCTTCTAGTGGAAGTTCTGGTATTACATCTAGTGGTAACTCAGATGTTGCATCAAGTGCAGTTGTGTCAATCATCGTATCGTCTTCATTGTTAACGAGTGATTCTGCTTTGATAACTGGTGCACGCTTTGTAAACACGGTGTTTTCACGCACTGTCTTTACGACGAGGAAACGAACTATTTGCTCATCTAATTTAAGACCTTTTTCAAGTTCTTTTACATTACTTCCTTCCATTTCGAATTTTATCCACCCGAAATATCCTTCATTAAAACGAACGTTCACATTATTAACAACGCGAATCATTTCATAGGCAAGTTCACGCATGTACGGAACTTCTTCTGAAATGAAGCTACCCCCTAGAGTAGCAATAGATTGCTTGATGGCGTTGGCTTTCTCAAGCGCCGTATTTTCGTCGATCTTATTATCAAAGATAAAAGATACTTCGTATACACGACTATCTACTATGGTTTCATTATTTTCAGTCATAGAAGCACACTTTACCACAAAATAAGACAAAAGAAAAGAGCGACCTTGCGGTCGCCCTTTGATGTTACGATTCCATTTTAATCGGGGAAAAATGACTCCCTGATTCTGTACGTCGGTGGAAAGTCTTCGAACATCTCGTCAGAGAATGCTTCGACAATGATTGCCGTCGATATTTGCGAGACGTCCAATTCTTTCGGCTCCACGAAAAGAGCATACAGTCTCATTGGGGTATCATCAATCCCGATGAAAATACAGAAAACTTCTTTTCCTTTCGCCGGCGAAAGGAGTGGGAGTACCTCGTCGTCTTTACCAAAAACGAAAGGCTTCTTTCCTTGATCACCAAGAAATGTGGCAATATGGCAAGGAAAATCGGCGTCTACTTTCTCTATCTCGGCAAGAACTGCATCAAAACAACAA
Organism: bacterium; assembly: GCA_023267595.1. Lineage (GTDB taxonomy): Bacteria > Patescibacteriota > Minisyncoccia > Phycocordibacterales > UBA5272 > UBA11704. The sequence goes on along the minus strand of JAHFNB010000001.1, from coordinate 152,424 downwards.
ATTCTTGTTGGTCCGATTTCTTTTTCGATGTACATTCTCCTCTCCTATCTCTAGAAGGACATTGGAAAATACGACTTAATTATCTTATAACTTTATACCATTTTAAATGATTAATGTCAAACATTAAACATCTTTTTTGCATTCTCTACTAATTGCATACGCACTTCTTCCATCCCCTCTTCACGTAGTACTGCAATGCGTGCAACTATTTCTTGTACAAAAAGTGGTGTATTTTTCTGACCTCGAAAGGGGCTCGGTGTTGCATACGGACTATCCGTCTCTCCATGCATCATAGAAAGTGGGATAAACCTAACCACATCATCATACTCTTTTGCAAAAGTAATAACCCCAGAGAAACTCATAGTAAATCCAATATCTAAAAATCGTTTTGCGATTTCTGTGTCCCCTGCAAAAAAGTGAGCATTTCCTAGTAGTTTTTCCCCATGTTTTTTCTTCGCATCTTCTAAGATATCTAGCATATCTTCATATGCATTCTGTGTTCCTTTACTTGGTCTACCATGTAACATAAGCGGTTTATTTACTTTCACTGCAATTTCAATTTGTTTTTTGAAAAAATCTTTTTGTCTTTCTTTCTCGCTATCATTATCCCCTGCAATATTTTCTTTCAAGCGAAAATAATCTAATCCACATTCCCCTATTCCTACAACTTTTTCATGTCGTGCTAATGTTTCAAAGGCTGTTTCATCCCATACTTCATAAATATTATCTGCAGGATGTATACCGACTGTTGCAAAAATATGTTCATGCTTTTCAGAAAGTAAAATCGCCTCCCTACTTTCTTTCATATCAGTACCGATAGTAATAGTACCGATACTACGAGATTTCATATCAGCAATAATAGTTTCTCTATCTTCATCAAATGCTTTATCGTGAAGATGTGAATGGATATCAAAAAATGCGTATTGCATATACTAAGCAAGTCTACCAAACAATGGTTTTTCTGGCATTTTATTTTCTCGGATACATTCTAAAATTTTTGCAGATGTCTTTGGCATGAAAATAGACAGATCTTCTACAATTTGTTCTAGTCTCACAAGACAATATACTATCATCTCTTTTCCTCTCTCCATGTCTACTTTTATTACTTTAAATGGTTCATTAGTTGCTATGTACTCATCGAGTAGTCTCATTTCACTCATAACTTTTTTTAAGGATCCATTTGTATCATATTCTTGTATTTGTATTTTACTTCTAACATCTGACATCTTACTTCTAACTGCATTAGATATCGCCATCTTCATAATTCTACTCGTCAGATTTCCGATTCCGTTTGCAAGATGTGCAGTGTATGAGGCACGAATAGTTTCCATGGTTACATCTCCATCTTCAAAACTTGGCACTTCATGAAGTAAGATAAAACGAAGTGCTTCCCCTGCTAACTCCCCTGCAGGACTATCAAACATCTGTAAAAGTTCTTGCGGATCGATAACATTCCCAAGTGTCTTACTCATTTTCTGACCATGGGACGTAATAAACCCGTGCACCAAAATTCTTTTTGGCAATGGAAGATCTGCGGCAAGTAACATAGCAGGCCATATGGCTGCGTGGAAACGTAAGATATCTTTTCCAATTATATGTGTCGTATTTACCCATAAATCTTTATCAAAATGTTCAGTTCCATACCCAATTGCTGTAAGATAATTTGAAAGGGCGTCACACCACACATACATGACTTGTGTATCATCTTCGGGTACTGGTATCCCCCACGTCACCTTACTCTTTGGTCGAGAAAAAGAGACATCTCCAAGTCCCCGTTCAAGAAGCGCCATAATTTCATTTTTTCTACTTTCTGGATAGATCTTTAATTCATCCGATGAAATCTTTTCTTTAATTTTATCTGTGAATTGTGACAATGTAAAAAAATAATTTTCTTCTTCTACAATTTCTGGTTTAACGAGATGAAGTGGGCACTCCCCTTTTTCATTTAAATCTTTTTCAGTTTTGAACTCTTCACATCCAACACAATAGAGTGCCTTATATGAACGTTTTTCAATAGTCTTTGCATCAACTAACTTTTTCCATAAATGTTGAGCACCTTGATAATGTTTTGCTTTATCACTTGTACGAACAAAAAAATCATATACGACAGAAAGTTTTGCATCTAGATCTATAAAACTTTTTGCATATATATCTACAAATTCTTGAACAGGGATATTTTGCTCTTTTGCTTTTCGCTCGATCTTTTGCCCATGTTCATCCATTCCTGTAATAAAATACACATCCCCACCTATAAGTCTATGGAAGCGTGATAAAGTATCGGCAGTTACAAACTCAAATGCATGACCAATATGTGGTGAAGCATTGCCATATGCAATTGCAGTCGTAATGAGATGCTTATTACCCTTCATGTAATTTCCTTTTTTCTAAATCACTTGCAAGTTCCATAAAGATAGATGCAAGTGGCACCGCAAGTAAAACCCCCCAAATACCTGCTAACTTTGCTCCTATGATAATAGCAATGATAACAACAACCGATGGAACGCCTACCATTTTACTCATAATACGTGGGTAAATAACATGACTTTCAAGTTGTGAAATTATGAAATAAATAAGTGCAACTATACCGAGAAGTTGAACACCTCCATGAGTCCACGCAAGGAAGAAAGCAGGAACCATTGCAAGAGTAAGACCAACCATAGGAATAAATTCACCTATAAATGCCAAGATGGCGAGAAGTGCTGCATATGGCATATTCAAAATAAGATTAGGAATATACACAAGAAGCGCAATTAAAAGTGATAGCAGAAACTGTCCCTGCATCCAAAGTCCGATTTTCTTCTGTGCACGATTCCACAGATCTTCAACATATGCTTCATGTGTCTTAGGAACAAGTAGTCTCAAAAACTTTTGAACCCCACGATCTTCAAGAGCCAGATAAAATGCAAGTACAAAAGTAAGCACCACATTTACAACACCACCTAAGAAGAGAGATGTTGTTGCAAATACTCCACTTGTTCCAAGAAATGCATTCTTTAATATGGTTAGTATCTCCCCTTTTGAAATATCTCGTGAAATATCTTGTACTATTACAGATAAATCCTTAAATCCCATATCACTTCCAAAAATACGAACTGAGTCTAGAATTTGTGGAAGTGTTTTAATAAATCGTGCAATGTCATCTGCAAGTGGCGGAATAAATATAAGGAAAACTACTACTATTACTGCAACAATAGATAGAAATAAAAGTGTTACTGCTATACCACGTGATAGCCCCCACTTCATCATGGTACGAACTGGGATCTCAATAGTAGAAGCCAAGACAACAGCAACAAAGAGTGCAATTACAAAATCACTTACATAAAAAAGTCCTGCAAAAATGGTTACCCAACAGAGAAACTTAACAATAGTGCTTGACGCAATCGTAATACGTATACTTTCTTTCATACATGTATCCTACCATAAAATATAGCAAGCCTGCTAGAAGTATATGGATAAAGTTTATTGACTATCTACAACACGTGATGGATCAACTGGCCAATTTTCTCCTACAAGGATCGTTGTAAGTGGAGAGATAGTGGTGCGAATATGAGTTCTTGCTACTTCTTCATCTGCATCGAGTACTATTCCCGAAGTAATAGATGGTGATTGCCCGACATGACTTTGTGATGGACGAACTGAAAGATTAATATCTGCCATTACTGTTTTCCCTGCTCCTATAGAACCAATATCCCATGTTACAGTACGAGTCCCTGCATCATAACTAATAGATGTAGTATTTGATGTTACATTTTTCCATGTCACATACGCAGGTAAAATAAATGATACGCGGCTATTTACAAGTGCGTTCTGCGCAGATACAACAATGTGTGTTGTGTACGTAGTATCTACATTTGGTTGTGGTGGTACAGGTCCAGTATTTTGGAAAGGAGAGTTTTTATATGTCGTTTGTCCACTTAATGTTGCAGTACCTTGTACTATCCATGATTTTGAAAGCATTGTTGTCACATCATTTTTATCCTGTACAGTTCCATTACCAGAAAGTGACAGATTAATAGCAGGAGAATTTATTCCCTTACTCACCACAGGAATAACAACTCGGAATGATCCTTGTGCGTGTGGTGTAAGATTTGCCAAATTAGATATTATTGATTTATTCCACGTAATACTCTGAGCACGCGAATCATAATATCCTGCATCAGGATCTACTTGTTTAAGTAACGGCGCATCACCTTGTATCTTTAATACAAGAGAGACATCACGAATCGGTTGGTCACTACTATTTGCATACGTTACGGTTACAAGTGTTTTATCACCATAACGTAATGTCTCGACGTTTCCTCTATCCGTTTCAAGTCCTAATGAGAGCATAAGTGGTGAAGAACGTAATTGTATATCATATGTCTGAGATGAATATACAACACCAATGCTTGCAATTAGCCCACCCTGAGAACCAACAAGGGCTTTTATGGTGCTCGTCTCACCTTGAGACCCAGTAATTGCACCTGTGATGGTAAACGTTTTTGTTTCGCCTTGATCAAGTGATGGAACATTCCAAACTTGGCCACGAGAACTTGGTTTTGGATCTGTACTCTCAACGGTAAAATTAGTAGGTAAAATAACTTGAAGAGCACTCGGTAATGATGATGTAGCCGCATTATTTTTTACAGAAATAATAAACTCTCCTGTTTGACCAATAGACAGTAGTGATGGACCTTCGATATGAACAGAAAGTGGTGGTGTTTTAAGTACAACAGATGTTGTAACAATTTTATTAAAAACTGCATTTGATCCTGCAACTTTGTATTCTAGTTTTACCGTAAGATCTCGTGCTTCTGATTCACCACCATATACAATAACTTTAAAATCTTGTTTCTTATATTCATTAACACCAATTGTTCCTAAGTCTCGTTTCTCGGTAATTTTCTCTTGTTCATCTTGAGTACCATTACCTTGTTTATACAATAAAGTAAGCGATGCTTCTTGGAGGGCAGATCCATTTCTATTTTGTAATGTCACCGTAAAAGGTGTATCTTGACCACCTTCAATATATGGGACAATTTCTGTCGACATGTCGATATTGGCCGCAGAAACAACATTACGAGATGAAAGCACACGCCATGCTGTAAATGAAAGAGAAAGGAGAAGTAGTATGCATGATCCGATAAGTATTTTTGCACCAAACGAAAGTGTTTTTGAATCATGCGCTTCTGTAATAATAGGATTTATCTCTCCCCATGATGTTGGTAAATCAACACTTCTTGCATCACGAACACGATGCATCATTACATCATCCATTTTCTTCTTTGGATCATATAATTCGTGCTCAATACTATCTAATGCGCTTTCTTCATTGTTTGGTATCTCCATGTATTCCTAAGTATAGCAGGAAACTAGAGTTGCATTTCTTGTAATACTGCATGAACATGAGACTTTACTTTTGTTTCATGTAAAAGCATATGCAAATATATATCATCCATATTCCATGCAAGATACTCTTTCATCGACTGTGCACCAATAACTTTTACATCTGCATACCCTAATTCTGTCAAAATAATGTAGTATGCAAGTAATCGTAATTTTTGTACGTCATATGACGATGAACTCATCATAAGAGTAATAACTCTATCATAAAGTGCCTTGTGTTCCCCTTCTCCACGAATAAAGCGATTGAGTAACTGTGTCACTTCATGAATATTACTATGTATTCCTCTTTGTTCCTCTGCACCAACCAATCTCCATACTTCCTTTCCAAGAACAAGTGTTACAAGAGATAATGATCGCGGAAGGACATGCGCACGTAATTTACTTTCTAATTTACGAATACTTTTTGCATGTGCCATAATTAATCCAAACTCCCGTGTAAATAATTTATAGACCCTATCATGTTCACCATTTGGATATGAATCGAGAACTATGCATTTGGTTGTATATTTCTCTATGGCCATACTGAGCAGATAATAGACATTAGATATTAGACAATAGAAAAATATATAATTCCAGAAGATAATTCTACCGAATTATCTTTAATACTTGCATCTTCTCTTGTTTCAGAGATTTTACATGTAGCAATAAGTAATGAAATATTCCCAAGACCACTAACAGAAGATAAGGTTAACACAATACTATCTTGTGGCAATAATCCTTTTTCTTTTCGTGCATCTTGTATAGCACGAATAAGTTTGCGAATATCTCCCTCTTTTTGTAATGCTTCAGTTATTGTGGTATCAAGTTTAACTTCATCTGATTGTGAGGCGTGAATAAAAACATTTTTTACATTCAATTCATCTTTGATAACGTCAAAATACTTAGGATTAATATCTTGTTTAAGCATAATAGAAAGTAGCGGTTGTTTCACATTTATCTTTACTTCTGTTCGCTTCATGAGTCCAAGTGAAACTACATCACGAACCATTTTCATTTCCGCAAGTATACCTTCATGAATCTCTCCTATACTTGGCCATTTTTCGAGATGAACAGACTCTTTTTCTCCTCCTGATTGCTTGTAAAGACGCTCTGCAATAAATGGCATAACTGGTGCAATAGTCTTTGCAAACGTTTGTAATATGTAAGTGAGAGTCCCGTAGGCCATCCTTTGATCTTCTTCTCCAGAGTCCCCTTTTAATCGTTCACGTGAACGTCGTATATACCAAACAGAAACATCATCAATAAACTGATCAAACGGTCGTACTGCATCATCGAGCATATACGTATCAAATCCATGCGTTGCCTCTTGAATAACTTCATGAAGCCTACTTATAATCCACATATCAAGAATATGATCTGAAGAAGATAGTGGTATCACAGATTCTGGTTTATTCATTTCGTAGAGAGACATAACATTCTCTAGTCTAAGAATACAACGTTTGTAAACACCATCGAGATCCTCATCTTTAAAATTAACACTTTCTCCTTTTACTACAGAACTAGACATGAGGTAAAGACGAAATGCATCTGCTCCATACTTTGCAATTAATTCTAATGGATCAGTATAGTTATTTAAACTTTTACTAATCTTTTTCCCATCTGCTGCATTGATAAGCCCATTTACAATAACGTGTTTGTACGGTGCTTTATCAAATAGCCCTACCCCTAAGTTTATAAGTGAATAAAACCATCCTCGTGTTTGATCCATACTTTCCGCAATAAAATCTGCTGGATAATTTTTATCGAAAATATCTTTATTTTCAAATGGATAATGAAGAGATGCAAATGGCATAGCACCTGACTCATACCAACAATCAAACACATCAGGAATTCTTGTATATGTAACACCATCAACTTCTAGTTCTACTTCATCAATGTATGGACGATGAAGATTTATGTTTCCAGTCTCATCTCGTGGAACAATGAGGGGTTCTAGAGGGATAATCTTTGCATTTGGAACCCAATTTCCAGTACCAAGATGTTTCATTGATTCATTAATTGCTTCATCAGTGATCAGTGATGTACCGACAGTTAACATCCATGCTGGACCACCATGTGTTACTATCAGAATATTTTTTCCTTCATATTTCTTTTCCAAATCATTCCATACTGACATTGCACGTGTGAACATATCACGATGAGTTTCACCTCCTGTAATTACCGTATCTAAGGTGATTGAGGAAAATACTTTATAATATTCTTCTATTGGTTTTTTGTCGAAAATACCTAATTGAAACTCTTTCAATCTCTCATCAACTATAATTTGAACATCTCCCAATTCTTGTCGTACAATCTCTGCTGTTTCTTGTGCACGTAAAAATGGAGACGAGATAATAAGATCAATTTTCTGAGAAAGATTTTTTATTTCTGTACGTACTTGTTCTTTGCCTTTTTCTGTAAGCCCATTAGTCGTGTCTCCACTACTATCAATAATACCTTTTACATTACTCTCTGCTTCTCCATGACGCATTACAAAGTATATATTCTTTACTTTTTGTTTATTTTTTTCTGCAAGTTCTTTAAGAGAACCGATAACGAGCAATTCACCATCTTTATTTTTCCATACAGGAAGTGGCGCTCCCCAGTAACGAGTACGAGATACTGCCCATTCACGTGCCCCTTCTAGCCATTTACCAAATCTACCATCACGAATATGTTCTGGAGTCCAACCTATTTTTTGATTCTCAGATAATAATGTTGGTTTCATTTTTGGCACATCAATGAACCAACTCGACGTTGCATAATTAAGAAGTGGTGTTTTACATCGCCAACACAGTGGATAGGAATGAACTATTTTATGTTTTTCAAATAAGGATCCACTGTGTGCGAGATATTTAATGATTTCAATATCAGCAGATTGCGTATCTCCGACTTTTTTTACCTTCATGCCAACAAAATCAGTAACATCGTGTGTAAATGTTCCATCCATAAGCACATGCTTGATCACAGGAATAGAATGTTGCTTTGCGAGTTCCATGTCATCTGCACCAAATGCGGGTGCCTCGTGTGCAATACCTGTCCCTGTATCTAGGGTAATAAAATCTGCATGCCATATTTTCCAAATATTTTCTTTATTATCAATCTCTGTATTAATAAAATATGGAAATACTGGTTTATATGACTTACCAATAAGTTTCGAACCCTTAAACGTATCTATAACTTCATAATTTTTTTCTTGAAGAACATCAGCAATTCTTTCTTTCGCGAGAATATACATTCCTTCCATTCCACCTACTCTTATTTTTAGGTACTCTGCATCTTGTGAAAGAGCAAGTGCCGTATTCCCCGGAAGAGTCCACGGTGTTGTTGTCCATGCAAGAACAAATGTCTGTGGTTCATCAGTAAGTTCAAACTTTGCAGTTACTGATAAATCAGTAACATCTTCGTAGTTCATTCCTACTTCTGATTGTGCAAGTGTGGTCTCACAACGTGGACAAATATGCATCATTTTATATCCTTCGTAGGCAAGTCCTTTTTCGTATAATGTTTTCCATGCCCACCATACACTCTCGGTATATGTTGCATCCATTGTTTTATAATCATGATCCATATCGACAAATCTTCCAGATCGAGGAATTATTTCTTTCCATTCTGATTCATACTGAAGAACACTGTCTTGTGCATGTTTATTAAACGTAGCAATACCCAAGTCTTCAATATCTTTTTTACTCTTTAATCCTAATTTCTTCTCAATTAGATTTTCTATTGGAAGACCATGACAATCCCACCCCCACTTACGACGAACACTATTTCCTTTCATTGTTTGATATCGCGGAATAATATCCTTTACCGTACCTGCCATAAGTGTTCCATGATGAGGAAGCCCTGTTGCAAATGGAGGACCATCATAAAAAGAAAAACTACCTTTTGGTACATCACCTGCAGGAGTCTCTACTGACTTTTCAAATATTGTATGTTCCTGCCAAAAAGCAAGTGTTTCTAACTCTTTTTCATTGATACTCTTTGGTACATTCTTAGACTCTGACATTTATCTACTATAGCAAAAATAGAGATGCTATTCTAGATTACATCTTATCTGGAGCAACGATACCTAGAAGGTAGAGTCCTTGCTTCAAAATATTTCCAACCGCAGATGCAAGTACTACATAATGAGGACTGTGTGGATCTTCTTTATGTACGATAATCTGTCTTCCATATAAAGAATTAAACTCGTGAGCAAGTGAAATAAGATAACTCACCATATGGTGTGGACCTTTATCATCATAAACTTTTTGTAATACATCTTTAAAGATTAACAGTTTACGTGAAAGAACTACTTCGTTAACATCATTATGATAGGCTCCTGCTATTCCCAAATCTTCTGCTTTTTTTAATAACTGAACTATACGTGCATGGGTATATTGTAAATATGGACCTGAATCTCCTTCAAATGAAATGGATTTATCGATATCAAAAATAATATCGCGACCAATTGCTTGACGAAGTATTGAAAACTTAATTGATCCAACTGCAATATCATTTGCAAGTTGTTCTTTACTGTCTGCACCTGCCTCGCCGGCAGGCAAGTCACTTTTTTCTAATCTATCTTGTATTCTTTCTTTCACTTCATCAAGTAAATCTTCGGCAGAAATAATATTCCCTGTGCGTGACGACATCTTCCCTTCTGGGAGACGTAACATTCCGTGAGAAATATGAACTAATTTTTGTGCTTGTACTTCATTAATTTCTTTAAGTGCAGATTGTATCACTTTAAAATATTCGTCCACCTCATGTGCAGTTACCACAACAGAAATATCGGTATTCGGCACCAATTCTTCTTTACGTGCACAGTTACCTAATTCTTTTGCTTCATAGGTTGGAAACCCTTGTGAATTAATAAACACACGAGTATGTAATCCTACCTTTTCACCTTTGTATACATATGCGCCATCACTTTGTTCGAAAACTTTTGGTGTATTTTCAATAACAATTTGTTTTCCTTTGTCTCCAACTTCACTTTCCATAATGAAATAGTCAAATGCAGTTCCTAACTTTTCATAAACAGTTTGAAAATAATCTAAACTCCACTTCTTTCCTTTCTCGTACATCTCATGTTCTTTTCCTTCAAAGAGATGTTTGTTGATGGTTTGTATTTCTTCTTTAATCAAAGGATTCTCTTCTAATTGTTGTGTACCATACGCATATCCTTTTCCAAGATACGTTACTTTATCACGAAGAGATGCACTATCATCTACAGTTTCTCCCATATGTTCTATCCCCCACATAGTTGTCGCAACATGCATACCTATGTCTCCCTGATAACATACACGTATAACCTTTGCACCGACTATTTCATAGATGCGTGACAATGATTCACCAACTGTATTTGAAACGGTATGACCGATATGGAAAAGTTTAAAAGGATTTGGATCCGTATATTCACAAATAACTGTTTTACCAGATAGTATAGAGAGTTGTACTTCATTGTGTGCCACATATTCTATGTGTTCTTTTTTTGCAGACTCTGTTACAAAAAAATTGATGAATCCAACTCCCGCGATTTCTACACGCGAAATTATCTCACCTTTATTGTGTTCAATATATGTGATTAACTTTTCTGCACATTCACGTGGAGATATTTGTAATGTTTTTGCAACAACAAGTGCAACATTTGTTGCGTATTCACCATGTACAACATCTTCTGGTTGATCAAGAGAAAAAGAAATCTCTTGTGCGTCCTTAATACCAATAGATAAGAGGCCTTCTATAACAATTCCTCTTAACCTCTCAGAAAGACTACCTTTATTCATCCCTCTATACTACCTTATTTATGAATGAATAAAAAGAAAAGCCGCTTTGTGACGGCTTTTTGTTGGAAGAGTGCTAGACGTTTCTTAACTCTTCATCAACAGTAGTAAGAACATCTGAAAAAACAAGTTCCTTACTTCTGTTTGCATCTATAGAAACAACTCACGAGATACCCCGCGTACGTATATGTTTAAAAAAGGTACGGTACGAAACTGCTCGGCGTTTTTGTTCTTCGATATTCGCCAAATCAAAATGATTAAGTTCTTGTTCACGTGCAAAAGCGCGCCTTCTCATTCCAATTACCGGATCAACTTCTAAATAGATATAAAGAGAAGGTTCACAATGATGTACTACTTGTTCACGCAAACGGAAAAATTCTTCGTACAGTGGTTGGTTAATTTCTATTTTCTCTGCAACCAAACTAAGGCAACGTTGAAAAGCGAATGTACTTCCATCAAAACGATCAGAAACTACTGGAATGCCACTCTTTCTTTTTGGAAGAATCCTTTCATGAATATGAATGTGACGCCCCGCAAAGAAAAGGTGCATTTGCTCTAAAGGAGAAAGTATCCCTCCTTTTTCTGATAAGAGTAAGTTGCGGATATTTTCTGCAAGAGGAGTACCTCCTGGTTCTCGTGTAGTATCTACCGTGGGAAATTTCTCCCCTACTGCTTTGATGGCTGATGTCTTTCCACAACCATCAATTCCACAAAAAACAATAAACGGTGCAAGTCTTGCGGACATGATCATTCCCCTTAATTGAATGAACTTCTACACAAGATATCGTACTACAAATACAAATAAAAGTAACTTTTGACAAGATTTGCTTATCATTATGTTTTCATGTAGAGTTTGAGAAGTTGTTTCTAATACTACAGTCCTTTTAATAACCAATTGTTAGGAGTAATCATGCAAGAACTTCACACTGAAGGGAAAGCCTCTGCTCGCATCATCTGCGACAGTTCCTATAAAAGATCTCGCTTGACTTCTGTCGAGGTCGAATTTCCTCGGCCCTATCTTGCCGAATTCAATACACACAGAAAATTCGCAAGAAATTCTGCGAGTTCGCGTGCAATTCCTGTCTGGAAACGTTTGCTTTCTGTCTTGAAAAATCCCTATATTCCTCACTCCTTCGGAGTGAACAAGGCAGGGATGCAGGCTGAACTGGAACTTTCCGATAATGACAAGAAAAAAGCAGTTGCCAACTGGTTAACCGGAAGAGATATTGCTGTGATTCAAGCAATGTTCCTCGTCGGCGGATATGATCAGATCCTGAAGGATTCAAAAAAAAATCCGGCCGCAGAGAAACTCTGTGCAGAACTTGAAGAGATGGTAAAAAAATATGGTATGGGTCAGTTTTTTTCATCTCAAGACCAAGGACTCCATAAGCAGCATGCAAATCGTGTTTTGGAAACATACGCCTTTCACGTCGTCATTGTGACTTCGTCGTACTGGAGAAATTTTTTCGGTCTCCGCCCGAGTGCAAAGGCTCAACCAGAAGCACAAGACTTCGGTATTGCAATTGCACGTGCAATGATGAACAGTTCTCCTATAAAACTTTCTAAAGGAGAATGGCATCTCCCATACATTCGAGAAGAAGACAAGGCAGAAGAAAAAGACCAGTTAGTTTTGGCCAGAGCCTCTTCTGGAAAATGTGCACGGACCAGTTATCTAACTCATGATGGTATTCGTGCACTTGACAAGGATGTTAGTCTGGCGAACGATTTGCAAGCAAGTGGCCATATGTCCCCATTCGAACACCCAGCACGCCCACGTGAAGAAAGTGATCCTATTGGAAGTAATGGTAACTATTCCGAAGTGTGGACACAATACCGAAAAACACTCCCTTCAGAAGATGACTTCACAAAACTCATCTCACGAGAGGAACTGCTTATTGGTTGTCGTGGTGATGAGGCTCTCGTAGATTTCATCCTCGCATTTGAGGAATAGTTCGATACTTCAAAAAGAGGCTACAAGCATTATGGCCTCTTTTTTATTTCCCCGTACTTCCAAATCCTCCTGTTCCTCGTTTTGAATCCGATAATTCTTTTGTATCAACTATGTCTGGAAATTCTACTTTTTGAATTACTATCTGTGCTACTTTATGACCATGTTCAAATGTGTAGGATTCATTACTTAAATTATGCACCATTACTTTTAATTCTCCCCGATACCCTGCATCTATCACACCACCTAATGTTTTTATACTTTTTGATCCAATACTTGATTTATCCCAAATTAAACCAACATAACCTTCTTCTATTTCAAGTGCAATTCCAATTGGAATCATAAGTGTCTGTTGTGGATGAACAATATGATTACCACATGAATACAAATCAATACCTGCATCATCGTGATGCGCACGTGTCGGCAGTCTCGCATCATCACGCATTTTTTTAACAAATAATTTCATATGTTCATTATACCAAAAAGAAAACAGGACTCTTGAGGTCCTGCCTATAATCATTCCCACGGAAGAAATTGCTTAGGGAGTTGTGTTTCAATCTGTGACTGATACGTCCCTTTTTCACCATACGACGGTGCTTCCGAGCGAAGTTTTTCAAAAACAAATCGTGCAACCGGTTGTTTATGCCGAAGCCAAATCGTAAACGGAGAATAAATCTCGAGTGTTGCGGTCCCGAAAAATCCGTTATCGAAAAATCCTGCAAAATGACTAAAGAAAAACCCAAGCCGTGTATCAAGCGCTACCAATTCTGCAGTGTGTGTCTCTGGAACTTTAATCATTTCGTTTGTAGAAAGAAGGTAATAGTAACCCCCTTCAACCTTAACGAAACTTATTTTCTTACCATCGACTATTTTTTCCTCGGCATACACCGGCTCAAAATAATCTCTGGGATCAATATCTCTCCTTGTAAGATCAACCGGTGGCGTATTTTTTTTACAACGATACCCAATGAGTTCACGAGCAGGTGCATAAAGCGTACAAAGAATGGAACCATCGTGGGTAAACAGTGATAGGTCACCGTGTTTGTATGGTTCTTGAGTTTCCCTACGATACAAAAGATCGTGATTGAGCAAAAGATTATCAAGATCTTGTTGTTTGAATCGCGTATCACCATTAAATACTCGCAACTGATCATACCTTTCCTTATTGGTAAGAATAACTGGAAAGGCTAATGGTTGAATAACGATCCATAATTCTCCGGAATACCCCCTTTCACGGCGATCTGCAGAATCAAACATGTTCTGACCATCTGCAAGTGATCTTGCAAAAAGAAAATTCCTACCAGAACTTGATTTTGCATTCAGATATCCGTAAATACCCGGCGGAAAGTTTGGTTCGAGACTTGCTTTGGTTATTGTTGTGCTTCCAACTTCAAGCGTAGACCCAAGGGGTTTCGATTCAGGGTCCATAAAAGGAAGTAGATCGCGAATAGATTCACTCTTGATTTGACTTGGTTGAAATAACCGGCGAAGTTGATATGCTTCTCCAGTCGAAGTCAAATCAACGGATGCCGTACCAATATGTTCGGGAGAAAATCCCTCACATGGTACTAAGCGACGATTTTCAACCATCTTCTTTAAATCATTCTGACTAAAAACACCGATAGTGTTATTCACAGGATTTCTCCAAAATTATTAGAACATTCACCTATTACCCTATCATAAATTAAAAATACTCGCGAATGCGAGTATTTTTAATTAGTTTATACCACCTTGATTCCTGCAGAGCGTGCAGATCCTTCGATAATCTTCATCCCTTGTTCAACAGTATGAGCAGTAAGATCTTTTAATTTCATAGTAGCAATTTCACGAACTTTATCTTTTGAAATTGTTCCTGCCCCGTTCTTTGAATCCCCTTTTGCAAGACCTGATAACTTCCAAAGTAGTGATGATGCTGTTGGAGTCTTGATAACAAAATCATATGTTCTATCTTCATAAACATAAATCTTTACTGAAAGACGTCCTTGCATATCTTTTGTGGCTGCATTGAACTTATTAACGAAGTCCCCGATCTGAACACCAGCCTGACCAAGTGCAGGACCAAGTGGAGGAGCAGGAGTAGCGCGACCTGCTTCAATTTGAACTTTTACGTATTTTGTGACTTTTTTGCCTGCCATAAATGTTTTATAAGTTTGCCTACTATACCTTAAATTTTCTTGATTTGCAAGAAATCAAGTTCAACTGGAGTCTCTCTTCCAAACATATTTACAAGCACTTTTAACTTTCCACGTTGCTTATCTACTTCTCCTACTTTTCCTTCAAAATCCTTAAATGGTCCATCAGTAATTGCTACTAATTCACCAACTGCGATACTAATATCATGTTCTACTTCACCAGTATTCATACGACTGAAAAGAAAATCAATTTCTGCTTGTGTAAGTGGCACTGGAGTTGTCCCTGCCCCCACGAAACCAGTAACACGAGGAGTGTTACGAACAACATACCAACTATTATCATCCACAATCATATCTACAAGAACATACCCAGGGTAAATCTTTTCTTCTACTTCAACACGCTTTGTCCCTTTTACTTTAATCTTCTTTTCAAGTGGTACAACAACGGCAAAAATCTTATTCTCCATGCCGAGAGATTCTATACGCTGTTTTAAATTACGTTGTACCGCATTTTCATATCCACTATAGGTATGAATCGCATACCAATGACGTTCTCCGGTAAATTCCTGTTTTGCCATAAAAATAAAATTAAGTGAGTAAATTAACGAGCAAGTAATCGAGTGAGTCCTTCACGAAGTGAAAGATCTAGTCCGCCGAGTACTACTGCAACAACAACCGAGATAAGAACTACGGCAACAGTATAGATAACTGTTTGTGATGTAGTAGGAAATGTAACTTCTTTAAGTTCTGCTTGTGTTTCCTTAAGATATTGAATGAGGTTCATAAATACTATATGTTTGGTTTATTCTAAAAAACGCCCCCGAGGGCATTGATATATCTATTATACTAGAGTCTCTACGTATTGTCAATAAAAGAGCAACATCAATTGATGTTGCTCTTTTATTTCCCTTGTTGCTAAGTTGTTTCTAGAAAGAACTCAATCCAAAGAGTAGGTAATCGTCACACGAGACTTTATAACATTCTCCCCTTGTGGAATAGTGACTCTATCTAAACTTTCTGCTTTCATTGCACCACCTAATCCATATGAATACATAGTTGGATAATAACCACCGTTATCTTCACTGTATTGAATAATACTTCCTAATGAGACACCAAGGGATTTTGCTGTTGCTTTTGCCCGTACTTTTGCTTCTGCTATTGCTTTTCCCTTTGCCTCGTCTTTTACTTTTTCTATATCATCAACAGTAAAATCTGGTCCTGATATTTCAGTAATATTTGCAGATCCTAACATTCCAAGAACATCTCCTGCGAACTCAATTTTGCGAACTTTAATTTGTATTGTTTCACTAGCCTCATACCCAACTATTTTTGTCTTCCCTTGTGGACAAGGAACTGTAATACAATAGATCGTTTGTGTTTCATACTTTGGATTTACTGTATATGAAAGTGTTTTAATATCTTTTTTATCAATTGCAAGTGATGCGATAGATGCAAGAGCATCACTTACTTTCTTTTCTACTAATTTTTGTACTTCAGGAACTGTTTTTCCCTCTTCTCGTATTGTTACGGTAATTGTTGCGATATCTGGTAATGCCGTTACTTCACCTTCTCCACTAACGGTGATAGATGCGACTTGTCCTGTCGGATGCTTCCATGACTTAATGTCGGTAAGCCCCATTGCAAATGCTGCAAAAGCAATACATACAAGGGTGAGCGTCCCTGACATCCACATATATTTTTTATAATTTCCTGTTTGATTTTGATTTGGTTCCATATATATAAACTTTACCTTACTTACTAAATATAAACAAGTCTGATTTTGTTACTATAAACGACCATTACTATACATATAGACTAACAATAGTATGATAATCAGTAGCATAGTACTTGCAAGTACTATTAATTTCTCATCTTTCTTGGTAAGAGGTACTGGTTCCACATGAATGTGCTCTACTTTTTGTTTTTCTGCTTCCACATGTTCTGGCACTGAGAGTTTTGGCATTACTTCTCCATAAAATACATCTTTATATCGAGAAAAAGGCCAGACATGTGGAGTACTTTCAAATGGTCGCACCGGTAAATTATGTGGAGGTTCTCCTTGTACTTTGGGTATATTCGGTAGTTCTTCAACAATAAGTGACTGAGGTTCCACTTGCGGGACTTCTGGTTCTTGTTGTTCAATCACATGTGGCATTTCTGGTTCTACTACTTCTGAAATAATAGTCTCTTCTGGTATTTCTTCTGAGATCTTAACCACTTCTGGTACCACCTCTTGTATAATTTCTTTTTCTTGTGGGATTTCTACAAATGGTTGTGTACTATCATTATGCTCCGTAAGCATATGGTGTGTATCTGCCATTTCTGGAAGTAATGTATCTGTACGTTCTTTACCACTTCGAAAGAGTGTTATTGCTTCACGTATAGATTGTTCATCCCAACCACCAGAGGAAAGAAGGGTACTTAGTAATGCTTCATCCAAATAAGGGTGACGTGCACGAAGTGTATCTAATGTACTTTGTATCTCATGTATGGTCATTATTTTTTACCTTTCTTTGTTGTGTCGTTTGCTACTGGTTCAAGAGATTTAATAAATGTCTTTAAATCTTCATTATCAGGATTTCGTTTAAGTAATTCATCTGCGATTTGTTTTGCAAGATCTGGTCGCCCACCATCACGAAGTGATAATGCGAGGAAATATGCAACATTTGCATTATTTGGATCTTTTTCAAGTGCAGTATTAAGCGCACTTACTGCATTTTGATAATCTTTCTTACCATAATAGAGAAGTCCTGCTTGAATATACGTTAATGGGTCATTTGGTGCATTCTTCACTGCTTCGATTGCATAGTTTAATGCCTCATCTACTTGATTATCAGATGCTTCAAGTTGACTCATAAGATACAGTGCATCCGCAAAATTCTGTTTCTTTTTCAATGCTTCTGTTAACTGTGTACGAACTCCCTCTTTTGAACCAACTGATGCTTCAAGACGTGCAAGCATTACATAAAGATAAGGATTTTCTGGATATAATTTTACTGCTTCTTCATATGCTTTTTTTGCAGGATTATACCCTTCATCTTTATTGAATGGAATAATAAGTTCATATGCTCGTCCAAGTGAAACATAATTTTGATAATTGTTACGATTAGCAGCAACTGCAGATAATCCTGAATCAATTGATGATGATGCATACATAATGTACTTACTCTTTAATTCATCTTGACTTAATGTAGTATTTGAAACAAGTGCACGATTTGCAGCAATAGTATATTCAACTTGTGCACGATAGAACCCGTCGAAACGATACAAGGCATTTGCTTTTGCAAAAAGTGGTATTGCTTCTTCTGGTTTTGTTAATGCTGCTGCTTTTGCAAATACCGTATAGGCTCGTACTTTTTGTATAACTACATACCCATTAACAAGAAGTGCAATGGCCAGAGGAACCATGAGTATCGCAAGTTTCTTACTTGGATGAAATTCAGTTAATCGTGCTTTTGCCAGACCAAGACCAGAGATTACCATCCATACGACAAGCATCGCAAATGAAAGCGGTATAGTCCATGCAACTAATGATAGGTACACAAGAATGAGTGTGAGAAACCCTAGTATTGCATGTTCATGCGTACCACGTGTTGATTGACGATAACTAAGGTAGGTACTATACAGTGCAGAGAGTACAAGTGCTAGAAATGCAAGAACACCAAGTATTCCAATCGTTACAAAAAATGTTGTCACTGTATCTGACCCTTGATTGAAGTCATACCCAAAATATTGTGACGCGACAACACTTTGTGGACGATACAACTGCCATGCTCGACTAAAATTTCCTGCGCCAATACCAAATACTCCATCATGCATGAGTACATTCTTACCGACAAAGAATGTACTTGCCATATTTGGACGTACATCATTTTGAGATGAGAGTGAAACTATCCAAGCAGAAAATAGAATTGCAGTTGTAAGAATAGCCACTTTATATTTCTTTGAAACTTCAATCTTACGTACAAAAAAGAAACATGCTATCACAAAAAGTCCAATGTAAGCACCGAAAGAAAGAGTACTTGTAAATCCTGAGAAGAGTTGACTTGTTACTCCTATTATTTTTCCAGTAAACATAAGTGCTGTTACAAATACAAACGCAGAAACACCTAAGATAACGACAATAATATACTTAAGTTTTTGGCGTGTTCCTTCAGGGAGAGTACGTACAAGATACATAACTGCAGGCAATGACATGAGTGATGCAGCAGAAAATGGAGTAAATAAATCTCCAAAGAATGCTAGACGTGGATCCTGTGCAAATATAACAGAAAGAACAAGGGCTATCACAAATGCGAAATATGATAGGAATTCAAGTTTGGAAACACTATGCCATGACTTGGTAATACTTGCAGAAATAACGTAAGAAACAAGTGCAAGTGCAATTAATAACGTCATCGTTATGAAATATGTTGCTTCTGGAGTAAATGGTGTCCCAGGGATAAAAAACAGAGGAGACCCGATAACAATACATATTGTTGCATACTGATAAAGTCGATTAAAAACAGATGCGAGTAGTTTCATAAAATTCGTAAATAAATAAGTTAATAAGTTACTATTGTGTGTCCCTAGTATAGCGCAGTTTAAGATTCATTTTACTGTGGATAGAACCGCACAATATAAACGATAAAATCACGCTATACTATACATACCTATGGACACACAACCTGAAATTAACATAACAGAAACTACAGAAGAAAATAAGAGTAGGAATTCATATCATACCGATACAAATGTGTACCCTGCTATTCGTACTATTATTCTTTCTGTGTGCGTCCTTATTGCTCTTTCAGTAGTTATTTTTCTAATCTACCAAAACGGTAAAAGCATTTATGCGAACGGTATCTAGTATTCTCTCTGGAGTTCCACCGCTTTTTGCAGATCTTGCCCAATTACTTACTGGAGATATTGACTGTACAGGAAGAGCAATAACTGATTACAGTACAGATGGTTCACCTTATCGTGTATATCCACAAGCAATACTGTACCCTAAAAATGCCACCGATATTAAATATATCGTCTCATTTGCACGAGAATACCGAATGCCTATTACTGTTCGAGGTGGTGGCACATCTCGAAATGGTGGATCATTAGGTGAAGGAATTATTATTGATTTGACACGGTACTTCACGCATATTCGGCAAATCAACATGATGGAACATACTATTACCGTCGATGCAGGAGTTTCTATTAAAACATTACGTGAAAAATTACATGGTTGGCACGTTGATGTTCCTGCTCTTACTCACGATGATGAACTGGCAACTCTTGGTGGTTTACTTGCAACAAAAAGTGCTACACCTTCGTCATTTCATCATGGAACAATACGTGAATGGGTAGAAGCACTCACTGTTGTTGTTGATACTGGGGAAGAACACAGAATAGCAGATGGCATAACCCCAAGTGGACGACTACTAGGTATTTATCAAGCCGTCTTTCCAATTCTTACCGAAGGCGGTCCAATACTTCGCGCTGCAAAACCAGAAATGGCAGATGACGCTACGGGATATAGCCTATGGAATACAACTATTGGCCCTAGACAACTTCTTGATGAACTCGTTGGCTCTGAAGGGACACTTGGCATTATCACTTCAGTTACACTACGTTTGTCCCCTTACAAAGAACATTCTGTTACAACATTGATTCCTGTTACTGATACATCATTACTTACTTCTTGTCTTGAAATAGCGCGACATCACAATGCCGAACATATATTTTTATATGACTCAACATTCAAAGATCTAGCAAACAAATACCACGCAGGACTTATTCCTATATCTATTGATACACCTTACACACTCCTTATAACACATCGTGATACAGACAAAGAAAAAGTACATTCAAAAGTACGCACATTTATCCGTGCACTTCCTATCAAAGAAGAACTTATTACACATCGTGATGACACACTCTATAGTGAACATATTGCGACACTCTCTTTTTGTGTATCTTTGTGTGATGCATACACTGGTGGTACTCACATCCCTATAACAACAGGAGATGGTATTATTGTTCCACTTCATCATTATGGAGTTGTACTTAATGAATTAGATACATACTTATCACATTCTGGCAGATTATATACCATCACAGGAAATGCAGGGAGTGGACATATACGTATCATCACACTTTTTGATAAAAAATCTTCCACCTTAAGTGATGACATCCGTGTCTACAATGAAACTATTTTTTCGTGCGTAAAAAAACATAGAGGCGGTATTAGTGCAGTAGGTGGAGAAGGTCTTGCTCGTACTCCATACCTTTCATACGTTTACAATGAATCTATGCGTGAACTCTTTATGAGAATAAAAAGTGCATGGGACCCTCATATGATTTTTAACCCTAACAAGAAATTATCTGTAACTACACAGTATCTCCACGACCACCTCACTTAGTTTTTCCTCCCCGTTAGATGACGGATTTGTTCCTTTGGATCATAACTTGCTCGTACTACTTCACGTGCCCAAATACGAAACTGTTTTCCCCATTCCCCTTTTACACGAAATCCAATAGCAATGACAACATCCGTGTTGTACACATAAATGTTACGAGAAACTTTTTTCTTTCCTTCTTGTTGTGTAATAACGAGTACTCGTTCAGACCCTGCTTTTATTAATTCTTTTTCTTTATAAATCTTCTTTAAATGATCATTTACTGTTGGAATACTTCGTCCGTAAATACGTGCAATACGTTTTTGTGTACTCCATACTTCATCATCAAAAATAAATACTCCTTCTTTTACAAGTTTTGGATACATATCCATATGCACACGTGGGAATGCAGAAGTTTCACTCATAAGAAAAGTATACCACTACTTTCTAAACATTTTCTGTATAAAAGATACTGCTTCTTCCCAAGAAAATGCTCGTGTAACAAGGGGTGGTAACTCCCCTTGATTCCACGTTCTATCAAGAAGGAGAACTGGGATACCGTACGATGCTATATTTTTTGCATTTGTTAATGAATCTTCTATAAAAACTTGTATACCTAGTTCTTTTGCAAATTCTCCTTTTGATAAAGCCATGCCTCCTAGTCCACTTGGGTCGCCAATTAAATGAATATCTGAAAATATATTTGGAAAATGTTTATGTAGCCACTCCTCTGTTTTATTTCTGGTATGTTCTGGTCTTGCACTTATAATAATAAGATCAAAGTCTTTAATTTTTTCAATACCTTCTAATGCTCCAACAATCGGGACCATGGTTGTATGGTCTTTACTGATAAAAAACTCTCGCAGAAGCCCTCCTAATTCTTCTTTTGTACATCCATACAATTTTTCTAAATCATAATGTTGTATATCACGCACATTATGAAATGTACCATTAATGGTATTGAAACGGTCAGTCAGACTAAGAAAAAGTTCACACAATACTTCATCCATATCTACACCAATTTTTATATGCTTCATGTAGTCTTTTTTATTTCTTCTCGTAATTCCATCCAAATCTTTCCTAACTGATTTTTTCCATCTTTATTTTTCCCCCATCCCCAGAAATCATCATGAGGTGAATCTTCAATCAGTTCTCTACTGCCAGACTCTAGCAATTTCTTTTTCACATATGGATGTTGAACAATTTTTTCTCGTACAATTTCTTTCATAATCTCCACCTTTATTTCATTCCAATTGCTTATTTGGAGATATTTATTATCTTGAGCAAATCTGAATACTTCGTGCGCTGAACGCATATTCCTTATTTTTTCTTTTATTTCTTCATTATCAAATCGTTCAGAATGATAGACATGTTCACTCGTCATCCATACGTTTCCTTTCCACTCTAGAGCAAATGAAGAGAAGTTAGAAAACATATAATACTCATGTTCGTAGAAGAAAATTACTTCTTGTGATGACATACTCTATCGTAACCCTGTATCTACATCCAGTTTAAGTGTTACAGGTTTTGCATGAACAATGGTCACTGTTGTTGGTACTCCTTTTGTTCCACCCATTCGTTGATGAATCATGTCTATAAAATATTCACCTTCTGGAAGAGCAATACTGAACTTTCCTTGCCCATCAGGAATAATTGTTTTTACTAATGTCTTTTTATCTGGCATATATACCAAAACATGTGCTGCTGCATACATCTCAGGAGTTGGCAAACATGAGAACGTTGGGTATTTTTCTTTGATTTCTTTTGTACATACTGGACCAACAGTTACTGAGCCTTGTAAAATACCTTCAGTTTTCGTGGTAATAGGAGTACTTGTTCCAAATTCACTAGGCGTTATATATGTATATTTTTTATAGATACTAGAGCCTATAATTCCCAAAAGACCAATAACAACTATGGCACCAACGATAATAATAATATGTTTTGTATTCATGGATCTATTCTAACATCTTACAAAGGGAGATAAAACCTACTTTCTTCCTATGATTTGTAGCCATTCTTTATTCCCTGTTTGATTACTACTTGTATATACAACTTCTAATCCAGATTTTTTATACGCATCAATAAGTTCATCCATAGAATAATATGAGAAGAACCGTGTATATGTGTGGCCATATTTATTTTCTTCTTTGATTTCTTCTTGAGTATTTTTTCCTGAAGAAATTTTCACTGCTATATAAAGTAAACCATCTTGCTGTAACTGTGATACGAGTAAAGAGACAATTGTTGTAAAATCTTTTTTGGGAATATGAAGTAATGATGCTTGTGCAAAAATACCATTAAATGTTGTATGTAAATCTTTAACATCATACATATCCATAAGTATAAACTCGCCGTCTTTATTTTCTTTCCTAGCAATTTCAAGTAATTTTTCAGAAAAATCTATACCAGTGACACGCAATCCATGCTCTAAAAGATACTTACTCTTTGTTCCTCCACCACATCCAACATCAAGTACGGTATCTCCTTGTTGTAAAAGAGAAATGAATGTATCGGTTCCTTCTAACCACCAATCATCCGTCTGATGATCTTTATGCCATTCCTCTGCTATCAGATTATACGTATCTCTAAGATGCATACCAGAGAGTATAGCAATATGAGGAATCTATCCTTAAAATCCTAATTCTTCATTGACAAAGATTACTTGTACTTTTCTTCCCATTTTCTTTGGCTCACTGTTAATAATTACTATTTTTGAAATCGCACTTCCACCATATCCCACATCTTTTGCACGCTTATCTTCTAGCGGAAATACATACTCTTTTAATCGAGTGATAGCCTCTTCTAATGTAGGTGTAATTTTTTGTGTTCCAACAACAAAAATAACATGTTGTGATGTAAATACAATATGTGGTAACTGACTTCCTGAAGCAGATGCAATTACTACTTCTCCTTCCTCACTTATAGCATGTACACTTCCTAGATATACATCTGAAATAACTGATTGCTTACGAAGTTCTGCTTGTTTTATAGGATCTTGTTCTTTAAAGATTGTTTCATGAAGATTATTCCAACCATGTGTCCCAGATTTTAAATATTCAATAAATCCAATTTGTTCAAGAGTGCGAGAAGATCCATTCATCACTGAAACACCTTGTGGAATAAGTGTCTTTATTTTCTCTAATGCTTCTTCTTTTGTCTGCACAAAGAGTCCTTCTATACCATGCTCATTAAGTGCTTGTATTGTCTTTTCTATTGATTCCTGTGATGCAATTGTATTGTAGTTCATAATGTTGTGTGTGTTACTGGTATATAGACTGTTACGAAAAATCTAATACTTATCTTTCATAATATAAAGTTCTTCTTAATCACATGAATATATAAATCTTCCGTCTAATTCTTTGGATGAAATAATTGTCCTTATATTCATCGTGTCTGCTAATCGACAAAGATCATCACGCCTTCCATGAATATTATTACTATACACAGTATCGTATTCGATGTCAAATACTGGTTTATTATGTGATGTGAAAATACTATACCCCTCACACTCACTAAATTTAAAACATTGTTCATTAGTTGCAAAATCAAAATATGAAACCAGATACTTAATTTGTGAGACATCATTTTTCAAACCAATAAGTAATCCTCTTTTGTGTGCCTCCTCCGAAAGGAATATATTGTACTTAATTTGAGTATCCGCTGTAAGTAAGATACCATTATCATTACTATAAGCATCTATGTTATCAGGATCTACACCATCACATCCTTTATCTTTTGCGATATCGAGTCGAGATACCATTATTTCTCTAACATGTAGAGATTTTGTATCTAGCCATCTTTCTCCTGGCCAATCTGTAAGTTTTTTACCCATATCTTTTTCTTTAAATTTCCAATAATCTGTACGCCAATCTTCTCCAGTCCCTGCAGAAAAATAACAAATAACAACTTTACCACGACTCTTAAGAGAATGTACTGTTGTAGTACTCACATCAAAGAGATCCACTATGTAGAGATTAGAATCTCTATCTTTACCGAAAATACCTTGTAACTGAATCTGCCATGAAGTTTTAACAGATAACTGTATCTTACTTTTCTCTTCTGGAATCTGTTCTACATTATTTTTGGAAACAAAAACAATGTAGATACAAACTAGGCTAACAGAAAGTAGTATGATAAAAATAGAAAGTTTTTTCATTTTTTATTGTTTGCATAGTATTAGAGGCAGTATATCAGTCAAGAGATGCTAGACTGTAAACTATATGAAAGATGTACCAGATACTACAGAATCTTTAAATGATAACGTGGCAAAGTTATTAGTCCTCTTAGAGAGATTAAACTCTTACAGATTTACCTTCCTACGTGGAATAGTGAGCGGTGTAGGAACATTTGTTGGAGCAACTATCGTTGCAACGATAGTTATTACTATCCTCGTACACGTCTTAGGATATTTTGGTATGAGTGAATACTTTGAATCTTTTCTTCCAAAAAATTAACAAGTTACATTAAAATAACTAACGATTGAGGTACATAATAGTAAGTTGAAGACATGTTGCAAATATTACCCACAAAAGATACGGGATGTTAGCATAGACCGCCCAACGGAGATCAGGCAAAGCATGCCAGAGAGAATATAACGCCCATACAAGGGTCCCTAGAACGAGTACTATATCAATTGCTGCGAGTATATTATTTTTCAATCCAAATTGAATTGGTGTAAATGCAAAGTTGAAAATAAGGTTAAGGACAAATGGTAATGCAATTACCCACGAGATTTCTCTAGTAATGACTTTATAAAAAACTGTTCCGAATGAAAATGCAATAATGATATACAGAAACGTCCATACTGGACCAAAAAGCCACGAAGGTGGTGACCACGATGGTTTAATAAGTTGTGAGTACCAATTATACGTGTTCATAGACTAATACAAGTATATCAGTTCCAAAAAATTCTACATGATTTACTTTCATAGATAGCATTAGAACTATATTCCTTAAACTGAGAAACTATTAAAAATCGGAAATACTTTACTGGAATTAACTTGATGTATCATGCTCCACTGCGCTGGTTTTATTTCTTCCTTCATCTTACTTAATTGTTCTATTGTAAAATATTCACACGTACTAGTTTCTGTCTCATTTGGTGAAAGTATTCCTCCTATAACTTTTACAGAAAACAAAATAACAATTCCTGGAGTTTTCTGTTGACTAAATATTCCTAATAATCCACCGACGTTAATATCTAAAGATGTTTCTTCTTTTACTTCTCTTATAAGTGCATCAGGCACTAATTCTTTAAAATCCACTCCCCCACCTGGTAATGTCCAAAGTTGCTGACGTGTCACATCCTTGACCATCAATATTCTTTTTTCTTGATCTTGAATAAATGCAAAAGTTCCTACTTCCATACATGTAGTATATCAGTTTGAAAATTCATATGCCTTATCCAACTTTCGTTTGGTGTGCCTATCGAGATTCGAACTCGAACTGAGGGCTCCACAAGCCCGCGTGCTAACCATTACACTATAGGCACCATATTCATAATTCATTTCTGAATTAGGCTTTTACTCTACCATATATCGTACTTTTTTTGAAGACATACATAAATTAAAAACAGACATAATTATGTCTGTTTTTAATTTATGTATGTGCCCAGGAGAGGACTTGAACCTCCATGCTGTTGCCAGCGCTACCACCTCAAGGTAGTACGTCTACCAATTTCGCCACCTGGGCATATTACACACCATCTTTCTTGAACTCTAAACATATTACACCTTAACGGCGAAATTGGTAGACGTACGACGTACGCAAATATTTTCTTTGCCAATTTCGCCACCTGGGCATATTTTCTCTTTCGAGAAGTAATGAAATACTAACATGAAAGTAGGTAAATTAAAATCTCGACCGTTGGTCGAGATTTTAATTATGCTACAACTTCACTTGGTTCTTCTTCTACAACTGCTTCCATAGTTGTTGTACTTCCTTTCTTTACAACACGAGTATCTGCCTTTAACTTACGACGCACATCACGAAGCGCCTTATCACGCACATAGTAAAGTTTACTGCGACGAGTACGAGCACGACGAACGAGTTCAATTTTATCAATAGTAACTGAAAAAAGTGGAAATACGCGTTCTACACCTACACCTGAGGCAACTTTACGAACAGTAAACGTAGCCCCTATTTCTGTACCGTGCTTACGGGCAAGTACCATTCCTTCAAATGCTTGAAGACGAGTTTTTCCATCAGATTCTTTGATCTTGTTCCACACGCACACAACATCGCCTGTTGAAAAATCAAGGGCTTTTCGAGACGCAATATCAACTGGAGTTAACTTAATAGTTGTCTTCATAGTCATGGAATCTTAACATGAAAAACCGAGTTTCGCAAGGGACTCTTGCATGTCCTTTGGAATATCTGAGACGATAGTTTTTTCTTCTTTTCCTTCATTTTCTTTAGGTATTTGTATAGTAAGAGAATACGCATGAAGCATAGAACGTGGAGCAACATTACGACCAGATACTGAACCATATAAATCATCACCAACAATTGGATGTCGTATCCCTCTAAAATGCGCACGTATTTGATGTGTGCGACCAGTTAATGGATATACTTCTACATACGAATAATTTTTCCCATCGTCTGTCGTTGATCGTGCAAGGACTTTATAACGTGTTATGGCTTCTCGTTCTTCACCACGATTATCTTTTGAAAACATATCTACTACTGTACGTTTACGAAAATCACTACGCGCACGTGCAATAGGTAATGAGATCATACCTGTATCATGTTTAATATTTCCTTCAACGATTGCACGATATACTTTTCGTGTTGTGTGATCTGCAAATTGTTTTTTAAATGTTGTGTATGCGATCTTATCTTTTGCAAGCATAAGTACTCCTGTAGTATTTCTATCTAGTCTATGCACTATTCCTTCACGACCAACGTCCCCTACACCTTTAACTTCATAATGTTCTTTCATCCAATCTGAGATAGTGTACTCATCACCTCGTTCATCAGGATGCACCATAATACCCACAGGTTTATCTACTGCTACTGCATGTACATTTTCAAAAAGAATTGGAAGTTTCATAAAATATGTATAGTAACAAAAAACTTTCGCGAATTTTTCTATATCTGTGGGCGATGAGGGATTCGAACCCCCGACCTTCGCAGTGTAAATGCGCTGCTCTACCAACTGAGCTAATCGCCCGAATGTAAGGTAAATACTACAATATTTTTCATTTTTTTGCTAGTATGTTCTATATTCATGCCCTTGTAGTTAAATGGATATAACTGCGGACTTCTAAGCCGTTATTGCAGGTTCGATTCCTGCCGAGGGCACAAAATAAGCGAAGCATTTGTGATTGAGGAAAAAGCCAACTGCTTGGCTTTTGTCAGGAATCGAATAGGGGTCGCGAAGTCTTATATTTTGTAACCAAAATAGACTTTGTGACCGAACTTCCTGCCAATCGACATGCTATTATCATACATATGAAGATCCAAAGAACTAAAAAAATAGGAGTCTTTGATTCTGGGTTTGGTGGCTTGGATATACTACGAGGCATCATACAAGAAAATGGAGAGTACGATTACCTATACCTCGGTGATACTGCACGCACTCCATATGGCACACGTTCACAAGAAATCATCTATGAGTTCACCAAGCAAGCAATAGACTTTTTATTTGCAAAAAATTGTGAACTAATTATTATTGCTTGCAATACCGCCTCTGCAGAAGCCTTACGTAAAATACAAAAAAATTATATACCAAAAAAATATCCACATAAAAAAGTTCTTGGTGTTCTTATTCCTGCAGTAGAAAGTGCTCTAGAGAAAACAATAAATAAAAAAGTAGGAATTATTGCAACGGCAAGTACTGTTCGTTCCTGTGCATTTACAAAAGAAATACACAAACGAGATACGTCTATACGTGTCTATGAACAAGCATGTCCCCTTCTTGTACCCATTGTCGAAGCAGGAGAGAAATACCACAAAGCAACTGATATTATTTTACGAGAATATTTACAACCTCTACAAAAGAAACATATCGACACCCTTATTTTGGGATGTACTCATTATGGACTATTAGAAAGTAAAATAAAAAAGATTCTTGGAAAAGATGTTGCAATTATTTCTGAGGCACGTACCGTTCCAAAAAAATTAAAACTATATCTACATAATCACTCATCTCTTGAACAAACTCTTAGTAAGAAAAGCAGTCTACTCTTTTATTCTACAGATTTAACAGAAAACTTTCAGACTCTTGGTAGTATGTTTTTTGGTAAAAAAATTAATGTGAAAAAAATTACACTACAGTAATACTATTCATACTTTACCTCTCTTTGTAGTCTATCTTCTAACTTTCTTCCTAACATTCTTCTTGCATCCCCCGTTCCACATACACGTACCTCGTCACGACCTATTTTATGAACAATAGTATCTAATATTTCATTAATAACCTTTGTATTTTCTTTTTCAATCATACGTTTTCCTAGCGGAATCATTTCGCCATCAAACGTTACGTAATCATCTTCTATACAAATGTGATGTGTCATGAGGATAGTTTATAGTTTATAGAGATTAGTTGATAGTGGATACAAAATATAAGATCGCCACAATACAAATAACAAGTGTTGTCATGATTGTTACTTTCTGTTGTTCCAACATAAATTTCTTTGCACGAATACCATATCTATCTGCGAGATACGCAACAACTAAGAATCGTATACTTCGTCCAACTAATGACGCGAGAATAAAAGAAAAAAGATTTACAGAAAACAATCCAGCAGATAATGTAAATACTTTATATGGAAGTGGTGAAAGAGATGCAAGGAGTATAGTTATAAAAACATGATCTTTAAATACTTGCCCCAAGTGTGCTACTTGATTTGTTAATCCATAAAAAGCAACAAGTGGAGCGCCAATGTATCCATATAAAAACTTTCCTATAAAATACCCAAATACTCCTCCTGCGACTGACGAAATCATTCCCACCATAGCAATTTTTATCCATGATGGTTTCTTTTCATGAATAAGCATCGCAACCACAAGCACAAAAGGAGGAATCGGAAAGAATGATGACTCGACAAACGCAACTACTGCTAATGCTTTATGTGCATGATGATGCCCTACCCATTTTTCTACCCATGTGACTAATTTTTCTAACATACACTAGCGAAGTGATGACCCATTAGCAATCTTTTGTGAAGGATTAAAAAGTGCAAGACCATTCTCATCACTTGCAGCAAGAATCATTCCTTGTGATTCTAATCCACGAAGTACGCGTGGCGCAAGATTAGTCACAAAAGGAAATTGCTTACCTAGCATATCTTCTGGTTGTACATATTCACGAATACCAGAGAGTATCTGACGTGGTTTTTCTTCACCTAAATCTACCATCAGTTTATACAGTTTGTCTGCTCCTTCTACTATATCCACAGATAATACAGTGCCAACTTTCATTTCGATTTTTTGAAAGTCATCAATTGTTGCATAGATTTTTCCTACGTTATGTTCTGGTTCATCCATGTATGTATTGTATCTTGTATTTTTCTGTTGTCTAATATCTATAGTTTATTGACTGTATTATCCTACCAAGATTCTTCTTCTGTATCATTGATATCACTCTCGTCGTCATCAGGTAATACTTCTTCATATGTCGATGGTCCATTTGTTTTATCTAAATATCTTTGGAGAACTATTGCTGCGGCTTGGTCATCAACTTCATGATTATCCTCTTGCCCTGGTTGTTTACGAGCCTCTACTGTCGAATACCATTCTTTTTCAAAGACTACTTTTACATCAATTGCATTTTCTATTTCCGTACCAAACTTTCTCGCCTCTTTTGCAATTGCATTTGGTTTTCCTTTATTATCTACACTTTCCCCTATGACAACCGTAGAAATGGTAAGTGCCCGAATGAGTTCCAAGGTATCTTTCATAAGATTTTTATCATTTGGAGAAATCATAAGAGGAAAAGCCATTTTTCCTTCATCATCTGACTGTGCAAAACCAACCTTCTTTGATCCAAAATCAATTCCAAGATATTTCATGAAATTAGTTTATCAGAAAATGAAATATAAAAATATACAGGTCTTACCTGTATATTTTTATATTTGGCGGAGGAGGTGAGATTCGAACTCACGGTCCGATTACTCAGACTCTTGTTTTCAAGACAAGTGCGATAGACCAACTCTGCCACTCCTCCCTTTATATTTGATTGTTGCAATACTATATCACACTTTACTAAGTTTTTAAATAGTGTTCTTCATAATGACAATTTGGACAAATCAACTCTAAATTTTTAATACTATTATCATTCCTATTTCTATTCTTATGATGAACTTGCAGAACCTCGCTCTTACTATAACTACATCTTTCACATTTTAACCCTCTTAATTCTAACAATCTAATTTTAATCCTTCTTAAGGTCATCACCTTATCTTTTGGACGATTAAGTTTATATTGTATCCCTGTCCTATGTTTATTTGCACAACTTCTACTACATGTTTTTTTATTCAAACCAGATAGCATCAATGTTCCACATACAAGACATGGTATTTCCTTTCGACAAGAAATACCATAACAAGATGCGCTACAAAATACACGACCTTGTAATTTTTCTATTTCAGAAGGTCTTCGATAAATTAATTCTCCACATAGAGAGCACTTCGTATTTGGTTTTCTTATATAATTCTCAGGCACTCATCCAGTATACCACTTCTCTCTACCACCCTGCGATAATCGCGCCCATTGCAAGCATACCAAGTAGTGAACTCACTACTTCAAATAGCCAGTACTTAAAAGATCGTTTCATCCAGATTACTTCCATAGACGTTGATGTTACGATAAATCCAAGCCATAACCAGAATCCACAAATGGCTCCCCTGTATGCACTCATTTCTCCCATATATGGGGAAGAAAATACTAACCAGAAGATTCCTGCCATAACAAATGCCGTCACAACATTTGCTACATAATTCCAAAACATTTGTCCATACATATCTGAAAACTTCTCCTTTCCCGTAGGATGAACATCTGCAAGCCTCATCCACAATTTTCCAAATAATGGCCCATGCATTAAAAACCCGATTATAAAACATGCCAATGCTGCTACCAAAACTGCAGTTATATTTATTGGTGACATAGATATATAAATTAAAATACTAATACATAAAGTATACGCCAAAAAGAAAAACAAGGGTACACCCTTGTTTTTCTTTGAGAGAGAAGTCTATTCTTTATTGAGTTGTAGTAGTTGAGGTTGTCTTCTTAAACCAGTTTTTCATTCCTGTAAGTTTTGAGCCGTCATGCTTCTTGTGTTCTGGCATTTTTATTCCAGATGCAACAAGAAGTGCTTGTGCTTCTGTTTTATTTCCTGCTTCAAAAAGTGTCTTTGCTTGTGCAAGAGTTGCTTTTTGAGCATCAGTAAGATGCTTCATAGAGCCCTCTTTATGTTCACCTTTCATCCCTTCCATATGTGGTGGTGGTTTGATACCTATCTCATCGAGAATTTTCTTTGCTCCTGCTATGTCCCCTGATGCACGTAACTTTTGTGCTTGTACCATTGCGTGGAACTGTGTTTCAGTTAAAACTGGCATCTTTGATGAATGATCTTTCGTGATAGCAAGATATGCTTGATAGTCATCCGCAGTAAATGCTTGCTTTATTGCAGTATGCACTTGATCACGAACCTCTGTCGGAGTACCTGTTGCGATAGAAGCAGCACTTACAGATGCGAATGCTCCTACTGCTCCAATCGAAGCAAGTGTGAGTGCAAGATAATGTGCTCGTTTTGTTTTCATAATAATTTGTATAGAGTGTTAAGAGTTAATTTCTATGTCGGTATACAGACGTCTCCATACCCGCACACTCTCTAGTACGAACACATTATTTATTTTCTTTCACGTGGAAAATGTTTCAATGTTTCAAGTATTACTTTACAGTCTGGTGTCATCTTTATAGGAGAATATTTCTTTATATTCTTTAATACTGGTAAAGGAGGATGCACTCCACCTATTTCCCATGGAAATACTAAGCATGCAGTAAAAGTATTTTCTTCTGTAGTTGTTCCAATGACACGTATAGGGTCTCCAATAACAATAAATGGAAATGTTGTAGTACTAAGGGATGGCATAGTAACATTCCACAGTTCTCCTTCTTCATCCCGCATAGTTACATATGATGGTTCTACTGCTTCAACAATTCCAACTAAACGACCTTCGGATGGCATATCCCATAATACTTTTTCTCGCTCATGTACAGAAAACCGTATAAAACTATCTGCTTTATATGTATCATCCGCAATATATATCCCCCACCCTATAATGATACTGACAATAATACTTCCGAATAATATTCTTTTAAGAGAAAGTTTATATCCTGCATGGGTTGTACGAAGGGCTTGTACTATAAGAGATGAGAATAATACAAAAGAGAGAAGCCATAACAATGGAAAAGCATCGATAATAAATGTAAACAATGAATCGTGCGTAAACTCACGATATTCCCAACCTGAATGAGATAGTGAGTAAAGTGTTCCTGCAACTGCGATTGCTCCAATAGTGGTTACAACAACTCCTGGTATCCAAAGAAGAGTATGCTCAAAAGCAAGACGCCATTTTGCTTTTGGCTTAATCTCTTCTTTCTTTATCTTATCCAAGATGGATTGTGGTGTGAGTGTATTCATACGAGTTATGAAAAATGTTCTAACTTTTCTTTGAGTAATTTCTTTGCACGAGATAGTCGTATAGCAACTGTCCCTGCAGGTATTTCTAAAATATCTGCAATCTCCTCATAATTTTTATCTTCAAAAAAACGAAGCGAGATAATTTCTTGGTATTTTGGATCTAGTGTTTGCACAATAGTCTCTATTTCTTTTTTAATTTCTCTATCAAGTATATCTTTTTCTATATTGATATCACTTGCAATAGAGTCAAAAATATTTTCATCAGTATGAGATATATAGAGTTGTGGTCGACTTTTCTTTTTACGATACCAATCAATCATTTCATTATGACAAATACGATATGCCCATGAAGAAAATGAGAGGCTAGTATCAAAATCATTAATATTACGATACATTTTTATAAAACTATTTTGTACGATATCTTCTGCATCCTCTTTACTCGCATGAGAACGTCTCATGGTATAACGCATGAGAATAGTGCCATACCGCCGTATAAGTTCGCCAAAATACGTAGTGTCTGAAACACTTAAACCGGCAAGTTCTTCATCTGTGAGCAGAGATATAGTGGACACTATTTCATTATATACGAAAGGGAGTTTTAAATTCTTTCAGAAGAGAAAAATATTGACAAATACAAAAATATATTATAGTTTTAAATAAATCACAAATAGTGGAGGTGTACCTTGAATATTGACTATCTTGTTGTCCCGCTTGCGAAATCCGCATGGCCTGAAGGTCGTCTTGGTTACCTAGAGGATCAGGACTGGTACTGCGCACTTCGGTACGCAATCCGCCTGTATACAACCGCAAAGTACGATAACAACCTTGTAGTTAGACTTCTGACTGCAAGTGGTTTTCAACATGCAGATTCATCTCTTCCAGAAATTGAGCAGTACCGAATCGTTTTGGAAAAATATGCCTTCACGGAAGGAGAGGACTACATACTTCTCCGCGAGGGCATCGATACCTTCACACAACTCGACGCGATATTCAAATATGCGAAAGAGAATCATGTGAAGGAAATTCATCTCGTCTCGACCAGACTGCATTACCTTCGTATCCGTTGGATATGTTGGCGAGATGGAAGAAAAAATGTCATGCACCATACACCGAAAGGTTTTGGTGGAATACCGAGACTCTCGGAAATCAAAAACGACATCATTCTCACTATCCTCATGCCAATCATCGATATACTCGGCAAACGTGCAAAATTTCAAGCATACGTCGCGAGTCGTCGGGCAAAAGGAAAATTGTAAGGATTCACATCGCCGTGCGGGCAACCGCACGGCGATTTCATATTAAAAAATGAATAATAATCTGGTAAAAAGATAAAAAATAGTGTAGTATCAAATCCACAATGCTCTCGTAGTTCAATGGATAGAATTCAAGTTTGCGGTACTTGCGATGCAGGTTCGATTCCTGCCGAGAGCACAAAATACAAAAGACCCTTTAATGGGGTCTTTTGTATTTTGTGCTCGAGAGAAAAGTGCCTGCGCACTTTTCATGCAGAAATCGAAAGGCGGAGTGATGTTTTTCTAGCAAGAAAAACCACGAGCCCGTCCGAAGAATTATTTGTGACGACAAATAATTACTGAGGAAGATATCCTGCCGATGAATTGATTTTTTAACCAATTCCTGCCTAAAATTCAAAAACCACCGAGAGGTGGTTTTTGATTATATTACTTGCCCATCTTTGCTACTGCTTTGGCAAGTCGTGCTTTTCTTCGAGAAGCAGTTCCCTTTTTGATGACACCGGTTTTTGCTGCTTTATCAAGTGCCTTATATGCAAGGGCGAGGTCAGTTTTTATTGCTTTTACATCTTTTGCAACAATATCTTTGCGAACTGTTTTTACAGTTTCCTTAAGTGTACGACGTCGAACATCATTCACAACTCGTCTGCGATCACTTACTCGTAATGCTTTTTTTGCGCCTCGTGTTATAGCCATATGTTTTTTGTAGACATACTCTACCACAATTATCATTTTTATTCAAGAAAACCCTATATACCACCATGATATACTGCCTCTATGATTGGATTTCTTCGAGGTACTATACTCTCTTCAAATGAACACCACTGTATACTGGATGTCTCTGGTGTTGGCTATAAAGTACATGCTCCACTTCCTCTTTTGGTATCATTAATACCGAAAGAGGAAGTTTCACTCTATATATACACTCATGTACGTGAAGACCAACTTACACTTTTTGGTTTTAAAGATGAACTAAATCTTTTTTTGTTTGAAAAATTAATTGGCGTATCTGGGATTGGACCAAAATCTGCACTTGCCATGCTCTCCGTTCATTCCCCTGCTTCTATTGCAGACGCGGTAGAACGTGAAGATGCTAGTGCCCTGTCACACACTCCTGGTGTTGGTAAAAAGACATCTGAAAAAATAATCTTAGAATTACGAGGAAAACTATCCCATCTCGTTGGAACAAAAGAAACAGATACAACATACGAAGTGCGTCTTGCTCTTGAAACACTCGGCTATTCATCAAAAGAAATACATGATGTACTACAAAAATTAAAAACAGAAAACAAATCTACAAGCACCTTAATCAAAGAAGCACTTTCTCAATTAAAATAATATGGAACATATCCTTAGAACAGTAGAGAAAATAATACCTAAGAAAGTCTACAACTTTTTTCAACCGGCATATCATTTTGTGCTTGCCACAACAGGAACTATTCTCTATAAAAATCCATCACGTCATATTTTTGTTATTGGTGTTACTGGTACAAAAGGAAAATCATCAACGGTAGAATTTGTAAATGCAGTATTAGAAGCATCCGGTAAAAAAACTGCGATATTATCCACTATACGTTTCAAGATTGGGGATATGTCTCGTCCAAATCTTTACAAAATGACAATGCCGGGAAGATTTTTCACACAGAAGTTTTTGCGTGATGCAGTAGATGCAGAGTGTGAGTATGCAATTATAGAAATGACTTCTGAGGGTGCTCGATTTTTTCGTCATAAAGGTATACATATGGATGCACTCATCTTTACCAACCTTTCTCCAGAACATATAGAGTCTCATGGTTCATTTGCAAAATACAAACAAGCAAAATTGCGCCTCGTTAAACAATTAGCCAAAAGCAAAAAAGAAGTACGTCTTGCAATTGCAAACATCGACAACGAACATGCACCCTCATTCCTCATTTATCCAATAGAAAAAAATATTGGATATTCACTTAAAGATGTACACATACTCTCCGAAACAGAACAAGAAAGCACTATAGAATGGAAAGGAGAGAAAATCAGTATTCCTCTCCCTGGGAAATTTAATATTTCAAATGCTCTTGCGGCCCTTCATTTTGCGGAAGAAGTTGGAATATCCATAGATGATGCAAAAAAAGGAATAGAGTCTCTTTCGCTTATTCGTGGTCGTGTTGAAAAAATAGATGAGGGACAAGATTTTACTGTAATAGTTGATTATGCTCATACAGATGACAGTTTACGAAAACTATACGAAACATTTAAAGATTCGAGGAAAATTGCAGTGCTTGGTTCTACTGGTGGCGGGCGTGATTCTTGGAAACGACCAATACTTGGGAAAATAGCAGACGAATACTGTGATGAAATTATAGTTACTAATGAAGATCCGTATGATGAAGATCCGATGAAAATAATTCATGAAGTTGCAGGTGGCATCACACAACATACACCAAACATAATACTCAATCGCAGAGAAGCAATTGCCTATGCATTATCTATTGCAAAAAAGGGTGACGTTGTTCTTATTACAGGAAAAGGAACTGACCCATACATTATGGGTAAAAATGGAGCAAAAGAAACGTGGGATGATGCAACAGTTGCACGAGAAGAAATAAAGAAGATAACAACAAAATAATACAAAAGGCCGCGCGTAGCGCAGCCTTTTTGAGAAAAAACCAATCAAGAGGTAAGAGATACTCCGTAGGCGTTGAGTGCCTCTTTAATCTTTTTCACTGTTGCGGGGCCTATCCCTTTTATTTCAAGAAGACGTGCTTCTGTTTTTGTAACGAGATCCTTCACTTCGTGAATCCCCGCCCCATGAAGAATAGACAAATACTTCTGTTCTAATCGGTCGCGAGACATATCTGCAAGTTTGAGAATACTTTCCCTAAGGATCAAAGGTTCTCGTTTTTGCAGTGTGGAATGAGGAATACTTTGAGATCCTTTCGTTGTACGATGAGGATCGTCATAGTGTTCACGTATACGGCGAAGAATACTGGCTTTTCTTATTTTCCTTCTTTGTGCCCTACTTGGCATGGTAATCTCCTTCGAGTGATTTACTCAAATTAATGAAACTTCTGCCGATATCCTAGCATATTCAAATCTGTGTGTCGCTATATGTAAAAGATAAAGCCGCGACATAATCGCGGCAGTAATACCCATCTTCTTATTCTTTTACAATAAGGGCAAAGAAAACATTCTTATGGAAATACGTAATCCAATCTCTAATACCTATGAACTTAAGCATTCCTTCATGGTTACGTTCAATGTATTGCCACTCTCCGTTAATTCGTACCAAGCATGGCAAATCTTTTTGGAGATTATTTGGGATTTCATGTTCGGTTGCAAACCGATACCCTTCTGGAAAGTGGAACTTACCGTGCCCTACTCGCTTAAAAACAACAGTAACAGTTCCAACAGAACACGTAGGGTTAATCGGTTTAAGCCCCATTTCTATACGCCATGCATCACGTTGTTCCCACGAAAGACCCTCGTATTGTCTTTCCCACCAGTACACAGACTTTGACCAATGAGTAAGTGCACACATGAATTTTTCATGGTATTCATTTTGAGGAACACTTTTCAAAAACTCAAGACCTTGATTGTAGGTAACATCTCCTGGAGGATATTCCCTCACATTGGGAGAAAAGTGGGTCAAATCAACTTTTCCGTCTCCCCCGTTTTGTATTGCCTCAAGAATGTCGCTTCGTATATCACTTCCTAAGAAGTTTTCGAAAGCCTTTGATGACCAATGGACCAGCCATTGAACCGTAAGTGGAATGTCGTAAAACCTAAGCGGATGTTGAACAACTTTTTTCAAAAGAGTTGTGTTCATGATTCCCCCATTAATGGAACAAGGTAACAATAGCCACCTTTCTAGATACAACCCTATCATTTTTCTTTTTATTTGTATATTTGCCCATTTTCCTATACCCTACTTTCTATATGCCGGAACTCCCTGAAGTACACACAACGGTCACTGGACTTGCAAAAGTATTACCAAAACTTACCATTACAGATATCTGGTGTGATATGTGGTCTACATCTACCTTAGCAAAAAATACTATTAAAGATAAGGCATACTTTTCCTATTTTAAAAAATATACCTTAAACCAAAAAGTACTTTCTGTTACGCGTCGCGCAAAATATATTCTGATTCATTTGGAAAATGGTTTCACGATGATTATTCATATGAAAATGACTGGGCATCTCATGGTTGGTACATGGAAATTAGAAAATGGAAAATGGAAACCAAAAAATACAAAAGGACCACTGAATGATCCTTATAATCGTTTTATTCATGTTGTGTTTACACTATCCAACGGGAACCAGTTAGCCTTTTGTGATTCACGAAAATTCGGAACTATATTAGTGCAAAAAACATCTACTATTCATACAGAAAAATTATCTCACCTTGGACCAGAACCGCTCGAGAGAGACTTTACCGAAAATAATTTTAAAGAAAGAATACTACTATCAAAAACGCGCGCCATAAAGACAGTGTTAATGGATCAAACTATCATCGCAGGCATTGGAAATATTTATTCAGATGAAATGCTACATCTTACACATATTAAACCAACACGAACATCAAAAAGTTTAAAGAAAGATGAGATTTCTTTATTGTATAAATCTATGAAAAAAGTTTTATCGAGTGGAATTGATTTCGGTGGAGACAGTATGAGTGATTACAGAAATATAGATGGAGTTCGTGGTAAATTCCAAAAAAAACATAATGTGTATTTACGTACAGGACAAAAATGCAAAACCAAAGGATGTATTGGTATCATCAAAAAATTAAAAATTGGTGGACGATCTGCTCACTTCTGCCCCAAGTGCCAAAGATAGTTACTAGTTTATAGTTATTGATTAATAGAAAATACAGATGAATACCTGACTAGTAACAAGTGACTAGTAACTATATACTATTCTCATGGGAACTCTCTTAAAAATCTTTGTTGGCTTTTGGATAATTTGGATTCTTTGGTATTTAACTGGTGGGCCACTTCGCGACGATAGATCAAAACCATATATTGGCTTAAACCAACAAGGTGAATTACAATCATTTGGAAAAGAAAGTTTACCGAAATAATTTGTGCCCCCAGTAGGGATTGAACCTACGACCGTCTGCTTAAAAGGCAGCTGCTCTACCAACTGAGCTATAGGGACGCGTTGCTACATACTAGCAGATTAAGGTGTATCTTTCCAGTATTTTCACTGTATAGTAATGAACTAAATACTAAGCAATATTGCTTCTAGTTCCACTTTCAAATCTTTATTTCCACGATGTGCTTCTATGCTTGAAGTGACTAATTGTCGTCCAATTGATTCACATTCTTGTAATGTAAACTTACTCGGTTTACCTGCTCTCACGTCTTGCCACATAGTCGAAAACTTCCACCATAATGCGCCATGAATTGCTTCAGGTGATTCTTTGTCTCTCACATGCATCCATTCTACCCATACCCCTTTTTTGTCACGACGAGCAAATAAAGTACATAGCATAAATACATCAACTCCTTTTTCTTTTTCAAGACGAGCATCAAAAACTTTTTCTGAATACTTTTCTAATCGCTTCACACGATTTACATCTGCAAATGGTTCATCAATAATAAAAATATTCTTTGACTCCTTCATCTCTCCAAGTAATCGTATAAGTTCATCACGAGATGAGGCTACATCCATCACCTGAATGATATGTGCTATTACCTTATCACCAAATAAACTTGTTGCAGAGATAAGTGGTTCGAGTAATGCAATGTGTTCACTATAAATATGATTTGTCACCTCTCCCATTTTTGCACAAGCAGCAAGGGCAACTTCTCTTTTATCTATATCTGTTCCTACTATGGTATATATCATAGTGCTTGTAAATTCTTACCAAGTGACCGAGACGCAACGAGTGGAAGAGTTGCTAATTTTCTTTTTGATAATACATGTTCAAGAACTTCCACCAATCCATCTGCAACATCTTCAGATATAGTTTCATCCATTTCAAATACAAGTTCATCGTGAATTTGCATCAACAATTTAACTTTATCTTCTAACTTATTTTTTACTATATATTCGTGAGCATCTATCATTGCAAGTTTCAAAATATCTGCAGACGTCCCTTGAATAGGAGCATTGATCGCAATACGTTCCCCTTGTGCACGTAAAAAAGGGAGAGGGCTTTTCAAAAGAGGAACTTCTCGTCTACGACCGAGTAATGTTTCTGTATACCCATGTTTCCATGCAAATGCTTTTACCTCTTCAAGATATTCCATAAGACGAGTAAATGTCATTTTATATTGATCATAAAACTCTTGAGCCTCCTTTCGTTCAACCCCCATTCCCTCTTTAAGAGAGGTCACTCCCATGCCGTACAAGATACCAAAATTGATAGCCTTTGCTTTGCGACGCATTTCGGGAGTTACTTTTTCTTCCTTCACACCAAACACTCGTGCTGCAGTTCCTGTGTGTACATCAATTCCTTTTTTGAAAATCTCTACCAAGTTTTCATCCCCTGATAAAATGGCTGCTGCGCGCAAGTCGATTTGTGCATAGTCACACGATAAAAGTACTTTTCCTTTATCTGCAATAAATGCCTTCCTTACTTTTTGCCCTAATTCACTTTTTATTGGAAGATTTTGTAAATTTGGGTCTTCGCAACTAAACCTCCCTGTTCCTGCTCCTGTTTGTATAAAGTGAGCATGTATTCTTCCGTCATCTTTTACATATACAGGTAATGAATCAATATATGTCGAGAGCAATTTTGTGAGTTCACGATATTCCAAAATATATGCAATTATCTCATGCTCACCTTTCATCTTCTCAAGTTCTGTTACATTTGTACTTTTTTGTCCTGTCTTTGTTTTTCTGATTTTTGTACCAAGATTTAATTTTTCATACAATACTTCTCCTAATTGTTTTGGGGATGCAATATTAAACTCAACACCTGAGGATTTATAAATCTTCTTTTCAAGTTCTTTCACGCGAGTGTGTAATTCATCACTTAACTTTTTAAGATTTTTCACATCAAGAACAATACCGTTTGTCTCCATTTCTTTAACAAGCGGCATAAGTGGCTGCTCTACCGTTTCAAATAGTTTCCAGAGATCATGCTTTTTTAATTCTTCTATTAAAAAAGTGCGTATGTCCTTTACTTTTTTATGACCAGAAATATTTTGAATATCTACTAACGAAGCATTGGTCATTTCACTGTGAAGTAAATGTACCATCACACGCAATTCTTCCAATTCATCTTTTGTTATTTCTTCTTCTGTTTCCACTTCTTTCTTCACATCATCTCCACGCATAAGGTGTAACCTGTTTCGTAATGAACGAAACTCATAGAGATCGCACATCTTTTGATATTTTTCAACTTCAATACTTTCTAGCCATTCTTTATTTGGATGTTCATAGATCACAGGAGCATCACGCCTGATAGTTGCAAGTGTCTTTGAAAAAAGTGCTTCTTCTTCCCCTTCTTCTATAAGTTTTACCATGCGCTCCTTGAATCCATCGTCAATGAGTGTTTGTGGATTTTTCTTTACCACTTTATACATCTTCTCTATGGTGCCGTATTTTTTGATAAGTTCTGTAGCAGTCTTATCCCCAATCCCTGAAATACCAATAATATTATCAGAACTATCTCCTGCAAGACCTTTGTAATCAGGGATATGTTCTGGACCAAAACCAAATCGTTCAATTACTCTTTTCTCTGTATAAAAAACTCCTTCATTTCCTTTTTTCAAGGTAAATACTGTAACACATTCCTTATCGACAAGTTGTAATGTATCCATATCCCCACTTGCAATCACAACGCGAAACTTTTTATCTTTCTTTACCTGCTCTGCTATTGTTCCAAGTAAGTCATCTGCCTCAAATCCTTCACATGTATATACAGGTATAGCAAGTGCCTCACATAACTTATATGATTCTTTTATTTGTTCAATGAGAGAATCTTCTGTTTTTGCACGTCCTGCTTTATAACCATCGTAACTTGTATGACGAAAGGTTGGTTTTGGTAAGTCATAACATGCTGCAATATAATCTGGTTTTATTTCTTCATATATTTTAAGCACCATAGTCACAAAACCATACAGCGCTCCTGTTGGTCTACCGTCATGGGTCGCAAATCCACCCATTGCATGATATCCACGATGGAGTATCGCGTGAGCATCCAACAATACTACTGTTTTTAATTTACTCTTTACCATATGAAATAGTTACCTCACGAGTATCATCGTCTACAACTGTAAACTCTAATTCTATATCTGACTTTATATAATTCATTTTTGAAGGCCATTCAACAACAACTATATTGTCTGGATTTTTTAAATCTTCTTCAAGACGAAGTACCTTTGCTTCACTTGGATGCGTAAAACGGTATGCATCAACATGAATAAGTTTTTTGAAAATCATATGCTCTGCATTATATTCTTTTTTCAAAATAAAGGTTGGACTATGCACGGTATCTTTTTCAATACCAAGAACATGGGCTAATGCTTTGGTAAAGGTAGTTTTACCAGCACCCAAATCCCCTTCAAGGAGAATAACCTTTGCACGAGATGAACTATCTTTTGTTACTATCTCAGAAACTTTAAAAGCAAGCCCCTCTATATCCTCTTTGTGTACTAAACAGGTCTCTCTCATGCGTCCATAATACCATAGAAGAAAGCCGTCCCTTCGGGACGGCTTTCTTCTATTTCACGTTGCTCACATAAGGCATGTGTAGGCTACTTATCTTTCCTCTTTATAGGAACTATAAATACTGCGACCCAAGATATAGATAATAAAGAAGATTGCAATAAGGGCTAACCATTCCACGAGAGAGTTTGGAAGGAATCCTCGTTCGCTTGCTCCTATAACATTCTTTGCTCCAGTATCTACAGTAGTTGTCGTTGCAGGAATAATAGATCCAACAACATATGCAGTTACTTCATCTTGAACTGATGTTCCAGGTACGGTATATACAACATACGCAGTTGTAACAATTGATTTTCCTACTGGTGCATCTTTTACAACTTTACCAGTCCATGTAATTACACCTTCTGTATATGCATCAATAGTGTCTTGATTAAGAGTAAGCATGTGTGATGCTTCGTCATAATTTCCTACACTTGATGACACATTAGTTATTTCTTGAGGAATAGTTACTTTAATAACAACACCTGTAAGACGAGAGTCTGAAAGATTCTTGTATGACAAGTTATATGATACTGAGTTCCCTGCAGAGAGTGAGCCATTTGTCTTTACCATTTGAAGAGCAACCAACTTCTCTCCTTTATTGATAAGTGTTGCAGATGATTGACTTCCTACTGAAACAATACTTCCATCAATACAAATGATTTCTGTTTTCTTTACTACTGGTTTTACAACGGTCTTTATCGTTGTTGTAACTGGTTTTACA
This sequence comes from bacterium, assembly GCA_023267595.1. GTDB lineage: Bacteria > Patescibacteriota > Minisyncoccia > Phycocordibacterales > UBA5272 > UBA11704. Next base: position 107,575 of record JAHFNB010000001.1, on the reverse strand, counting down.
TACGTAACACTCTTACTCTTTGTTGTGAAAGAAACAATATCACCCTTTACAATACCGTACTGATTTTGCATAACTGCGCGACAGTAATATTTTGTATTTGCTTTAAGATTTGAAAGAAGATTTGAAAATGGAGCAGATGATGAATTTCCGATTGCAGATGACGCAGTTGTGCGACCAAGAGATGCAGTTTCACCGTATTCAAACCATCCTGTTGACTGCGCGTTATTTGCGATGAGTCCGATTCCGTTACAACGTCCACTATTCATAGTTACTTGTGTTGCGATACTTGTTATAACACTGTTGAACTTTGTTGTTTGTGGGGGCACATACGGAACATAAGTATTACCGTAATAACATGTTTGGTAAATTGGAATACTTGTTCCATTAGCACACACCTTGTACTGTGAAGAACAAACTGATGTTGTAGGAATCACAGATCCGTCCCAACATGTTTGATAGTTAATTGTTGGTGGAGTATAGATTGGTGGTTGTACTACTGTAGAAGGACAAAGTTGATTCCCTGCTATAGTTGTTCCATTAGAACAAAGTTTTGTACATGTTGGATAATTATTATCGAAACGTGTTGTATATGAATCAGAAAGATACGAACATTGTGTTGGTGTTGTCGGTTGTGCAGGACATGTTTGTGTATTTGGAATCACTGTTCCATTCCAACATTGTATTGTTTGAATTGTTGTAGTAACTGGAGGTGCTACATATGTAGAACCATAGTTATATCCTGTCCAACTTACAGATGGTGCAGAGTATCCGTAATTTGAATATCCATAGTTAATGCCTCCGTAACTAGTTCCACCGTATGAAGTATTTCCAACTGTTGGATAACTGTATGATGAACCATATGTTGTTGGAGATGTATATGTATATCCAGGAGTGTATGTGTACGAAGGAGATGTTATACCAGATCCACCTAACACAGAAGAATAATTATAATCGTATGTTGTACCTGTTTGTAGAGTTACACCGTAATTATAGTCATAGGTAGTGCCTGTTTGTGGAGCAGTATAGTTATAATCATACGTATTGCCTGAGGCATAATTATAGTCATACGTATTCCCTGAACCGTAGTTATAATCGTATGTATTACTTGAACCGTAATTATAGTCATAGGTAGTGCCTGAATCATAATTATAATCAAACGTAGATTGAGCAGAAACGAACCCCCCTTGGAAAACTAGCGAAAATACTACACTTGTCGCTAAGATTATTTTTTTCATAAAATGTAAAATATGGGTGCGTTTAATAACGTAATAACATTATATATGTTTTATAAAGTTTTGTCAATGTTTTAACATTAAAGGTAAAAACTAAGTGCCACCTCTAGAGGTGGCACAAAATATACTTAATCTTCTTCAGGACGGATACTTCTTGTCCCAAATCAGGTCTTTTTGTTTTAATTTTCTTTCTTCTCTTTCTGCTTCCCTCCAGATCGGGCACTGACTTGCTCCTTGCCCTTCAGGGACAAACTTTTCAGCGACGATTCTCCCATCTACCCGAAAAATACAGTGATCTTGTACAACTTTTACAGTAGACCGTGAGGGTGTCGGATTCACAAGCACAACTTCCCTATGTGCTTCTGCTCTCAACCTCGCAAGATCAAGGGCTTGTTTGATCCGTTCTTCTTCCCCGACCCTCGATATCGAAACCGCTCTTTTCCGCGCAACAGAGGCTGGTGCTTGAGCCTGCTTTTTTGCAGTACAACTATCTGCAACAAGTTTTTTCATTTCGTCATTGATGGTGCATGCCTGTGTGACTGGCATCTCGAGTTTTTTGTTCAACTTCTCCTCGAGATATTTTTTTTCTGCAACGAGATCTGCGCTCTGCTTTTTTTCTTTTTGAAGATCTGCTTTCAGGATCTCATTTTTTTTATTAAGATCACTGTTGTCTGACCAATAAGTGAGAACTAAACCTATGAGAATCAACAGAACCAACAACTTAAGCATCATGATGGCAAAATCTTTTTGACGTTGGGATAGCATCATATACCTCCAGTCCAGATTTGTGAATTGGTTAGTGATTAGAAACAATTTTCTAATCAACCTCTATTTATTATTATACAGTAAAAATATAGAAAAGTCAATGTGTTCGCCCAATGATTTATACAATAAAAAAGACCCTCTCAAGGAGGGTCAAAAGTTGATGATTTTTTACTGGCGAGTGAGTCCGCGTGAACGGGCTTCGCGGACTTGCCACTCATCGCAAATCGTTTTGGATTCTTCCTTCTTTACAGATTGAGGAAGTTTGATTTCTGCAACCGAGACTCCGTTTACACGGAGTCGGCATGTGTCGCGATCATCTTCAGACAACACTTTTGTCGCTTGCACAGTGTAGGATGATGGCATCGTCATCGAACTCGTTCCGCCGCTTACCGTTTTGGTCATTGTGGATGCGAGTTTATCGCATCCAGTCTGACCTTCGTAGGTGTACGCAACGACGTTATTACCGAAGTCGCATTTGCCGGGGACAGTGATGGGTCCACCAATGGAGGTTCCTCCACTTGTGATACTACCACCAACGTTTCCGTATGGTGCACCACCTTGCGGAGCAACAACAATTCTTTGGCCATCATTGACGATATTGGGATCACAGAACAGAGTTCCGCCTGCAATACCTCCGACAATGCCAGCACCGGTGCGGTCAATTACTCCGCGCCCTGAGAAACGATTGATTGCGTAGGCTCCCAGGTTTGCGATGACTGCCCCCACCCCTGCACTTGCAGCCCGATCACGCCACGTGCACGGTTGACCATTCACAAAACCTGGTTGGCCGATGCTAACCCCTTGCGGAGCAACACCGACAATTTGTTGATTGTTGTATGCCGATTGAGGGCATACCCACACTGCTGGACGCCCGTAACCCGGGTTCTGGTAGGCGCAAGTGCCTCCCTGAACCACTTGCGCGCCCGCACTAGTCATTCCACACACTCCGAGGAGTGTGAACAACGTTGTCGTAAAAAACTTCGCGATTTTCGTGACCATGATGGTCTCCTTTTTTGAAAGATCTGTCTTTGGTAGAGAGCAGGATAGCCCTCTTGTAAAGTATGAATACAGTATACATGATTTTAATTATTTGTCAAGCAAAAAATCCTTGTAAATACAGGGATTTTATATGATTATCTCTATACTTTCTCGTGTATCCCCTAGTCCCTAGTCCCTAGTCCCTATATACTTGTTTACATGACAATTACCTTTGATGAGGCAGTACAAAATCATGCGCTTGCCGACCTTCGTAAAGATGAAGAAGAAGAACTGGTAAAAGTTCTTTCTGATAAATATGGACTCCCTTATATTGACTTGCGTGGTATTGCACCTGAACCAGACGCAATGCAAATGATAAAAGAAGAAGAAGCGCGAGCAGCAGGACTGGTCCCTTTTAAAGTTGTAGGGAGAAAACTGTATATTGCAACATTATCTCCTAACAATCAAAAACTAGAAGAACTACTTCGTCCACTTGAAACACGTGGAAGTGAATTACTATTATTTCTTTGTTCACATGCATCATTAGAACATGTCCTTTCTCGATATGCAGATTTAAATCAATCAAATAAAGTAGAAAGTGGAATGCTCGAGTTAACCGAAGAAAAGATGAAGACACTCATGGCGAGTTTCAATTCTATCGAAGAATTGAAAACACAATTTGATGCACTGATCAATTCTCAAGTTCTCTACAAAACAACACGACTTATTGAAATGATAATGGCAGGTGCACTCAAGTTTGATGCAAGTGATATTCACATAGAACCAGAAGAAGGAACAGTGCGTCTGCGTTATCGTTTAAATGGTGTGTTGAATGATATTTCATTTTTTGATTTTAATGCACTGAAAAATATTACAAGTCGATTGAAATTACTCGCAGGATTAAAACTCTCAACGAGTGCAAATGCACAAGATGGACGATTTAGTATTGATTTAGGTGCGGTAGAGGTGGAAGTGCGTGTCTCTGTAATTCCTGGAAATTATGGGGAGAGTTTTGTAATGCGATTATTAGATCCACGTCACTCAGTATCTAACCTTGATAACATTGCTTTCCCTGCAAAACTTCGTGAACTAATTGACTACGCAATTAGTAAACCAAATGGCGTTATCCTAACCACTGGTCCAACAGGTAGCGGAAAGACAACGACACTCTACGCATTTTTACATAAGGTATATAACAAAGAGGTAAAAATAATTACCATCGAAGATCCTGTTGAATATCATTTAGAAGGAATCACACAAACACAAGTTGAAGAAGAAAAAGGTTATACATTTTTATCAGGACTTCGGGCAGCACTACGCCAAGATCCAGATATTATTATGGTTGGGGAAATACGTGATGAAGATACAGCAAAAGTTGCGATTAATGCCGCACTCACAGGCCACTTGGTATTCTCTACGCTTCACACTAATAACGCAGCAGGAACCATCCCCAGATTAATTGATCTTGGGGTCAATCCAAAAGTAATTGCAAGCGCATTATCACTTGCACTTGCACAACGACTGGTACGAACACTATGTAATCAATGCAAGGAAGAATATATTTCAAATGAAAAAGAATCACGTACCATTACCAATATTTTGGGTGCTATGAAAACATCAGGAAAAGAAGATTCTATGTTAGGACACCTACCAGATACCTCATATAAACTTTATAAACCAGTTGGGTGTGATCATTGTAGTATGACAGGGTATGATAATCGTATTGGAATATTTGAAGCAATTAGTATGAATGCAGATATTGAAAAGATATTAATTACCAATCCGAGCGAACGAGAAATACGTGCGGCGGCACAAAATCAGGGAATCCCCTCTCTTCGTGAGGATGCTATACTCAAAGTGTTAGAGGGAATTACTTCTTTTGATGAAGTTTCCCGTGTAGTTGATCTTTATAGTGAATAAAAACAAAAAATGAACACAATTTCTTGTGTTCATTTTAAGGAAATTTATCTGAGCCGATAGATCTCTAAGCAACCCCTTGGTGAAGAACATTCCTCCATAAGGATAGGCACAGTAGCACACGAGGTGCACCAGACCGTCCTTTGAATATAGAAAGTGAGAAATAAATTCCCGATTGTTTAGAGATCTATAGGTTCTGACAAAAATGAAACACTACAATGAGTGTCTCTGTATAGATTATATCACATAAAAAACTTTTGTCAAATCAGACCCATTCCCCTCCTTTATATGACACCACATGATATTCCAATAGAAATAGAAGAAACAAGACACTTGGATAGTACACTTCGTCCAGAAAAATTTGATGATTATATAGGACAAGAGACTATAAAGAAAAATCTTCACATACTTTTGACTGCTGCACGGGAACGAAATACCCCTCCAGAACATATTCTTTTGTACGGTCCACCTGGACTTGGTAAAACCACACTTGCACATTTAATTGCAAAAGAATTAAATGCCAATTTAAAATTATCGAGTGGTCCTGCAATCGCAAAAGTAGGAGATTTAGCCGCGATACTCACTAATCTCGCCCCAGGAGATATTCTTTTCATAGATGAAATACATAGATTAAATAAAATGATCGAGGAAGTACTCTATCCTGCTATGGAATCTGGTAAGTTAGATATTATTATTGGTAAAGGTCCCTCTGCTCGTACCATACAATTAGATTTACCTCCTTTTACATTGATAGGTGCAACGACACGTATATCGCTTTTATCATCCCCGCTTCGTTCACGATTCTCAGGTGGAGTATATCGTCTTTCTTATTATACAGAGGATGAAATTGCAACCATTGTAAAAAGAAGTGCTCAGACATTAGGTACCAAAGTTCCACATGATGCTGCGCTTGAAATAGCAAAACGTTCACGATTTACACCACGTATTGCAAACTACTATTTAAAACGTGCACGTGACTATGCACAGGTACACAAAGCAATCATTGATAAAGATGTTGTTGATACCTCTTTGACACTTCTTGAAATTGATGAGTTTGGGTTAGGTGTTGCAGAACGAATGGTACTCGATGCTCTTGTAAACACATTTAATGGTGGACCTGTTGGATTAAACACACTTGCTGCTGCAACTGGAGAAGAAGAGGCAACTATCGAGGATGTAACTGAACCCTATCTCTTACAAATAGGAATGCTGGAGAGAACTCCTCGTGGAAGAAAGGCTACAGAAAAAGCAGTAACGCGATTTAAAAAATAGTATGAGCACTGTTCGTATTTTAGGTATAGACCCTGGATTTGGAAGATTAGGGATATGTGTTTTGGATAAAGAGAGAGATAAAGAAACTCTTGTATTTTCTACTTGCATTGAAACATCAAAAAAAGAATCCTTCGAAGTTCGTTTACAAACAATAGGTAAACATCTAGAGAAAATTATTACAAAGTACAAACCAAAAGAACTAGCAATTGAAACAATTTTTTTTACCACTAATCAAAAAACTATTATTACTGTCGCGGAAGTCCGTGGGGTTTGTATTTACATTGCACAATCACATGGCATTTTTATTCATGAATATTCTCCACCTCAAATAAAACTGGCCATTGCGGGTCATGGTAAAGCAACCAAGGAAGATATTGCACATATGGTTCCAAAAATACTTACAAAACAGGTACAAAACGGCTTAATTGATGATGAACTAGATGCAATAGCAATCGCGCTTACCCACTCTGCTTCACGTGGTATGAAAGCCTTAAACTAGCCTTTCCACAAATTGACTTGCACAGTTTTACGTAAGATGGTATCTTTGCATACATTAACGGTATAAACTTTGTATGCTTATTGAAGAAGAACCAAAAAATGTGGGTGAAGTAAATCCAGATGCTCTCGAGGCTTTATTTGAGGGAGATATAATTGAAGAGGAAGAAATTGTACTATTTCCGGGAGAAGATGAGGAGGAGGATGAGATAGATTTAGCCTTTAGAGCAAATGATGAAGGTTATTGGTAAAGAAAAATGCACCACACGGTGCATTTTTCTTTACCTGATTATTTCACTATAATTTTTACAAATCTCTTCTTTCCTATTTTAAGAGTCACGTTCTTAACTAATTCTTTTACATCAGTAACTATATTTCCATTTGTGTCTCCAACTGCTTTATCCTCTACTAGACGTCGCCACGCAGTCTTTGATGCAACAATATTATTTTCAACAACCACATCTCCTATCTCTTTTCCTTCTTCAGTTATTATTTCAGGCACTTTTTCTGGGACACCACCTTTTGAAAAAGTTTCAATCCAAGAGTTTTTTGCAAGAGAGGCGTCTTTTTCTGTATGGTACAGCGTCACAATTTCAAGTGCTAATCTCATTTTTATATCTTTTGGATTTGCTCCACCTTCTAATTCTTTTTTAAATCCTTCTATCTCTTCTAGCGAAACGTCAGTGCACAATGTAAAATATTTGATAATAAGATCATCATGTAATGCCATTATTTTTCCAAACATATCAAATGGTTCATCAACAATAGAAATGATATTCCCCCAAGATGTAGACATTTTTCTACCATCTGTTCCTTCAAGCATTGTAAAAGTTACAATGCTTTGCTTCGGCATACCATAATGTTCCTGAATAATTCTTCCTGCTTTTAAATTAAAAAGTTGATCAAACCCACCTATCTCTACATCTGCTTTTACCGCAACAGAATCATATCCTTGCATTATTGGATATAAAAATTCACGAAGTGATATTTCTTTTCCTTGTTCATATCTTTCTTTAAAATTACGACGCGCAAGCATTTGTTGTACAGAAAAACACTCTGCTAGTGTCACAATTTCTGCAAAAGTTAATTTAGAGAGCCAATCATTATTATAAACAAACTCAGTTTTTGTAATATCTAATATTTTAGAAATCTGACTCTTATAATCTTTAAGATTTTCATCAATTTGTGCCCGTGTAAGCATTGGGCGCTTTTCACTTTTATCAGATGCATCCCCCACTTGAGCAGTAAAATCACCAACAATAAAAACGATTTGGTGTCCGAGACGTTGAAACTCTCTTAGTTTACGAAGAGGAACTGCACGACCAATGTGTATTTTCCCTCCTGTTGGGTCTACACCTAATTTGATACGTAATTGTTTCCCAGACAAAAGTGCCTGTTTTAATTCATCTTTTACAATAACTTCTTCTACACCACGAGTAAGTAGTTCCTCAATTTTTGATTCATCTGTAATAACTTTATCCATACACACAATACTATCATAATCACCTCATTTATGCTTTTAATATGGTAGTATTACTTAATATATGTCACTTTCTGTGTCTCATAAAAAAGCGAGGGTAAAGAAACATTTTTTTCGTGAGTTAATCTTGCTTGGTCTCTCTTTTTGTGTTGTTATTTTTGCTTTTCTTTTTGCGTGGATATCTACTATAGAACTTCCTGATTTTAATAACTTTGAAAACAGATCAGTTGCTAACTCTACAAAAATCTATGATAGAACAGGAACGATTGTTTTATACAACATTCATGACAACGTAAAACGTACCGAAATACCACTTTCTGAAATGAGTATTTATATACAACAAGCAACAATATCTATTGAAGATGCCCATTTCTACGAACATTATGGTTTTCGTCCAACTTCGTTTATACGTGCATTACTTGCAAATATTATAAGTGGTGGTTTTTCTCAAGGTGGATCTACTATAGATCAACAAATTGTAAAAAATGCACTTCTTACTCGCGATAAAACTATTACACGAAAAATAAAAGAGATTATTCTTTCTTTAAAACTAGATAGAGAGGTTCCAAAAGATACTATTTTACAAATATACCTCAATGAAAGTCCATATGGTGGTACTCTTTATGGTGTAGAAGAAGCCTCAAATGCATATTTTGGAAAACATGCGAAAGATATTACCCTTCCTGAGGCAGCATATCTTGCAGCACTCCCTCAGTCTCCAACATATTATTCTCCGTATGGTAAACATCGTGATTTACTTGAAAAAAGAAAAAACTTAGTGTTACAAAGAATGTATGAACTTGGTTACATCACCAAGGAGGAGAGGAATAAAGCGCAGGGAGAAAATCTTTCTTTTGAACGAGATGTTTCAAATAGTGGAAAAGCACTTCATTTTGTTATGTATATACGTGAATACTTAGAACAAAAATATGGTGATGATATGGTACAAAATGGTGGACTCAAAATTATAACAACAATTGACTATAACCTTCAAAAACAATTAGAGGAAATTGTAAAGCAAGGTGCATTTGAGAATGAAAAAAGATACAAAGCAACAAATGCTGCTGCGGTTGCAATAGACCCCCGTACTGGACAAATACTTGCTATGGTTGGCTCACGAGATTTTTTTGATACTGCAATTCCTGGTCAATATAATATTGCAACAGCATCACGACAACCAGGTTCTTCTTTTAAACCTATTGTCTATGCTGCAGCATTTTCATTAGGGTATACCCCTGAAACTGTTTTATTTGACGTACCAACACAATTTAGTTCTCAATGTGATGCATATGGAAAACCAAACAAAGGAGTAAAGGAGTCTGTTTGTTACATGCCGGATAATTATGATGGATTATTTCGTGGACCTGTGAGTCTTCGTAACGCACTTGCACAATCACTTAACGTTCCTGCTGTTAAACTTCTTTATTTAACAGGTATTAACAATGCAATAACACTTGCACAAAATATGGGACTCTCTACTATTAATGATCCTGATAGATACGGTTTATCTTTAGTTTTGGGTGGTGGTGAAGTAACGTTACTTGAGTTAACAAATGCCTACGGTGTATTTGCTAATAATGGTGTTTACAATAAACCACAAGGAGTACTTGAAGTTCGTGATAATGATGACACAATATTAGAAAAATATTCACAACAAGAAAAAGAAGTTCTTCCTGAATCAGTAACCTCTCTTGTTTCTAGTGTTTTATCTGATAATACAGCAAAAATACCTTCCTACGGGGTAAGTTCCCCTCTATATTTTGGATCACGTCCTGTTGCAGATAAAACTGGAACTACAAATGATTATCGTGATGTTTGGGTTATTGGATACACCCCTTCTGTGGTCGTTGGTATGTGGGGAGGAAATAATGATAATACACCAATAGATAAAAAGGTGGCGGGACTTGTACTTGCTCCTATTTGGCGAAAAGCGATGGATAGTGCTATTGGAACATCTTCTATTGAGTATTTCCCTGATCCATTACCAAACACATCATCTAAGCCAATTTTACGTGGTATATATTGTGATCAAAATGGAATACACACTATTCTTAATTCTGTTATAAAAAATAATCCTGATGGCCCTTATCCTAGTAATCCCAGTAATGATTCTCAATATACTCTTTGGGAAACTGCACTACAAAACTGGCTTAGCAAACACACACTCTCTTGTGGTCAAACAATAGAACAACCTCCTACAGAACAACCTCTTTTATCTTTTTAAGGTATATCCTTTTTCTTGTAGAAACTTTTCTATATTATTTTGAAAAAGTTTTTGTTTAAGCACAGATGATATATGTAATGTTATTTGTTTTTTTGTAAGTTGTATTTCTTTATCTTGTAATTCTATTCCTGTTTTTTCTTTAATATATATACAAATATCTTCTTTATTACTTTTTTGTTTTTGAATATGGTGTATATATTTACCAAAAAGTCCTTTATCCATACTGTTACCTATTAAGAGGCATAAGTAAGTATGTAAAAGTTACATCTTTTGTGCTTTGTATAAACATTGGTTTTTGTGGTGTTGTAAAGCGGCAAATAATACTATCACCTTCTAGATGTGGTAATACTTCTAAGAAATATTTATTATTGTATTTTACTTCTATATCTTCCCCTTCTTTTTTACAAGAAAGTGTATGTGTTACTTGTCCTATTGCTTCGTTTTTACTATGAAGGGTTGCTTGTGAATTTGTAAAAATACATTCTACTTGTGAGTATTGTTCATTAAAAAAAGTTGTAAGAGTTAATGTTTTACTTAATTCTTCTTTTGAAAGTGTTACTATTGTTGTAAATTCTTTTGGAAAAAGTTGTCTGTAGTCGGGAAATTGTCCAGTAATTGTATGAATAGAAAGTGTAGTATTTGGGGAACTTATAGATAAAATACTTTCATATAATGATAGTGTTAAATCTTCTGTTTCATCACTAATAATTTGAATAATATCTGTTATATGTTTTTGAGGAATTAAAAGAGAAAATTCAATAGTGTAATTATTTGGTATTGTTTTTTCTGCGAGACGATAAGAGTCTGTTGCAACTGTATATATAAGATTATCTTTTGTGTAGAGATATAATGATGCTATTTCTGGTTTAATTTCTGTGGTCGCTGCACAAAAAGAAACATCTTTTAAAAGAGATACAAGTACTTCTTTTGGAAGTACTCCTAATGTTTCACCTTGTTGTGGTAAAGTTGGAAAATCTTCATAAGTACTTGTTTTTATTTCTATAATACCTTTTTCTGTAGTAATAGAAAAAACTCCTTCATGTACTTCACATATAAAATTAGTATCAAGTGATTGTAATGTAGAAATAACACGAAGAAGTGTTTCTCCTTGTAATAAACATGATCCATTAGTTAAACCTTTTACAGGTATACTTTTCTCACAAAAAAGTTCTAAATTAGTTGCACGAAGAGTAAGTAAGTGTGTTTCTAAGGTAAGATGTATATCTTGTAAATAGTTTTGTGTTTGTTGTTTACTACGAGCACGAGCAACTTGCCCAACTGCTTTAATAAAAACGTTTCCTCTACATTCGAATTTCATAGTATTAGTATATATAAAATATAATGATACGTATAGGATTGTGGAAACTGTTAAAAACATATAAAAACCTTATAATATATAGTTTTTATATAATTACTAATTACTTTATTCATAAGGAATAATTTTTTATATGTGTATAAAAATAAACATATATTAAACCTTAATTAAATATCTATATTTATAAAACATTGTTTTCCAACCAATATTCTTTACTTATCCCCAAAGTTATTCACATACTTATACAAGCATTGCGCGTATATCCTCTATTTCACGAGAAAGTTGAGGGTTATCTTTTAAAATACCTTTTATTTTCTCATATGAATGAATAACAGTAGTATGATCTCTCCCACCTAATCTATCACCAATCATAGGATATGAAATATCAAAATCTTCTCGTAATATATACATAACAATTTGACGAGGTTTAACAACATCTTTTCTACGAGTTTTATTATAAATATATACGTCCGGTATATGATAATAATCTGCAATTAATTTTACTATTTCTGGAATAGAGATAGTTTTCTTAGCACGAACACTATTTTTAAGGAGATTTTTTACATCAAGAAGAGTAATTGCTTGTTGTTTCATTTGAATATGACCTAAAATTGAAGTCATAACCCCCTCTAATTCACGAATATTTCCTTGTATTGTTTCTGCTACATGCTCTAACACTTCAAGAGGTATTTTCTCTCTGTATTCTTTTGTTTTTGATTGTAAAATAGCAAGACGAGACTCAAAAGAAGGAATGTTTACATCAACTACCATTCCTTGATTAAAACGTGAACGTAATCTATCTTCAAGTCCTGTAATTAAATTAGGTGGTTTATCTGAAGAAAAGATAATTTGTTTATTCATTTCATATAAAGAATTAAATAAATGAAATAATTCATCTTGAGTTCTTTCTTTTCCATTAATAAATTGAATATCATCCATAATAAAAACGTCATATTTACGATATTTTTCTTTAAAACTATTTATCTTATTTAAATTAGTAGCATTTACATAATCCATATAAAATTTCTCAAGCGAGGTATAAAACACTTTTCTATCAGGATATTTTTTCTTTACTGTATTTCCAATTGCTTGCATCATATGTGTCTTTCCAAGCCCAGTATTTCCATATACAAATAAAGGGTTATAGACAATACCTAAGTTATTAATTACTGCTTGGGAACATGCATAAGCAACTTCATTAAAAGATCCAACTATAAATGTATCAAATGTATAACGAGGATTAAGTCCATCATCTTTATTAATATATAAATCAGCAAGAGGAAGAACTTGGCCGGTAATTGTAATATTTTGTGCTTTTTTATGAAGTGTTTCTGGTTTTACAACAGTAAAAATAACCGCACGCACACCCTCATGAATAGTACGTAGTATTCGTAGTATAAACTTATGATATTTTTGATTAAGCCAATCCTTAACAAACTCATTAGGGACACCAATAGTAACCTCCCCTTCTTTATAGTCAACAATACGAGTATTTTTAAACCATGTATTAAAGTTAACTCGAGAAAGTTCAATCTCTATTTGAGATAAAGCACTATTCCAAAGTTGTTGATAATCCATAGTAATGAAGTATACACGCGTGTCATCTCACTGCAACTTGACGAAATCATTATAAAGTAACATTAAGTTGATTTCTTTTCATTTGTCCTGTAGAATAGCGCCATGTCTATAACATATCAACCAAAAAGAAAGAAAAGAGGAACAACACATGGATTTCTTGTTCGTATGGCAAGTAAAGGAGGGCGAAAAGTTCTCTCTCGTCGAAGAAGTATAGGTCGTAAGAAACTTTCTGTATAATTTTGTCTATGCTTCCAAAATTGAAGCGTCTTACAAAACGTGATTTTATAGGAATTAGACCACATATAGTTTTTCGGGGTACTTATGTAGATATTGCACTACATCCAAGTTCTCATACACGTTTTGCGTGTATTATTTCTAAGAAACGTATTAAAAAAGCAGTTGATAGAAATAAAGTAAAAAGAAAAATATACAATATTCTTACTCTTATTACAACAAAAAATCAAAATCTTATTTTTGTCTACCCAAAACATTCTTGTATCTCTGCTAACCATACATTACTTCGCAATGAAATAGAGCAAGTATTTGCTACACTATAACAACATGTTTCACACTATTTTTTATGAACCAATGTACAACCTTCTTGTTGTTGTATTGGGTGTTGTTCCTCTTCATGATATTGGGGCGGCAATTATCATAGTTACTTGTATAGTAAAAGGAGTATTACTTCCTCTTAACCTGTCTGCTTTACGAAGTCAATATGTTATGAAGCGTCTTGAACCACAAATGAACGCGTTAAAAGAATTACAAAAAACTAACAAAGTGGAGTATTCACAAAAATTGATGGACCTGTATAAAAAAGAAAAAATAAACCCACTCTCTAGTCTATTTGTCATTATTATTCAGATACCTATTTTCTTTGCACTTTACTTTGTTTTTTCAAAAGGACTTGTTTCTGACCCTTCATCTCTTTATTCTTTTGTTACATTTCCAGAAATACTTCACACAAAAGCATTTGGTCTATTTGATGTAACACAGAAAAGTATTGTCATTGCGATTTTAGCAGGAATATCTTCATATGTACTTGCGCGTCAACAAACAAAAAGTATGATTTCAAAAAATGAAAATAAAGAAAGTTTTCAAGATCAATTTATGAAGTCAATGAGGATACAACTTCTCTATGTTTTACCAATTATTATTACTATGTCTGCCGCAGTGCTCCCCTCTGCTCTAGGATTATATTGGTTTATAAGTAATGCTATTGGGTATGCACAAGACGTATATATAAAGAGAAAACTTGCCCACTTGAGTCCAAGTAATTAAGGAATTTGGTTTATGCACGATGTTAAGTCACACGCATAGGATTTAACTGCACACATATTAAACTGACCATTCCCAGGATTAATAGGACAAGCCCATTTTGGAAAATTATTTGGAAATCCGTTTTGTGTTGTACAGTCAATACTTTGTGTATTTACAGAAGGTCCACCATTATATATTGCAAAAACACTCCCTAGTTGTGGAACACCAGGTGGGATATCTCTTACTAAAGCAAGGGCAGATTTAATTGCTTTTGCACCGAGCGCAATATTTGTTTCTGGTATCAGAATAGATGCACTACACCCACCGCTTTGGTTTACTTGCATTAATCCACAGTCATACGTTCCGTCAGGATTTTTATTTGGAGAGACACCCGCATTTCCTTTTGACTCTTTACACATAGTAACTACTATTAATTTGTAGTCTATTCCAATATTTTCTGCTGTTTGTTTAATGATAGGTAAATATTTTTGATAGTTACAACCAGAGAGCGCAGAACATGATGTAGTAGCACATAACCCTGAAGGTAGTGAAGCAAGGACACTTTCTGATGTCATACATGATGCAGACGTTGTATATGGAGTAGTTTGTGATGATGTTAAACTCGTTACTTTACTCCCCACTCTTAACTTCTCCAAACTAATACTCGTTCGTAACATATCAGGATTAAGTGTAAGTATTGTAAGGTAAGCAATAGAAATACCTAAGAACCCACCTAATGCTTTTTGACCTATCTTCTTACCTCTTGTTAATCTCTGTTCACTGCTATCTCCAAACACCCCTAGTCTAAGAACACCATATCCATACACTGCCATTCCCATTGCAGTTGCTGCAACAATAATAAAAGCAACCATAAAGATAAAATTAAGAGAGAGATCAAGAGATAATGGAGAGGAGGAGTTGAATGAAAATAAAGACAGATTAAAATCGGTTGGTACTGACGGTTCAAGGGGAATATAGTTCATATGTTCTATGGCTAATCAACAAGAGATATAAGACCAACACGAAGTAGCCATAAACTACCATCTTGTTTTCGTGTAAACAAAATCATGTCCCCTTCTTTTGAAGGTGTTATGTGTGTTACATCCATGTCACGTAAAGAAGTACTAAATTGGTATAGATGATGAGTGCTAATTTGATTTGAACTTATATCAACAAGAGAAAGTGTATCGTCAAACATAAATCTTCCCTGATACCAATCATCAGGTAGACCCTCAATATTTTGCGGAAGTATTTTTGGTACTGCACACACGATAAGTGATTTTCGTAAATGAGAACATTTTGTTGCTAGTGTCTGTTCACTCAATATTTTTGTGGAACCTAGTTGTGATGTGATAAAAGTAAGTAACCCAGAACTAGACCACATACTGTGTAGTAACACACCATTATCTAATGCAGTGCTTGTAAGTCCTGTTTTGTCTCCTACAACACGAGTAAATGATGGAAGCATTACTGTCTCGCCTTCTACGTATGCAGAAGCCTTTGTTGTCCCGTATAGTTGCTCCCCTCCATATGAAAGATTCCATTCAGAAAAAGGAGAAGTTGTTGTAAGAGTTTGCCCCTTTGAAGTAATGGTATAAATAGAAGAACCAAGAGAGTTTGGGACAAGATAACTTAACTTTTCTCCAGATGAACTAACTGCCACACTAGAAATATTTTTTGGTAAATTGGTCATCTGTATGAGAGCCTCTGGACTTCCCTTATCAGAAACAGAAGGTATAGTTGCTAAGAGTCCAATAATCGTCGATCTATCAGCATCAAGGTAACGCAAAAGAATACGTTTTCCACCATTAAATATGTAAGCATCATATATACCTGGAAGGGTGGTATTAGTTATTTGATGAGTCTCACCTGTTTCTGTATTGGTGCGATAGAGATATCCTGTCGTCCTATCAACAAACATAAAATAGGTAGATGTCGCTCGCACTGTTTTTGTAGTAGTTCCGTTTAAAGTAGAAGTAGAAACAATTTCTCGTAGTATTGGAAGAGTTATAAACATTTGTCCTGTTGCAGGTTTACCCCATATTTTTGTAAGAATTTCTTGTGTTATTGGTGTAACTTCGGTTGTTGTAGTTCCAGAGGTTATATCTTCACCAGAGGAATTAGAGAAGTAATTAGTTATAAATGAAAGTCGAGGTACAGGGATAGTATTTAAAATGTTATTTGGTTTTCCAAGTGTAGGAGCAGATTTTGGTGTGGAGAAAATAAAATACCAAACTATTACTCCTAAAGCAAAAAGACTTGTTATTACAAAGAGTAGAAGTAAACGACGATTAAGCATAGAGTAAGTATATCAGGTTACTTTTTTCTCGTAGCACTATTGGTACACATGTAAATGTCTATCGGTACTTATTTCATCACAAAACGTAAAACCAAATTTTTCATACACTTTGTCTTTAAAACATAATGGATCACCACGGGAGTTTCGTATAGGTACTTTGCTTGATTTTGGAAATGATTGAATACATTTTGTAAAATCATTATCATTAAGAGATAGATCGATAGGAGTAAGTCCTGGTCCATGAGAACTATGCCCTGCTTCAACCCCTCCTGTTATCATAATTCTTCCGGAGCATATGTTTCGTAATTGTGTAAGCATGGTAAGTGTACTTTGAGGAAGACTGCCAACAGTAGTACAACTAGTTTGTGTTGGATTTATACAAACACTTTTATTAACACTAATCCCCCCATTAGGGAGATTTCTAAGAAAAGCACGTACCTGCGCATCATTTTTAATTGCTTCCCACCCTTTTGGGTCGTCATTATTTTTTGGTATTTGTGGATTTTGTCTATTTACAGGTGTTGTAGTAGGAACCGAGGGTAAACTCGTTACTTTACTCCCCACTCTTAACTTCTCCAAACTAATACTCGTTCGTAACATATCAGGATTAAGTGTAAGTATTGTAAGGTAAGCAATAGAAATACCTAAGAACCCACCTAATGCTTTTTGACCTATCTTCTTACCTCTTGTTAATCTCTGTTCACTGCTATCTCCAAACACCCCTAGTCTAAGAACACCATATCCATACACTGCCATTCCCATTGCAGTTGCTGCAACAATAATAAAAGCAACCATAAAGATAAAATTAAGAGAGAGATCAAGAGATAATGGAGAGGAGGAGTTGAATTTTGGTATAAAACCAGGAACAAGAGTTTTTTCAGCACCTGGTTCTAATGAAACATAAGAATTTGTAGCCATAGAAATTAATTACGAGTATCAAAAAGTATTTCAAGAGCAGTTTCTGCTTTTTGTAGTCTTCTTTTGGTATTACTGATAACTATTGAAAGTGTTTTTGTTCCAAAACTATTTTCTTTAGGGTGAAAGGTAAGTAATGTATTTTCTTCTGGCGTTATAGGAAATCCATCAAGAAGCCATGTGTAGAGAGGGGCAGATTCTAATCCATGTACAGATGATAAGTAGTATGGAGCAAGAGATAATGTAAAGTCACGTGTTGTTTCAAGGCGATTTTCAATTACTGTGTTTCGTAGTGTGCCAAGCGTGTCATTATATTCATAGAGAATAGGCATAACTTCATGAGGAGTTATAGTGATTGTTTTTGTTGCTTCTCTCCCCAATGCACTTTTTACAAGAACTTTTACTTCTGTTTTATTATTGAAATAATCAAGATTCAATGACGCAGTATTTTTACCATAACCTGATGATTCATCAACTAATATTCCATTTATATACCATAAATATGAAAGATTTTGTGCAGGTATTTGTCCCTTCCCTTCACTCATATTTGGAATAGCAGTAATACGAATTAACGCACCATCACTAGGGAGAGACCTCCCTTCATAAAAAGGAGGAACATAACTCTCTGGTGTTTCCCAGATAAGATCAACACTCTCTGGTGTTATGGTGATTTTCGTCTCAATAACTTCTTTTTGAGATGAGGTTATACGAGCAATAACAGGAACATCTTGTCCTACACCTTGTGTTGTTATGGTAATATTTTTATTTCCCACACCAGAAGAGATTTGTTTTCCAGATACTATCCAAGTAATTGTTGAAAGATTTACATCAAAAGAATAACTCTGTAAAGTAAGTGTTACTTTTTCGTATGGAGCAGGATTATTTGGATTTACAACTATAGACACATTACTTTGTGCATAGAGAGAAAGAGGGGTAATAAAAAAAATAGTAATAAAAAGTGTACGTAGTGTCATATCCCTTTTGAAGTAGCAACTTCATCCTTCATTGCTTTTATTTGAAGTAACTGTGAAGGGTCACTTGTGATGATTTGGTCTTCTGTATATGATGCAACAATTTTTATTGCCACATGCTTAAGTCCTGCAAAGAATATTCCCTCACCTACGCCTGATTCAAGAAGTAGAAACTTTTCTTCATCAGTTAGGTTAAATGTTTTTTGAACGATATCAATTGATGATGGTGATTGTTTAAGGAGAAGTTGAATAGAAGAGTTGGTAATAATAGGAAGACCATAGGGTGATTTTAAGAAATCCCCTACATCTTGGGTAATTGTTGCAAGTCCAAGGTAGTATTTACGCCCACGTTTTGCAAGACCAAAGAGGAATGATGCAGTGTCATCATTTTTCATCATAATCCATGCTTCATCCACAACAAGCAATCTTTTTCGTATATCTTTACGTACGGAATTCCAGATATAGTGCGTAATAATATACATTGCAACAGGCTTTAACTCTTCTTCCATATCACGAATAGAAAAACAAACTAACTTTTTGTTTATATCTACGTTTGAAGGTTGATTAATAAACCCTGACCACGTTCCTTTTGTATATTTTGAAAGGCGTTGTTGTAAATCCTCCGATCCAGAAATACCCCCAAGTACTGTTTCAAAGTCAGACAAAAGAGGTGGTTCTAATTTTGTAAAATCAACATCGCCATTGATATCCTTGAGTGCATATGTTTCTGTAATTGCTTGGTCAATAATTGCGTCTTCTGCGGGAGTAAGGCCACCTAACATAACACGAAAAAGTCCAACCAAGTTTACAATGTTTGATCGAAGTACTTCAGAAGGCGCCTCATCTTCTGTTGGGTGTGGTAAATCAAATGGATTAATATGGTGTTCACTAGTGAGTGATATATCAAAGTATCTACCCCCTACTGATTCTGCGAGGTACTCGTATTCTCGTTCTGGATCTATAATGATAACTTCTGTATCAAACATAAGTGTTCGTAATATTTCGAGTTTTGCCATGTAACTTTTTCCAGAACCTGATTTCGCAAAGATTATAGAGTTATAGTTTTCAAGAGAAAATCTATCAAAAAGAATAAGGCTTCCGTTGTGACGATTTAATCCATATAAGATACCTTTGTCTGAAGAAAGATCAAATGAGACAAATGGAAAAAACGATGAAAGAGGAGATGTATTTAACTTATTTTTTATTGAAAGCATGTCTTGTGCAAGAGGAAGTGTCGAAAGGAACCCTACATCTTGTTGGAAGAGTGCTGGTTTTACATAGACAAGACGACTTTCGAGAATATTTTTGATTTCATTTTCTACTTTATCTACATCTGCTTCAGTGCTTCCATAAATAGAAATATAGAGTGCAACTTCAAACATTTTTTCTTGGGCTTGTGTGAGACCATCACGCAAATCTTCCAAGTCTTTATATGCCACATCTAATGTTGGATCACGTACAAGTCCTTTTTCCTCTCGTGTCATGATCTGACTTTCAACTTCGGCAACTTTACGTTGAAATGTCTTCATAACGTCCCCTGTGTCTAATGGTGTGACATGTATAGCAACATCAAATACTTTATCTAGGTTAATAATAGGAGAAAGCCAGTTATCAGTAAGAAATCGTGGGTAAGAAATCACAAAGTAAGAACGTACAACACTGGTTCCAAGTGATAAAGATTTTGGTTGAACTCCAAGAGCACTTGGTGCAATAATATCTTTTAATTGCATCTCCGCAACTTTATAAACTTGCTCTGGAAGAATTGGAGAGACAGGAGAATCTTTTTTTGTTTTGAGAAAATCAAAGAGTGCCATATATTTTATGATTGTGTCATCTTAGGAGCAGGTCTATCTTGTTCACCTGGATTAAAGAGTTTATAGAAAAGTTCTACCACCTCTTCAGTACCAAGTTTCTGTGCGCGAATACCAAAACGACTGAGTCCTTGTGTCACAGTTGCAACACGTTGTTCTAATTGAATACGTGCTGATTCAAATGCTGTATCCATTTCAGGTTTTGTAGTCCCTAGTCCAAATGATAAGAGTGTAGAATTCGTTGTTTGTGTTGAAGATTGTGATAAGTATGGTATGACAATAAAGAAATGTTTTGTCATAATATTTGATTCTTCAGTGAACTTAGTAATAAAACTCATATATTCATGAATTTGTATTTTTAAAAGATCTTCCTGCACCTCTCCACTGCGTGTCTGCAGTAAATCCATGTATGGTTTTATGTTAAGTCTGCGTGATTGAATGAAAAATTCAACAGGAAAATCAAGTGAATTAAGAAGATTTTGAAATTGGAGAAGTATAGCCTGTTGTTCATCGTCACTTTTGAGTGCAAGATTGAGCGATGATGTGATGAGAATTGCTCGTAATTCACCATTTTTAAGTACAACAATACCATCTCGTACACGTTCTATAGGCACAAATTGTTGTGTTGCAGTTCCTGCGGCCATATGTAATTTAGTATAACAGAGAAAAGTATATGATACTGAGTATTAATACCCATATAACTACTTATTTTCTGTATTTTGTGGATTACGATCAAGAACATCAAGTCCTAGTGCTACTTCATGGAGACGATCTTTGTTTACACGCGCAATTGTTGCATCTTTTGCTGCTTCAACAACAACTTTTTCTATGTTTGGATCTGCCTCAGGTATTTGTTCTGCGGGTTGTTTCCACGTGTATACCTTACTGCCAAAAAAATATGAAAAAGCATTTTCAAGAATAGCACCAAAAGGTCTATTATTAATTTTTACGAATGCAAGAGAAAGAAAAAGTGCAGAAACAAGGAGAATAAGTGGAATGGCAATGGTACGTATAGAGACAAAAGTCCATATAATAAAAGAAATACCCCCAGCACCTAAGATATACCCAAATTGTTTAAGCGTAAGAGGACCAATTATCTTATCTTCCATGTCTATGAATTGTGGTACACGAAATTGCATGGGCTCAGTATATCAGAAAAAAGAAAGTAGAAACAAAGTAATAAAATCTAAGATGAAAGTAATTACCCTTGATCTCCCACTACTTCTCTATAAGGATCAACGTTATAACGAGTAGGTGCTTTACTGTAACTTGCTGCCCGCGCCTCTGCAGACGCAACAGTATCCCCCTTATCTCCAAACATAAATTCTTGTAATGCGACATTAGTATCAAGGTTTCTGTTTTCTCCCTTATCGATAGAGGAAATCTGTTCTTGAATATGACTAAGACGAGTCTCGACTTCTTCATCATTTGGAATACTACCCAGTACTTGTAATTGTTCGAGTAGTTGTGAACGAGATCCTGGAGTAAGTACTACTTGCTTTTTGACAGGTGCTCTATCAGAAGAAGATTGTTCTTTGGTAAGAGCAGATTCACGTTTTGTTGTATCAAGAATTTCTTTTCGTAGTTCATCCGGTGTCCTAGTGTCATCAAATGAAAGTGTGACCATATCTCCATCATCTTTTCCTAATATCTTTATACGTGCTTTTTCCAAGATACTTTTTTCTAAATCTTGTGCAAGTTTGTAGGCATCCTCCGGAGTTACTTTTACGATATCTTCTAGTGCGTGTAAAACATCTTCTGGTTTAAGAGCACCAATTAATATGAAAGATATAATGTTTGAAAGTGCAACATAAGAACTGACGGGGATTTTATAGATTTTTCCAAGTATTGCAGTTGTTTTACCAACTTCATCACCTTTTAATATTTGAGCAATATCAGGTGGAGCATTTCGTAATAGTTCTGCTATATTTTTTGAAATATATGATGGGTACATAGTATTTACGCGGCTTTTCGCTCAGGTGTTATTATCTGGACAACTTCAGGTTGTGACTGAGAAGATTGCCTCTCCTTTTCTTCGCGGGCTATTCTTAAGGTATTTTCCTCAAGAGATTTTGCAAGATCCTCCATTGTCATTGTTCGAATATCAGGTTCTTGTTTATTATTATTTTGTTGTGCTTCGTACTCTCTTTTTCTCTCGTAAGCCGGCTTAGTCATATCTCTTCCAACCCATGATACAGACGCACCACCTTCTCCTTCTGGTGAATTATTTGGTGTAGTAGGTACCTGTATACTTGTTATGTTTTGATTTGTATTAGTACCATTTTTGTTCATTGCAAGTGCCTCTTCTTGATCTTTTGTAAGCATTTCATTTCGTGTATCCTCATCTTTTTCTTTGAAGAATGCTTTTTGCTTATCTTTTCCTTCTTCTAATCCATACGCAGAAAGACTTCTCTTTTGGTCTTCTTGTCGACCACGTTCTTCTTCTTGAAATTTTCTACCCATAGCATTACCAAAATTAGTTGCAAACTGACGTTTTGCGGCTACTCCTTCTTGATTTACAGTGCCATCATCATTTTTTGTTTGAATGCGACCGTATCTATCAAAGAGATCTTTTTGTTTTTCTGCTTTTGAATTAGCAGCCGTTACTTGTGATCCTGACCCCATTCCCATACCTGCTCTATTCATTACACCAGATATTGTTCCAGAATTACGCATATCATAGGTACTTTTTGAAAGTGAACTAGAAAGGTCAAGCGCACGTCTACCTAAGAAACTATTCTGATTATTTCCTACCCACTTACCTAGTGCTCCTTCACCAGAAGCAACTCCAGCAGCAAAACGTCCAATAGTTTGTCGTGCAAGTATGCCAGTACCACCGGATGCAAGCCCAAGACCAAACCCTCCTGCTTGTCCCATGAATTTTGTCGCGGCCTCCCCTACCGTCCCAGAAACTTCCTTGGTAACTTTAAGCATTATGTGGAGCATAATGAGCATCATGAGAATGTTGAAAAATATAGCAACACTACTTGTCGTTACCTTGTTTAATTGAAACACTTCTAAGAACTTAAGCGTGAGTGCGAGCATTATCATAAGTACAGGAGCAGAAATTAATTGTTCAAAATATATTTTTCGTAATTTCATTGCCAAGTCTCCTAATTTTGGTACCACACTATCTATAAACAAAAGTGGTGAACCAATAGTAATAGCAATGAGTACTCCTGTTCGAAATACAATAACACCAGTTAATAAAAAGAGAACATATGCAGCATAGAGTACGAAAGCAACTGCAAGCAAGGCACTTGGAACAGTATTAATATTATCTATAAGGTTAGCAGTTCCAGTTTTTACATTTGTCGCACTTACAATGAGATTTTGTAACCCTAATTGATTTAAAATAAGCGCACCACCGGAATTATTTGGATCATTACCAGTAAGAGCATCAGGTCCAACGGCGCTAGCATAGATATTTAATGAAATGACATTTGATACATCAACAAATACGCGGCTCAGTGGGTATGAAAAGTTTACAAAGAGTGCAAAAATAATAAGCCATGCCATGTATCTTCCGAGGGTCTCTTCTCTACCGATAATATACATAAATCCTAAGTATAATCCGGCAAAGACAACACACAGAGAAATGATTTGCCGTATAACAACATGGATAGGATAGAGAGCATCACTCGGTGCCCATTTTGCAAAATCTAATATTCCAGACTGTACTGCTAAATTAAACATATTAGCAGCAAGCCAAGCAAGGAATCCAGCAATTTGGAGTAGTATTGTTTTAATAAAATATTCAAATAAACCACCAATACAATCAAGTAGATTTCCCGAAGAACCTAGACTGCAGGAGTTAGGATTTGTACTTTTTTGAAAAGCAGCAACTGCTGCTGCATTTTGTCCCGCTACAACAGCATTAGTAAAGGTACGACCTTGCTCAGGTGTTACAGTTCCATTTTGGATACGGAGAGTATTTCCTGCTTGTGAAAGTGCTCCACGGATAGCAACTAACATTTGCTCAGTATTTACCCCTGATTCTTGGCTTGTACCCATACCAGAAAGATCTACATCCCACTGACTTAATAATGCAATTTTTATTTGGTTTACGGTAATTGCTTGCTCGGCTCCTCGTTTAAGGAATATAGAGTTTGCACTTTCTTTTAATGTACTTACTACTGCTTGTTCTTCTAATGAAAAGTTAGATAAAAAAGGATTTATATTGCTAGATATCTCTGCATTCACCATATTGTCAAAAGTTTGACGGTCCACTACTGCAAGTGCTTTTTCTACACCAGAAAACCCACTCAAAAGCATCACAAATACCAGAGATATATATACAAATAAACCAAGTCGTTTCATGGAATTAGTGTATCACAAGAATCTTAGGAGAGAGGGTTAACTACACTGGTTTTACGCACAGGTTTTGTTAGAAATTACTATATCCATTTTGATTTGAATTTTGTTGTTGAATGCGAAGTGCATTGCATTTTGAAGTGTACGTATTAATAATACCAATATTTCCCTCTTCGTTTGAGGTGTCTTGTCCTGCTTGGTAGGTAAACATATCGTACTCACCTTGACGCTCTAAACTCATTTTAAGGTTATTACTGTCGACATAATTTTGAAATGCAGTAAATTGATTTAAAATATCTTGACTAGAATTAGTATATGCAATAGATTCAAGAGTTGCATTAATTTTTTCACGCACTACAGGGATGAGGTTTATCTCTTTGGAAATTGTTGCAAGGAGATTATTAGTAATAGTCTGTTTACCAGAAAAGAATGTTGTCGCAGGTGTTACTTCACTACTACTTTGTAAGTATGGATAGTCACTAATAAGTGAGTCGTAACAACTTTTTCCCATATCTATGCGTGATTTGTAGATATTAATTTCCGCAAGATAATTTTTATCAACCTCAAGAAGACTACTTAAATCATTTAATCTACTGCGTATTTGTCCCTCTATAAGAGTGGTGGCTTCTGTAGTGAGAGCAGGGTCAACTGAAGGAGAATCAGGAACGGAAGTATTTTTTGTTATAACTGAAGTATTACTTGAACCAGACGTTGTAACTCCCCCACTAGGATCAAGAGAGGTAAATGTATTTGCAAGATTCTTGATACCACCAAAAAAACTAAATATATCTGAAAGACCAAACCCGAACCCAGAACCAAGTGTTGCAAGTTCAGCATTTAAAGGCGCATTAACGGCTTGTTCATATGATGTTTTTAATTGACTCGCAGCATAGTCTATAACTTCTTCTGTACATAAAGATTTACCGTTTACATCAGTTCCATATTTTGTACATTGTGTTTTACTTGCGATTCCACCACCTGAGATCAAATCTTTTTGGGCTGTCCCTTCTACTTTTTGTTTTGCATCTCCTATTTCTAATAAACTACGTGTTGTTTTTGTGTATTGATTATCACCTTGTGTTACTGCATAAAAAGAATTAAGTGAAGGTTTTTGATTATTAACTGCGGTTAATGTTTGTGCACATTTTGCATCCGTTGAGGGATTACATTTGCAGATTGCATTATAAATAGTTTGTTTACGGGCTTGCAGTTCTGTTTGATCAAACGTATTGTTACTTCTCATAACATCTTTTTTTGCTTGAGCAGTAAGTGCAGCATCTGTACAGTTTTCTTTTTGCGTAAGTGATGGAATAGATGATGTATTTATCTGCTTTAATGTATCTTCAGTCGATGTATTTTTAAAAGCAGATATTGCTGCATTAAAGATGCTATCTGTGTATGGCCCATTAGTGGAAAGTGATCCCAAGTTAGCATTCACCGAATTTAACCCTTTATTGGTAATGTATTGTTCAGGATTTCTAATGAGAAGTGAATTACCATTAGTACTTCCTAAAATGAGATTACTAATTTGATTAGATGACGTAAGAATGGAGACAAGTGTCATTGCATTTTTAATTGGGTCAAGGATAGTTTGTTTTATTGTAGATAGTGTTTGTTGTGTTGCAGTTATCCCCTCTTTTGCAGTTTGTACATATTGAATAGATCTTTGTGAACATAACGGACAGATAACAGTAAATTGAGCATGTGTTTTTTCTGGAGAAAGTATAAACAAAAGTCCCAAAGAGAGTAAAAGAAGTGTTTTTTTCATAGATTACTTAGTAGTAGTATACCCTGTCGTGAATACATAGCCAGTATCTTGTGCAGAGAATACAATATTTTTCATATTAAAATATGAAGATAATTGAGGAACCATTTTTATAATTAATGGAATAGCATTTCCAAAATTTTCAATAGCAATAGTTGCGCGTATTGGGTCATTTGGTGCATTTCCAATAGCCGTTAATGAATCTCTGTAGAGAGCAATTCTTTCAAGAAGCAAAATATGATATGGAACTGCAGATGGAGGGACAGAGATGGCAAGTATTTTTTGTAAAAGTGAATCAACTCTTTTTTTATCATCTAGAATAGAGACAAGGTCACTCTCCTTTTGTGTTTGGGTAAAGGAATTAATACTACCAAAGTCATTCGCAAGATATTTTTCATTAATAGTGGCGTTTATAAGTGGTGCAATAGCATTTCCATACTTTTTTATTGATTCCTTGGTTTCTGTAGAGGCTATTGTAATTTCACGTAGAGAATAGGTTGTAGGAACAATCTTTGCACTTTCTTGTGCTATTAACTGCTGAAGCATATTTTGCTTAACAGTTTCATCCCATGTGCCAGTCTTTTGAAGATAAGTATATGCGAGGTAGAGATTTTTGGAAAAAGAAGCAGTCAAATTATTAGGATCATTTAATTGGGCTATTGCTTGCTCATCGATAGTTGCGGTATTTGTTGATGTTCCAAAATCTACATTTTGATTAATAACTTCTTGCCAACTAATAATGCCATCTTTATTAGTATCTTTTGCAATATTTTCTGGAGTAGTTATATCAGTAAGATTAAGTGGTGTATTTTTATAAATAACAGGAGTTATGCCAAACCAAGAAGCAGGAATAAAGGTGGTAGATGTAAGAAGTAAAACCAAGATACCAACGATAACAAGAGGTTTTGATATAGGTTTTTGAGGTAAATCAGTCTCTGGAAGCATAGCATCAGTATACCCTGTTTACCATAAATAATTTTCATCTATAAACACTATGTTGCACCTGTAGTAAGTTTTTGTGAAAGTAATAACCAGATAGAAAGAGGAATCTCCTCTGCTCGAGCCTTTGAAGAGATGAATAATTCTTCAAATAATGTTTCGAGTGTAGATTTTGGGAATAATTCTCGCAGGTTAGAGAGAAGGTACTTTCGTTTATGAGCAAATCCTTGTTTTATAATTTTAAAAAAAGTTGTTTCATGATTCTGATTAATAAAATTATTTCTAGAGATATTTTCTATTTTTAAAACAGCACTATCAACAGACGGTGCTGGATTGAAACTCCCCTTGTTTACTCTGTAAACAATTTTTGGTGTTCCGTATGCCTTTACAGAAAGTGAAAGTATTGATTCTTTTGTATCCACCACACGTTCCGCTACTTCTTTTTGTACCAAAACCACCATAGTTTCTGGTTGATACGCACAAGAAAGATAGTGAGACAGTATTGCTCCTGTTATATAGTATGGAATATTTGCAATAATTTTATATTTTTTGGGAGGAATATAGGTAAGAGCATCTCCTTCTACAAGAGTAAAGTTTTTATAATGAGAAAACATTTCTTTTAGAAGAGGAAGTAATTCTACATCTTTCTCAAGCGCAATAATATGAGCACCAGTTGTGAGTAATTCCTGAGTAAGAAACCCTTTTCCTGGGCCTATTTCAAGGATAGTATCTGTTGTAACAATATCCCCTGCTTTTACGATAGCAATACGAGCAGGAATAGATGTGAGAAAGTTTTGCCCAAAGTGTTTCTTAGGAAGCATCTATGTACTCTATCATGGTTAATTCTCTATCCCAAAAAACAATGTGACGTGTATCTGTAGTCTACTTGGTTAAAGGTACACCACAGTTCCTCCTCCTTGTTGTTTGTAATATAAATCATGAACAATTTTGATGTCATCTGGAACATCTTCAAGGAAAATACTTGGTGCATTGATTTGCTTTTGTCCAAAAATAGTACGAAGTTCTGCATAACATAAATATAGGTGTTTTCGTGCACGTGTTACTGCGACATAAAAGAGTCGTCTCTCCTCCTCTTCCTCCTCTTTACTGCGTTTACGATTGCCAATGTTTTTATGAGGGAATAAGTCTTGTTCAAGACCAACAATAAAGACATGATTAAACTCAAGTCCCTTACTTGCATGTATTGTCATAAGTCTCACCCCATCTTTATCTTTTGTGTCATTATCTTGATCTGATTGTAGCGATGTTTCCTCTAGAAATTGTGTAAGCATTTCTATTCCAGGGGTTCCATCGTATCTAGTAGTGAGAGATACAAGTTCACGTGCATTTTCAAGGCGTTCTCTATCTTCGCTACTCCCCTCTAGCATTTCTTTTTCCATACCAGAATCAACGATGATCATCTGCATCACATGAGAAAGTGGTTCTGTTTCTAATGTTTTCATAATAGTATCCAAAAACTCATAAACTTTATCTATTTTTATTTGTGCACTTACAGGTATGTTTTCTCCGGAAAATATTTTTGCAACGGTAACTTTTCCTATACCACGTTTTGGTGTTTCAAAAACTCTTTTTAAATCTGGTTGAGAGAGACGATTAACTGCTGCACGCAGATAACTCATGACATCCTTTACTTCTTTTCTTTCAAAAAATTTTGTGCCGAGTAAATTGTATGCAACGTTTGCGCGAATAAAGGCCTCCTCTAATATTCGTGACTGAAAGTTTGCACGATAAAGCACAGCAATATTCTTTGCATCTTGCCCCATATCGATAAGGGATTTACATTTTTCTGCTACCCATTCTGCTTCAGAGGCTTCGTCCCAACAACTCTGTATTTCAATTTTTTCACCCTCTCCTTGGGAAGTAAATAATTTTTTGTCATTACGAATAGTATTTTTCTTGATTGCTACATTTGCAAGTGTAAGAATATTTCCCGATGAACGATAGTTTTCTTCAAGTAAAATAGTATGAGCACCTGAGAAGTCTTTTTCAAAGTTCAAAATATTTCGTATATTTGCCCCTCGCCAACTATAAATATTTTGATCAGTATCACCAACAACACAAATATTATTATGTGTAGGATTAACGAGTAATTTTACCAATGCGTACTGAGAACCATTTGTGTCTTGATATTCATCAATGTGAATATATTTGAAACGATTTTGATAGTATTCACGAATATCTGTGTTCTCTTCCAACATATGTACTGCTCGAATAATGAGGTCATCAAAATCAACGGCTTTTTGACGACGTAATTCTTCATCATAGATTCTCCAAATACTTGCAACAATATCCATGTGAGCAGTTGCTACTTTTTGTTTATATAGATTGTAATCAACAAAATCTCCCTTTTCACGACTAATAATTGTTCGTATTTTTGAAGGGTCATGTATTTTTGGATCAAGACCTAGTTGCTCTATTGCTTGTTTAATAATAGAAAGCGAATCAGAAGAGTCAAGAATAGTTGGGTGTCTATGTAGTCCCACACGATCTGCTTGCTCTGAGAGCATTTGTAGCCCAAGTGAATGAAATGTTTTTATAAGAGGCGTATGATGATATGGATTTTCTTTTTCTATGACGTGCTCTTCTTCGAGTCGAAAAATAATACGTTCCCGCATTTCTTTTGCTGCCTTGTTAGTAAAAGTTACTGCAAGAATATTTCGTGGGTCGGTTCCCTTTTTTACAATATGTACAATCCTTTCTGTTAGTGTTTTTGTTTTTCCTGCACCCGCACCTGCAATAATAAGGAGAGGTCCTTCAGTATAGAGAACGGCTTCTCGTTGCGCGTTGTTTAATTCTACAGAGTTAGATAGCATCTTCACAGATGACTATTGTACCATGTGATTTATTCTCCTGTGGGAGCATTTTTAAATGCATTTACTACTTTTGTTCTTGCGGTTTGGAACAGTTCTTCATAGTTTGGAACAAGATGTTTAAGTGTTGTTGTATAGAATTCTTCACCCATATCAACACTTGCTTGTAATGCTTGGAACTTTTCTTCACCAAGTATGTCGTATACATCAAGAAGGAATTGTTTATGAATAGTTTTTGCAACCTCAAGGAGCATTTCTTCTTGATCTTCTGGTGTGAGATTTTTGAGATTAAATTCTTCGACGAGTTCTTGTTGTAATGTAGATGTATCCATAAGTATAACTATTATTATTCCCCTTTATCAGCACTTTCTATTTTTTGTTTACTTGCTTTTAACATTTGTTCTACGGTGATTCCTGGAGCAAAGTATTCATTGTCATATGCTACTCCACCGAACCCTTGCATAGTTGCATTTCTTCTTTTTTCTGCAGCAGTTGTTTGATTTAATGTTTCTATTGCACGCAACACTTTTCCAATCTCAGTTTGTTGAACAGTATTTAACCCGTATGCCCCAGGCTCATTAAAGACTTTAAATCCATCCATCTGTAATATGGTACGGATAGTCTCAGGATTATTTGGTGAAATATATGAGGGAATATATTTTGCAAGAAGATTAGTAAAATTGAAACCAGAATAACTATTTCCTGTTACTTGAGTCTCGATATCCTGTAAAAATTTTTGTGGGTCAAGCAATTTTCCCTCATCTTCCTTACTTAATGGTTGTACATAGTCTCGCCATTTTGCAGGGCTACCAGGTTGTAGATTTTGAGGAGTACTAGTTTCTGGAATAGATGAACTATTTGTATTTATTGTAGGTATAGATTGAGGAGAATCTGTTATTACAGGAGTAGTCTCGGGCGTCTTTTTCGCAGGAGAGGAAAGTGTAGGAGTTTCAGTTGCAGCAGATTTTCCCATCTCCCTTTGGAGACCAATACCACCAAGTCCTATTGCCGCAGCAGCAATAGGAAGAGCATATTTTCTCCAATTCTTTGCAGTGTGCCTTTCTAGTCTAGACATAACTGCAGATACGGCTCTATTTTTTGCTTCTTTTTGTTCATTGCGAGGTGGAACAGGTGCCCCTTCTTGAGGTGTCTGTGTTTCGTTAGTAGAATTTACTGGATGTTCTGGTGGTTCTATTCTTCCTAATGGATCCATTTCAGGAATATGTAAGTTCGTAGGTGTCGTACCTACTATTGGTTCTTGATTTATGTGTGGAATAGTATTCGGGGTTGCAGAGGAAAGAGGTTTTCTTTGAGAGACATCAGTAAGAGCAGTATTTGCAGGGATGTATGTCTTGTTCTTAAATTCGGTTTCGTTAAGTGGAGTATTATTTTTCTTTGCAGTATCAATAATAGAATTAATATTTGCACGTCTTATCGTTTCATCGACACGTATTCCAGATTTATAGTTTTGATCTATCCCTTGGTTATATTTTGTACTATCTAGGTGCGCTTGTTTCCAGGTGGTACTGTTTATACCATAGTGTTCGACTGGTTGTGTAGGTATAAGTCCGTGCTTTTGTAAAGTCTCTTGTACTATCTTTTCATTAGGGTCACCAGATACAAATTTCTTATTGAGGTATAGTTTAAGATATTCATCGTAGTTGTTTGTGATCATTGTCTCATGCTTTTGCCGTAAACTTTCTTCAGTCTCTTGTTTTATATTAAGATCTTTTTGTGTTTTTATTTCCTGTGCATACCTTTGCCCCTCTTCATACTCTTTCTGAAGTATTTTTGTTCCATCTTTAAGTGTAACAGTGACTTTATCTTTACTTAATTGGTAAGGACGAAGCACACTGCCACGATATCCCCGTTCTTTTACATACTCTTTTTTAATTTGGTTTACCAATGTTTCGTATTGCTCATATTGATCCTTGAATGCTTGTAATGATATCTCTTCTGGTTTTTTATTATTGGTAAGTGCGGATTCTATTTCATGTGCATAATGATTAATATCTTCTGTTAGTCTTTGGAGTTCTACTTTTTGTGTTTCTTTTATTTCAAATCCTGCAGTATATTTTTCAATATCTTTTGTAAGTAATGTAAAAGCCTCCTTCTTTTTAGAAAAATCTTTCTGTAACATTTCTAGTTCTAACAGTTTTGGGAATTTTACTTTCCACTCATCGATACTTCTTTGAAGAACTTCACTTAAGGTAAGTGCAGCACTAACATCTTCTTTTTTTAATGCTTCGATGACAGTATTTTTTATTTCAATAAGTTCGGTACACAATTTAATTTTCTTTTGTCTTTCCTCTGTATTTCCTCCAGTAATAAAATCTATATAGTCTTTAAAAACAGGTTTGATATTGGCATCTGCTTTTACCCACTCGGTAGTATTAGATAGACTTTTCTTTGTGCCGCCAAGTGTGGATACCCACTCCTTTTTTCCTCCTTTTGTGTTGTCAAAATAAATATACGGAGGCCAAACACCATAGACGTCAAGAGGTTTTGGTGTGTTATCTGGAGTTGCAGGTGTACTACTCGGACCCGACGGAGGAGTAGGTGGTACTTCTCCATTGTTACTGCTTCCACCAGATGGAGGTAGAGATCGTGGTGGAATTGGGGGTTGATTTCCTCCTCCTGCTTGTGATTGTTGATTTTGTGCAAGTGTTGGTTGAGAAGAAATGGGTGGTGTTACCTTTTGTTGTTTTAGGTTCTCTAATTCTTCTTCAAGTTTCTGTGCTTGTATTTTTGCAGACGTAAAATCTCCTGACTCTAATAGATCAAGAAGTTTATCTTTCACTTTGACGAGAGTAGTTATATCTTTATCCCATTTTTTAGCAACTAATCCTCTGTATTTTCTAAGTAGACCTTCTATAGTTTCATACTCTTTTCTACTGAGTGATTCATTTACAGGTAAACGTATAAGTGTTTCATTGTCTGGTAGTTTCATCATCCAATCAGAGTCATCGGTATTTTTTGATTTTCTATAAAATACTCGAAGAGTTGCATCGTTAGGTTTCCTAGGTGTATTTTTTTCTCCAGATTGAACTTTTTCATTTGCAACAGTATGTTTTTGAGTTTTTAATTTCTCTACTTCTTTTT
The DNA here is from genome assembly GCA_023267595.1 of bacterium. GTDB lineage: Bacteria > Patescibacteriota > Minisyncoccia > Phycocordibacterales > UBA5272 > UBA11704. The sequence goes on along the minus strand of JAHFNB010000001.1, from coordinate 74,112 downwards.
TTAATCTTTCTATTTCCTCTATTTTGTCTTTATCAGCAACCTCATCAGGAACTGCAATATTTTTAATTGCACCATCTTCATCCAATGTAATATCTATACGAGCCTCAATAAGTGCCTGCTCTAAGTGCCGTAATCTCTTTAACTCCTTCTCTAGTTCTAGATTCTTTGGTTTCCCAACCTCTCTTCCTACCACAGGAGGGGTTTGTATGTGTTGTGATAATTGTGAGAAATCTTTTATTCGTGCAGGTTTAAAAGTACCAGTCTCTGGTTTGTCTGCAGTACCAAGTGTAGGTGAAATATCCTCCGGAGTTTTGCTACTCATAGATAGTCCAAGTATACTTTAATTTACAATACTTTTACGGTACTTCTCCACATAATCTTGTGGAAGAAGTTACTTGTAAAGTAGTACCCTTTTTGATAGTATAAATGAGCACCGTCCTCCTTGACAGACCCTTTGTTTGTGTTATTAACTTAATACAGATTTAATATAAAAGAGTTTGATCATAAAGAATCACTAGTTTTTAATTAAACACATTATCGTAGTAACTCCTCACAAACGTTTATCTATAACGTTACATAGTCTACTTGTCCTTGTGATTAGTCTCGCCTGGGTATCCCCTACCCCTGTTTACGCAGGTGTGCTTACTTCATTTACAGAAAAAGTAAAAGCAATTTTCTTAACTTCTAATGATGATGATATGCAGAGTGCTATCACTTCTCAAACTCTCCCCATTTTGAAATCTGGTGATATTGATAATATGGCAACATTAGCAGATGCAGAAGATAGTTCATCGAGTGATGTACTTTCTGCTACCGCGGGACCACTTCGTCTTTCTACAGAAGATATTGATTTTCCTGTGAGTGACACAATTAGTGTCTATGAAGTAAAAAAAGGAGACACTCTTTCAACGGTTGCAAAACTTTTTAATGTTTCAAAAAACACCATTATTTGGGCAAACGATTTAAAATCACAAACTATAACACCTGGAGATATTCTCGTTATTCTTCCTATGACAGGTATTAAACATACTGTGAAGAATGGAGATACTGTTAAATCAATCGCAAAGAAATACAAAGCAGATAGTAATGATATTGCAAAGTTTAACGGTATTGCTATTGATGCAACCTTAGATAAAGGAAGTATTATCCTTGTTCCAGAAGGTGAAATCTCTCTTACGACAACAGTGACGACAAAAACTGGAAAAGTGGTCACAACAGAAAGACTTATTGATACATATACATACGAGACACCGCTTGGCTTCCTTATACGTCCAATTAATGGTGGCCGTAAAACTCAAGGTTTACATGGCCATAATGGTATTGATTTTGGTGCTCCATCAGGAACTCCTGTTATTGCAGCAGCATCTGGTAGAGTCATAGTTGCAAGAATTGGTGGATATAATGGTGGTTATGGAAATATGATTGTTATTAATCATGATGGTGGAATACAAACAATTTATGCCCATCTTCGTACGGTTAATGTTGTTTCAGGACAAACAGTATCTCAGGGCCAAGTTATTGGACAAGTAGGAAATACAGGGCGATCAACAGGGCCACATTTGCACTTTGAAGTTCGTGGAGCAAAGAATCCCTTCTAGTTTTTATTTTAAAAATTTCTCTTGCCTCGTCTCTAAGACATTTTTAAACAAAAATTAAATACGATCTTGATATAATTTTGGTCTATATTGAAAGGCTTCCAAAATATCTGCGTCTGTGATGTCTTGGGCTTGTTTAAGGTCTGCAATAGTACGTGCAAGACGTAATACTCTGTGATACGCACGAGGAGATAATGTGTGTGATGTTGCAAGTTCTTTCATAAGATTTTCAACTTTTGGAGAAAGAGTTATATAGTTACTAATATCCCGTGCCTTCATATCTTTATTTTTCGTAATACGAAAATCCCCCATACCTTCAAAACGTTTTTTTGCAAAAGATCGCGCTTTTATGATTCTTGTTCGCACATGTTCACTCTCTTCTCCAATACGATTATGGGTAAGAGTTTCATAATCTATATGTTGCACAGGCACCCAAATATCTATTCTATCCATGATGGGACCTGATAATTTTCGCGCATATCTATCAATGTCAGATGCTTTACATATACATCGTTTTAATTTACTCCCCATATACCCGCAAGGACAAGGATTCATAGAAGCAACAAGTGTGCATGATGCAGGAAAAGAAAATGTTCCCTTTGCACGAGATACTGTGATGACACCTTCTTCTAGTGGTTCTCGTAAAGATTCTATAACACGTTTATCAAACTCAGGAAATTCATCTAAGAATAAAACACCATAATGTGCAAGCGTTACTTCTCCTGGGCGTGGATGTGCTCCACCCCCTACGAGTGATACGTAGGATGATGTATGATGAGGACTTCGAAATGGTGGATGAGTAATGATCGATGTTTGCGTGTGTGATACAGAATGAATACGAGTCACTGTTAATGCCTCCTCATGAGTAAGAGGTGGAAGTATAGAGGTAAATGCACGAGCAAGCATAGTTTTCCCAGTTCCTGGTGGTCCATAGAGTGCAATGTTATGACCACCGGCTGCTGCGATTTCAAGTGCACGCTTTGCAGTTTCTTGTCCGCGCACATCTTTGAAGTCTAAGAATGAGTCTGGTCGTATATATATAATTTCTGTTTGTGGAGAAGGAGATAGAGATACAATTTTTGTAATACCATCAATGGTACCACCCAAGTGCAAAACAAGATCTAACAGTGTGGTGCATCCGTATACGGTGAGTCCTTCAACAAGGGCCGCCTCTTCTTTATTGGCATAGGGTACATAAAGTGCTTTTACACCTTTTTGTTTTGCATATTCTGCAATGGCAAGTACTCCCATCATAGGTACGATATCACCAGTAAGTGATAATTCTCCTACAAACCACCCAACATCTGATGGAATTGTTAATTGTTTTGATGCAATAAGATATGTAAGTGCAATTGGTACATCAAAATGAGATCCCTCTTTTTTAATATGAGCAGGAGATAAAGATACAGTAACTTTATGATTTTCTGTTTTTGGATTACGTAACCCTGTATTTTTAAGTGCAGCAATAATTCTGTCTTTACTCTCATCAATTGCTTTATCAGGAAGACCGATAATTGCGAAGGTGTAGAGTCCTTGTGAGATATCTACTTCAACAACAACTTTTTCAGCATTAAGTCCTACGATATGTGCACTCTCTAATGTTGCAACACTCATTAGTGAAGTATATCACTGCGAAGAGTCATAATGGCTTCGGTTGATGTTGCAATAACGAGGGCTTGTGTGTTTATAAATGCGTACATAATACTGCTTGATCCAGATATTCCAACACGAATATTTTGATTATTTATAGTACGATCAGAAAATATAAATGGGATTGTTGTTGTGCTCGTATCACGTGCTTGATTAAGTGCAGATGCTATATCATCTGCGTAGAGAGGTTCATTTTTTAGCATATATGCAAAGATAGAAGAATATGCATTTGATGATGCAATGGTAAGTGTGTATCCATATGGTGATTTTGAAACATTGCGTATGTATCTTCCTATTGCTTCTTCAAATTGTGGTGAGAGTGTTTTTAACAATGAGATATCGTTGGTATCAGGAATAACAACTACTGCAGTATTCTCTGGTGGGTTTACTTTATTGTTGTAATACGTATATCCAAAATAGGCAACGAGAAGTGTCAGGAGAAGAATAAAAGTAATAATAAGAATAGAGATAAGAGAAGAGTTTTGTGAGGAGACGGGAATGTTTCCAACATCATTTGATGCTGAGGCAATGTCTCCAATAGTTGCTTCCTTCTCTTTTATTTCTGTAGCAATATCATGTTCGAATGTATCAACAGTTTCAAGCGACATATATCTAGTATACAGTTAACAGTTGCCAGTATGCAGTGGATACAAAAGAAGCACACCTAAGCGTGCTTCTTTTGTATCCATGTTCTTATTTATCTCCTCCTGCAAATATTCCTAAGTCTTCGTCAGAATACTCTTTAATATTTGATTTTTTCACACCACCTTTTCCTTTTTTAGAAGAACGATGTGTACGATACCCAATTAAGAATTTTTCAGGATGATCACACATGTCTATAAAGTCTTCGCATGCTTCACGAAGTTTTGTTGATGATGAACGTCCGAAAGAAATAACTTCAACTTGAACACCAAAATGTTCTTTTAAGAAAGTAACGAGTGGAACAAAGTCACCATCTCCTGTTGCCAAGATGATAGTATCTACTTTTGGCGCAAGACGAATAGCATCAACTGCAAGTCCAACATCCCAATCAGCCTTTTTAGCACCACCATAAAAGACTTGAAGATCTTTTGTTTTAGTTTCGATACCGATTTTGGTAAGTGCTTCGAAGAAGTTTGTTTCGTCTCCTGCTTCTGTGGTGATTACATAGGCAAGTGCACGAATGAGTTTACGCTTCCCTACCGCCATATTCATAATGGCACCGAAGTTTACTTTTGAATTGTATAAATTTTTTGCACTATGGTATAGATTTTGAGTATCTATAAATACTGCGACGCGCTGGTCGCTATGTTTTATAACTGACATGAAAATAGTATTGGTTGGTAGTTACTAGTTTTTATTACAGAGAATAAGACTAGTAACTTTGATTATTAAAATAAGAAACTATAGTTAGTATACCCTCTTACTACTTAGAAGTAAGTGCCACCTTGTGGGTAGCACTTACTTGTCCGAATTATTTAAGACCTAATTTCTTAACGATAGCATCGTAACGCTTTTTATTAGAAGTTTCTAGGTATTTAAGGTGATTGCGGCGATCTGCAACCATTTGAATAAGTCCACGACGAGAATGGTTATCCTTTTTGTGTTCCTTTAAATGATTAGTAAGTTCAGTGATCTTTTTACTAAGGAGGGCGACCTGAACTTCAGGAGAACCTGTATCTTTAGTATGAATTTGAACATTTTTAATGGCAGTTGCCTTTTTTCGTGCGGTAAGCATAATGTAGTTAACTATTCTTATATTATAGCATAGATTATTCTATATTGCAAGCCCCTTTACCCTTTTCTAGAAAGGGTTTTCTGTAGATAAATATTGTACGACATTCATGTATACTGAACATATATGCATTCACTTTTCTCTTTAAAACAAGATTTTCTTCAGTATATAGAGATAGAAAAAGGTAGATCTGCTCTTACGGTGCGAAATTATGATCACTACCTTACTCGTTTCTTAGAGTTTATTAAGGTGGATTCCCCTACTGATATTACTGAACAGATGATGCGAGACTATAGAGTGTATTTGAATCGTCATCCGGCACGTGCTATGAAAAAAGGTCAAGCGCAAGAGACATTAGACAAACGTACACAGAATTATCATCTCATAGCACTTCGAGCATTTCTTAAATATATGAGAAGACGTGGCACTCAGAGTTATGATCCTGAGCGTATTGAACTCGCAAAAACTTCTTCTCGTGAACTTGATCTCATTTCTGAAAAAGAATTACACAATTTACTATCAGCACCAGATAGTAGTACCGTATCTGGTTTACGGGATAAAGCAATCTTAGAATTATTTTTTTCAACAGGATTACGTGTTTCAGAATTATGTTCATTAGATAGAGATACAGATTTACATACAGGAGAGATTTCAGTGCGAGGAAAAGGAGGAAAGATACGTGTTGTGTTTGTCTCTGGTGGTGCGCATGATGCAGTTAAAAAATATTTACAAGCACGTGTGGATGTTGATGAAGCAATGTTTATTGATCACTCTCCTCGTGCACATTCGCGCATGGTAAAAGAAGAGTCTGTACGATTAACACCACGAAGTGTTGAACGTATTGTACATAAATATGCTGTACTCGCGGGTATTGCAAAAAAGTGTACCCCACACGTCATTCGTCACTCATTTGCAACTGATTTACTTTATAATGGCGCAGATCTTCGTACGGTACAGATGATGCTTGGGCACTCTTCAATTGCAACGACACAAATATATACCAATGTAACGAACAAATTTCTTCGTGATCAGTTTGAAAAGTTTCATTCTAAGAGAAAAAAACAGTAGACCATATATTTTCTTTTTGTATACGAATAATGGTATAGTGTATTTCTATGAACGAAAAAAGCGTTCCCAATCATGTTGTTATCATCCCTGACGGGAATCGTAGATGGGCAAAAGAGCATGGAAATCCTGCAAGTTTCGGGCATTTTAAAGGATATGAACGAATCAAAGAACTCATTTCTTATGCAAAAGAACAAGGTATTTCTTACTTTACCATCTGGGCTTTTTCTACAGAAAACTGGTCTCGTTCAAAAGACGAGGTGGATGAATTGTTATCCCTTATTACACAAGGTTTCGATGAAATACATAAAGAAGCACATAAAGCAAAAACACGTATTGTTCACTTGGGACGAAAAGATAGATTAGGAGATGAACTTATGCAGAAAATATCTCTTGTCGAAGAAGAAACAAAAGGTTACACCGATTTTTGTGTAGCCCTAGCCATTGATTATGGGGGTGAAGATGAATTACGACGTGCAGAAGAACAGTTACTCGTCCACAAAGAATTATCTCTTAAAGATTTTTTGGATACTACACGATTATCCATTCCAAATCCAGACCTTATTATTCGTACCAGTGGTGAATGCAGAACCTCAGGCTTTATGCCACTACAAAGTACATACGCAGAGTGGATATTTGAGAAAAAATTATTTCCTGATTTTGATACTACATCATTTGGTGATGCTCTAGAAGAATATAGAAATCGTAAACGTCGTTTTGGTAAGTAGTGTATTTATCTGATTAGTTGGTATAGTATGTGTGGTGTAGGTTTATAATCAAAGATTGGAGGTGCACTATGTTGTGGTCTGCGTTTGAGTATTGTCCAGCATGTATAAAAAATCCACAATTTCTTATTTGTACCACTCTTGGTTGCAAAAAGAATCCATTAACTCAAGTACCTCTTCAGAGATATTGTCAAAGACGTACGTGCCATGTTCCTTATGGAGTAAAGTGTCTGACTGATCCTTGTGGAAGAAAAAAATGATATCTTTATATGCTGGTTTTTGAAAGAGGGTGTAACAAGACACCTTCTTTATATTTTGATACTATACGTACATATGAAATTAATTTCTTGGAATGTTAATGGTATCCGCGCTTCATACAAAAAAGGTGCACTTGAAAAAATCTTTAAAGAAAATGCAGATATTATTGGTATCCAAGAGACCAAGTCTACCCCAGACCAACTTAATGATGAAATAAAAGCACCCTCGGGATATATTTCATACTTTGATTCTTCGAAAGAAAGAAAGGGATACTCAGGGGTTGCTGTGTATACAAAAATAAAACCCGAAGAAGTTCATTATGGACTAGGGAAAGATGAATATGATATTGAAGGAAGGTGTCTTACGGTTTGTTTTAAGGATTTTGCATTTGTAACAGCATATTTCCCAAATGGTGGACGAGATGAAGAACATTTTCAATTTAAACTTCGTTACTACGATATGTTTCTCAAACATGTAAAGAAACTTGAAAAAAAATATGGAAAAGTTATCTTTTGTGGGGATTTAAATGTGGCACATAATGAAATAGATTTGGCACGTCCAAAAGAAAATAGTAATCAAATAGGATTTTTACCTATTGAGCGTGCATGGGTAGATAGAGTAGAAGAAGCAGGATTTGTGGATTCTTTTAGAACTCTTCATCCAAAGAAGATAAAGTATAGTTGGTGGGATCAGAAGACTCGTTCACGTGAAAGGAATGTTGGGTGGAGAATAGATTATTTTTTCGTCAACAAACCTTTGCAAAAAAATATTAAACACGCAGATATCTTGGATGATTTTTTAGGAAGTGATCATGCACCTGTAGTACTTGACATTAAAATATAAAATAAATAAGCGATGCTGTAAGCATCGCTTATTTATTTTAAAAAATGTTAGTTTTCATTTTTTCCCCTACTTTCCTCTATTTTCTTCTTTTCTACAAGAGTTTTTGCTTCTTTCTTTCTCTTTTCTGCTTCTAATTTTTTGTCGGCTACGAGTTTATCTTGTGCTGCTTTCTTAGCATCACGACATGCTTTTGCATCTATTTCAAATTGTGCCCAGATAGTTTTACGTGTCTTTGAAAGAGTTTCCTGGGCTTGTTTTACAGTAGTTTTATAGGCTTCCATTGTCGCTTTCATTGCTACTTTCTTTGCAGTAGTATCAGATAATGCGATTGCTGCTTTTTCTCCTTCTTTACGAGTAGATAATGCGGCACTCATTGTTGTATTGTACACGGTTCGTGCAGTTGCTATCGCGGTATCACGTACCTCGATTGCTTTTTGTGAACATGTTGTAAATACTTGTGCAGCAGTTGATGTTGCAGTACTTACAGTTGTTGTTGCCTGTGTTGTTACATCTTGTGCAAATGTAAGACTAGGAATAAGCGACATAATTGCAAGTGTTGAAATGAGTAATTTTTTGTTCATAGTTTTTAGATTTTATTTTATAAGTTATTATAGTTTACCAACATATTGTAAGCATCTTCTCTATTTATCCCCGCTTCAAATGCATCGACTTCTCTATCAATGGTTGCAAAACTATTTTCATTGCTTGTAAATACAGTAATGGTTGGTGAGACTATAAGTAGCATAAGACATAATGCCGTGTATTGTGTGATGGCAAGCCACATATAGGGGGAGCGTATCGCACGTCGGGTACGGTTGGATTCTTTCTCTGGTATTTGATTAAGAATGTTTATAAGCATACCTTGTGACGGCGACACGGTCTCCTTATACGTGGATAGAATCTTTTCTATTGTGTTAGTACTTATAGTGTTCATGGATTTTGTGTGTAAAGAACGCGTAATTTTTTGAGTGCACGTTCTTTTATTTTTCGAATGTTTGCATTACTTGTTGTAAGAGTGGTAGCAATTTCATCATACGTTAATTCTCCAAAGTAGTAGAGACGAATTACTTCTTGCTCATCTTCTGTTAGTGATGCTATGTGTGTCATTACATGATGAGCAAGGAGATGAATATGAGTTTCCTCTATAATATCAACAGATTCATCGTGTACTGTTTCAAGGATAGTTTCATCAAAAGAAACTGATTTGTTTTTTTGATGATGATTGATGAGTAAGCGCCTTGCTATAGTAAAGAGATATGCAAGAGGATGCTTTTCTGGTTTATAGGAAGCAAGTGCTTCATAGAAATTAAGAAAAGTCTGTTGACATATATCTTCTGTTATCTCTTTACTATGACACCGTGAGAGAACGTAGCGATACAGTGGAGTGAAGAGACGAGTATATACATCTCCAAAGGCTTTTGTATCTCCACGTTTTGCGGAAATAAGTAACCTCTGTAATGTTTCTGCATCTTCCCCCACACCTTGTATAACAGGCGAGTTGTTATTTTGTGACAGCATCTATACCAGGCAGTGTACCAGAGGCGAGGAAGTCAAGCATCGCTCCCCCTCCTAGTGAGACAAAGGTGAACTTTTTGAGAAGATGCAGTGAATGAGCAATAGAAACAGTATCTCCACCACCTATATATGAAGTAATATCTTCTGTATGTGCTAATGTTGTAAGAATATGTTCACTTCCATGAAGCCATCCCTTTTCATAAAGTCCAAGGGGGCCATTAAAGATAACAGTTTTAGCATTATGTATGATGGTTGCTAGTGCTTCTGTAGTCTCACTGCCACAATCGACAACAACTCCATCCTTAGGAATTGCATGGTAGAGTACACGATTTCCGTTGGAAAGAATGACATCAGATGGTGTGAGTAATAAAGGATGATGAATAAATGTTTCTGAAAGGTTTTGTGTCTCATCGTATAAACTTTTTCCAATTTCTATACCTCGTGCTTTCCAAATAGTATGAACCATTGCTCCTCCAACAAAAACTTGTACACCGAGATTAAGATATTTTTCTATAAGACGTAATTTTGTAGCAATTTTTGCGCCACCAATTATCATAAGTGCAGGTTTTTCTGGGTGTAATGCATTTTGTAAATGTTCTAATTCTCGCATGAATGTAGGACCAAAATAAGAAAGGAGTGATTTAGGTATCCCAACAACACTAGCATGTTCTCTATGGGAAACTGAGAAAGCATCATTGATAAAAACATCTCCAAGTGATGCGAATGATCTAGCAAGTGATGGTATATTTTCTGTTTCCCCTTTCCACATACGTACATTTTCAAGCAAAATACCATCCCCTTCTTTGCATTTACTTATAGATTTCTGTATATCTTCAAATACGAGTGTTGGAATAAAAGAAATAAAAGGAAGTGCACGCATTACATGAGTTGCAATTACTTGTAGACTTTCTCCTTTTTCACCAAAATGAGTAAGAATTATTATTTTAGCCCCCGCAACAGATAATTCTTTAAGAAATGGAACCGTAACATCAAAGCGACTTGTATCAGTTATTACCCCATCAATAATTGGCATATTCCAATCAACACGCACTATGACATGTTTGTTTTTTAAAGTGTGTACATCTGGTACACCGCACTCTTTCCATTTAGTATGTAGAGTACTATCCATGACACGTAGTAATTATATGGAGAAATGAAGAAACATCTTGAGAAGATCTTCCTATAAGAAGACCATCTACCCCCCCATCTTGTATAAATGATAGTGCATTTTCTTTTGTAACGGTTCCACCATAAAGCACGTGTACTTTTTTTGCATAATCAATACCCACGAGTGATGAAAGTGCACGTCTGATTGCAATAACTACTTCAAAACACTCTTGTGGTGTTGCAGGAGTGTCTCCTCCTATTGCCCATACAGGTTCATATGCAATAACAAGATTAGTAAAAAGATTTCTTGAGACAAGAGAGAGCGATTGCTTCACATCGTCTTCTAATTCAGCAAGATAGTTTCCCTCCTTATCACGTTTGTGCTCACCGATACAGAGTATGGTAAGAAGTTTTGATTGTAGAGAAAGTGCGACTTTGTGTGCTCGCTCATCACTTGTTTCTCCTTGCGCTCGCACTTCACTGTGACCAATAAGGGTAAATGTTGCACCTCCTGAAAGTAATTGAGAAGGAACTGTTGCTCCTGTGGTTTGTCCAAGAGAAATCCCTGATACATTTTCTGCACCGATGTATCCATGTATTGATACTGAACTTAGTTTAGAAATAAATACATCAGGTACCGCGAGATAGTATCCCTTCTTAGGAAGTTTTTTCTTTACATTGCTATAACGTTTATCAAGATTTTTTATAAACTTGAGAGCCTTATCTAATGTTTGTGGTGTTGCTTTCCAATTTCCCACAATAAGAGGAGTAATACGTTTTGTCATGGTACAAATTATATCATGCTTACATACTGGTCTTTTGATTATGTAAACACGTAGGTAAAATACTCTACTTGAAAGTAAAGGTCCATATAGTAGAATGTTTTACCGTATCTTTGGATACCCCTTGCAAAAATTCTAGAATGTTATATAATAGTAAGTGTTATCGGATGTGTGTCTTGTGAACCGGCCCCAAAAGGCCGGTCGAATTTTTATAAAATTAGATTATATAAAGAAATGTTAGATATTAAAGCATTGAAAATTGCCCTTGAGCAATTAGAACAAGAAAAGAAAATTAGCCATGAAAAAGTGGTTGATGCAGTAGAAAAGTCTCTTGCTGCAGCCTATCAAAAGGAATATGGAAAGCGCGGGCAAATAGTTCGTTGTACTATTAATTTTGATACAGGAGAAACTACATTTGATCAGATTAAGATTGTTGTAGATGAAACTACGGTACGTATGCCGGTTGAAGGTGAAGAAGAAGTCTATGAACCTACATCAAAAGAAGGTGAAGAAGTAGAAGGACTTCTTCCTCGTTACAATGAGGAACGTCATATCTTACTCACTACTGCAAAACTTCTCAAGAAAAATGCAGAACTCGGTGAGGAAATTGTATTTCCACTTGATACAAAAGATGATTTCGGACGTATCGCAGCACAAACTGCAAAGCAAGTGATTGTACAGAAACTTCGTGAAGCGGAACGTGAATCAATTGTCGGTGAATTCAAAGATAAAGAAGAAAGTATTGTTTCTGGTATTGTTCAACGTATTGAACGTGGAACTGCATTTATCGATCTTGGTCGTACAACGGCAATTTTACCGTTTGAGGAACAGATTCCTACAGAGCGTCTTCGTCCAGGTGAAAGAATCAAAGGATATCTCTTTTCTATAGAAGAAGGCTTCCGTGGTCTTTCTATTCGTCTATCACGTACACATCCAAAATTCTTGATAGAACTCTTTAAAAATGAAAGTGCAGAAATTGCACAAGGTGTTGTAGAAATTGTGGCAGTTGCTCGCGAACCAGGAAGTCGTTCAAAGATTGCAGTAAAATCAAATGATGAACGTATTGATCCAATCGGTGCATGTGTCGGTCAACGTGGTGTTCGTGTCTCTGCTATTACTGATGAATTATCAGGTGAAAAGATAGATGTGATCGAATGGTCACCGGATGCTCGTCGATTTATCGCGACTGCGCTTTCTCCTGCAAAAGTAATTTCTATTGAATTATTAGAAGATGAAAAGAAAGCAACTGTAACTGTGAGCGCTCAAGAACAATCTCTTGCTATTGGAAAAGGTGGGCAAAATGTTCGTCTTGCTGCAAAATTAACTGGATGGAAGATTGATATTATCTCTGGTGGTGAAATGATTGCAGAAGTAGATAAAGAAGGAACTCTTACAACGGTAAGTGGTATTACTGATGAAACTATTGACGAACAGGCAGATAAAGTAATCGAAGCACTCACCGTTACAGAAGATACTGCTCCGAAGAATACAGAAATAGAAAATGCAGTTGAAACTATCCCTGAAGTAGAATCTACAGAGGAAAGTAAATAAACATTGTATTACACTAGTAACTATTAACTATTCACTATAAACTACCCTTATGAATTTACTTCACGAATTAACTGCAGGAAATAATGTTCCAAATGAAATAACTGCGGTTATTGAAATCAGTAAAGGATCTCTTAATAAATATGAACTCGACAAAGAAACAGGATTAATTAAACTTGATCGTGTTTCTCACACAGCACAGACATTTCCTTTTGATTATGGGTTTGTTCCACAATCACATTGGCATGATGGAGACCCACTTGATGTTATCGTAATCACGACAGAAGCATTACAATCAGGAGTTTTAGTTGATGTACGCCCTGTTGGAGTACTCGACATGATTGATTCTGGTGATAGTGATGCAAAGATTATCTCTGTTCCAGTTAGTGATCCACGTTTTTCACATGTACAAGATATTAAAGATGTGAATCCTCACTTTATCAAAGAAGTTGTTCATTTCTATGAAAACTACAAGAAATTGCAAAATAAAGTGGTCACTATAGATGGTGTTCGTGGGGCAGAATATGCAAAGAAAGTTATCGAGGAGGCTTTATCACTTTATAAAAAAGAGTTTACTAAGTAGTTACCTTTAATCCTGTATGAAAATTGAAAAAACAAATCTTCCTAAAGGTGAAGTAGAATTCAAAATCATCATTGATGAAAAAGAATTCGAAGGGTATCACGCAAAAGGTTTACAAGTAGTAAAGAATAACATTGAGATCGATGGTTTCCGTAAAGGAAATGCAACAGAAGAAGCAATTGTGAAAAAGTACGGTGATATGATTATCTTAGAAGAAATGGCTAATATTGCTCTTCGTGATGCGTATATTAAAGCGATTGCAGATCATAAAATTATTCCTGTGACAGATCCAAAAGTTACGATTACAAAACTTGCAAAAGGAAATCCGCTCGAACTAACTATGGTGGTCCCTGTTATGCCTGAAGTCAAACTTCCTGCGTATACAAAACTTGCGAAGGATGCACGTGGTAATGATGAAAAGATAGAAGTAACCGATAAGGATATTGCAGATGTATTAGAAGAGTTACGTAAAGGTCGTGCTACACAACATGACCACGAAGCACATGATCATAACCATGAAGGACATGACCACGCGCATGAGCATACACATGAAAATGTAACTCTTCCAGAATTAAATGATGAGTTTGCACAAAGTTTTGGTGGTGATTTTAAAAATCTTGAAGATTTAAAGAATAAAGTAGGAGAAAATCTCAAACTTGAAAAAGAACAAAAGGCTCGTGAAAAAAAGCGTGCAGCAATTATGGAAAAATTAATTGCAGAGACAACTATTGATATGCCAGAGGCAATTATAGAAGGAGAATTAACAAGTATGCTTGCTCAAATGAAAGCAGATGTCACTCGTTTTGGTGGAACATGGGAAGAATATTTAACACATTCAAAGAAAACAGAAGATGAAATAAAGTCTGACTGGAGAAAAGATGCAGAAAAGCGGGCAATGAGTCAACTTATTTTACATAAGATTGCTGAAGCAGAAAAATTAACTGCAACAGATGAAGAAATAGAAGTAGAACTAGTACGATTGCTTGCAACAGTTCAAGATGCAGATGAGCATAGAGCAAAGAATTATTTGTATCAGGCACTTACCAACGAAAAGGTATTGAAGTTTCTAGAAGGAAGTAAGTAATATAAAAAATAAAACAAGCACCTTTCGGTGCTTGTTTTATTTTTGTATAAATAGAAAGAAGATTATTTCTTCTTTGAATCACTATCCATACTCATAGGACACTTTCCACAATCGCACGCCATAATTGCTGCCATAATACCTCCAATAATTGCAATATTTTTAAGTGCCATCACCATATTTGGTGCAACTGCAAAGTCTCGGTGTACGAGAAGTGTTGCAACAAGGGTAAATGCAATGAGTATCATACCCATAATACATGTTCTGTATCCCCACGCGAATGCAATTGCCACAGGAACTTCAATAATGATGACAAGCGCAGTCGCGATAACAGGGAGAGGTACTCCTAGAGATCCAATATATCCAACTATCATTTGGAAACCAATAATTTTTTGCACTCCTGCAACCACAAAGAGTAGTGCAATGAGTATACGAGAAATAAGAGCGTAATTTATCTTCATAAAGATGATTAGTTATAATTAATGCCCTTTCGGGTTGTCGTTAGTGTATCACGAAGAATTATAATTATTCTAGTATATATGCGGTAGCAACTATTGCTGCAGTCTCTGCTCGTAATGTTGTTGATCCTAGTGAAACACTCAGTATATTTTTTTCTTGAAATAATTTCTTTTCTTCATCACTCCACCCACCTTCAGGCCCAATAAAGAGACCAACACTTATTTCTTGATTATAGTGCCTACGTAAGGATGATTCTCCCATTTGTAGTACATAGGACACATCATGCGGAAGTTGAGTTTCTACTATTTCAGATAATGTGATGATGGGTAATATTGTAGGCACATCTCCTCTGCCAGATTGTTCAGAACTCTCGATAACGATTTTTTGCAATCTGTCTAAGTCTATATTTTTCTTTTCTGATCGTTCAGAAAGAATAGGAACAATGGTTGTTACTCCTAGTTCAGTTGCTTTCTGTACTGCAAGTTCAAAGTTATCTTTTTTGATAAGAGAAAGGTATAGTGTTACCTTTTTGTGAGGAGTATAAGAAGGAGAAAGGCTACTACGATTAAGAAGAATTATTTTTGGAGATATCTCTTCAATACTATAGGTGATGTCAGTACCTTCTCCATTAAAGAGAATAACAAAGTCACCTTGTGTATATCTAAAAACTTTTGTCCACTGTTTTATAAGAGAAACATCATCTATAACAACTTCTTCACCAAGGGGTTGTAATACGTAGAAGCGATGTAATCGCATGTTTATTACACTATAGTGTATAAAAAGACATTGCAACACAAGTGAAGGGACAATTTTTTATGAGTAGATATATGTATTAAAAGACATCATAAAGTTATCCACATATGTCCTATTGCTTATAAAAGACATAGAACGTATTATTAGGGACAGGGTAAGTGGAGCAGTAGTACGCTCGCCCATGCGTAATGGGTATTACAATACTTCACGCAATACTTACCAAGTAGTTCCTTCTAATTGTGGCCGTCAAAATCTTTTACTAGATGCCACACCATAAAAACCCTAAAGTTTTGCTCTTTTTATTAACTTTTAAGTTGTGAAAACTTATGTAGTTATAAACTCTCTTTTGAGAATCCCCTGCATTGTGTGCCCGAATAACTTCGGACATAGAATGCAGGGGATTTCTTTTTGTCTTTTAATAATAAAAAACGGGCGACTGCTTAGCAGTCGCCCGTACAAAGGAGCCTTGGCACCCCCGGCTTCCTAATTCAAATTCTTTTCCTCGATTTCATCGAAGCGATGACCATGACAAATGCTGATACACCTGTCAGGATCATTCCTATCGTGATGAATTCTGGCGGCCTTCTCGCAACATACCACCAGAATACAAAGAAGAGGAACCATGTAATGAAGGCTACAGTGACACCGTAGCCAAGAAACAGGCATTTCCCAACCCCCATTAGGGTAGAGAGTATCCCTTTCACTACTACAGGTCCTACCTTTTCTTGCGTGAAAGTCTTTACTATTCCCCATTGATTCCATTCTGTGATGGCAAGGATGAGGAATGCAATCAATGAGAGGGCAAGTATCCCCCATTTCTCTTCGTGTCCGGCATACGTTGCTGAAAGAAGAGTAATGGCCATTCCAATGTATAACCACGGAATGGATTCGATTCTGAAACCATGATTTCCTGCAATTGGTGCATTTGCAACTGGTATTGCTTGAATCGCTGGTGCTGCAGGAGCATGCACTCGTGCATTGCGCACCGCCCGTCTGAATGCAAAACGGAAGTTTACCCAGTTCACGATAGACTTTATGGTGAAGAAGAGAACTCCTATCACCACAAGGACAGCACCTTGCAGAACATCATGGAAGATGTACGGAATTGCAAGGGTGAGGAATACAAATCCCCCATTCCTCCTTACCTTCCCTTCGTCTGATAGTAGAACTATCACAATGAAGAGAAGGAGAATGGTTCCCACGAAAATCAGTGTGGACATCTTTTTCTCCTATAAACGTGTCAAAAAGCAAATAACTTCTGTCTAATTACTATTATAGCATAAATATAGTATTTGTCAATCGTTTCTCTAGAGAAAAATCATGGTATAGTGCGTATATTGAAAGAGCGAACGACACGATAGATATGCTTGATTACAAGGGTTTTTGAATCATTTTGAATTTTATTATTGAATTAATTTAGGTTTTAGGTGGTATATATATATTTATCCTATCACCTAGTACCTATCACCTAGTTATTATGTTAATACCTACAGTTATTGAAAAAAGCCAGTTTGGTGAACGTGCATATGATATCTATTCACGCCTTCTTAAGGAGAGAATCATTTTCTTAGGCGACGCCGTTGATGAGCATACTGCATCTATTATTGTGGCACAAATGCTTTTCCTAGAAGCAGAAGATTCAAAGAAAGATATAATGCTTTATATAAACTCCCCTGGTGGAAGTGTCTACGATGGTCTTGCTATTTATGACACTATGAAGCATCTTAAATGTGATGTTGCAACAGTTGGTATTGGTGTACAAGCATCTATGGGCGCATTTCTCCTTTCTTCTGGTACAAAAGGAAAGCGTAGCATCTTACCACATGCAACAGTGATGATTCACCAGCCATCTTCTGGAACACGAGGAAAAGTTACTGATATGGAAATTGATTTGAAAGAAGGGCTTCGCTTAAAGAAGATGTTAAATGAGATTCTCGCAAAAAATACTGGGCAGAAACTAGATACCATAGAAAAAGATAGTGATCGTGATTATTGGATGACTGCAGAAGAAGCAAAGAAATACGGGATTGTAGATCACATCTTGAAACCAAAGACTTCAAAGTAACATGACAGGAACACTTCTCCTTGAAGGAGTTGTCGTACTTAGTGTAGGCGCAACTCTTGGATATATAGCACGTCATTACGTGGCACTTTCTCGTCGTGGGTCTATAGAATCTGACATAGAAGAAAAATTGCTTGATGCAAAACGAGAAGCACATGGTATTGAAGAAGAAGCATTAGGAAAAGCGAAGGCTCTTCGTGAATCATTGCAAAAAGATGAAGAGAGAATTGTAAAACAAGAAGAACGTCTAGATAAACGTGAAGCAGAATTAGCACATCGTGATAGTGACATTACTCGTGAACTACAATCACTCAAAGAAAAGAGTAAAGAACTCTCTTCTCTTAGAGATGTTATAGAACAAAAAGAAAAGAACCTTCAGCATGAATTAGAAAGAGTTGCACAATTAAGTCAAGAAGAAGCACGAGCACTTGTTATAGAAAAAATAATGCGTGAAGGAGAAGAAGATTTACAGTCACGTATGTTGAAAATCTCACGGGACGGAGAAAAGATTCTGGAAGATAAGGCACGAGATATTCTTGCAAGCAGTATTTATCGTATTGCAAATGGAACTATATCGCAGTTTATGACATCTTCTGTTGAAATCACTGATGAAGAAGTAAAAGGAAAAGTTATAGGTAAAGAAGGGAGAAATATAAAAACATTTGAACGCCTCTCAGGTGTTGAACTACTCGTTGATGAAACACCAAATGCAATTGTTATTTCATGTTTTGATCCGGTGCGTCGTGCCATTGCAAAAAATGCACTTGAGATGTTGATAAAAGATGGACGTATTCAACCTGCAAAGATAGAAGAGTGTTTGGATAAAGCAAAAAAAGATATTGGAGTATTTATGCGAAAGAAAGGAGAAGAAGCAGTGCTTGCATGTGGGCTACTTTCAATTCCAGATGAACTTATTCCAATTATTGGACGATTATATTTCCGTACCAGTTACGGACAAAATGTTTTGGATCATTCAATTGAGATGGCTCACATTGGTGGAGTGCTCGCACAAGAATTAGGTGCAGATGTCTATGTTACCAAAGCAGGAGCATTACTTCATGATATTGGAAAAGCAGTTGATCATGAAATACAAGGGACTCATGTGGAAATTGGAAGGAAAATTTTGATGAAGTATGGTGTTGATGAACGAGTGATACTCGCAATGCAAGCACATCACGAAGAATATCCATACGAAACAATCGAAAGTGTTCTTGTTCAAGTAGCAGATGCGATAAGTGGAGGACGTCCTGGTGCACGTCGCGATACTGTGGATAGATATATTAAACGATTAGAAGATTTGGAAGCACTTGCCATGTCATTTACTGGTATTGAACGGGTGTACGCACTTCAAGCAGGACGTGAAATACGAATATTTGTCTCCCCTACTCTTGTAAATGATTTAGAAGCAAGAAATCTTGCTCGTGCAATTGCGATCCGTGTTGAACAAGAGTTACGATTTCCTGGAGAAATAAAAATACACGTTATTCGTGAGAGTCGTGTTATTGAGTTTGCTCGTTAGCAAAATAATATCTATCTATTAGAATACATTGACATAAGTAGTATTTTCTTGTAGTGTTTTCATCAGACCAATGACGTGATGTGCCTGTGGAGGCACCACAAAATAGACGGAGATAGACATGCCATCATTGAAGATAGTGCCGACTAGTTCGGCAGATATTGTTCGCGACATTGAAAAGTCTGCAAAACAGACTTTGCTAGGTAATGTGGTTAAGAAGGAAGACTTCGAGGAAAAAAATCACGATTACCAACTTCACAATCATCGAATGGTAACGGGATTCTCTCTCATTATTTCCTGCATTTTTCTCTTGCTCAGTGTTTACTTATTGGTTGCTAACAAAGATTTGCAGAAAGACAATAAAGATCTGCAAATCACCAATAGGCATATGAGTATTACGGTTGATGATGCGATGACACAAATTCTGCGTCTCAACAGAGAAAATAAAAATCTCACAGATGAGGTTCGTGACTACAAGTCCGTTGCAATTCCTCATCTGAAAAACGAGTTAAGTCTTCTGAGCGAAGAAGTATCTGTACAAAATCGGCGTATCAGGATGCTTCGCACCAATCTTCGTCTCGTTTGTGATGAATTTATTGGTGAAAAACCGAAAACCTGCCCAAAACCGGTAGTGAAAAAGGTTGTTATAAAAAAATCACAAGTAAAAAAGAAACAAGATCCGACAAAATTCACCGCATCCTACCCTCTTCGCATGCAAAACGGACTATAATGTCCGAAGTTTCTCGAAATTCCCGCAGAAAATTGCGGGGATTTTCTTTTATATACTATTTTGACAAAAATAAATCATATGTTTATTTGACTTGCTAAAAAAGCCCTGCGGTATATAATAATTTCATCCTATCGTGTGTACTAACGCATGCGAGGAGATTAATAAATTTATTTTTTGATGTTGTAATCCTAGGAAAAATACAACATCTTAAACTTCAAACTCTATGAACAAAGCAGGTCTCGTTGAAGCAGTACATGCAGTACTTGGTTCAACAAAGGTACAAGCAGAAGAAGTAGTAGATACAGTATTTGGTACAATCGTAAAAACTCTTGCAAAAGGAGATGAGGTTGCTATCGCAGGTCTTGGAAAGTTTACGGTCAAAATGCGTAAAGCACGTGAAGCCCGTAATCCAAAGACAGGAGAAACAGTCCATGTTTCTGCTACAAAAGTTCCTAAGTTCTCTGCAGCAAAGGCACTTAAGGATGCAGTTAAGTAATTAACTACGTTTCTTAAAATATAAAAGCACTGGCAATTGCCAGTGCTTTTATATTTTTTCGGAATGCCGGGATATTCGGTCACAGAACCAGTTTCTCACTTTGTTCGAAACAAAAGGTTCTGCGACCCCTATTCGAATCCCGACAGAAGCCAAGCAGTTGGTTTCTTGCACTCCTCCTTCAAAGATAAATCCGCCATCAAGGCGGATTTATCTTTTCAGTCGGAATGCCGGGATTCGAACCCGGAGTCACCTGGTCCCAAACCAGGGATGTTAGCCGTTACACCACATTCCGATATAAAACTTTGTGTCTCTGTATACTATCATATTTTTATTGAATTGCATGCATTATCTACTGGAAATATTATAAAAAATATAGTAGTATAGTCACTACAAGCGGTGTTGGTTTAGTGGTAGAATGCCTGCCTTCCAAGCAGGAGACAAGAGTTCGATTCTCTTACGCCGCACAAAATACAAAAAACAGGCAATTGCCTGTTTTTTGTATTTCAGTTGTCACTCTTTATGTATATTCTCTAGTAGATAGACTCTCCCCTCTCTTATTTCAGTATTTATATAAACACAGGCAAGATCTATTTGCCACCTAGTTTCACGTGGAACTCCCCTATTTTGTAAATATATTTCAATACTCACTACTACTTTGCTCCACTTTTCTTTTGTCAGATTATCTTCTGGTTTAATTGTAAGATTTCCCCTCTCTGCTACGTCTTTGACTTTTATACTCTTAACTTCAATAAACCGCAGTTTATTGTCTTTTCTCGCTATAATATCTATTTCCCCGTATTTTGTTCGGTAATTGGTTTCTGAAACGGTAAAACCATGTTTCATGAGAAACGTTCTCGTTATATTTTCCCCTATTTTACCTATTTCATTATGTTCCGCCACAAGTATTTATAGTTATATTATATTGTTTCACGTGAAACGATTGTCTTATTATCCTTTATAAAAAAGCCATTTGCCTTTTTAAAACCTTTATTACATAAGGATATTTTGCAATTAAAGCCACTATCTGTATAGTCTGCCTTATACGTACTTTACTGTCTTTTATGCACAGTTCCCACAGGTTTATCCCCATATTTGATAATTTTTGTGATTATAAAATTATCTTCTCTCTTAAAACGTCTTATGTTACAATGTCTTTCAATGCGGTGTTGGTTTAGTGGTAGAACACGACCTTGCCAAGGTTGAGACAGGAGTTCGATTCTCCTACGCCGCACAACGAAGTAAAGAGTGAGATAGCAGAGCATATCCTACGCAGTGAAACAGGGGATAGTAATGTAATTTGTTACACATGTAACGGTACAATATGGGGAAGAATGTGCTTCTGCCTGGATTCGAACCAGGAACGACGGTTCCGAAGACCGTAATGATATCCATTTCACCACAGAAGCAATATAAATAAGCCTTATTTACTAGGAAATTCTAACATAATTTATGTCACAAATACAGTCAATAATTAAGACAGTGGTACCAAAAGAGGTGATAATGGTACTTGCAATGCTTCAAGATGAAGGATTTGAGGCTTTTCTTGTTGGTGGATGTGTTCGAGATCTTATCATTGGGACAAAGCCTCATGATTTTGATATCACAACGAATGCTACACCAGAGGAGATTATTGCACTATTTCCAAAAACATTCTACGAAAATTCATTTGGAACAGTAGGAGTAGTGACATGTGGTGAGGAAAATCTACCAGTTTGCAGTGATGAGAGTGTAAAGATTGTGGAAGTGACTCCATATCGTCTTGAGACGACATATTCTGACAATAGACACCCTGATCAGGTAATTTGGAGTAAAGATATCACTGACGATTTAAAACGTCGTGATTTGACGATTAATGCCATTGCGTACAATCCGGTAACAGGGGAGATGGTAGATCCGTTTAATGGAGTAGAAGATATAAAGGACAAAATAATTCGTACTGTTGGAAGTGGAGATGTCCGTTTCAATGAAGATGCATTACGACTTATGCGCGCAATACGTCTCGCAAGTCAACTTGATTTTGATATTCATGCCGTTACACGTGAAAGTATAGAAAAAAATGCGCATTTACTTAATAACATTTCACGTGAAAGGGTGAGAGATGAGATTGTAAAGTTGGTTATGACTGATTTTCCTATGCGAGGTTTTATGATTATGGAACAAGTTGGATTATTACAGTATGTTTTACCTGAATTGGAGAGAGGAATAGGAATAGAGCAGAATCAAGCACATAAATATGACGTTTGGGAGCATAATTTGCGTACGGTTCAACATGCAGCAGATAAAAAGTGGCCACTTCATGTGCGACTTTCGGCTATTTTTCATGATATTTCAAAACCAGAGACTCGTAGATTCTCAAAAGAGAAGAGTGATTACACATTTTATGGTCATGATGTAGTAGGTGGACGCGTTACACGTGAAATAATGGAGAGACTTAAGTTTCCAAAGGAAATGATTGAAAAAGTATCTATGTTTGTACGTTGGCATATGTTTTTCTCAGATACAGAGCAGATTACTTTATCTGCAGTACGTCGCTTAATTACAAATGTAGGTAAAGAAAATATTTGGGATCTTATAGATTTACGTATTTGTGACAGAATAGGAACAGGAAGACCAAAAGAAGAGCCATATCGCTTAAGAATGTATGAATCTATGGTGGAACAGGCACTACAAGATCCTATTTCTCTTAAAATGTTAAAGATTGATGGAAAAAGAATCATGGAAGTAACCAAAGAACAAGCAGGTCCGAAAATTGGCTACGTTTTACATGCTTTATTTGATGAAGTACTAGAGGAACCAAGTAAAAATACAGAAGAGTATCTAGATAAACGTGCAATAGAACTGGTAAAGTTGTCAGTTGATGAGTTAAAATCTCTTGGTGAGCAGGGGAAGAAGGGGATGGAGGAAAAAAATATAGAGAAGATACAAGAAATCAAGAAACAGTTTAAGGTTAAATAGTTATTTGTCTTTTATTAGAATTATAAAAGACAAATTGTACTAGGGGAGTACTGGTATACTGGCATGCATGAGTAAATTTTCTGTACTTCCAGAAATAGAATTGGAAAAATTAAAGAAAATGTATGGTGATTTGGACGTACATCCACTTACTTTGAGATTACTTGCACAACGCGGGGTGAAAAACAAAAAGGAAGCCGAGCAATTTCTCAACCCTTCATATGAAAAAGATATTGGTGATCCATTTCTCATATATGGAATGACCAAAGCAGTAGAAAGAATAATAAGTGCAATGAAAAAAGGAGAGAAAATTGCTATCTATAGTGATTATGATTGTGATGGAGTCCCAGGGGGAGTGTTACTTCGAACATTTTTTGACGATATTTCATATCCAGTAGAGTTATATATTCCTCATCGTCACAATGAAGGTTACGGTGTGCATAAACATGCAATAGATATTTTAAAAAAGAAAGGAGTAAGTTTAATTATTACTGTGGATTTAGCAATTACAAATATTGAGGAAGTGGAATATGCGAAGAGTGTGGGGGTGGATATGATTGTGACGGATCATCACTTGCCTATTCATAAAGAAGTAAAAAATGGAAAGACAAAAAAGAAAATGGTGCAAGTGGTGCCGGACGCAGTGGCAGTGATAAATTCAAAACAAGATGTATGTAAGTATCATGATGATATGTTGTGTGGATGTGCAGTGGCGTGGAAGTTATCATGTGCTTTGCTTTCCAGATTGCGAGAAGAAAGCAAAGCACATGGAGACAATAGACCTAAGACAAAAGACAACAGTAAAAATTCAAAATTTGAAAAAGTATTAAAAGCAGTATCAAGTTTGAAAGATGGATATGAAAAGTGGTTACTCGACTTAGTGGGAATATCTACGATATCAGATATGGTGCCACTTGTGAAAGAAAATAGAACACTCGCACATTTTGGTTTGAAAGTATTACGTCAGACTAGACGTCATGGACTCAATCACATTTTTCGTGCGCAAGGAGTATCAAAAGAACATCTGACAGAAGATGATATTGCTTTTACTATTGCACCGAGAATAAATGCAGCAAGTAGAATGGGGGATCCAATACAAGCACATAAGATGTTGTATGAACGAGATGGTATTCTTGCGCAGAAATATGTTGAAGATCTAGAAGCATTAAATACAGAGAGAAAATCAGGTGTGAAGGATATAGTGAGCACTATTTCATTTGATCATGATGTGTACAAGAATGATGTGGTTGTGGTTGGAGATATTTCTTGGGGGGCTGGAATATTAGGGTTAATCGCGCAGAATATAATTGATGAAACAGGGAAGCCAACATTCGTATATGGACAAGGCGATGACAAAAGTGTTGTGAAAGGATCATGTCGTTCGCGTGGGGATGTGCATGTGGTGGAATTAATGGCAGTTGCAAAAGAAATATTTCCAGATGTTATTACACATAGTGGTGGACATGAACAAGCAGGGGGATTTGAATGTTCACTTGATAAAGTGGGAGAATTATCACACGCATTAAATGTTGCAATTAAGCATGTGACGATAAAAGATTTAGGAAGTGAAGAGACAATTGCACATGCATATTTGAATATTGAAGATGTAAACCATATCACACATAACGCGATAAGTGTACTCGCACCATTTGGAGTGGGGAATGTGAAACCCTTATTTGCATTTAGAGGTGTGGCACCAGTGTCAGTGAGATGGTTTGGAAAGAAAGAGCAGCATTTAGAAGTTTTTTATGGTGATAAAAAAGCCATAATGTTTTTTGCACCAAAAGAACTGGAGGAAAAAATAAAAAAGGAACATACATTGCTTGCTCATATTGAGAAGAGTGTGTTTAGAGGAAAAACAGAGTTGAGGTTAAGAATAAAGGAGGTGGTGTGAAATTAAACTGCCCTCTATTAGGAGGGCAGTGTGATTCTTATGGTTTTCGGTGTGAAAGACGATCTCCGATTGGGTGTATATTGAAAAATTGTCCACCTCCTCGCCATACAAAGGACATACCAAGTATGGCAAGCGAACGATTTGCTTTCTCACGGATGACTTCGCCGAGAGGTTGCTTTTTTGGTTTACGTTTACTCATGATCACCTCACGAAATGTACAGGAGTTTCTATAAGTCTAGCACTCTAAGAATTATAAGTTAAATAGAGTATAATATAGTGATAAATGCCTAGTTTAAATTGGATAGGAAAAGAAAAAATAATAAATCATGATAAAGAGGTACCTTTTCGATTACTTAAAAAGAATAAGTCTCTTTCTTTAGGTATAAGTGACAACTTAATAGTTGAAGGTGATAATTTGGAAGCACTCAAAGCACTAATGCCTTACTATATTGGAAAAGTGAAATGTATTTATATTGATCCACCTTATAATACTGGTAATGAGAATTGGAGATATAACGATAATGTTAATTCTCCAAAAATAAAACAATGGATAGGAAAAGTCGTCGGAGGTGAAGGAGAAGACTTAACTCGTCATGATAAGTGGCTTTGTATGATGTATCCAAGATTGAAACTCCTCCGTGATCTCCTCCGTGAAGATGGAGTTATTTTTATTTCTATTGATGATAATGAACATTGTGACTTAAAGTTTTTAATGGAAGAAATATTTGGTGTTGATTCTTGGGAGATAATGATTTGGAAAAAAGTTGGGGATGGAGATGCGGGTGCCGGACGTATGAAAATTACTCATCGTTTCAGAAATGAACATGAATATATATATGTTGGTTATAAAAATAAAGAAAAAGTCAGATTTAATAAAGTTAAGTCAATTCCAGACTTTAAAAATACTTATGGTAATCCAGATAATGATCCAAGGGGTTCTTATAAAGCGGGCAATATGTCAAAAACTACAGAAAAATCTTTAGCGCATGGAAAAAATTTCTATACTGTTGTTTCTCCTTCTGGTAAATCTTTTACTCGTCAGTGGCATTTTGATAAAGAAGAATTTGATCTTTTGAATAAAGACGGGAGAATTTATTGGGGTAAAAGCGGGGATGCGGTTCCTTCTATAAAGATATTTATTAAAGAAGAGAGAGAGGTGGTACCTGTTTCTATTATTGAAGGAAAAGGATCTGCAACAAGTGCAAATAAATTCCTAGAAAATTTATTTGAAGGAAGGGTTTTTGAGAACTCAAAACCTGTAGAACTTATAAAATATTTACTTTCCCTTTACTCAGAAAGTAACGATATTATCCTGGATTCTTTTGCGGGATCTGGGACTACAGGGCATGCCGTTTTAGAATTAAATAAAGAGGATAATGGAAACAGACAATTTGTTTTAATTGAACTTGAACCAGATATAGCACAAAAAGTTACTTCAGAACGAATTCGTAAGATTTCAAAAGAACTAGGTGGAAATTTTGAATATTGCACATTAGGTAATAAACTCTTTAATCCAGAAGGTTCAATTGATGAAGAAATATCTTTTACGGATCTGGCAAAATATATTTATTTTACTGAAACACAGACAAATTTGGAAAAGAAACAAATCATTGGAAATTTCATTGGAAATTTTCAAGGTAATGATTTTTACCTCTTTTTTAAAGAAAAAGGTAAAAATATGTTAACAAAATCTTTTTTACAAAAGGTAGAGAAAAATACAAATACAAAAATTGTATATGCAGATTTCTGTACAATATCGGAAGAAGTATTATCTTCTCACCAGATAATTTTCAAACAAATTCCGTATGAAATAAAAGTATATTAATTATGGAACTTAAAAAATATCAAAAAAAAGCAATAGACTTGTTACAAAAATTCTTAAAAGAATCTATAAGGGTCGGACATAACTATTCTTTTATGGGGATTACAAATCAACCGTATAAAAGTGATTTTTTCGATAATGTCCCATTTGTATGTATAAAGTTACCGACCGGGGCAGGGAAAACTCTCGTTGGTTGTCATGCTTTACCTGAAATATTTAAAACAGTCTTAAAAAATAAAATGGAACGCGGAGTTGTGCTCTGGTTTGTGCCCTCAGAGGCTATAAAATCACAAACACTGAAGAAATTTAAAGATCGCAATGATGGGCATAGACGAACTTTAGATCAAGCCTTTGATAATAAAGTTACCATTTTTTCAAATGAAGAAGCATTGAAAATACGTAAAGGTGATATTGATAATAATATGTGTATTGTAGTAGCAAGTCTAGAAGCATTTCGTCAAGATAAAGTTTCTCAGAAAAAGTACAAGGTTTATAAAGAAAATGGTGAACTTCTTAGTCATTTTGAAAATTTACAAGATAATAATTTTTTAGAAAAAGATGAAAATGGGACGATTGTTAATTCACTTGCAAATGTCATCAGGATAAATAATCCACTTGTGGTAATAGATGAAGGACATAAGACACAAACAAAACTTTCTATAGATTTTATTAAAGATTTAAACCCAAGTTTTATCATTGAATATACCGCAACTCCACGTTCTGGAAGTAATATTCTTGTACATATTTCTGCTTCTGAGTTAAAAGAGGAACATATGGTTAAAATCCCCATTGTACTTGAAAGTTCTGTACAGTGGGAGAATGCTCTCGATCGAGGAATAGCAAAAAGAAATGAACTTGAAAGAGAAGCACGTAAAGATAAACAAGAATATATACGTCCTATTACTCTTATTCAAGCACAATCTGAAAGTAAGATAAATAAGAATGTAACTGTTGATACTGTAAAGAGTTATTTATTGAAATCAAAGATTCCAGAAGAAGAAATAGTAATTAAAATTTCAGGAAGAAATGAATTAGAGGGGATTAATTTATTATCGAATAAGTGTAAGGTTAAGTATATTATTACTGTCAATGCTCTAGCAGAGGGTTGGGATTGTTCATTTGCGTATGTATTAGTTTCTCTTGCTAATGTGGGATCAAAAATAGCAGTAGAACAGATTATCGGACGAATCTTACGAATGCCTTATGCAAAAATAAAAGAAAATGAAAATTTAAACAGAAGTTATATTTTTGCGTCCGCTAAGAATTTTAATGAGGCTGCAGAAGTAATCATTTCTGGGCTTGAAAATAACGGATATAGTAAATCAGATTTTATTAATGGAAGAAATAAAAATCAAGGAGAAGAATTTGAAGTTCGTCGCGCATTTGAGAAAGATCTATATGTGCCAATGGTAAGTTATGAAAAAGAGAAGTTATCTTTTGAGGATCTAATCAAAGAAGATTTTAAACTTTCTAAGCAAAATTATAAATTCGAATTTGATATTAATTATGATAATGATGGCCGTGCAATTATTGATATTAAAAATGAGAATGAGTGGATTCGTGAATCACAAAAATCACTTAATCTAATTTATCAAGATAGGAATATTACAGAATTGGATTTTATCGTATGGCTTGATAAAAAATTGAGATTTCGTTATCTTGAAAGAAAAGAAAAAATTACGTTTATTAAAAAAGTAATCGAATATCAATTAAAGATTAATAAGAAAACATTAACAGAATTATCAATAAACAGGTACCTTTTTCTCGAAAAGTTAGAGAATAAAATTTCTGAAATTCTTGAAAAATATACAAAGAAAAAATTTTATGGACTTATAAAAACTAAAAAAATTTCAGTAAAATCAATAAAAAAATTTCCAGAAACTATCAGTCTTGGTCAAGAGATTCCACAGATCTTTAATAAAAGTTACTACAAAAAAATAGAAAAATTGAATAGTGAAGAAAAGAAACTTGTTGAAAGACTTGATTTAGATACATTACCTAATATTGAGTACTGGGTGCGTAATCGTGAAAAGAAAGATCCATTTTATATTCAAGGATGGCAGAAAAATAAATTCTACCCAGATTTTGTTGTAGTAACAAAGAAAAATAATATTGTTGCTCTTGAGTGGAAAGGAGAAGACCGTATTACTAGTGGAGATACACAGTATAAAGAAGAAATTGCAAAAATATGGGAAAAATTAGGGAAAGGAAATCTATATTTTTTCTTGGTGCATAATAAAAATATCGAAGAAATTTTATTGAAAGTAAAGAAGTTATAAGGCAGTTTGTTATACTCTAATGTATGAAAATCACTATGTATACGGATGGGTCAAGTAGAGGAAATCCGGGGAAAGGGGGGTGGGGTGCAGTGATACTAGTCGACAGACGACAGACAACAGACAACAGTAAATACGATAATCTAGACGAAGTTATAGAACTCGGTGGTAGAGAAGATATGACAACTAACAATCGCATGGAGTTGACTGGAGCAATTGAAGGACTGCGACATATAAATGCTAAACAAGAAAAACTAATGTCTAATGTCTATGGTCTAAAATCTGTCGAGGTATGTACTGATAGTCAGTATGTGAAAAGGGGAATGACGGAATGGATAGATGGATGGATAGCAAAGGGTTGGAAAGGATCTACGAAAAAGCCGGTGTTGAATCAAGATTTGTGGGAAGATTTGAAAAAAGAGGAGGAACGACTTCAGAAAGGTGGAGTGAAAGTCAGTTGGAAATATGTACCAGCACATGTAGGAGTAACAATGAATGAAAGAGCAGATACGATAGCAACAATGTGTGCAGATAATGCGAACGATTTGCAACTATATAGGGGACCGAGGAGTGAGTATACTCTCAGTTAGAAGTTTGATGCTAGATGCTTGAAGCATGAATATACACTCAAAAACATTAGTTCTGATTGTAGGAATATGTTTGGGAATAGTAGTTGGTGAAGTTTCAAGGTTTGCAACAGAAGTGGCAGTAGCAACAGTGGTGCTTGTATTTATACAAGCACCACTGTTGCTAGTTAACAGACAACAGTTTACAGTTGACGGTAAATACAGAATTCCTCTGGTTACAATATTATTTTCTATTGGATTAGTAGTTGGAATAATACGAGTGCAGTTGGTAGAAGAAAAGAATAATTTTGTGTGTGAAAAAATTTGCACATTTGATGCAACAATCATTTCTTCACCTGAATCAAAAGATGCATATCAGATATTTACTGTGCATCCAATCACTCATGAAGAAAATATTTTTGATGTGCAACTTCGTACACCACTGTATCCAAAATATAAAATAGGAGAGACACTACAGATAACAGGGAAAGTTTCGGAGCCGGATGTAATACCATCACATGGAAGTGCAAAGAGTTTCGACTACGCATCATATTTGGCGACAAGAAATATTGGTAGTGAAATATTTTATCCACAAATTGAAATAATAGATATTGAAGCACACACAGTGAAAGATATTTTAGGAAGGTGGAAAGAAAATTTAATTTTACGTATTGAAAGATATGTGAGTGTACCAGAATCAGCACTTGCAACTGGAATGTTATTCGGTGACTCTTCATTATCAAAAGAACTTATTCAAACATTTCGCACAGCAGGATTATCACACATCATCGTTTTGTCAGGATTCAATATTGCAGTAGTGATTTCTTTTATATTATTTGTGTTTATTTTCTTACCGCTTTTTGTTCGTATCACACTTGCTAGTGTTTCTGTAATCTTATTTGTGATGATGGTGGGAGGGGAGGCAAGTGTGATACGTGCGACACTCATGGCTTTTATTACATTACTCGCAACATTACTTGGTCGACAATATGTAGCAAAACAAGCACTCATTATTTCACTATTTTTAATTGTGATGTATGAACCATATGCATTGCTGCATGATGTGTCACTTCATCTTTCATTTCTCGCAACTGCAGGGATAGTATATTTTGCAGAACCAATCGGGAACATATTTAAAAATATTTCAACGCGTGCTTTGAAAGAATTATGTATCACAACATTATCTGCTTATGTGGTGACACTTCCATATATTATGTATACATTCGGCACAGTATCAGTGTATGCACTTATCGCGAATGTTATCGTACTTCCTCTTGTACCACTCGCAATGCTACTATCATGTATTGTAGTAGTTATGTCGTATATATCAGGTGTGATTTCATCAGTATTTGGTATCGCAGATATGCTTGTAATTTCATTTATGTTACATGTAGCAGAAGTAATTGAGAGATTACCATTCTCAACATTTACACTCACGATTTCATTTTTAGAAATGTGTTTAGTGTATGTGTCACTATTTTTCTTTATGATTTATTTTGTACACAAAATAAAAAATGAAACGAAGAGTACGTATGAAGACGGAGTTCTCACAGATGTCATCTCCTATTAGAAGTCTAATTTTTTCTTTAGATTTTTATATATAACAAATAAGATGATACTACCAATTGCTAATGAAATGATTGAAAAAGAAGTGAATGTGATATGCTCTCCAAACTTGTACCCGAGGAATGTAATACCTGTCGCCCAGATAAAGGACGCGATTAGAAAAATAAAATACGTGAGTTTTTTTGGAGTACTAGCGAGACCTGCGACGACTGGAATAAATGCTTTTACAGAAGGTGTCAGTTTACCCAAGAAAATCCACCACATACCTTTATGTGTAAATGTTGAGTGTAGTGCAGCATGAACTTTGGTAAATGTTTCTTCGTTCATCATTAATAATTTTCTAGCAAAAGGTTTGTCATATTTTTTCACAAGTAAAAATGTAATGATGTTACCAAGAGTGTTACCTAGTGCACCTGCAATAATTGTTGGAATAAAAAGAAGATTTCCTGTTGCAATAAAGTAGCCACAAATAATATAAAGGAATTGTGACGACGGAAGATTTGCAATACCGTTTGTAGTCATGAGTAAAAATATTGCTACATATGAGCCAGATGAAATGAGTGTATGTAAGTCCATGTAGATCAGTTTACAGGTTTTAGGTGAGAGGTGGTAGTAGGATCATATATGATAGTATGTATATTATGAAAGAATGGATTCTCGAAATAAGAGAAAACATTATAATGTTTTTCCGTAATTATGGAAAAATAATTGCTATCAGTATTTTATTTTTCATAGGTGGTGTCATGTTGTATCAAATAATAATTTTACTTACTCCACAAAAATTACGCGTATCATTTCTAGATATCGGACAAGGGGATTCAATTTTAATACAAACACCAAGCGGACACACAATGCTAGTAGACGGTGGTCCTACAAATAAAATATTGGAAAAATTATCGAAGCAATTAAATTATTTTGATAACGATATTGATGTCATCGTCGCGACACATCCGGACGCAGATCATGTAACAGGATTAATCCCAGTACTAGAAAAATATAATGTGCATACAGTTGTAATTTCAAAAGCAGAAAGTATAACAGGAGTGTTTGCAGATCTAACAAAACATATTGAAGATGAAAGTGCAGATGTGCGTGTTGCAGAAATAAATGATGAGATAGATTTTCATGATGGAGTGATTGCAACAATTTTGTATCCACCAAAAAATTATACAGAAAAGTTTATTGGAAAAAAGAATGATACGAATGATGCTTCAGTGAGTATGGAAATAAAATTTGGAAACGACACTTTTTTACTGACGGGGGATTTACCAAGTACAGAAGAAGGAAAATTAATTATAGCAGGATTAGATAAAAATATTACTGTCTATAAAGCAGGTCATCACGGAAGTAAATCATCTAATGGTGAATTGTTATTGAAATATAGTAAACCAGAATATGCAGTTATAAGTGCTGGAAAAGACAATAGATATGGGCATCCAAATCCTGAAGCATTAGAACGATTACAAAAATATAGCAAAGAAATTCTTTCAACGATAACACATGGGACTATTTCATTTATAACTGATGGGAGATTAATGGAAGTAGAGACAGAGAAATAGTTGCGAATATTTTGCAAAAAGAAAAGCATGCCGTAGGCATGCTTTTCCGGATAATTTCAACATTATAGTTTGATTTGGAGATGGAGACCTTTCTTCATGCAAGAAGTACAAATCTTTACTCTTGGACCATTTGGAATACGTGCCCACTGGAGGTTTGGATATACACGGCGATCACCACGAGGGTTGAACTTGGTAGCACGAACACGATTAGAATACTTTCCTACGACTTTTGAACCTTTTTCGCATAGTGGACAGACATTTGCCATATATTTCTAGTTAGTTGCTCTATCCTATCATAAAAGAGCATGTTTCGCAACGTTTTTTGGCAAGCATGGTATTATGTTTCATATGAATGATGTTTTAGCACTATCTTCAGGTATATTTCCCATAATAATCGTTGTATTTTCTATCATTTTGCATGAAGTAGCACATGGGTATGCTGCTTATATACAAGGGGATGAAACTGCATATCGTGCAGGGAGATTAACCTTAAACCCTCTAGCCCATATAGATGTGATGGGATCTGTGATTGTCCCGTTACTTGCGTTTTTCACTGCAGGGACATTTTTCGGGTGGGCAAAACCCGTTCCATATAACATACACAATATACGGAGTAGGTTTGGGGAAGCATTTGTAGCAGCAGCAGGAGTACTTACTAATATTTTCCTTGCACTTATTACAGGAATTATATTTAAAGTACTTGTTTCACAAGGATTACTCACTATTCCTCTTGGGCAAGCATTGTTTACGATTATTATCGTGAACGTATCACTTGCATTTTTCAACCTTATTCCAGTGCCTCCATTTGATGGAATGTCTATATTACAAGGGCTTTTTCCGAGATTGCATATCAATTCACAGTTGGTGTATAGCCCATTGTATTTAATTGCAGCAATACTCCTTGCATCTGTCCTTTATGGGATGTTTATGCCATATGTTTTTGGTGTTGTTCAAAGTATACTTTTGTAGTTTTTCTTGTTATCCACAAGAATCTTTATAAGTTGTCTTTAATAATTGTCTTTTTGTCCTATAATGAGAAGACAATGAAATCTTCTGTTCGTACAACACAAAAAAAACATTCTCCAAAGCGTGGAACTATATCAAAAATAGCACGAAGCACTAAGCATTATGGTAAACGAACTCTTCGCGACATACTTCTCTCAAAAACATTTCACTCTACTTTTAAGATTTTCATCGGGTTTTTAATTACAGGATCTGCACTTTATGGAGGATATGCATTTATAGGTACAACATTTGCAGATGATGTTGTTGTTTCTCAATCAGAAATACTCTCACGTGTAGGGAAGCACACACAATTACCAAAAACTATGCCAGATGCAGTTGTTCGAGTACAAGATGGGGAAAATCTCAAGAAACAGAACTCTCTTTTTGAAAATGTGAAAGAGGGGGACTATATTATCATGTACCCATCTCTTGCAGTTGTTTATGACTTACGGAACGATACAATTATTGCTTTAAAAAGAACGGAACGATAGTTTTCTTTCTTGCAAAAAAGTGTCTCCTCTGGTAGTATGTGGACTACTATATAGTATTTATGCCAACTATTAATCAACTGGTAAAGAAGTCACGCACGACTACAAAAAGAAAGTCGCGTTCTATTGCTATGACTCGTGGTTTTAATGCAATACAAAATCGTCCTAATTTTTATAATTCTCCTTTTAAGCGTGGTGTATGTATCAAGGTAACAACAACAACACCAAAGAAGCCTAACTCTGCGCTTCGTAAGATTGCTCGTGTACGCCTCACAAATGGGATGGAAGTAACTGCATATATTCCAGGAATGGGTCACAAGTTGCAAGAACACTCTGTGGTAATCCTCCGTGGTGGTCGTGTAAAGGACTTGGCAGGTGTGCGTTACCATATTGTTCGTGGAAGATTAGATGCAACACCAGTTGATAAGCGATTCCAAGGGAGATCATTGTACGGAGCAAAGAAACCAAAGGCTGCTAAGGCAAAGTAAAAAGTAAATAAGAAAGCACGACCGAAAGGTCGTGCTTTTGCTTTTATCCTTATTTTGTTGTAGTATAGGTAGCACTTGTTTATCAAGTATTGAAAGCCTTACAGAAATTAAACACTTGTGAAGTACCTCGCTTTCAGGGAACAGCACACAAGTACAATTCATTACCATGCGTAGAAAAGTTAAAAATCGAAATATCGTAGGACCTGACGCGAAATATAATTCACTTAAGGTATCTAAGTTTATTAACTATGTGATGACAGGAGGAAAGAAAAATACTGCACGAGATATCGTGTACGATGCTTTTGATATTATCAAGGAAAAATTAAAGGTAGAGGATCCACTAGAAACATTTGAAGCAGCACTAAGAAATGCAGGGCCAGTAACAGAAGTGCGTTCACGTCGTATTGGTGGAGCAAACTACCAAGTTCCTCGTGAAGTACGTGAGGAACGACGCTTCATGCTCGCATTACGTTGGATTCTTGAAGCAGCAAATGCAAAGAAAGGAAAAGCAATGCGTTTCAAATTAGCAGACGAAATCATGCAAGCAGCAAATAATGAAGGAACTGCAGTAAAGAAGAAGGAAGATACTCACAGAATGGCTGAGTCGAATAAAGCATTTGCGCACTTCGCTTGGTAATATTTATTAGTTCTTTACAATAACATTTAATTTATAACATTTATGTCTCGAGATTATCCATTAAACAAAACAAGAAACTTCGGAGTTATTGCTCACATCGATGCTGGAAAGACTACTACAACAGAACGTATTTTGTTCTATACAGGTGTGTCACACAAAATCGGTGAAGTACACGAAGGAGATACAGTTATGGATTGGATGGAACAAGAGCGTGAACGTGGTATTACTATTACTTCTGCTGCGACAACTGCATTTTGGAACCCTACATATTCTACAAAAGAAGATACAAGTAAGAAATGTCGTTTTAATATTATCGACACACCAGGACACATCGACTTTACGATTGAAGTAAAGCGATCACTTCGCGTGCTTGACGGTGCTGTTGTTGTGTTTGACGGAGTAGCAGGTGTAGAACCACAATCAGAAACAAATTGGAGATATGCATCAGATGCTCTTGTTCCTCGTATTTGCTATATCAATAAATTAGACCGAATGGGTGCAAACTTTGATAAAGCCTATGCGTCTATCTTGGATCGCCTTTCAAAGAAGGCAGTGCGTATGCAAATGCCAATAGGGGAAGAAGAAAAATTTGATGGTATTATCGATCTCCTTACGATGAAGGAAGCAAAATTCTCTGGAGACAAAGGAAAGGATGTAACTATGGTTGATATTCCTGCAGAATTACTCGATGAAGCAAAGAAGCGTCGTGCGGAAATGATTGAAAAGATTGTGGAGACAGATGAAAATATGATGACAGGGTATCTTGAAGGAAAAGAGTTTACAATAGAAGAATTAAAAGCCGCAGTTCGTAAAGCAACCATTGCAAATGAACTATTCCCTGTATTTTGTGGATCATCCCTTAAGAATCGTGGAGTACAACTCGTGCTTGATGCAGTTATTGATTATCTACCATCACCACTTGATATTAGTGCGCCAAAAGGAATAGATCCAAATACGGGTGAGACTATTTCAGTTGAAGTATCTGACACTGCACCATTTGCTGCACTCGCATTTAAGTCTATGGCAGACCCGTTCGTTGGGCAGTTAACATTCTTTCGAGTGTATGCAGGAACACTAGAAGCAGGAAGTTATATTTATAACTCTACAAAAGATAAAAAAGAACGTGTATCACGTATCTTGAGAATGCATGCAAATGAACGAGAAGAAGTGAAAACGGTATATGCTGGGGAAATTGCTGCAGCAGTAGGATTGAAAGACACTATTACCTCAGACACAATGTGTACTGAAGAGCATCCAATTATTCTTGAAAGAATTGTGATTCCAGAATCTGTGATTTCAATGCGTGTGGAACCAAAAACAAAAGCAGATCAGGAAAAAATGGGTATTGCACTTTCAAAACTTGCTATCGAAGATCCAACATTTCGTGTTTCATCTGATCCAGAAACACTTGAAACAATTATTTCTGGTATGGGTGAATTACACTTAGATATTATTGTGGATCGTATGAAGCGAGAGTTTAACGTTGAAGCAAATACAGGAAAGCCACAAGTAGCCTATAAAGAAACTATTCTTGGTAATGCTTCTGGTGAAGGAAAATATATTAAGCAATCCGGTGGTCGTGGACAATATGGTCATGTGAAAATAAATATTAGACCTATTGATTACACCATTGCAAAAGAAGATTTACCAAAGAATACAAAACGATATGATAACTTTGAGTTTATAAACTCAATCAAAGGAGGTGCAATTCCACAAGAGTTCGTACCCGCAGTAGAAAAGGGACTTCGTGAATCTATGGATAGAGGAACACTTGCTGGATTTAAGATGGTAGATATTTCTTGTGAAGTCTACGATGGATCATTCCACGAAGTGGACTCTTCTGAAATTGCCTTTAAGTTAGCAGCAGGTATGGCGCTTGCGGATGCAGTAGGAAAAGCAAAGCCAGTTATTCTAGAGCCAATCATGAAAGTGGAAATTGTAACACCTGATAAATTCTATGGAGATATTACAGGAAATATTTCTTCAAAGCGCGGACAAATAGAAGGAATGGATGAGCGGGGACAAGATAAAGTTATTCGTGCTATGGTTCCACTATCTGAAATGTTTGGGTACGTGAATTCACTTCGTTCAATGACAGAAGGACGCGCAAGTTTCACGATGGAGTTTGGAAAGTATGATGTAGTACCTGCAAACATTGCAAAGGATATTGCGGAAAATAAAAAGTAATTTAAAAAAATATTTTGGCGAACTACTTTGTCGCTACAATGTTATCTTTTTTAAGATACAAAATATAATAAAACATTTTAAAGAGCAGCATCGTAGATGCTGCTCTTTAAAATGTAAACCAAACAAATATTTACGCCATGCATGTCTTGCAATCACTTTTGTGAGTAACAAGAATGAGAAGTGCAGAAAGGCCAACGAGGATGTATACCACTTGTGCAAGTGTTGAACCCGCACCAAGTAACATATCAATGACGTTGTATCCAATGGCACTTAGCCCCCAGTTTAATCCTCCGACAACAAGAAGGATAAACGCAATCATGTGTAATGCTTTCATATAATTATAAAAATTAGATTTAAGTTAATAAAAAAGAGAACTTTATCTGAGTATAAGTATAATATTGTCTCTAGATTATGTTATCCACATTACCTTGTCTTTTTTAAAAGTACGTTGTAGTATTTGTAAATACCCTCTTGCCCTCCCTCATTTGAGGGAAGGGAGGAGGAGGGTTCTTTACAAGGGGAAATGCAATGAGAAAACTCCTGATGTGCATGGCAGGCGCAGTGCTTGCCATGGCAGCCTCGATCGGCATGGCGGCGCCTCCCGGCAATCCGGCAGCCGCACCGCCGGGTTTCGGTGCGCAGGATAACGCACTGGTGATCAAAGGTGACAAGAAAGCCACCGGCGCGCGAATCCAGGTTTCGGGAATCGTCGGCGGCGTGCCGATTGTGATCGATTCCGGCCAGTTCGGCCACCGCGGCGAAATCATGATCATCCGGCACGATCTCGAGGCGATACCGACGCAGGGCGCGGCACCTCCGACGTACTCCGCCGGAGACCATGGATCGGGCAGTGCCATTTATTTCTATATCGACGCGCGCGCGAACGCCGGCCTCATGGCCGAAAACAGTCCGGCAACGCCACCGCCGGATGTCTATCGCGGACACACGATGATCACCGCGATCAATACCGGACTGGTCGGCGCCGACTTCGGTAATTCCGGCTAGCAATAGCCGATCGATTCGGAGAAATCCGAATCATTCCCCGCACATGTGCGGGGAATTTCTTTTTATACTTATAAACATTGCAGAAATACGGTAGATATGTTAGAATCATTGTCACTCACTTGGCACTTTATCTCGGATTTACTTGCTTGGCTAAGAGAGAGTTAGCAAAATTACTAGTTTCTTTATTATTTATATAATTTATTAGTCCAATACCCCCTATAAAAAAGGGAGGCAAGACCCAACAAAAACATATGGCAGAAACATTTGATCGCTCAAAACCACACGTAAACGTAGGAACAATTGGTCACGTTGACCATGGAAAGACTACACTTACATCGGCTATTCTTAACGTTCTTCACCTTAAGGATGCTTCTATTAAGTTAAAAGGAGTAGACGAAATTGACAAGGCACCTGAAGAAAAGGCCCGTGGTATTACTATTTCTCTATCACACAGTGAATATTGGACTGACACTCGTCACTATGCACACATCGATGCTCCAGGTCACGCGGACTATATTAAAAACATGATTACTGGTGCGGCTCAGATGGACGGCGCTATCCTCGTAGTTGCTGCAACTGATGGTCCTATGCCACAAACTCGTGAACACATCCTCCTAGCCAAGCAGGTTGGTGTGCCTCGAATCGTAGTATTCTTAAACAAGTGTGATATGGTTGATGACCAAGAAATGATT
Organism: bacterium; assembly: GCA_023267595.1. Lineage (GTDB taxonomy): Bacteria > Patescibacteriota > Minisyncoccia > Phycocordibacterales > UBA5272 > UBA11704. The sequence continues at coordinate 34,496 of JAHFNB010000001.1, read as the reverse complement.
GAACTCGTTGAAGAGGAAATCCGTGAACTCCTTACAAAACAAGGATTTGATGGAGCAAATACTCCAATTATTCGTGGTTCAGGTCTTAAGGCATCTCAAGCAACAGACATCAATGATCCTTGGGCTCAAAAGATTGTTGAACTCATGAATGCACTTGATACCTACATTCCAGTACCAGAACGTGATACTGCAAAGCCATTCCTTATGCCAGTAGAAGATATCTTCACTATTGAAGGACGTGGAACTGTAGTAACAGGACGTATTGAACGTGGAATCATCAAGTTAAACGAAGAAATTGAAATTGTTGGTCTTAAAGATACTGCAAAAACTATTGTTACTGGTATTGAAATGTTCAATAAATCTCTTCCAGAAGGACAAGCAGGAGATAACGCAGGTATTCTTATCCGTGGTATTAAGAAGGAAGATATTCTTCGTGGACAAGTTCTAGCAAAGCCTGGGAGTGTAAAGCCTCATACTGATTTTGAATGTGAAGTTTACATTCTTAAGAAAGAAGAAGGTGGACGTCACACTCCATTCTTAAATGGTTACAAGCCACAATTCTATGTACGTACAACTGACGTAACAGGAGAAGTAACGCTTGCTGCAGGAACAGAAATGGTTATGCCAGGAGATACTGTGAAGTTTACTGTTAAACTTCTCGCTCCAATTGCTCTTGAAGAACAAGGACGTTTTGCTATCCGTGAAGGAGGAAAGACAGTAGGTGCAGGAGTTGTTACAAAGATCATTGCATAAATAATATCTTCTTAATAAGATATTCATCATTACAAACATGGCAGTAACCGCACAAGCAACAAAGAAGGCTTCAACAAAAACGAAAGCAGCAAAAGTTGCCGAAGTTCAGAAGTTACGTATACGTGTACGCGCATATGAAAGTAAAGTGCTTGATGCATCAGTGAAACAAATTATTGATACAGCACGACGTTTTGAAGCAGTGATACTCGGCCCAATTCCACTTCCAACGGAAATTAAGCGTTACACTGTGAACCGCGCATCATTCGTTTACAAAGATGCTCGTGAACAATTCGAAATGCGTGTGCACAAGCGTCTCATCGATATTGTGAATCCAAATGCAAAATTGATTGAAGCACTTACCAATTTATCATTACCTTCTGGTGTTGATATTGATGTAAAAATGGCGTAACCCGATAGATATCTACAGATAAAAGTATGAAATTCACACTCGCAACAAAACAACATATGACAGAATTCTTTTCCGAAGACGGAAGAGTTCATCCTGCAACAATCTTGAAGGCTACTCCTATGACAGTAACTGCTCTTAAGACCTTAGAAAAAGATGGTTATGAGGCTATTCAAGTTGGGTCAGGAGTTCAAAAGAAAGAACGTGTTTCAAAAGCACTTCGTGGACATCTGAAAGATAATGCGTATAAAACAGTGAAAGAATTTCGTACACCATCAGGAGACTTGTCTATTGGTGCAACTATTGCATGTGATATTTTCAACAAAGGAGATATTGTCACTGTTTCTTCTATTTCAAAAGGAAAAGGATTCCAAGGAGGTATGAAGCGTCATGGTATGAAAGGTGGATGGGGACAACACGGTCAAAAGCACTCTGCACGTGAAGTCGGTTCTATTGGTTCAACAGGACAACAACGTGTTAACAAAGGAAAGCGTATGCCAGGAAGAATGGGAAGTGATCGCGTTACACAAAAGAATGCAACGATTCTTGATGTTGATGTTGAAAATGGAATTATCCTTCTTAAGGGTGCAGTTGCAGGAAAACGTGGCACATTAGTTGAACTCGTATCACAGAACTAGTTAGAACATTATTATGAAAGTACCAGTATATACAATTGAAGGAAAAGTAAAGAAGGAACTCGAATTACCAGAGAATATTTTTGGTGCGAAATGGAATGCAGATCTTGTATCACAAGTTCTTTATTCTCAAGCATCAAATCGTCGTGCTGGTACTGCACACACAAAGAATCGTGGAGAAGTACGAGGAGGAGGTATTAAACCATGGCAACAAAAGGGAACTGGACGTGCACGTCACGGATCATCACGTTCTCCATTATGGCGTCATGGAGGTGTAACCTTTGGTCCTCGCAATGATAAGGATTACAAAAAAACTATTCCACGTGGAATGAAAATTGCTGCACTCTTTTCACTTTTATCTGCAAAAGTAAAGTCTGGTAAGGTAATCTTTGTTGATGCAATTCCTGAACAAACTGGCAAGACAAAAGATGCAAACACTATGATGCAGGGGCTTACTACTATCGAAGGTTTCAAGACACTATGTTACAAGAAGCCAAATAATGTATATATGACTATCGGAAAGGGAAGTGATATGACAAAGCGAGCATTTCGTAATCTTCCATACATGACACTTCACAATATGGATGACTTAAATCCACTTGATATTGCAAATACACGATACTTGGTGATTGCAAATCCAGAAGATACTATTGCGTACCTTTCATCTAAAGTTAAATAAATATATATGGCAACAAAGAAAACAACAACTGAAGAAGTAAAGGTAGTAGCAAAGAGTGTGATTATTGCTCCACGTGTTACTGAAAAAGCATCAATGCAATCAAATAGTAATGCGTTTACCTTTGTTGTGACAAAAAATGCAACAAAAGGAACAATTGCAGATGAAATAAAAAAGACATACAAAGTAACACCACGTGCAATTAATATTACCAATATGCCTGCACGAAATGTATTTGTTCGTGGGAAAAAAGGTGTGCAATCAGGAATCAAGAAAGCAATCGTTTTCTTAAAGAAGGGTGATACTATCACTATTTCACAATAATTAGGTTATAAAACACGTATGAAATCATATAAACCAACAACACCATCACGACGTAAAATGACCACGGTATCATATCGAGGTATTATCTCGACTAATGATCCATATAAACCTCTTACAAAAGGGTTTCGTCGTGGGTCTGGAAGAAATGCATACGGTCGTATCACATCTCAATCACGTGGTGGAGGACACAAGCGTTCATATCGTGATATTGATTTTGTTTACAATAAATTAGATATTCCTGCAAAAATACAAACTGTTGAATATGATCCAAACCGTTCTGGATTTATTGGTCTTGTTGCATACAAAGATGGAGCAAAACGTTATGTGCTTATTCCAAAGACCATGAAAGTAGGGGATACATTTATAGTTTCAACAACTGCTCCAACAGAAGTCGGTAATCGTACAACACTTAAAAATATTCCTGTAGGAACATTTGTATACAATATTGAAGTAAAGCGTGGTGGTGGCGCAAAACTTGTTCGTTCTGCAGGAGTGTATGCACAAGTAGTTGCTCATGATAATGGTTATACATCTATTAAACTTCCTTCAACAGAAGTTAGAAAAATAGTAGACACGTGTTTTGCATCTATTGGAGAAGTATCAAATGAAGAATATCGTCTAAGAAATCTAGGAAAGGCAGGAACATCTCGTCATCTTGGATGGAGACCAATGACACGTGGAAAAGCACGTAACCCAGTAGATCACCCATACGGAGGAGGTGAAGGAGCACAACCACGAGGAACACGTCGTCCAAAGACAAAGCAAGGAAAGACAACAGGAGGCCACAAGACTCGTAGTCCTAAGAAGTATTCAAACGTACACATCGTATCTCGTCGTGTTGTACGAAAGAAGAAATAATAAAGGGTTTATCTTTACTTTCACGAAAAAACTGATATAATTAAGCCCTATTACGAAAAACCATGACACGATCACTACACAAAGGTCCATACGTTGATGAACGAGTACTTAAAAAAGTTCTCGGCAAGCGTCCTGAATCAACAGGAGTGATTAAGACATGGATTCGTCGCTCAGATATTTCTCCTGAAATGGTTGGTTTTATTTTCGGAGTTTATAATGGAAAGACACATATTGAAGTTCTGATTACAGAAGATATGGTTGGACACAAACTCGGTGAATTTTCTCCAACACGTAAATTCGTTCGTCATGGTGGAAAAATGCAAAAAGAAATCGATCAGAAGAAGAAGGAAGGGGAACTCACTGCTGCAAAGACTGCTAAGGCAACTGTTGAGACCAAGAAGAAATAATATTTTATATGAAAGCCTCTTTAAACAATTATCGCCAAGCACCACGAAAAGTACGTTTGATTACGTCACTTGTTCAAGGAAAGACTGCATCACAAGCACAGGCTATTTTATCACATTTAATCAAACGTGGATCACTTCCAATTAAAAAACTTCTTGATTCTGCAATTGCAAATGCAGGAGTTGCTGCGGATACACTGATCGTTAAGAAGGCAACGGTTGATAAAGGAGTTGTGATTAAGCGTTGGATGCCACGAGCAATGGGTCGCGCATTTCCAATTCACAAACATACATCTAAGGTAGTAATAGAACTTGCTCCTAAGGAAGCAAAGAAATAATTATATGACACACGTAGTACACCCATATTCACATAGACTAGGTATCATTCGCGATTGGAAGTCACGATGGTTTACAAAAACAACACCTCAGTATGTTGATCATCTTCGTGCAGATGTTCTTGTACGTTCATGGTTAACAAAGAAACTTCGCGGTATGTATATTTCAATGATTGAAATTGAACGAAGTGAAAAGCAATATCGTATTATGATTCATACATCACGTCCAGGTATGATTATTGGTCGTGGTGGAGATGGTATTGATAAATTACGTACAACACTCAAGAAAGAAATGCACCGTCTAAAGATAATTGTTCCACAAGATGTGAAGTTAGACATTATCGAAGTAAATAATCCAGAAGCAGATGCAGCAATTGTTGCAGCAATGGTTGCAGAAGGAATTGAAAAGCGTCTCCCATTTCGTCGTGTTCTTAAAATGACCATTGAGAAGGTTATGGGAAATCGTGAAGTTCTTGGTGCACGTATTGCAGTATCTGGTCGTCTTGGTGGAGCAGAAATGGCACGCCGTGAACAAATCAAGCGTGGAGGTATTCCTCTTCAGACACTTCGCGCAGATATCGACTTTGCACGTGATAAAGCATACATGACATATGGGGTTATTGGTATTAAAGTGTGGATTTATCGTGGTATGAAATTTGATAAGAAAGAAGGACAGAAATAATTAATGATACCTATATGTTATTCCCAAAGAAAGTAAAACACCGAAAATGGCAAACTGCCCGATTATCTAAGGCAAAACTTGAACGTCCTGAAACACGAGGTATTACTGTTTCTTTTGGATCATTTGGTCTTAAGGCAGAAACTCCTTCTCGCGTTACTGCAGCACAAATCGAGGCAGCACGACGCGCAATGACTCGTGCAGCAGGAAAAACTGCAAAGGTTTGGGTTCGTATTTTCCCTGATCGTCCTGTAACACAAAAAGCAGCAGAAGTACCAATGGGAAAAGGAAAAGGAGATCCAGAACGTTATGTATTTGAAGTTCGTCCAGGACGAATTTTGTTTGAAGTAGATGGTGTTACAGAAGCCATTGCTCGTGAATCACTTCGAAAGGCGGGAACAAAACTTCCTGTAAAGACACGCGTCGTTGCACGTTAAATATAATTTTATGAAAACAATTCAATCAACAAGAAAAAAGTTAACAGGTACAGTCGTCTCAGATAAGATGGATAAAACTGTTGTAGTTAATGTGAATCGATATGTTTCTCACAAGAAATATGGGAAGTTCTACAAAATCGATAAACACTATAAAGCCCATGATGAAAAGAATGAATACAAGGTAGGAGATATTGTGGTTATTGAAGAGTGTCGTCCACTATCTAAGGATAAAAATTTTGTGGTAGTCGGTCGCAAATAATTACGAAAGTACTAATACAAACACTATGATACAAGCAGGAACAAATGTGAAGATTACAGATAACTCAGGCGGAAAGTTCGGCCGTGTGTTTAAAGTGCTCGGTGGAAGTAAGCGTCGCTATGCATCTCTTGGAGATATGGTAGTTCTCTCTGTAAAAGTTGCAGAACCTCGAAAGCAAACAAAGAAGAAGGATATTGTATATGGTGTTGTTGTGCGTACGACAAAGAAAGTTCGTCGTGCGGACGGGTCATATATTTCTTTTGATGATAATGCTGTTGTGATTGTTGATAAAGAAAAGAAAGAACCAAAAGCAGGTCGTGTATTTGGACCAGTGCCTCGTGAATTATCAGAAACAGGAATTGATGGATATAAGAAAATCGCATCACTTGCGCCAGAAGTAATTTAATATATATGCAAGTAAAAAAAGGAGATAAAGTAATAGTGATTGCAGGTAAAGAAAAAGGAAAGTCAGGGACTGTTGCTCGTGTTTTACGCGCAGAAAATAAAGTAGTCCTTGAAGGACTTAACCTTATGAAGAAGCATACTCGCCCAAAGAAAGCAGGGGAGAAAGGTGGAATTATAGATGTAGCAATGCCAATGGACGCATCAAATGTGAAACTTGCCGAAAAGAAAGTTAAAAAGTCATAAATCATCTCATCTATTTTGTCGCTACGAGATTTTTCTCAGTCGCCGTACTAGTGTGTACGTCTTCTTCCAAAAATCTCCAGGCTTCGCCTATCTGGAATAATTTCTTACTTTTTATAAAGGGCGATGCTACAAGCATCGCCCTTTATTTTACAAAGTATTAATTTTATAGTAGAGTATAGGTCTACCAATTAATAACGCGAGATAGAATCTATCCGCAAGATAAGCGCGTACGACGTTCTCGAAAGAGACCAATCGTGCTTACACAAAAAATATATGGCAAAGAAAAGTGAATTTATAGGAGTAAAAGAAAAGCAGGAACTTGCGTATGCAACATTAGCAAAGCAATTCGGATATAAAAATAAACTTGCATCACCTCACTTAGTAAAGGTAAGTGTTTCTGTCGCAACAGGAACTGCAATGAAGAAAGATCGTAAGCGAAATGATCTCGTAATTGATCGCCTTACAAAGATTACAGGACAACGTCCAACACTTCGCAAAGCAAAGCAAGCCGTTGCTTCATTTAAGACACGTATCGGAGATCCAATCGGTGTTGCAGTAACACTTCGTGGTGCACGTATGTTTGGATTCTTAGACAAGGTATTAAACGTATCTCTTCCTCGTACTAAGGACTTTCGTGGACTCAATAAGACATCAGTGGATAATATTGGAAATATGACATTTGGTATCAAAGAACATACTATTTTCCCAGAAATTAAAGATGAAGAATTAAAGGATATATTTGGAATGGCAATTACTCTTGGAACAACTGCAAAGACAAAAGAGGAGGCGACAGCATTTTTTGAACTTATTGGTATTCCGTTTAAGAAGGCGTAAAACAGTTAAAAAAGAAACAAAAGTTCCCCTTTAAGGGGAATTTTTGTTTTCTCCCGACATCTTTTTGAGGAATCTTGACAATAAAGTAAATATAGTGTAGGGTTAGGCCATGAAAACAGGAATCAAAAACAGTATTTTTCTCCTTGGATTTGTGGGATTTTTCCTCAGTACTCCAACATTTACCTTTGCAGGTATTTTTACCGATTATAATAATTATGGATGTGGTACATCTATCACTCGTACACTTCAGTCTGGTTCTGAAAATGAAGATGTATACACACTTCAAAACTTTCTAGCAGGACGTGGTTATCTCTATGCAACACCAAATGGTTACTTTGGTCCGGCTACGTATTCTGCAGTTGTGTCTTTTCAATCAAATAGTGGTCTTCTTACAACAGGTACAGTAGGACAATCAACACGTGATCTAATCAATGCACAACTTTGTAATGGAAATACCTACAATTCAAATACATACAATACATCATATTCAAATTATGATTATGGATATTCAGCAGGTACAACAGTTGTAGATACATATGATCCATATGTAAAAAATATCACATCGACTATCATCACTAACTCAAATAATCCAACGTATACGTACGGAACAACAGGTTCAAACTATACCGCATATAATTCATACAATCCAATTACGACAAATGTAATTACACCTGCAACAACAAATACATCGTTTGTATATGGTACAAATATTGTCTACAGTCCAAACATTGGATATACCTATGGTCTTATTCCACAACCAGGGACACTCTCTATTTCTTCACCAGGAACTGACAGTCATTACAATGAAGGAGATACGGTAAATGTTACATGGACTACAAATAATATTAATGCGAGTCAGTATCAGATTCTCCTTGAAAATAGTTCTGGACAAAGTAAGTACATTATGACAACAAGTGGTAATTCTGCTACGTTTACTCTTACAAAAGATATTCTAGATTATCTTTGTACTGGATCATGTGCACAAAATTATGCTCAAGGTTCATATCGTATTGTTATCACAACTCCTCTTACGGATATTGCAGGTGTTACCTCTACATTCCGCGCAGCCGTTTCTCCAATCTTTATCAAACGTCCATATTCTTTCTATGGTAATGTAGTTATCTCTGCAAATAAGAACCCAGTAAACTCTGGTGAATTATTCAGACTTTACATCAACATTCCTGCAAGTAATTACTATGATGCAAGTATTTATGGTCAATACTCATTACGTATTCACGCAGTATGTCCTATTGCTAATGTACAAGTAACCGTAGCAGGTATTCCATGTGGTCAGGAGTTTGCAATGCCATTTACGCTTAATAGTGCTCAACAGGAGATTCCTGCAATGATTACAAATAGTACGTACTATAAACAAGATGTTGTATTTATTGCAAATATTACAAATCCATCTGGACAAGTAGTAGGAACTGCACAGACAACAGTTACAGGAAATGCAATGCCGATTGCTTGGTAAATAAAAAACCAGTCCTATGGACTGGTTTTTTATTTACTGTTCTTCTTTTGTTCTATGTATTTTTTTATATTCTGCTTTTCCGTATCCTAAGACTAAGTTACAGATAAAAGGAACAAGGACTAATCCTACAGTCATCCAAGCACCTTTACCAAATGATTTTGCAATATCATATTGCAAAATAATACCAAGTGGTAGTGTAACGATAAGAACTAAGATAACAAAGAGACCAACAAAAAATGGGACAGTTCTACTTACTAGATCAGAGAAGAGAGTAATGAGAGGGGAAGTATCTCCTAGTATTGAAGAAAAAAGACCAATAATTCCCCATAATATCACTGTAATAAATACACCAATAAAAGGAGAAATCATAAACCAAAAGAAAGAAAGAGAACGATTAGCAATTTTAACTTTGTGGTATGTGCTATATACAGGAATAAGTGCTTTCCATCCTGCAACGTGTGCTTTTTCAAACATTTTCCATAGTCCAATAACTTCCAATACGTAAAAAATAATTTGCATGTACTGTAGTATATACTTTTTTATAATGTAATTCATTATGTTGACACACTTTTACGGTGTAGTAGTGTAGGAAGTAACTTTTGTTCTTTGAGGTGAATCATGGCTTACGGATTTATTTGTAGAAATTGTGGCTATCAAGAGGCTGGTCATAAAAAAAGAGATGAAGTAGAGCACATACGAGGATATCATTTTTCTCTCCAAAATTGTCCTGGTTTTGAATATAGGAAGAAAGATATTTCTGAGGCGATCGAGATATATCGAGATGATGATCAAGATACACGACCTCCATTTCCTAACTCTTTAATTGTTATAGCAGATGCTCTTGATGCACAAGATCCTGAAATCATGAGGCAAAAAGAATTTCGATTATGTGCACTGCATAAGCAAGGTCAAGCACGCTCTGCGTGGGGATTCTTTGCTGCTATTACAAGTCAAAAGATGGCAGAAAGAGAGCAGAGAGATTTCGAAGACACATTAAGAGTCGCTCTCTCTAGTGATGAAAAAGCAAAACTCATAGAACAGAGAAAAAAGAAGTTACGAGGACTAAGTAGTGTGTTACGTATCGGATAAAAGTAAAACTCGGTTTCTCCGCGCCTATGGCGCGGATTTCTTTTATTCTTGCTAAGGAGGGGATTTTATGCTAGAATCCGGTGACTGTCTGTAATCCGTGTATCTCCGCAAGTTTTGGTAAAAACCCAAGATTTACGTACATAATCACGTGATATTCAGATAGTGTAATTAATAACAACAATGGCAAAAACATCAACTATTGCACGTAGTAAGAAAACACCAAAGTTTTCTTCAAGAATTGTAAATCGTTGTTTTAAGTGTGGTCGTAAGCGAGGATTCATGCGTGATTTCGGTCTATGTCGAACATGTTTCCGTGAACTTGCAAACGAGGGAATGATCCCAGGTATTAAAAAGGCATCTTGGTAAAACATATATGGACACACTAGCAAACATGCTCATCGCAATTAAAAATGCGGGTCTTGTAAAAAAGACCAGTATTACTATTCCTTCATCAAAAATGAAGGTGGCAATACTTGAACTCCTTAAACAAGAAGGGTACATCAAGACATATCATGTGCAGGATGGTACAAAGCCAACTGTAGAAGTTGTGCTTGAATATAAAGGTGGAGCACCACGTGTTCACGATGTGAAGCGTGTTTCAAAACCATCAAAGCGTATGTATACAGGTGTAAAAGATATTTCTCCTGTGAAGTATGGTCATGGAATCCTCGTGCTTTCAACACCAAAAGGCATCATGACAGATAAACAAGCCCGCAAAGAAATGGTCGGCGGCGAACTTTTATTCACAATTTGGTAATCATAAACGTATGAGCAGAATCGGAAAACAACAATTACATATTCCAACAGGTGTCGAGGTAACTCTTGATGCCCATGCGGTACGTGTCAAAGGGCCAAAGGGAGAATTATCTCGCGAGATTCGTGAAGAAATCGATTTCAAAAATGAAAACGGTATTATTTCATCGACTCCTCGTCGGAATGATAAGTTTTCTCGTGCACTTTGGGGAACATACATGTCTCATGTACAAAACATGATTGCAGGTGTAGTTACTCCATTTGAAAAGAAATTACTTGTAGAAGGAGTTGGATTTAAATGGGAAGTAAAAGGGGACACACTTCACCTTTCACTTGGGTTTTCACATCCAGTTACTATGAAGATTCCACAAGGGTTAACAGTAGTTGCAGAAAAAGGTTCTCTTACTATTACAGGTATTGATAAAGAAATGGTTGGACTCTTTGCAAACAGAGTTCGCCAAATGAAGAAACCAGAACCATACAAAGGTAAGGGTATTCGTTACAGTAATGAAGTTATTCGTCGTAAGCAAGGTAAGAAGTCTGCTTAATCTGTAATATAACTATATGAAAACAAATATAAAAACAGAAAAAAGAATTCGACTTCATAAAAAGATCCGTACACGAGTATCAGGAACTGAATCTCGCCCACGTCTTTGTGTGTTTCGTTCTAATCGTTATATGTACGCACAACTTATTGATGATGTTAAAGGTATAACACTTGTATCTGCGTCAGATATCTCACTTAATGATACAATGACAAAAGTAGAACGCGCTAAGACTGTTGGGAAAAAGATTGCAGAACTTGCACTCGCAAAGAAGATAAAGTCAGTTGTATTTGATCGTGGAGGGTTCTCATATCGTGGTCGAGTACAAGCATTAGCAGATGCCGCACGTGAAGCAGGTTTAACATTCTAAATAGTATGACAGAAGAAATTAAAACAATTGAAGAAGGTACCGTAGTAGAAACAGGAAATGTCGCAGTTGCACAAGATAAACCTGAACGGGTTGTTCGTGGTGCTCGCGGAGGACAGTCTAGTAAAGGAAAACAAGGTGGACGATCAGGAGGTAGACCTCGTGCTCCACGAGAGAAGCCAGAGTTTGATAGTAAAACTATTAGTATTCGTCGTGTGACTCGTGTAGTTTCAGGAGGACGTCGTTTTACACTTTCTGTTGCACTCGTTGCAGGAGACAGAAATGGACGTATTGGTCTTGGAACAGGGAAAGCACTTGATACACAAGTTGCTATTGAAAAGGCACTCAAATCTGCAAAGAGAAACATGATACATCTTAGAATGACAAAAAGTAAATCTCTTCCACATGATATTGAAGCAAAGTATAATTCGTCATCAGTGATGATTATGCCAAATCGTGGACGCGGACTCATTGCTGGATCATCTGCTCGTACTATTTTATCGCTTGCTGGATTATCTGATGTAACTGCAAAGTTTTATTCTGGAACAAAGAATAAATTAAACAATGCCCGCGCAACTATGAAAGCATTGGAACAAATTGCGTATGCACATGGTGAATCTCCAGTACAAGTGACAAAGATTCCTACTGAAGTAGTGGAAATAACTAAGTAAACTATTATGCAAATACACGAAATCAAACGTGCACACGCACTTAAAAAATCAAAACTCGTAGGACGTGGAGGTACACGTGGCAAGACATCTGGAAAAGGTGGCAAGGGTCAAACTGCACGTGCTGGTCACCGAGTTCGTCCAGCAATGCGTGATATCATCAAGAAACTTCCAAAGTTACGAGGTCATGGAAAGAATCGCGCGAAGTCTGTATTTTATCGTGGCCCAGAAGCAGTGGTAAATGTTCGTGCTCTTTCAGTATTTTCTGCAGGAGATGTTGTTACACCTACGGCTCTTGTTGCAAAAGGTCTTATTGCACAAATTTTTGGTAAACATCCAAAGGTAAAAATATTAGGGACAGGGGAGATTGCTATTGCTCTTACTATCTCAGGATGTACTGTTTCAAAAGAAGCAAAAGAAAAAATTGAAAAAGCAGGAGGAACTGTTACAATTTCAGAGAAGCCGGCACTTCCTGTGAAACCAAAAAAAGAAAAGAAAGTGTCTGCTAAGAAAAAGAAATAATCATGAATACCTTAACGGCAATTTTTTCTGATCGCGGACTACGTACCCGTATTTTATTTGTTATTGGTGTTTTGGTACTTACTCGAATACTCGCAGTTATCCCAATTCCGGGGATTGATGCATCAAATCTTGCACAATTTTTACAGAACAATAGTTTTTTCGGATTACTTAATATCTTTGCAGGAGGGGGAATCGCATCATTTTCTATTGTGATGCTTGGTGTTGGACCATATATTACTGCATCTATTATTATGCAGTTAACGACGGTACTTTCACCTCGTCTTAAAGAGATGTATCAAGAAGAGGGAGATCAAGGACGTCGTCGCTTTGTACAATATGGTCGTTTACTTACTCTTCCTATGGCGGTACTTCAGGGATTTGCACTCCTTACCCTTCTTTCACGTCAGAATGTTATTTCTGGTTTAACAGGAGAAGTTATGGCACTTAACCTCATTATCATTACTGCAGGTACCATGCTCATGATGTGGCTAGGTGAACAGATTAATGAAAAAGGTATTGGAAATGGAGTATCTTTAATTATTTTCGCAGGTATTGTTGCGGCACTTCCACAACATTTGGGACAATTTTTCATTACATTTGATGTATCACAGATTCCGATGGTTGTAGGGCTACTTGTATTATCGCTTATTGTGATTGCAGGAGTTGTATATGTAACAGAAGCAGAACGTCCAGTACCAGTGACTTATGCACGTCAAACACGTATGTCAGGAAGTACATTAGGACATTCGACATATCTTCCACTTCGTCTTAATCAAGCAGGAGTGGTGCCGATAATTTTTGCAATTTCAATTTTACTTTTTCCACAATTACTAGGTCAATTACTTGCAACATCTTCACAAGATATGCTTCGTTCAGTTGCAATTACAGTTAATTCATTACTTGCAAATCATTGGGTGTATGGAGGAGTGTATTTCCTTCTTGTTGTAACATTTACGTATTTTTATACGGCAGTAATGTTTGATCCAGAAAAGACAGCAGATAACCTTCAGAAAAATGGTGCGTTTATCCCAGGATATAGACCAGGAACCGCAACGGCAGAACATATTGGGTATGTCCTTGCTCGTGTGACACTTTTTGGTGCAGTTTTCTTAGGAATAGTTGCTGTTCTTCCTGTTGTTGTGCAAGCAGTGACTGGATTAACAGCAATTCAAGTTGGGGGAACGAGTTTGCTAATTGTTGTATCAGTAGTACTTGATTTGATAAAGAAGATTGATGCTCAACTTTCTATGAAAGAATACTAGTTTTTTACATAAAAACACTACCTTGATACAGGTAGTGTTTTTATTTTGAGTCAGGTATATACTATTTGGATATGGAAAATAAACCAAATAATAGTATTGATTTTGAGCCAGTATCTGTTGAAGAAGCAGCAAAAGTAGAATCTCCTGCAATTCCTCCGGAAGATTTAGATGCAAAATACGAAGTATCAAAGTCTGTAGATCAAAAACCAGAAGATATAATTCGTGCTCAAGAAATAAAAGATTCACTTATACTACAAGAAAAATTACCTACATCTCCAGAAATTAAGAGTGAAGAAAATACAGTTGAAGGTCAAGTAAAAGAAAATCAAGTTTTGAATTCACTTATGAGTAGTTATGGTGATTATGGAAGAAAAATGGGTCCATCTGACACACCAGAAAATACAGTAAAATCTGGTCTAGATTTTGAAAGGTTGGATATAAAAGAAAAATCCACTGTATCTGGTGTTACAGTGATTGGTGGTGGAATGTTGTCTCTTCTTGGACTTGCGGCGGCAAATTCTGCAGGACAAGGGGTTTTGTCATCTGGAGTTTCTGCTCTTTTAACAAGTGGTACAATTGAAATGACTATGTTGGGGGCTACTTCTGTAGTCGGCCCAGTTATTGCAGTAGGTGGTGCAGCATATCTTTTATATCAGGGTGTGCGTAAGATAAAAAATATGATTAATACGAATCGTGCGAGAAAAGTTTTTGCTTAATAAAAATATGGAAAATAAACCAAATAATAGTATTGATTTTGAGCCAGTATCTGTTGAAGAGGCAGCACAAGTAGAATCTCCCGCAATTCTTCTACAAAACCTAGATGCAAAGTTCGAGACACCAATTCCAGAATTACCAAAGTCAGAAGATACAATGCGTGTAGAAAAATTAACTGAAACACTCTCAAAACCTCCTGAACAAATTGCTACGCCAGTAGCAATGAATACTCCAGAGAAAAAAGAGGTAGTATCACCAATTACACCAAATGAAAGTGATGTTGCACATAATGAACTTCTTCAAAAATATCCAAATATTCAGGGAAAAAATTATGGAGAAGCAGAGACTATTATAAAATCTACCAGTACATCTTCTTCCTTTGGTGCAATGGAAGCAGTTACATTACCAGTTATTGTAGCCGGTATGGGTTATATATTAGTAAATGCATCATTAGTTCCAGGATTTATTAGCACTCTAGCAACAGGTAGTACAGGAGTCGTTACAGGTACTGGTATATTGGCTGCTAGTACATTTGGAGTGTTGCCTATTGTCGCAGGAGCAAGTTACTTGGCTTACAGTGGATATAAACTATATAAAAACATTAAAGAAGGAAGACGATTAAAGGGTGATCAAGAAACATTGAAGAAAGTCTACGGAGTATAAGAAGATTTTTCTCACATTTTGTGATAGCATACAGGAATGCAAGGAGAAAGACAGAAGCAATTCTTTATATTTATAGGGCGTTCTGGATGTGGGAAAGGGACTCAGGCAGAATTACTTAAAAAGGAATTGGAAGGTAAAGGTATAGAAAATGTAGTCCATATCACAACAGGGGATGGTTTTCGTGCGTTTGCAAAACAAGATACCTATGTTTCTTCTCTCTCTAGAAAAGTTAATGAACTAGGAGCATTACAACCTGAGTTTTTGGCTGTCTATAATTGGGCAAATATTTTTATAAACACACTTAAAGGTGATGAAACTATATTACTTGATGGCGCGCCACGTAAACCTTTTGAAGTACATGTATTACACAGTGCTATTACATTTTTAGGATATGAAAAACCAATTGTCGTCTATGTTGATGTCTCTGAAGGTTGGTCAAAGGAACGATTACTTGCTCGTGGACGTGATGATGATAAGAGTATTGAGGATATAGAACGTAGACTTTCTTGGTTTGAGACAGAAGTACTCCCTACACTTGATGTGTATTTACATGATCCACGTTACAAGGTGCTACATATTAACGGTGAACAAACAATCGAAGAAGTTCATAAAGAAATACTGGAGAAGTTAGATGTTAGAGGATAGATGCTGGAAACTACATGTTATGAAATATGATGTAAAAATAAAAACAGAAAATGATATAAAAATACTACGTGAAAGTGGAAAAAGACTTGCGCGTGTTTTGCAGGCCGTAAAAAATGAAGTACGTCCTGGAGTTACCACACAACATTTAAATGATTTTGTTCACGATATGATAGTAGAGATGGGGGACAAACCTGCATTTTTACACTATCAACCATTTGGGGCAGATTATCCATATCCAGGAAGTATTTGTATTTCAGTGAATGATGAAGTGGTGCATGGCATAGGAGGGGAGTATGTGCTCAAAGAAGGGGATATTGTTGGATTAGATGGTGGAGTGACACATAAAGGAATGATATCTGACTCGGCAATAACTGTACCTGTTGGAAAAATAACAAAAGAGGAAGAAGAATTGATTGAAGTGACAAAGAAAGCGCTTATGGCAGGAATACACGCAGCAGAGAATGGAAAGTATGTAAATGATATATCACGTGCTATTGAAAAGGCAATTCCAAAAAAATATGGCATCGTAAAAATATTATCAGGACATGGTGTTGGGTATAAAGTACATGAAGAACCCTATGTACCAAACTTTGATGATGGAGTGAAGGGTCCAAAACTTGTAAAAGGAATGGTACTTGCACTTGAACCAATGGTAAATCTAGGGACTGATGAAGTATATTTGGCAGATGATGGATATACTTTTAAAACTCGTGATGGTAAAAAATCTGCGCATTTTGAACATACCATTTTGATTACTGACGGAAAAGCAGAAATTATCACTCAATAGGCATTTGTATTCACTGGCAACTGTTGACCGTAAACTGTAAACTGTACAGTATGGATACACTGCTTACTACTCCTGAAGAAGAGGTGGCACACTTACGCTTGCAACTTGCGAATAAAATTGAGCGTGCAAAAGGATTCGAAAATCGATTCAAAGAGAGTGATCATGCTCGTGAAGTGGTTCGTGATTATAGAGAAGTTCCAGAAGAAAAAATACTTGCACCACAAGTGCAATTAACAAGTGGAGAGAAACACAGATTGCTTGAATGGTTATCTCCACGAGAGACTGATGCTCAAGTTTCTATGCTTGCTCAAGTTATGGCAGATAAAGGGGTGAAAAATGCCTTTATTATGGCGCAAGAATTAAATGATCCAGAAGTGGAAGATGATTTTGAAAGATTCTTAGTACAGTATCTTCTTTCTGGTCATGTGATGGATAATAATCTTGCAAAAGATGAGTGGAAAGCACTTCATATGAAGTTGTTTGAAGTGATACTCCCAGAAGGAACAGAGGGAAATGTGAAGAGTATGAAGGAAATGATGGCACTTATGGAACAGTGGTATGCATCCATGCAGGCACTCGCAAGTGATGCAACAAATAAAGAGAAGAATTATTATACCCTTGAACTGGGTGTAGCAAACGGAACTACGACGACATCATTTTATTGTGCAATACACATTGATTATGCGGCGTTATTTGAAAAAGTGGTGTTAGGTGTATTTCCAACTGCACAAGTTCGTGAGTGTAAAGATGATTATAATATTTTTCATAGTCATGCAGTCACGGCTGCTTCGTATGCTAAGGCAAGTACGCATCCTGCATTACCTATAAAAACCTATGAAAACATGGAAGCCGATCCAATGTCTCTTATTCTTTCAACATTTACAAAAATTGCAAAAGATAATGAAGGACTTGCACTACAGTTACTCATACGTCCATCGGGAGATGTCTTTGCAAAACGATACGGTGATATGCTCGAGGATTTACGAAAAGGAGAAACACTCAAACGAGTAATCGATAAACAAAGCACACTTAAAGAAACATTTCATGTGCTTGGTGAAATGTTTTCAGCATCAAAAACAAAAGAACAATTAGAGAAGGAAAAAGAAAAGAAACCATCATTGGTAGAAGAAAATGCAATGAAATATGTACAAGAAAAATTAGCAAAGACAATTGTTGAAACAAATATTCGTATTATTGCTTCAGCCGCAGACTTTGCACGTGCACAAGCAATACGTTCTGATTTGGAGAATGCGTTCGCACAGTTTTCTCTTGTTGGAGGAAATAGTATTGTGTGGGAAGAAGTAGATGGGAGAAAACAAAAAGCCTTGCTTCACCGCTTTTCATATCGTCTTTGGAATGAAGATGAAAGTTACCCACTTAACATCTCTGAACTCGCATCAGTATTTCATTTTCCAATGCAGACAAAAGATGTGGCAAATGTCAGGTTACAAAAAGCAGCCCAAGCCCCAATGGATATGCCAACAGAAGGAATTGTACTTGGTATAAATAATTTCCGTGATCAAAAACAAACGATACATTTTGCTCGTGAGGATAGAATGAGACATTTATACGTTATTGGTCAAACAGGAACAGGAAAGACATCTATCTTGAAAAATATGATTATTCAAGATATTGAAAATGGGGAAGGGTGTTGCTTTATCGATCCTCATGGATCTGATATTCAAGATATTTTGTCACATATCCCACCTGCGCGCACCAAAGATGTCATTTACTTTGATCCGAGTTATATAGAGCGTCCAATGGGATTAAATATGCTTGAATATGATAAGAATTTTCCCGAACAAAAGACATTTGTGGTTAATGAATTACTCGGCATTTTCAATAAATTATTTGATATGAAAGTCTCCGGCGGTCCAGGATTTGAATCATATTTTAGAAATGCAGCACTTCTTGTTATGGAACATCCAGAAAGTGGAAATACACTTTTGGAAATATCACGAGTATTTTCTGATAAAGATTTCAGAGATTACAAATTATCAAAAACAAAAAATCCACTTCTTTTACAATTTTGGCAAAATGCAGAGAAAACAACAGGGGAGCAAGGTCTCTCCAACTGGACACAGTATGTTAACAGTAAGTTTGATGTGTTTATGTCAAATGATATTATGAGGCCGATTATTGCACAGGAAAAATCTGCTTTTAATTTTAGAGAAATTATGGATACGAAAAAGATTTTTCTAGTAAATCTCTCAAAAGGAAGACTTGGAGATATTAATTCTCATTTGCTTGGACTTATCTTGGTGGGTAAATTATCTCAAGCAGCAATGTCACGTGTGAACGCAACAGAGCGACCAGATTTTTTCTTGTATATTGATGAATTCCAAAATGTGACGACACCAAGTATCGCAAGTATTTTATCTGAAGCACGCAAGTACAGATTATCTCTTTCAGTAGCACATCAATACATTGCACAATTACCAGAAGATATAAAAGGTGCAGTATTTGGAAATGTTGGATCACTTGCCGTATTTCGTGTAGGAGGAGACGATGCACAGTATCTCGAGCAACAATTTGCACCTACATTTACTGCAGGAGATATCATGAAGATAGAAAACTACCATGCATATATAAAAATGCTTGTTAATGGTGAACCAAGAAAACCATTTGATATTGTTACGTTACCACCAAAGATAGGGGATATGTCACGAATCGATTCTCTGAAAGAATTAAGTTATTTAACGTATGGAAGACCAAAGGAAGAAGTGGAGTCAGAAATACTCAAAAAATACAACTTTAATCTATAATCATCCCATCTACTTTGTCGCTACGAGATTTTTCTCAGTCGCCGTACTAGTATATGTACGTCTTCTTCCAAAAATCTCTAGACTTCGCGTATCTGGAATAATTATAGATTAAAGTAAACTAGAGTTAGTTCTTAGGTGCACGTTCAACGTATTCTCCAGTTTCTGTGTTTACAATAATCTTTTCTCCTGTTTCAATAAACAGTGGTGTTGTAATCTGTGCACCAGTTTCAAGGGTCACTAGTTTGTTCCCACCAGAAGAAGTATTTCCTCTGATTGCAGGAGGTGCTTCTTTTACAGTGAAAGTCATTTTGATTGGAAGAGTTACACCAATTATTTTTTCTTCGTCATCATATTCAAAAATCATCAAATCGACAATTGTGTCTGCCTTCAAATATTTTGTTGCATTCCCTAGAATATCTTCAGGTATTGTATATCTATTTTTTGCATCATGTGGGTCACAGAACCAATATTCTCCACGACTTGCATAGATGAATTTTGCTTCACGTTTTATAATATCTGCTTCATCTGCAGTGTCAGATGCATAAAAAGTGCCAGGAATTACTTTTCCATTTAGCATATTTCTCATCTTTACCTGATTTTGTGGTTTTCTCTGTTGGGTACGTGCTACGTGAGACTCAAGTATTTCAAAAGGTTCATCATTATAAACGATGTATTTTCTAGGTTTTATTTCATTATAATCAAGTTTTGCCATAGGATTTTCCAATTAAACAAATAGTAAGCACTATCATACCAAAAAATAGCCGAAATACAAATCTCTCTATTTTTGAACTAGTTTCCTTTCTTTAAGGTCTCTATTCTGGAAAACATAGATCGTCCTATTTCTGCAAGAGTTCGTACTTGTCCTATAATAGTAGAGTCAGGTATGCCACTTTCTCTTTCACTTTTTTGTATGAGATTCATTCGTAAATCTTCGAGAGTTTTAAATTCACTTTCTAATTTCGATATATCCCACATCATGACCTCTTGTTCTGTAGGCACTGTGTATCCTTCAATAATTTCTCTTTGAGTGTTTATAGGTTCTCCTCCTAGGTGTGGATTAAACATGATCATTGTTATTTATTCTGGTTGCTCATTTTCTTCTGGATCTACAGAACCAGAATATGAAAGTGCACCACTTACTAATAATTTTTCTATTTCTTTTGTTAGTTTAGCACCAACTTTTTTATTTTCTCGTAAATATGTACGCGCAGCATCATACCCACGACCTAGTTTTTCATCTCCATAGGTATAACTGCTTCCTGTTTTTTGCACAAGTTTAAACTTTTCACCAAGTGCGAGAAGTTCTCCCTCACGAGAAATACCTTCGTTGTACATAATATCAAATTCAGTTGTTTTAAAAGGGGCTGCAACTTTATTTTTTACAACTTTTACTTTTGTACGAGCACCAACAACATCATCTCCTTTTTTAATCTGAGCAATTTTACGAATATCGAGGCGAACAGAAGAGTAGAACTTAAGTGCCTTTCCACCTGGAGTTGTTTCTGGATTTCCAAACATCACACCGATTTGCATACGAATTTGATTGATAAAAATAATAACTGTTTGTGAACGATGAGCAATCGCAGTTAATTTTCGAAGTGCTTGTGACATGAGGCGTGCTTGCTTTCCAACATGTTGTGCTCCCATGTCTCCTTCTATTTCATCTTTTGGTGTAAGTGCTGCGACTGAGTCAATAACAAGTACATCTACCTTTCCACTTCGTACTATTGATTCTGCAATTTCAAGGGCTTGTTCACCATTATCTGGTTGAGAGATAAGTAATTCATTTATATTTACTCCAAGTTTTTTGGCATATTCTGGGTCCATTGCATGTTCTGCATCAATAAACGCACAGATACCCCCAAGTTTTTGTGCTTCTGCAATGACGTGGAGCGTCAGTGTTGTCTTACCGGATGATTCTGGGCCAAAGATCTCTACAATTCTTCCGCGAGGTAATCCTCCAACGCCAAGAGCAGCATCTAATCCAAGTGATCCTGTAGGAACAACACCAACATCAACTTTCGGTGCACTTCCTAATTTCATCATTGATCCTTCACCAAATTTATTTTGTATTTCTCGTAACAATGCATCTGAATTACCAGATCTCATTCCTTTTTCGTTAGATTCTCGTGTTCCTACTGTTTTTGGCGGTTTTGCAACTTTTTTCTTCATCATATTAAGTGGTAATTGTTTATTTCGGTATTACTCGAAGTGTCTTGGTAATTGTTGCCCCATATTTATCGGTAGCATGTAATACCAGTATAGTATATGGCGTGTAGGCTACCAATACCTCTTTGAAATGACCCTCGGTATCTATAGTTATGGGGCGACCTTGTAAAGTTATTTCATTTGCTCGTTTTACTAGACCAGTTATTTCAAAAGTAGAACTAGCAACAATATCACCATCTTGCGGGTTGTAGATGGTAATAGATGGTCCTGCTATGAGAGGGTATGCACGGAAAAGTCCGTATATAAGTGCAATAACAAGAAGGGTTCCTACAAAATAGAGTTCTATCTTTTTCCGTAGATCATAAGGTTCAATCATATTAATAATGGATTGATATCTTTACATTACTTAAAAATATCATCAGTTGTTGAATCCTTTTGTAATGTTTCTTCTAATTGCTCTTCACCAGATGATCCACCGACAAGAATTTCTCGATAGCGCTCTCCTTGTCGTGCAGGACCGATAATGCTAAATCGTTCAAGGTCATTGATTATACGTGCTGCTTTATTGTAACCCCAACGAAATGCAGTTTGAAGGGAAGAGGTAGATGCCTTTCCTGTAGAGATTACGTAATCCTTCGCACTCATGTAGTCTTCATCATCTTCTGGTTCTGTACCACTATTTACTCCGTCATCTGAAACGAGTCCACTTGATGTTCCAACTTTTACTTTTGAAATATCGATACTTTCTGGAATAAAATCAACATTTGCGTGTTTAATATATGAAACAACTGCTTTTATTTCTTCTGTAGAAATGAAAGGTGCTTGAAGACGAAGTAATCGAGGGTTATCTGATGCCATGTATAACATGTCACCATTTCCAAGAAGATCTTCCGCGCCAGAGGCATCTAAGATTGTACGTGAATCAATTTGTGATGTAGTTTTAAGAGCCATACGTGCAGGAATATTTGCTTTGATAGTTCCTGTAATTACTTTTACATCTGGTCGTTGTGTTGCCAAGATGAGATGAATACCCGCAGCACGACCTTTTTGAGTGAGTGCTGTAATAAGTGGAGATATTTCTTTTGGATAAGAAAGCATAAAGTCGTTGTATTCATCAAAAATAATTACAATATAAGGCATCTTTGGAGGAATGTCAGTTAATTCATCACCAACCTTTCCTTTCTTTCGTGCTTTGTCTAATGCAGGAGATAATATTTTTTTATTATAGTCATGTACATTTACTTGACCATGTTCTGCAAGTATTTCATATCGTCTTTCCATTTCTTGTATTGCCCAGTTGAGTGCTTTAATGGCACCTTTTGGCTCTTTAATAATAGGAGTATAGAGATGAGGAAGATTGGTGTATGCAGTAAACTCTACCCGTTTTGGATCAAGGATAATGAGTTTCAAATCATAAGGTGAGTTTTTATAGAGTAATGAAACAAGGAGATTTTGAAGCGTTACTGATTTACCTGTTCGTGTAGCCCCGGCAACGAGTAAGTGTGGCATTTTCTCAAGATCTCCAAAAATTGGTTTTCCTATAATACTTTTTCCAATCGCCATAAAAAGTGGACCTGCATTTTTAAATTCATCTAATTCAAGCATTGAGCGAAGACCAAGTAAAGATTTTCTCTCATTAGGTACTTCAATACCCACAAGAGTTTTTCCAGGTATTGGTGCTTCAATACGTAAAAATTCAGATCCTAACTCCATGGCTAGATTATCATGGAGAGCAACAACCTTTGAAAGATTTACTCCTTGAGCAGGTTTCAAAGTAAACTGTGTAACCGTAGGACCAACAGTTACTTCTCCCATTTCAACATGAATTTTAAAATGCTCTAGAGTTTTTTGAATAGTTATCATTTTTGCACGAGAATCTCCAGCACCTGATTTTCCACTATCAACGTTTAAGAGATCAAGTGGCGGTGGTACAAACTCAGGTGTGAGTATGACTGGCTTCATAGGTATTTCTTTTTTGAGTTGTGGGAGATCATCATCAATTGGTGCAAGTTCACCAAAAAGTTCTTTTCTTAAGTTGTCATCTTGCAATTCTATAGATTCTTCTGGTACATATTGTGCAGGTTCGTGTTCTTCATCATCAAATGACTGTTCTTTTCTTGCTTGGCGTAATGCAAAGATATGTTTAAGTGGATACATAAGTATCTGTAACAGTGGTGTAAGAGACGGTTTTCGTTCAAGAGTGATAATTGCTCCAATAAGAGTAATACCAACTAATATTGCAATACTCGGATAGTATGCAAAGTATTCAAGAAGAGGATTCACAATAACCAAACCAAGGTATCCACCAAAGATTTGATCAGGTGGTTGATTGATTGGTCCTATAATAGTTCCAAATCCTGCAATACCAAGCACAAGACAGATAGTTCCAAGTGCAGTCATAAAACGTATTTCAGGGATCTCTTCTTTCCATAAATAGTAAGCAATATAAAAACAGAGAAGTGGAGTAAGATAGGTGAACTTACCAATAAGGGAACTTATTCCTTCAAAAAGATTTTTCCCACCTTCACCACCTGCACCAACAGCAGAGAAAATAAGAAGTGTCCCAATCATAATAAAGATCACTGCAAGAACACCAAGTACAGTTTCTGTAAGTACAGGATCTTTACTTCGGCGTCTACGTGTACGTGGTACATCTATTTGAAGAGACTCTTTTGCCATAGGGAATAATTATATAAAAAGTATACCAAAAACATAGTGTTTATATAAGGAATAACGAAGAAGAGAACTAAGAAACAAGAGATTAAGAAAGGAACAACGGTAGAGGTAGAGGTTGTTTATCATAGGGACATAAAAATTGTATTAGACAAGTATTTACATTTGTAATAAAAGGCATAGAATAGACACTATGTACCAGTAGTAGTAACTTTTAATAAGTCATAATAAAAAAGAGACAGAAGTTACAGATATTTTATAAGACAATAGATATATAAATAAAGACAAATAAAAGACATTATGAATGAAGAAGCAAAAAAAGACTACGGAACATTAGTTGCAAAAAAGTCAGAACGACTCGTAACTGCTCTCTATCTTGTTACTGATTTAATGTCTAATTCTGAACCCATAAAACATGGTTTACGAAAAAATGCAGTAGCACTCTTGTCTTCAATGAATGCCCTTTCCCAATTAGATGTAAAAGACAGAGTAATAGAAATGAAAATCTCACTTAAGTCTGTTACTGAAATTGTCTCACTCCTTCACGTTGCTATCACTACGGGAATTGTCTCTCAAATGAACGGCGAATTACTCATGGAAGGATTTCGTTCATTACAACTTGTCTTAGAAAAGAAACAACCAATCCTTACCAAAGAGATGCTTTCTGTAGATGATCAAGCATTAGATGATAAAGGTACGTTCACCTCAGCAATCACTTCGACATCCTATGATGTACTCACACCTCTTAATCTTGCTCGACTGCATACAAATGAACAAGACTTGCGTCGTAGTCATGATCTTATACGTCAAGCAGGTATTACCTCAAAATTAGAAGGAAAAGATTATAAAGGACAAGAATTAGTAAATAAAGGACAAGATAAAATAAAAGACATAAGTTCAGTACATACAAACCTCATGGAGCATGTGAAGAGTAATAATCTTCCTCTTGCGTCTTCATTTCAAATGCGGAAACAGTCAAGACGTGAGCAAATACTAGCCCTTTTTGTTAAAGGGGTGGATGTGAGTATAAAGGACATTGCTTCAAGAATACGAGGATGTAGTGAAAAAACAATACAAAGAGAGTTAAATGCTCTCCTTTATGACAACCTTATAGAGCGTATAGGGGAAAAGCGTTGGAGTAGGTACGTTTTGAGATAATTTAGAAGATTAAGGTTGGACACCAAAAGAAATACAAAAAAGACCTTTGTAAGTAGGTCTTTTTGCTTAAAAAATACCCGTCATCTAGTATTCAATTGATCATACTCATTTTATTGACTTTTCTGGCAAAATATGAGAGGATTAGTCATAGTACAGCAATGTACTTCAGATGGTATTATCCACACATTTTTGTAATGAATAATTGCAATTGTATGTGGAATCACTATACTGTTTGTAGACGTCTCTGTTTGAGAGCGTCCTCTGGTATTTGAGATACAATTTATAAGGTATCTTGAAGACAGATGAAGATCGTTGACAACAGAATAGTGACGCAGATTAAAAACTTTAATTAAATAGAGTATTTTGCTTTATTTTTTAAAAGTTGTTTCTCAAGTTGCATTCGGTCGTCAATAGATCGTCTGTCATTAAAAGTATTTCGTTTAGTTAAGTCGAAACTAAATAAACGCAAATACGATGATGTGCATTAATTAACACATTATTTAAATCTTATAAACATAAAGTTTTATGAATCATCTCTCAATGAAGATAGTTACATCAGTAGCTATCATCGGAGGTATAGTCGCTAGTGCAGTTACTGCATCAGCAGCTCTCAACCTTCCAAAGCAGAACTGTTCATACTCGTTTAATGCGAATATGAAACTTGGTTCTCGTGGTGCAGATGTTATGAATCTTCAAAAGGTTCTTAACATGTATCCACAAACACAAATTGCTTCATCAGGTGCAGGTTCTCCAGGAATGGAAACTACATACTTTGGTGCTGCTACTCGTGTTGCAGTTAATAAACTCCAAGCACTTCACCTAGTGGATCTTGGAATTACTGCTCCTACAGGAAATGTATTTGCAGGTACACGTGGCCTACTTAACCAAGTATGTAACGGTACTGTTTCTACAAATCCAGGAACAACTCCAACATCTTCTGGCCCAATTTCAGCTATGCTTTCTGGCTCACAGCCAACAGGTATGATTGTACAAGGTCAGTCAGGTGCGCTTCTTGCTAATATTACCTTCACAGGTTCTGGTACAGTTACTAGTGTAAAACTACAACGTACTGGAGTATCAGCAGATTCAACACTTAGTAATGTATACCTTTACGACGGAAATACTCGTATCACAGATGCGGCTTCTGTAGTAACAGGTGGTTACATCAACTTCAATGCTACAAATGGACTCTTCACTGTTAATGGTTCACGTACAATTTCTGTACGTGCCGACATTGCAAGTGGTACAAATGGTCAATCAGTTGGTGTACAACTTAATAGTGTGACTGCAGGTGGTGCCGTATCTACCTTCACAGGTGTATCAGGTAACCAACTTACAATTGCTAACGTAACAACTGCTTCAGTAAACTTCGCGACATTAAACACGTCTGCGCTAGCACCTGATGCAGGAGTTATGCAATACAACATCTGGTCTGGATCAGCAACAGTGTCAACACGTAGTGTTAACATGAAGGCTGCTACATTCAAGTTCGTTGGTTCAGCTCCAGCTGACTCATTACAGAATATAAACCTTTACATCGATGGTGCTAAGGTTTCTGGTCCTACAATGGTCAATGCAGCAAACAATAATAAGGTAACGTTTGACTTCGGTGCTACACCGTATGTTCTTACAACAGGTTCACACACATTCGACGTTCGTGCTGATATTGTAAAAGGTTCATACCGTACAATCACTATGAGTGTTGAAAACGTGGCAGACCTAATGTTTGAAGATTCAAACTTAGCCGGTGTTAACGTTTCTGCAACAATCAACAGTTCTACATTTACACAAAGTGGTGCTACTTACGGTACTATCACAGTAAATCGTGGATCTGTAACTGTTAACGTTGACCCATCATTTACTGCTACAAAGGTAACAGGTGGAGCAACAAATGTTCCAATTGGACAATTCACAATGAAGGGATATGGTGAAGATGTAAAAGTAAACACACTTAAGGTTACTTTCGCAACAACAACAATCTCTACACTTAATAACGTATCTCTATACGTAAACGGTGGTCAGATTGGAACTTCACAGAACTTTACAGTTACTGGTGGAGGACAATCAGGTCTTACATTCACACTTGGTTCATCACTTATTATTCCTGCAGGTACAACTGTAACTCTTACAGTTAAGGCTGATGTTGTAGACACAAACAGTGCTGCATATACATCAGGTACAGTAGCAGCAGTCGTAGGAGGTGTATCAAATAATGCACAAGGACAAAGTTCATATGAACTAGTCTCTGTAGCAGGTTCTGCTATTACAGGTAACGTTCTTACGATTACTTCAGGAGCAGGAACATTTGCACGTACATCAGGATTCACAGCAGCAACAGTTGCTCCTAATACGTCAAATGTAAAGATTGCATCATTCACACTTAATGCTAACTCAGCGGAAGCAATTAAGGTGAACTCAGTCGGCGTTAACCCACAAGTTGGAGGTTATGTAGGTTCTACATACCCAGCTGTGGCCAATGCTATTACTAACTACAGTAACCTTACACTTAAGAATGGTTCAACAGTTCTTGGAACTCCAGTAGGAAATCCAGCATCTGGAACATCAACATTCTCATTTACTGATATCACTATCCCTGCAAACGGATCAATTACGTTTGATGTATATGCTGATATCGGAGGAAACGCGTCATCATCTCCATCATCATCTTACCCAACGGTAACTGCTGATATGGCAGTGACTTCACGTGGAGTAGTAAGTAACACTTCAACTGTTTCATCAGCTGCTGGTGTTGCTATCTCTTCTGTTGCTTCAACGCTTGCTGCATCTACACTACAGTCATCATCACCGGTGGCACAATTCGTAGTTGGAGGTTCAACATTCGGTATTGCAACATTCAAGGTAAGTACAGCAACAGCAGGTACTATAGCTACGGTTCGTGAAATGCGATTCGCAACTACAGGTACTGATGCTATTGAAAGTATTACTGTTGGTGGTGTAACAAAGGCAGTTGCTGGATCTGGTGCTACTGCTACAACATCTGTTTCAGGTCTTAACATCACTGTTGGTTCAACAGGAACTGATGTACCTGTAACAGTTAAGTTTGCAGGATTCCTAGGTTCAACTTCAGGCGGTTCACTACAAACAAGTATTGCAACTGTGAGAATTACACTTAGTTATATCGAAGCTGTTTCTGGTAGTGGATCAGTTATCTCATCTGCTACACAGGTTCAGTCTAATGCTATGACTCTTGTAGCTTCAAAGCCAACAGTAACAGTGGGTTCTGGTAACGTAGACACACTTATACTTGGTGCTGAAAACAAGATCGGAGAGTTTACAGTTACAGCTGACGCGAACGGAAAGATTGGAGTAGCATCTTCAGCAATCTCAGTAGCTTCTGTAGGTGTTAACTACATCCAGATCTCTGCTCCTCGTATTGCTGATGGTAATTCAACAATTACATCTGCAACTACAGTTGGATCATCAACTATTGGAATCAACTTTAACCCTGCATATGAAATCGGAGCTGGTCAATCAAAGACTTTCTCTCTCTTCGCAATGGTTAACGGTGTTGCTCAGACAAGTATCACACCATACGTGACAACTTCGTTCTCATCTTCAACATCATTCCAGTGGTCTGATATTATTGGTGGTGGTGGAGGTACAACACTTCAATCAGGTGCTACTATCTACAACTTCCCAACATCAAGTTTCACAACAAAGCGTTAATCTGCGTCAATCAATTCTGTCTATCTTAGTATGAAAATACTTTGATAAAACAAAATTCAAAAACGTAGTGTACGTTGGAGAAAAACAAAACCGCCCGCAAGGGCGGTTTTGTTGTTTTCGTAGTCTCTCCTAGTCTATTGTCTACTATCTGCCTTTGTGTTAGTATTATTCCTGTAAACCAAAGAAGTAGGTCCTACAACATGATTACATGTTCGGATAAATCCTGCGGAGGTACTATCTAGAGAAATTTAGATATCACTCTTAATTTTGTTTATCAGATAGATTAGGTATCTGTTTTATTGAATTGGACTAGTCCCTAACACCTAGTCCCTAACACCTAGTCCTATATGGCATTAACCCGCACAAAGAAGGCAGAACTCATTGATTCGTATACGAATGCTTTGAAAGGTGCTAAGAGTGCTGTGTATGTTAAGTTCAAAGGGTTATCTGTTGCGGATACAAGTATACTTCGTTCACAATTATTTAGTGAGAATACTCATTACACGGTTGTAAAGAAGTCACTTTGGAGTCGCGCAGTAGATGCAGTGGGAATAAAAGGGGATGCTCCAGAAATTTGCGAAGAACTTGCCGTAGTTTATGGAGAAGATCTTTTAACTCCTGCACGTCTCTCATATGAATTTGGCAAGCAACATAAGGAGAGTTTTGCAATTCTCGGAGGTATTTTTGATGGAGCATTTAAAAATGCGACAGAAATGCTTTCAATTGCAACTATTCCTCCACGTGAAGTGTTGCTCTCACAACTCGCATATCTTTTAAAGTCACCGATTCAACGTCTTGCTATTGGTATATCAGAAGTAGCCAAGAAGAAGGCTTAATAATTTCTAATTAAAAATTAATATAAACATTATGGAAAAACACGCAGATCTTTTGACAAAGATTGAAAACATGTCAGTGCTTGAACTTAATGAATTAGTAAAGGCAATTGAAGAAAAGTTTGGTGTCTCTGCAGCAGCAGTTGCAGCCGCACCTGTAGCAGGTGGAGCAGCCGCAGAAGAAGGAAAGGATGCATACACAGTACATCTAGCATCAGCCGGTGAACAAAAGATTGCAGTTATGAAAGTAGTTAAGGAAGCACTAGGTCTTGGTCTTAAAGAAGCAAAGGATATGGTAGATGGCGCACCAGTAGACCTAAAGGCAAATGTGAAGAAAGCAGAAGCAGAAGAATGGAAGAAGAAACTCGAAGAAGCAGGTGCCAAGGTTGAACTTAAGTAATAGTTCTGAAAAACAAAATCCCCGAAAGGGGATTTTGTTTTTCTTATTTCGTCACATTTTTATAATTTGGCAAGTGGTTGCAAAGGGAGAATCTTGATAAACTATTCTTATGGAACTTCTGACGCGATTGCTAGGCGGTGTAGAGCGAGTAAAAATAATGCGGTTTTTCTTGCATCATGATGAAACAGTTTTTTCATTGCATGATGTATCAGATAAAACAAAAACCAAAAGTGCTCTTGCTCGTAAGGAGTTATCAGCACTCACTGCGCTTGGATTTCTTGAACAAAAGAAAACAAAAACATTTGTATCACAAGGAAGAAAATCATCCAAAGTAAAAGAGTTTATTGGATTTGCATTGAATAAAAATTTCCCCCATAATCAAGCATTAAAAGACTTATTATTTGATTTTGAATTAGTTGATAAACGTGATCTGGCTAATCGTTTTAAAACAGTAGGACGCATTAAATTATTTATTGTTTCAGGTGTTTTTATTGGTATTGAACAATCACGAGTGGATATTATTCTTGTGGGTGAGGCAATTAAAAGACCAAAGGCAGAAAAGATTTTTGAACAATTAAGTGCAGAGATGGGCCGAGATATTGTGTATTCTATTATGGATGTAGAAGAATATGAATATAGATATAAAATGTACGATAAGTTTGTACGAGATATTATTGATGCACCTCACGATGCAGTAATTGATAAACTTACTGAGAAATTGTTGGTGTAGAAGAAGAAATTGTAAGCAGATATGCTTTGTACATTCCTATGTAATTCATAAAACGTTCATAGTCTTCTGGTGTTGTTTGTGCTTCTTGTGTTACATCTATAAATACTGTGTTTGTAAGACCAAGACTTTTTACCTTGTCATTCATTGATTGAATAAACGTGTTTTTTCCCATTGCTTGTGCATAAAGAGTGCTCACTGTATCATCACCATCTAAGAGATCTTTGAGAAGGGTGCGGCGTGTAGTTGTTCCAGAAGTAGTGTTAATTTCGTTATCTTGGGTAAGAAACTCAAGAGAAATAGTGGCTACCATAAGGCGTGTCATAGTGATACTTTCTAATGTTATAGGGGTATGTGGTGTAGGTGAAAAATCATATTCACCATGTTGTGTAATGATAATAGGAGTACCACGTTCTATAAAATCATATACTGTTTTTGCATCATCATCAGAGAGGCGTATACATCCACCGCTGTATGAACTAGATACTTTTGTACCGTCAGGATAATAGGGGATACCATGAATAAAAAAATTTCCAAATATATGCACACTATATGGCATATATACATGTCCAATAGAACTGAAATGAAGTGGTTCTTTGTAGTCATGTAGGTAATAGCCACCAATTGTTTCATAATAACTAGCAGGCTTTCCTTTTGACACAAGAGGAATAGTTTGTAATGTTGTTACTCCATCTTTTAAATCAAGTGTCATTGTATCTAGATGTATGAGAATATATTTACCAGTATGAATAGGTATTTCTTTTTGTGTATTTATTTTTTCTGCTTCAGATATTTTTGGTGAAGAAAAATAGATAAGTATTGTTGTGAGGAATCCAGCAATGAGAAGGATGATGGTAGCATATCCGCGTATCTGTTTAAAATTCATGTCTTTGACTATACCATAAAATAAAAAAGAACTGAAAATGAACACTTTTTTGCCTTTGTAATCCACATGATTGTAAACGCATAGCAGGGTATACTTAAGGTACCTTTATATGTCGAATATAAAGGTGTATATATACACACTTTATAACTTATAAACGATTCTTATTATGAATTTTCTAGATATTTTGGGTCAAGCACTTGTAGATACAAGTATGACACTCATGGCTTTCCTACCAAACGTTATTATTGCCATCCTTGTGTTTGCACTTGGCTGGGGGGCAGGTTCTGTTCTTGGTCGTGCGGTTGGTCATCTTATTACCGTACTTCGTATTGATAATGCACTTCATCGTGCAGGACTTGATAAATTAAGTGAGAAAGCAGGGATTAGAATTTCCCTTGCAGGATTCTTGCACGGTATTGTTAAGTGGCTTGTTATTGTGGCTTTCACAATTGCATCTGCTGAAATACTTGGTTTAACACAAGTTACACAATTACTCCGTGATATTCTTGTATACATTCCACAAGTTATTATCGCAGCAATTGTTCTTGTAATGGCAATGCTTGTTGGTGATTTTGTTGCGCGACTTGTACGACATTCAGTAAAGGCAACAGGAATGAAAGGAGATTTTGCTGCACAAGTTTCAAAGTGGTCAATCATTATTGTCGGTGGAGTATTTCCTGCCCTTACGCAACTACGTATTGCTCAAGGATTAGTAGAAGTACTTTTTACTGGAGTAGTGTTTGCACTTTCACTTTCACTAGGGCTTGCATTTGGCCTCGGTGGACGAGATGCAGCAGCAAAAGCAATTGAGAAGATGAAGGAGAATTAATAAAACCTCATAAGAAAATAGAGGGTAAAAAGAAGAGAAAAATGGTGCCTACGGCGCCATTTTTCATTGTATTTTTGGTCATTACCCTACCTCTATACTTCTAGCACCCACCTTCCCCAAAAATTGCTTGACTCCATAAAGGCTTTTTGATAGTATGTGAAGCACTACTTAATGATAAAAATTAACGAAAACAAAACCAACTAATCGGAGGACTTGTGACATTCGTTACGACCCGCCGAGATGGCGGATTTTATTTTCCAAAATCATTGAGTAGCCTGTTGTAATTTGACAATAGAATCCCGTGCACAACACGCGCAACAATACTGTTATTCCAGTAGTTTATATCACTGGGGTCTAGCGGAGTTTGTGACACGGACATATGAAAGAATCAATACACGAAGAAATCGGAGCGGTCTGATTTCCAAGTGGTAGTTATGTTTCCTAATAGGAACATAAGAGCATACGGTGGATGCCTAGGATCTAAAGAGC
Organism: bacterium; assembly: GCA_023267595.1. Lineage (GTDB taxonomy): Bacteria > Patescibacteriota > Minisyncoccia > Phycocordibacterales > UBA5272 > UBA11704. The sequence goes on along the minus strand of JAHFNB010000001.1, from coordinate 1,143 downwards.
GATGAAAGACGTGGTCAGGCGACGATACGTTTCGGGGAGGTGCCTAACAACCTTCGATCCGGGACTTTCTGAATGAGGAAACTTAGTACATGTAATAGTGTATTGTCATACGGAGCATTCCGATGATGCTCACCCAGTGAAGTGAAACATCTCAGTAACTGGAGGAAAAGAAAATAAAAATTATTCTGCAAGTAGCGGCGAGCGAAAACAGAGAAGCCCAAACCAGTGGTAGTAATACCACATGGGGTAGTAAGACAAAAACGTAGATTTCTAGAAGAGTCAAAAAAGGTACATATAGATTAAGTTGTTGGAAAGCAACGCCAAAGACGGTGATAGCCCCGTAATCGAAATATGTATCTCTCTTTTGTTTTTGATCTTGAGTAATTCGAGACACGAATAGCTCGGGTGAATCAGCCGGAACTAACCGGCAAGGCTAAATATCTTTAGATACCGATAGTGAACTAGTACCGCGAGGGAAAGGTGAAAAGAACCCCGGAAGGGGAGTGAAATAGAACTGAAACCGTATGTTTACAAGGAGTAGAAGAGGTATTTATACCTCGACTGCGTGCCTATTGAAGAATGAGCCAACGAGTTGTAGGTTACTGCAGGCTAAGTGGTATAAAGTCACGGAGCCATAGCGAAAGCAAGTATGATAAGTGCGAAATAATTGTAGTAACTTACAGACCCGAAGCCGGATGAGCTTACCATGAGCAGGGTGAAGTATGTCGAAAGATATATGGAGGCCCGAACCAGTAGGTTGTACGACTCCTTTGGATGACTTGTGGTAAGGAGTGAAAAGCTAATCGAATTCGGTAATAGCTGGTTCTCTCCGAAATAGTTTTTGGACTAGCGTCGCGTGTTCCCTTTGGGGGTAGAGCACTGGAAGGTTTTGATTAGTAGCAATACGACAACACCTATCAAACTCCGAATACCAAAGGTTAAAAATGCGGCAGTAAGACCACGGGGGCGAAGCTCCGTCGGTCAAAAGGGAAACAGCCCAGATCTCAAGTTAAGGTCCCTAAGTATATATTAAGTGTAAGCGAGGAGGTGGAGTTTCATTGACAATGAGGATGTTGGCTTAGAAGCAGCCATCATTGAAAGAAAGCGTAACAGCTCACCCATCGAGAGACTCTGCGCCACAAA
>JAHFNB010000004.1 GCA_023267595.1 bacterium | reverse complement strand
ACTGCTCACTGTTTACTAATGTCTCATAGTTACATCGTGATGTATCTACAGAAGTAGAAAGAGATGCGAGAGAACAGAATACTGAGAGTGAGAGTTGATCAAAGAGTGGGAGGGAGCGGTTACTTGTACGTAATGTTGTTGCGGCTTGTGTAAGATCACCACCAAAAGCAAACTTCGAATACCGAGCAATTGGTAAAAGAGAAATATGACTAATGCGGGGAACATTGAGAGCAAATTCTTTTGTATACTCTTGTATTGTTGTATCTGAAAATGTTTCTTTGGTGAGCACATGCGGAACATGTTGTATGAAAAGTTTTTCACCTATATCAGAGAGTGGTAATCCTACAACAGTTACACTGCGTGGTTGTGTATATAATAATTCTATATCCTTTATCTCTGGTGTTTTCTTAATAACAAATGTTTCGCTACTAACTCCACAATCATACATGGTAAGTGAAGATATTTTTGCAATAAGAGAACAGTATATTTTTTTACTTAATGGTGAATTTAAGAAAGATAAAGGGTCTTCTCGAAAAAGATCTCCCACATCATTGTGAGATACGTACCCCCCCATTTTGGTAGGCATATATCCGAGTACTGGTGTTGTAAACAAAAAATGAGATGGGACCTGTGAAGCAATTTTTTGTGGAAGTGTATGTGTAAAGGTATGGGTAGACAAGGAAACATTTCGCCATACAAATGTTGATGGTGTAAATATAGATTTTGCAGTTACTAGTGATCTTGAAGTATTGAAAAATTGTACTGTTCTTTGTGATGCAAATACCGTAGAAAAGGGTGAGAATAAGAAAATAATCAAATAGACAAGAAAAAAGTAAACTCGAAAATTTTTATAACTAGAATCGAACATGCAATTTGATATAGTAAGTATAATAAAAAATCACTTAAAAAGGTGGATAAAATAGGTAAAAGTTGTGGATAAAATACAAATCAAAAAACCCTTATTTTAAAACGTTAAAATCATTATTTTGATATCAAAAAATGTGTATATTTTTACACCTAATTATGATCATCAAAAAATATACTAAAATAAGAGAATTACATGATAAAAACAAGTAAAAATATACTAATATTTATCAATTTTAATGATATTTTTAATTATCTGTTTTATCGAATTGTTTAAAAGCCTTTAAATAAGAGATTCTATGGTATTTTGTAATACCGTACCTGTCTATTGCTTCTCTATGTTTTTTTGTTCCATATCCTACATTTTTCTGCCAATTATACTTAGAAAACACTTTATGTAACTTTTGCATGTAGATATCTCTCTCTTCTTTCGCCATAATAGACGCAAGTGCTATCTCCGTAAAACTCTCATCCCCTCTAATGAAATTACTTTGTCTAAGATTTTTATGACTAGAAACAAGACCAGCATCCATATGTATAGGTATTTTCTCTATAAGAATACCTAGTGCCTTAAGATCAGATAAAGATTTATCTACACATTTCTTTATTGATGCTTGAATACCATATTTATCAATATACTTAGCAGATACTGAAGAAATTGAATACTTTATATTTGTTTTTAAATATCTGTTTTTACTAATAGTTAAATATATACTGTTTCTAGTAGTTTTTTTTATTTTCTTGGAATCTCTAATATTATCTTCAAATATATCTTTTTTAACTAGTTTTGTATTTTCTATATAAATAGCACAAACTGTAACAGGCCCTGCAAGTGGACCACGCCCTACTTCATCTATACCTATTACTCCTTTATACTTTTTTGCTTTATTCATATCTTATAAGTATATCAATACGAGGCTAGTGACTGATTTTCTTCTGTTTTCTTCTTACTGATATACTGATCATACTATGTTCGTCCATCTCCGTAATCATACTCATTATTCCCTTTTAAAAGCACTTCCCAAGGTAGGAGATCTGATAAAAAAGGCTAACCAACTAAAAATGACATCTCTTGCTATTACTGACTATAGTAATATGTATGGCACTATAGAGTTCTATAAAACCTGTCTTGATAAAGGTATTAAACCTATTATAGGTGTGGAATACTCTCTTCAATATAATGACAGAGTATTTCAAATCATCCTTATTGCAAAAAATACTATAGGGTACAAAAACTTGATGCGTATTACTTCTATTGTAAACGTTACTAATCCACTCTCCCCTGTAATAACTGATAGTATTCTCACAACCTATAAAGAAGGGCTCATTGTTTTATCTGGTGGTGTCTGGGGTGATATTAGTAACCTTCTTGTAATTAATAGAAAAGAAGCAGATGAGAGGTTAGCCTTTTACAAAGAAAACTTTGGCGAGGATTTTTATCTTGAAATAAATCCTCAAAAATCTATGGAGCATGGAGAGACTATGCGAACAAAAACTATAGAATATGGAAAGACTACAAATACTCCCCTTGTTGCTACATGCAATACACATTATTTACAAGAACAAGATAAGCCTGCACATAAGACACTCTATCTTGTACACGGTGATGAGCATTCAACTGAGTCATATAATCATCTCTTTCAAAAAGATTCTTTTTCTTTTCTCTCACAAAATGAAGTACACGGTATGTTTTCTGATGTACCTGATGCACTAGAAAATACTGAAAAAATCGCAGAGAAATGTGACTTGAAAATACCACTTGGTGCATGGGTGTTTCCAAATATTGAATATAAAAAAAGTTACGATGAAGATCTTCGTGAACTTGCATACAAAGGTATAGAGATTAGAGGATTAGAATTAAATGAAATAATACAAACACGTCTCGACTACGAATTAAAAGTAATTAAGGATAAAGGGTACTCGCCATATTTCTTGGTGGTATACGATTTACTACGCTATGCACGAGAACATGACATACTCACTAATATTCGTGGATCAGTTGCAGGGTCTCTTACTACATATCTTCTTCGTATTACAAAATGTAACCCTCTCGAATATAAACTCCCTTTCGAACGATTTTTAAATCCTGAACGTCCTTCTGCACCTGATATTGATATGGACTTTGCAGATACAGGACGTGATGAAGTGCTTGACTATGTGCGAGCAAAATATGGTATGGATAATGTTGCACAGATTGGAACATTCGGTACGATGATGGCACGTGGTGCAGTGCGTGACGTAGCACGTGCAATGAAATTCCCTTATATTGTAGGCGATAGAATTAGTAAGTTAATTCCAATGCCAAAACAAGGCTTTCCGGTTACTATCAAAAGCGCGCTTGATGACATTCCAGAACTCAAGGAAATGTATGACACCGACCGTGAGACACAAATTATTCTAGATATGGCACAAAAAGTAGAAGGGTGTGCACGTCATATTTCTGTTCATGCTGCAGGCACTGTTATCTCCCCTTCTCCACTTTGGGACTTTACACCAATTCAAAAAGATCCAAAAGGTGGGAAAATTATTACACAATATGACATGTACACTATTGAAGACGCGGGATTGCTTAAATTTGATTTTCTTGGTATTCGTAACTTAACAATTCTTGGAGACGCAATTAAAATTGCAAAGAAACGCTACAGCGTTGATATTGATATAGAAGAGATTCCTCTTGATGATCAGAAAACTTTTGACATGCTTGCTCGAGGTGAAACAATGGGACTATTTCAATTAAATGGTTCTGGAATGACGCGATTTTTAAAAGAGTTAAAGCCAACAACTATATTTGATATAAATGCAATGGTAGCACTGTATCGTCCAGGACCTCTTGAAATGATTCCTGAATATATAAAACGTAAACATGACCCTTCACTTATTTCATATGTGGATCCGAGATTAGAACCAATTCTTGATCAATCATTTGGTGTCATTGTTTACCAAGATGATGTGATGCTCATTGCTATTCACTTAGCAGGATACTCATGGCTTAAAGCAGATACACTTCGTAAAGCAATGGGTAAAAAGATTCCCGCAGAAATGCAAGCACAAAAAGAAAACCTTTTGAAAGGTTTCGTTGAGCATGGTCTCTCTGCTAAGAAAAGCCAGTTACTTTGGTCACTTATCGAACCATTCGCCGCATATGGATTCAACAAAGCACATGCTGCTAGTTATGGACGTGTTGCCTACCAAACAGCATACATGAAAGCAAACTTCCCTGTTGCCTACATGACATCCATCATGACTAATGAAAGTGGTGATATAGAAAAGATTGCAGAAATCGTTTCTGAATGTAAACGTATGAAAATAAAAGTATTACCACCTGATATTAATATGAGTCAGGGAGAATTTTCTATTGTTGAAGATGATAACGGTAAAGAAGAAATACGTTTTGGTCTCTATACCATTAAAAATCTAGGTAGCGATATTGCAGACGCAATTATTAAAGAACGAAACGAAAAAGGAAAGTTCATATCATTTGAAGATTTCATTCGCCGTGTCACACACCAAAACTTAAATAAACGATCTATCGAAGCACTCACCATGTGTGGAGCACTTGATGAATTAGGTGAACGTGGAGAGATACTTGCTAATATGGATAGCATTTTAAGTTTTCATAAACATGTTGTAAAAGACAACATCATGCAACATAGTTTATTTGGTGGTATGGAGACCTCAACATTTGTTATGAAAAAAGCACCCCCTGTTACCGCAGAACAAAAATTAGCATGGGAAAAAGAATTGCTCGGACTTTTTGTTTCAGGATTTCCACTTGATCCATGGAAAGAAAAAATTGAAAGTCGTGGTATTGATATTGAAAAAGTCCATTCAGAAACTCCTGATGGTAAAGAAGTATCTCTCGCAATAATTATAGAAACTATAAAAACTACCATGACCAAAAAAGGAGACCAGATGGCACTTGTTAAATTACGTGATTACACAGGTGTTATCGAAGTGGCTATTTTCCCGGAAATATATAAACGTTATAAAAGTATCTTGAAACTCGACACTCCCCTTATTATGCGTGGTAAAGTCTCTACAAGAAATGGAGAAAAAACTATTGCAATTGATGAGGTAAAAGTACTTCAATAACGAGACCGTACTTAATTTGCAGAGGATAATTCACCTATGGTATACTAGTCCCATGTTTCATTTGCTGTCTATTGTGCAGTTAATACTAGCCATTCTCCTCATTGCTCTTGTCTTAATACAACGAGCAAACACTGATGCATCAGGTGCTTTCGGTGCAGATGGAGGATCAGGTGCAACGCTTGAAAAGCGTGGAGCAGAAAAGTCACTACACCGCCTTACTATTATAGTAGCAGTAGTTTTTGTGCTTTCTCTTGCATACCCGCTTATTGCTCGTTAACTCAAGACGTACTAGACAGTCCATGAAAGAAGGTTAAGGTTATGGACACTCAAAACTATATCTCAAAAATAAAAGTATTACGTGATCATATACGTGTTCTCTACACATCTCTTTCTCCAGAGTATGTTTTAGCATTGTGGGCTCTTATATCTCTTTCTATAGTACTTATTTTTTCAGCACTTATTATTTTTAATACTAGATTCCTCATCACTACTCCTTCCTATGGAGGTAAGATTCATGAAGGAATTATTGGAACTCCTCGCTTCATAAACCCAGTACTTGCAAGCAGTGAACAAGACAAGGATCTCACCTCACTTATTTATGCAGGACTCACCAAAAAAGATGAACTTGGGCGAACTGTTCTTGATATGGCAGAATCAATTACTGAAAGTGATGATCGATTACACTACGACGTAGTACTTAAATCTTCAGCCTATTTTCATAACGGAACAAAAGTAACAAGTGATGATGTCATCTATACTATTTCTCTTATCCAAGATCCAAATATAAAAAGTCCTCATCGTATTGAGTGGGAAGGAGTAAGTATTGAAAAACAAAATGATAATGAGTTTACTTTTTCTCTTAAAAAACCATTTCCTCTTTTTATGGATATATTGAGCATTGGTATTCTTCCAAAAAATGTTTGGAAGAATCTTTCTGAGGAACAATTTAGTCTTAGTGATTTTAATATTCATGCAATCGGTAGTGGTCCATATAAAATTACTGACATAAAGACTAATTCTGGTATCCCTGTTACCTTTACTCTAGAAGCACATAAAACATATACACTTAATCGCCCTTATGTAGATACAGTTATTATTGATACATATCAAAATGAAAAGTATCTGCTTCAAGCATTTGAAAATGGAGACGTAGATAGAATACACGGCATCTCACCAGAAAAAGTTGACTCTCTTTCTCTACCAACAAATAGTATTCATACATCATTACTTCCTCGAACCTTTTCTATTTTCTTTAATCCAAATAAAGCAAACATCTTGTCTGACAAACAAGTACGCAAAGCACTTTCTCTTGCAATTAATAAGCAAGCAATTGTTGACACAGTACTCCATAAATATGGAAAGGTAATCAATGACCCATATCCTTTTGATGAAGATATCACCCCTTCTCCATATGATGTTGCACAAGCACGTGCACTTTTATCTACCAATAAAGCATTTAAAAAAGCATCGAGTACTATTGATATCACTCTTGCTACAGCAAACACTGATGAAATGAAGAAGGTTGCAGAAATGATAAAAGCAAATTGGGAAATAATTGGTGTTCATACAACGATTGCTGTTTATGAAGTATCTGATCTTAATCAATCCGTAATAAAAGAACGAGACTTCCAAGCATTGTTATTTGGTTCTATTACTCAGAATCCATCTGACCTTTACGCATTTTGGCATTCTTCACAAAGAACATACCCAGGATTAAACATTTCAAATTATGTGAGTAAGAAGTTAGACACCAATCTTGAAACACTACGTACTGATGAAGACGAACTAGCACGTATCACTGCATACGAAGCAGTTAAAAAAGAATTCTCTGAAGAAACTCCAGGAATATTTCTTTTTGCGCCATCTCTTATTTATATAACCAATGACACTATACATACAAAACTTCCCGTTTATAGTTTTGATAGTTCGTCACGATTTAGCCTTGTCCATGAATGGTACAAATATACCGAGCATGTATGGCCAAAGACATATTACAAAACATTAATACAATCATTGGAAAATAGTATCCATTAATAACATTACAATTATGAACACAGACACATCAAAAACACCATTAGTAAAAGAAGAAGTCACAGGAGCAACTCCTCCTCCAGCACCTCCTGCGCCATTTCGTCGTGCGCCGAGTCGCAGTAGTAATCGCATGCGAAATAATAGACCTTCACGTTCTATGGTAGGACCAAAGTTTGATACAACAGTTTCAACAAAACGAGAAACTGACCATATTCCCCCTCTTAAAGATGGAGATATTCGCGTTCTTCATCTAGGAGGTGTAGAAGAAATCGGAAGAAATATGAGTATGGTGGAATATAAAGATTCAATTGTCATTATTGATTGTGGTGTTCAATTTACTGAAACACATACACCGGGTATTGATTTTATTTTACCAAACACACGATATCTAGAAGAACATAAACATAAAATAAAAGGTGTTGTAGTAACACATGGTCATCTCGATCACATTGGTTCTATTCCTTACATCATGCCAAGAATTGGTAACCCGCAAATCTATGCGCGTCTTTTTACATCACTTATGATTAAAAAGCGTCAAGAAGAGTTCCCTCACTTATCCCCTCTTACGATTAATGTAGTGGAAAAAGGTGATGCAATTACTTTTGGTGATTTAAAAGTACGATTCTTTGGTGTAACACATGCCATTCCAGACTCTATGGGTGTAATTATAGAAACACCATACGGAGATATTGTTCACACAGGAGACCTTCGTCTTGAACATAATGATGGTATCCCAACAGATGATGAAGTTGATCGTTATAAAGTATTTGAAGATCGTAAAGTACTTCTCCTTATGGCAGATTCTACAAACTGTGAGAATCCAGGATTTTCTATTTCAGATACTGTTGTATACAAAAATATAGAAAATATTATTAAAGATGCTCCAGGACGTCTCATCATTAGTACATTTGCTTCACAAGTAGAACGTATGCTCTTTATGCTTGAGACTGCAGAAAAGTATGGAAAGAAAGTGGTAATTGAAGGTCGTAGCATGAAAACAAACGTAGAGATTGCAAAACTTGCAAACATGCTCAAGGTAAAACCAGAAACACTTATACCAACCGAAGACATGGTTCGTTTTCCAGAGAATAAAATAATTGTTCTTGCAACAGGACAACAAGGCGAAGAGTTTGCAGCCCTCGGTCGTATTGCAAATAAAGTACACAAATTCGTACGTCTTACTCCACGTGACACAATACTTATGTCATCTTCTGTAGTTCCAGGCAATGAACGAGCAGTACAAAATTTAAAAGATAAACTATCACGACAGGGTGCACATCTTATTCACTACAAAACATCTGATGTTCATTCTTCAGGACATGCGAATGCAGATGAACTCATGTGGATTCACCGAAAGATTCATCCGAAATTTTTCATCCCTGTTCACGGATATCACTATATGTTACGTGTACATGCAGATATTGAAAGAAAACTAGGCATGATGGAAGAAAATATTCTTATTCCAGATAACGGAATGATTATTGAAATCCAAGAAGAAGGAAATAAAATTATTAAATTAAAAGAGACTGCTCCTGGAGAAATGATTGTTGTGGACGGTACATCTGTTGGAAAGATCCAAGATGTTGTTATGCGTGACCGTCAAACACTTGCCGAAGACGGAATGTTCGTCGTTATTGGAGTGATTGATAGTCATACTCACACGCTTAAAAAATCCCCTGATCTCATTTCTCGAGGATTTGTATACCTTAAAGAATCCCAAGACCTCCTCTATCAAACACGACTTCTTACAAAGAAGGTAATCGATGACGCACTTGCTCGTGGTGGATACATGAATCTTGATCAAATGAAACAAGATGTTGCCGAAGCGACGACAAAATTCTTGCTTCAAAAGACAGCAAAGCGTCCTGTAATCATTCCCGTAATTATTAGTGTGTAGAATACGTAGTACTGTAAACAAAATCGAAACCTTTGGTTTCGATTTTGTTCCACTGGCTACTGCTCACTGCTCACTGTATACTTATACCCATGCATACCATCACTCGTAACAAACTTCTCGTTGTTACTTATATGCTTACCATATTGTATGCACTTCACTATGGTATTCCACTGTACGCATCATCAACGTATCTCCATGAATTTTTTGACACATCATTTGTAAGTGTTCTTTATCTCCTTGGGAGTACAGGAGCATTGATTGCTGCACTTTCTGTCTCAAAACATATTAGAAAGTTCCATACCTATTCATTCACCTTTGGACTAACTATTGCAGAAATTATTGTCACCGTAATTTTTGCCCTCACTCATAACGTCTATATCTTAGGATTAATGTTTATTGCACATTTCATTCTCCAAGCACTACTTTATGTATGTTTAAATGTTCTTATTGAGAGTTTTAGTAAATATGCAGATACAGGGAGTATTCGTGGATTATTCCTTGCACTTTTAAATGTTGCTATTCTCATATCACCACTTATTGGAGGAACTATCATCTCTCATGCTTCCTTTGAAATACTCTACATAACTTCCGCAGTAATGCTTGTACCTTTTCTATTCTTTCTTCATAAATATCTTTCTCATATTAAAGATCCTGCATATCACAGTACAGATATGCTCCAATCATTATCTCTTGCGTGGAAAAATAAAAATCTTCGCGCAGCACTGATTGCATCACTTCTCGTAAATTGTTTCTATGGTGTTATGATCATCTATTCTCCATTGTATTTAGGAACTATAGGTATTTCTCTTACAACATATCTTACCTACATATTACCTCTTGCACTTATCCCCCTTGTTGTACTTCCTTATGAACTTGGTTATCTAGCAGATAGTCGCTTTGGAGAAAAAGAACTTATGATAGGAGGACTACTTATTCTTGCAATCACTGTATTTTTATGTGTCATTGTGACAAGTTCAAATCCGCTTACATGGGTATTTATCTTTATTGCTTCTCGTATTGGAGCAGCCTGTGTAGAAACAATGGCATTTACTTATTACTTTAAAAAAATTGGTCCAGAAGATGCATCACTCACTGCACTGTTTACTGGAACACAAGTCATGGGAACTGTTATTGTAGGAACTGTTGGATTTGCTATAGCACCACTTGTTGTTGAAAGACCACAACTTATTTTTGTAATCTTAGGATGTGCACTTCTTGTAAGTGTGTACTATATATTGCCGATGAGAGATACACGCTAATTAAATTATGAGAGAACTACACGTTACAAGTAAAGAGTCTGTTCGTATTAATGTTTTTCTTCGTGATGAAGGAGTTGGTTCACGTCGCGTGATTGATGACTATATCACCAAAAAATATATTACTATTAATGGACATCTCGCAACACTTGGAAGTAAAGTCGTTAAAGGTGATACAGTAACTATATCATCACCTCACAAAGAATATATCTATGCTTTGTATCATAAACCTCGTGGTGAAGTAACAGGGAGAATTCCTGAATTAGAAGATTGTGAACCTATGGGAAGACTAGACAAAGAAAGTGAAGGTTTACTCCTCTACACAAATGATTATCGTGTATCTGATGCCTTACTTAACCCAAAACATGGTCGAGAAAAAGAATATGAAATTACCGTACGAGAAAAAGCAACTCCTCGGGTTATCACGTTACTTAAAAAAGGCATCTATACTCAAGAAGGTACATTTGCTCCTGTAAAATCTGTATCTATATATAATGAAGGTCATTCTCTAAGGATTGTTTTAACGGAAGGTAAAAAACATGAAATACGTAGAATGTTAAATGCACTTAATTTAACAGTTATGTCATTAAAACGTGTACGTATTATGTCATTTACACTTCATGGTTTAAAATCAGGAGCCGTACATATCCTTGTACCACGACAAATAGTGACACTTCTTCGTGATTGTAATATCACGAAATAATATAAGAATTTCTTTTTTGGATAACATATCCCTCCTTTATTAATTGTTCTAGAACTTTTTGTGTACGTATATCTTTTGGAACTTCTTGTGTATGTGTGATAGCAAAAAGAATTTTTGCACGAAGTTCACGTATTGAACCTTTATATGGGGATTGCTTTACATAATGTGTACTTTTTGCATTATGAGAAATATGCTGTTCTTTTAAATGTGCACCGTAATCCATAAGTGCAAAATACCATGCACGCGCACCAATTTTTTGTACATGTTTATTTTTTGTAAGACGATCAAGAGTATCGTAAAGTATTCCATCATGGATTTTTTCTTTTTCCATATGAAACTCTTCTATGAGTGCCGTACGAATATTTGTCTCAAGCATTGGGTACGTAAATGTATTATACGCAAAAGCACATACTGCAGAGGCCGTATACTTCCCTATTCCCGGGAGTTCACATAATGCTTCAAATGTGTGCGGAATACGCACATGAGATTGTGCTATTGTGTAAAGTGCTTTTGCTCTTCTCTGATAACCCAAACCCTGCCATAAAACTAAGATATCCTTAAGAGATGCCCTACGTAAAGATTGTAAACTTGGATATTTCTTCATCCATAGCAAAAACTTGGGAAGTACTCGAGAGACTTGTGTTTGTTGAAGCATTATCTCACTAACAAGAATTTTATACGGAGAAATATTTTTCCTCCATGGTAAAGTATGTCTCCCATAGATTGTATGGTACGAAATAACTTTTTTTATAAAAAGAATATCGCGATTACTAACTATTTTTATTTGCCTCATCTGAAAATGCTTCATCTTCTCTATCATTACGTGCATCATCTATCGTGACATGAATTTTTCCATCAACATGATTCGGCGGAGAATAGGTTGTAATAATTTTTACAACTTCTGTTCCTTTGTTAATAAAATTATGTCGTGTATGTGGTGTCACAACAACAACATCTCCTCCACTTACTTGTGTTGTTACACCATCTAATACAACATCACAAATACCTGAGACTATATATAATGTTTGTTCTACGCCTGTGTGAACCTCTTCCCCAACCTCACCTGATACTGGAATAGACATAACTACAAGTTGAGATTTCTTACCTGTAAAGATGACTTCTCGAAAATTATCGTTCCTCATTACCAACTGTTGTATATTTCCTATGTATGACATATATGTGAATAACTACCCTTGTATGACTTGAGTATATCACGCAGGGTTGGTACACTAGTGGTAGACAGTTGTTTCATTATTATCAGCTTTTAGTACTAGAAAAAAGAACATGGGTTCTTGAAGTCTATAAAGATGTGAGTAGATTATAAACTGCTTACATCAATGCCGATAAAAAAGCAGATGCGGCTTCAAAACAACTGGAAGTAGATTCGTAAGGATCTGCTAACAAAAAACGGAAGCCAGAAGCAACCGTAACGCATCAAACAAAGACGTCACTTTTGAATAAAAAGTAACAAAAGAAAATACGCGACACTTACCAGAGGCGCGTATTTTCTTTTTCTTTAATTAATTTATTACATCATCTGCTGTGTTGTGGAGCCTCGTTTGTTCGTCAACGTAGTTCTATCTACATCTCCTCACAAACACTCCACGCCTTGCATCTAATGCAATAAATTAATTAAATACTATATTATATATTCTCTTTCAAAATACGTGAATGAATGTACTGACCAATAGTTGCACCTGTTGAGGCAAGAGATTGTGAGAAGCGACTATCTTTGCGTAACGATGGATGTGTATCAACATTCACAACAATATATTCATTATTATGCGGAATAATATCTATACAAACAGGACCTGAAAGATCGAGAGCATCATATACCTTGGTTACAAAATCTTTTATCTGCTCTTTTCGAAAATCTGGCGCACTATGATGCACACGCATTGGCGAAGTACTATTTGGAACATCACTCATACTCGCAAATGTTTCTACCCAAAGTGGGGTATACAAACGTTCCCCTTGAAAATCTGGTAGCACTGCAATAGATGATGTCGGTGCTTTACGATATGTAAGTATGTGCATATCTATTCCTTTATCATGATAGGTACGAATGACATTTTCTAATTCTGGAAATATTTTTATAAGTTTTGTCGGCGCATCATTACGTCGCACAAGTGGTCGCACCATAAGAGGTGTATGATACGTCGTCCATAAATCACGAAACATACTGTCTTTGAGTGGTTGTTGCGCACGTATAGTCACTGTATCTGGTACACGTATTCCCTGTTGACGTAATAATCGGTACACATCTTCTCTATCAAGAGACATATTATTTCCATGTGAAAGTAACAATGGTATTTCCATTTTCTTTGCAAGTGTGTGATATGATTCATCACGAGTACGTGTTGTGTCTATTGTGGTATGAGATTTTGTAAAAATAGTATGTGCATCTGTTGGTACACCATTTGCATTCCATTCTCCATCACGAGAAATAATAACATCAATTGGTTTGTATCCGATTCTTGAAAGTGATTGTAATACTTCTTTTCCTTCAGACAGAGAAATATCAAATTCTTTTGCTCCTCCGCGAATCACTGCAATATCAGGAAGTGATTTTGAGACGTGTAACATATGTATAAGTATACCTAAAAACTATCAGTGAGTACACGATTATTTACAAGAGTATATTCTTTATGGTAGTATCTTATCTAGAACAACCACGGAGGTAAAATGTCGAAAAGAAGACGTAACCCCTGTTTCCGTGCCCTGCCTCGCAAGAGGCTTGGTCAAATCAGTCAGAGGCGGCGGATAGCAAGTCACCGCCACAATCTCGCAGCTAGAAATCGACCGCACTTGTAAAGTCGGTCATACCCCGACAAGGGCAGGAACTTCCTGCCCTTTTTTATTGGTAAAATTGACATAGACTTTTGGTAGTTATAAGATGTAATAAATTGTTCTCGTTAAAGGATACCCTCCGTGAAAAAAGACAAAAATGTGCCAGTTGCTCATATCGAAACAAGTGAGGATGGCAACAGGTTACGTATCGTTCTTTATGACAATACAAGAAGTGAGTGGTTCGATGAACAGATCAATGCGATATCTTTCCTAGTTGAGGCATACGAAAAGAAAAAACTAGTCATATCTGAAGTATTCAGTTTGCAAGAACTGATACTCAACTCTATGCTCGATGATAAAGGTATCAATAAATTCTTTGACGAATTAGATGGTGCGGAACAAAGAAGATTAGAAGAAGCACTCATGGAGAAAATAAAGAGTGACCACTTTGTTCCATACTATGGCAAACACACGTTACAATAATTCAAACATTTGAATAAGGAGAGCAGTGTGCGAAGCATAAAAAGGCATTTTGATAGAGAAGCAAGATTACAACGTGTTTATGGAGATAGTAGAAGTGTGCAGCCACCTTCTGGTAAACCTATCCCCGAAGAATTCAAAATTCGCCTCCTCAAAAATGGAAAGAGTTGTACTTGTGAGGCACTCATACTCATTTCCCATGACATTGGAGAAATAGAGAAACATATCGCAAAACTTCGCGAATCCGTAGTGAGTGGCGTCTATGATGAAAGAAGTATCGTCGGTGATGCCGTTCTACGAATGGAAGGAATTCTCCTCCGTATTCATGAACACATTCCTCGACTTCCTGAAGCATCAATTCAACCGAAACGTCATCCAAAAAAAATCAAAAAGTAAAGACTTCCTGAAATCTGGGGCTGGAGTAATCCACCCCAGTATTTTATTTTCTAATTCAAATATCTTGATTAGTTACCAAGCCAATGTCCCACCGGTTTTATATTCTGTAACTCTCGTCTCAAAGAAATTCTTTTCCTTATTTAAATCAACCGCCTCACTCATCCATGGAAATGGATTCGCAGTACCATATATTGGATCTATTCCTACACGTGAAAGACGTCTATCGGCGATATGTTCTATATACTGCTTGAACCCTTCTGCATTTAATCCAAATATCCCTTTTGGAAATACATCAACTGCAAATTTGTATTCTAGTTCTACTGCTTTTCGTACAAGATTAGTAACTCTTTCTACAAAAGTAGGAGTCCAAAGTTCTGGTTGCTCTTGCTTAATTGTATTTATCATATCAATACCGAAATTCATATGTGTACTTTCATCACGCATAATATATTGAATCTGTTCTGCAGACCCAACCAATTTATTTTGTCGTTGAAATCCAAATATAACCGCGAATGATGAGTAGAAAAAGATGCCTTCCATGATGAGCGAGAACACACACATGTTTTCCAAAAACTTTTGATCATTGACAAATGTTCCCGTCTTAAAATTTGGATCAAAGATGCCCTGATTAAAAGAAAGGATAAACTCCTCCTTATCATAAATCGCATCCACTTCACGATACATATTAAATATTTCTGTACCATCTAGTCCGAGCGATTCTACAATATACTGATAGGCTTGGGTATGTATTGCCTCTTCATATGCCTGACGAAGCAAATAGAGTCGTGCCTCTGGTGAAGTAATGTGTTTGTAAAACGCGAGTACGAGATTATTCGCCGCAATTGAGTCTGCGGTTGTAAAGAATCCTAATACCATCTTAAGTGCATGACGTTCATCTGGTGTGAGGAATGTTTGTGATCGCCATTGCTCGATATCTAATTGCATACTGATTTCTGTAGGAAGCCAGTGATTTGCATTACCAACATTATAGGCGTCCCATGCGAACTTATGCTTTATCGGCCACAATTGTACAACATCTGCACCTTCTCCATTGATTATCTTTCGTTTATTTACATCAACACGCCCTGCACTACGATCGATGATTGGTTTTGCAGTAATATTTGTTTGGGGTTGTGAAGTTATTGGTTCCATAGGATTTATAATTTAAATAATTTATTTTTCTTTTGACTATCTACTGACATCCATCACATGTTGCTTCTGGCATTACCGTGATGTTGTATTTCATCTTTGGTTTCTGTGCGAGTACTTCTACAGTTTCTTTCGGTATCATTGGTGGAACCATAGACATAATCGGTGCAACTGTAGAGACTTGTGCAACAGGTGCAGATACAGGCATAGACACTAGTGATGGAACAGACACTTCAGAAGTTATAGATGATGAGACTGATTCTCCTGCATCACGTTTATGTGTAGAACCGAACTCTGACGCATTTACTGTACTCTTCTCCACTTGTGATGCACCTAGTGATCGCAAGTAATATGTTGTCTTAAGTCCTACAGACCATGCATATTCATAAATACTTGCAAGTTCACGACCTGATGTCCCTGCAAAATAAATATTAAGTGACTGTGATTGATCTACCCACTTACCACGATGTGCAGCAGAACGAATAATCCATGAAGGTTCAATCTCAAATACTTCCTTGTATTTATTTTTTACCGCAAGTGGAATAGACGGAATATCTTTTAATGATCCATCGTGAAACTTAAGCATACCGATCATTTCAAAATCCCAAAGATTAAGTGCTTTCAAATCTGCAACTAGGTATGGATTAAGAATAATAAACTCACCATTCATATTTGATTTCACATAAATATTTTTATATGTTGGTTCAATACATGGAACAGACCCTGCAATGTTTGAAATCGTTGCCGTTGGTGCCATGGCCATGGTATTTGAATTTCGCATACCGTATTGCTTCACTGCTTCACGTACTGGAGTCCAGTCTAATTTCCCTGCTTTTGAAATTGGAACATCCATTCCACGCTCTTGTTCAAGAAGTGATAAGGTATCAACAGGGAATATTCCTCTATCCCATTTACTTCCTTTATAACTTGAGTAAGCACCTTTTTCACGTGCAAGCATAGCAGATGACAAGATGGCATGATACGAGATAAGTTCCATTGATTCATCTGCAAAGGCTACTGCTTCCTCAGAATCAAAATTGATATTCATCATATAGAGTGCATCATGGAATCCCATAAGACCAAGCCCAATTGGTCGATGACGAAAATTACTTCGCTCTGCTTCTACTGTTGGATAAAAGTTTACATCAATGACATTATCGAGCATACGAATTGCTGTACGCGTTGTACTTGCTACCATATCAACATCGAACTTTCCATCACGCATAAGACGTTGATAGTTTAATGATCCGAGATTACACACTGCTGTTTCTTCTTCACTATTATTAAGAGTAATTTCTGTACAGAGATTTGAGTTATGAACGATACCGGCATGATCTTGTGGAGAACGAATGTTTGATGGATCTTTCCATGTAATCCAAGGGTGTCCTGTTTCATAAAGCATAGTCACCATTTTTCGCCATAGTTCACGTGCTTTAATGTGTTTGAATAATTTTATCTTCCCTTCATCTGCATCTTTTTCATATTGGATATAATTTTTCTCAAATGTTGCTCCGTATGTTTCAGTGAGTGTCGGTGTTTCATCTGGTGAGAAGAGTGTCCAATCTGCATCTGCTTGAATACGCTTCATAAAAAGATCTGAAATCCATAATGCAGTATCCATATCATGAGTACGACGACGATCATCGCCCGTATTCTTGCGAAGATCTAGAAACTCTTCTACATCAAGATGCCAATTTTCCAAATACACACATGTTGCCCCACGACGACGACCAGAACGATTAATAGCAACTGTTACGTCATTAGCAATCTTGAGGAATGGAACAAGACCATTTGATTTAATACCTGATTTTTTCACAAGGGCACCTGACGCACGCACACGTGACCAATTAGTCCCTATTCCTCCTGCCCATTTTGATAGTTGTGCATTATCTGCATACACCTTAAAGATACTTTCAAGTGAATCTCCTACTGTGTTTAAGTAACAACTAGATAGTTGTGGATGTTTTGTTCCTGAATGGAAAAGTGTTGGTGATGATGGTACAAAACGTAGTGTCGACATTGCCTCATAAAACTCTATTGCTCGTGTTGTACGATCAAGTTCTTTTTCTGCAAGTGCAACCCCCATAGCAATACGCATCCAGAATCCCTGAATGTGTTCGATAATGCGTCCATCCCCTTCTACATCACGCGCAAGGTATCGCTCATATAATGTCTGAGTACCCAAATACATAAAGAGTTCATCACGTGATCGTACAAGAGAAGATGCGAGACGTCCTAAATCAAAGTTAGCCATACGAAGATCAAGTATCCCACGTTCAATACCTTTTCGTATTCCTGTTACGAATGCATTTTTATATTGTTCATCAATATTTGTATAATCAAGAACATCACTTCCGATTAATTCTTCATTAATCTGTACGAGAACTAATCGTGATGCGAGATATGCATATGCCGGATCTTGTTCAATGAGTGATCGCACCGTCATCACGAGAGCCTTACTGATTTCTTTGGTTGGCATTGCTTCGTACACTTCCAATTTTATTTGATTTAAAATCTGTTCAACATTAATCTCTTTTTCATATCCGTGAATAACTTTGTTAATAGCAAAACGAACTTTTTCAAGATCAAACTTTTGCTTTGTTCCATCCTTCTTCGTAATATAAAGCCCTCCTTCTTCTACCTTTTCGAGAATCTCCTGCTTCTTTTCTTCACGAATTTTTGCGTGTTCAAAACGATAAATAATGTAATGCTTAGCAACATCAAAAAATCCTGCACTCATGATGTTCTTTTCTACTAAGTCCTGTGTGTGTTCTACAGATGGCACATATCCCTCCCGCGTAATGGCTTCTAGTTCTAATTCTTTGGCTACAAGTTCGGTGATATGCTTGGCAATTGGAGCCTTTTCATCCCGAGTAACACTCAAGAATGCTTTCTTAATTGCTCTTTCTATTTTCTCGGCGTCAAAAGAAACAATCTCACCATTTCGCTTTTTAATAGTTTGTAGAATAGACATAGCAGGCCTTATAAATTACATTTGATTAATATATCCAGTGTATATATAAATCAAGTAAAAGCCATCTTTTTTGTCTTTCACTACCATGTCAAGAGTAAACCTTGACATGACTTATC
This sequence comes from bacterium, assembly GCA_023267595.1. GTDB lineage: Bacteria > Patescibacteriota > Minisyncoccia > Phycocordibacterales > UBA5272 > UBA11704. The sequence goes on along the minus strand of JAHFNB010000004.1, from coordinate 45,465 downwards.
GCATGCGATTATACGACCTTATTTCGTAATGTTTTATGATACCCAATAGCAAATCTATGTGCCTCAGAATTTGATAAAAGTATTTCCTTTTTATGGTAATCCACATGTACTTTATCTCCCAGTATGTCCTTTGGTTTATGACGTTCATCTTTCACTACAGAAACAACAGGGATAAGTAGTCCTAAGTGTGCAAGAACCTTTTCCGCAGTTTGTTTGTGTGCCACACCACCATCTATAACAACAAGATCTGGATAACGCCATTCTTTATGAGAAAAGCGACGAATGAGTATTTCTCGTAATCCTGCATAGTCATCATTAATATGTTCTGGAAGTTTAAACTTTCTATACTCATCCTTTTCTTTTTCCCTACCGACAATAACTGTCATTACTCCTACCCGAGAACTTCCTGAAATATGTGCCACGTCATAGCCTTCGATACGAAAATCATTATTCTTAAAAGACAATATATCCTCTTCTTTAATTAATCCTATGTCTTTTATATGATCAAGTGCAAAGAGTGTATTTCTCACGGTTCCTGCCTTTTCAAATAAATGTTTTTTTGCATAATCCTGCATTTCTTTTTCCAGGCTTTTCTTTATTTCTGTCCTTTTACCTTCAAATAATTTCTTAATATTGTCTATATGTCTTTTATATTCCACTTCAGAAATTAACCCAACACATACTCCTGGGCATAATCGTATCTGTGCATTAAAACAAGGCTTCAGTTGATGTAGTTCACATCTATCTCGATAAGGAAACATTCTACGTATAATTTTCATTGCTTCTCGCAATTGGGTAAGAGAAGCAAATGGACCATATACCTTCAAAACATCTTTTTTAGAAAATCGTTTCTCGTAATCTCGTATCCGCATGGTTAATACTCGTGGAAACTTTTCTTTGGTAATCACAACACAGGTAAAACTTTTATTATCTTTTTCTTTTGCATTATATGGTGGATTATATTCTTTGATAAATTTACTTTCTAGAAGTAATGCCTCGAGAACACTTTCTGTTTTTTGATAGGTAACAGTATCTGCAATCGTTACCATGGTTACAAGACGTAATCCACGTTGTTTCATTAAATCAGGATTGAAATAACTTCTGACTCTATCCTTAAGTGATGTTGCTTTTCCAATATATAAAACATTCCCTTCTTTATCACGAAAAAAATAGACCCCCGGAAAATCTGGGAGTGAAAGTGTGGACAAGGCTTGCTTTTTCATAAAATGTATTGTACTATAAATACTCACTTTGGCAACTTATGGGCAACCAAATTGCTAGATGTGAAAAGGGAAGAAGTTCTTTAAAAAAGTTCTAGAAAAAGGTTTTACTGTGAATATTCAACACATTATTACGACATCTGCACAAGCATTTGGCATAAGGCTTCGTTGGCCTTGGCCAACAAGAAATGACCCATCACCTCTTGGGGTGGAGAGTCTTGTACCACATGTAATTGAACAGATACAGGAGGAGGAGAATCATGCCGTGTAAGCACGGAAGGCACGACTGTCAAAACTGCGAGAGGCCGGATAAACCCTTGCCTCCCGAAGTTCGGGTACTCCCTGATGGTACTAAGGTTGAGAGTACTCGTCCGGCATGCCACTCGAGGGTGCACTACGGGGGGTATGTGCCAATACAAGAGGGTACAGAAAGACAAAACAACCCTCAGTTATAAAAGACTGCAGGAAAGGCGATGCTACGGCATCGCCTTTTTTATTACCAAAACAACTATTTCTTACTTTTCTTTAAAACTTTTTTGAGATACTGACCAGTATACGACTTTACATTTCCTGCAACTGTCTCTGGAGTACCTGTTGCAACAATATTTCCACCCCCTACACCACCTTCAGGACCAATATCGATAATATAGTCCGCATTTTTTACAATATCGAGATTGTGTTCAATAAGTACAACCGTATTTCCTTTATCAACAAGTTTATTTAATATCTCAATTAACTTTGCTATATCTTCATAATGAAGCCCGATAGACGGTTCATCTAAAAGATATATTGTTTTTTCTACATGAGGACGATAAAGTTCTGAAGAAATTTTTACACGTTGTGCTTCCCCACCAGAGAGTGTCGTTGCAGATTGTCCCAGTTCAAGATATCCAAGTCCTACATCATCAAGTGTTTTTACTCGATCATAAACGGCAGGAATGTCTTGGAAAAAAGTAAGTGACTCTTCGACAGTCATACGTAACACATCGTAAATACTTTTTCCTTTCCACTTCACTTCAAGTGTCTCTTTCATGAATCGCTTTCCCTGACATACATCACACTGCACATACACTGTTGGTAAAAAGTGCATCTCTACTGCAATTTCACCATTTCCCTGACATGCTTCACATCGTCCACCTTTTACATTGAAAGAAAAACGTGATGCCTTCCATCCACGAATACGTGCTTCTTCAGATTCAGCAAATAAATCTCGAATATGAGTCCATGCGCCAGTGTATGTCGCAGGATTACTACGTGGTGTGCGACCAATTGCACCTTGATCAATCAATACCACACGTGAAAGATACTCAGTTCCTGTAATTGAAGTCACATTGTGTACCTGTGCACTTCTATGACGACGTTCTAAACGTGCGAGAAGATTTCTGTGTAAAATTTCATACATAAATGAACTCTTACCAGATCCTGATACTCCTGTAATTGCCGTTAATTTTCCAAGTGGAAGTGATACATTCATATCCTTAATATTAAAGATATTTCCACCAGTAATTCTAATAGTTCCCTTATCTTGTTCACGACGAGCAGGAACAGGTATCTCTTTTTCTCCACGAAGGTATGAAAGTGTTACACTGCCGGATTTATTTTTTGGAGCAGTTAATAATTCATCTAAATATCCAGATACAACAACTTCTCCTCCATGTACTCCTGCTTTTGGACCAATATCAACAATATAATCTGATGCATAAATAGTATCTTCATCATGCTCTACTATGATAATAGTATTTCCCATGTCACGCAGATGAAGAAGTGTCTTGATTAATCTATCATTATCACGTTGATGAAGACCAATAGTTGGTTCATCAAGGACATAGAGTGCTCCTACAAGTTTTGATCCCAGTTGTGATGCAAGGCGTATACGTTGTGCTTCTCCACCAGATAATGTATCTGCTTTACGGTTAAGTGAAAGATAATCAAGTCCAACATCAAGCATAAATATAAGACGAGACTCTATTTCTTTAATCACCACAGACGCAATCTCTTGTTCTTTTTTTGTAAGAGGGATACGTGCAAAATATGCCTGCGCATCTTTAATAGAAAGTGCAGTAATATCTACAATATTTATTTTTTCTTTATCATCAAGATATACATGAAGTGCTTCTGGTCTAAGACGCTTCCCGTGACAATCATCACACGCATCTAATCCCCCAAAATATTTTGTACCAAGACCATTACACGTAGGACACGCACCATAGGGTGAGTTAAAAGAAAAAAGACGAGGTTCAATTTCTGGAAAAGAAAAACCACAATTTGCACATGAAAACTTATTACTCATAATAGTCTTCTCACCTAAAATTTCTATTTCAAGTAATCCATTTGATTCATGTAATGCTCGTTCAATTGCTTCTGAAAGACGAATCATTGCATCTTTTTCATTTGCTTTTAAACGAAAATCATCCAACGCAATAGAGTCCACGATTATAGAAATCTCATGTTTCTTAGTCTTTGAAAGTACTATCTGTTCACGAAGAGATTTTCTCTCACCATCTACAACTGCTTCGGTGTACCCTTTTCCTAACATGTCATAAAGCATTTGATAATGCTCTCCTTTTCGTCCACGCACAAGTGGCGCCATAATATGTAATTCTGCATGAGAGAACTCCACACCAAGCATTTCTTTCTTTATTTTCTTAAAATCAACTGCCTTTACTTTATCTAAAATAAAATGAATGATTTCCTCATTAGAAAGTTTTTGTATTTTTGCTCCACAATCTACACAATATGGTTTACCTACACGTGCATAAAGCACACGGAGATAATCATATATTTCTGTAATCGTTGCAACTGTTGATCGAGGATTTCTTCCAGCAGATTTTTGATCTATTGAAATTGCAGGAGAAAGGCCAACTATTTCATCAACATCTGGCTTTTGCATTTGATTCAAAAATTGACGTGCATATGCAGATAGAGATTCTACATAACGACGTTGTCCTTCGGCAAAAATAGTATCAAATGCAAGAGATGACTTCCCTGATCCTGAAAGACCAGTAAAAACTATCATTGTGTGACGCGGCATCTCAACAGTAATATTTTTGAGATTATGAGTTCGCGCACCACGAACAATGATACTTTCTAAATGTTTATTATGTGATTCTTGTTTCTTTAAAGACATAAATAACGGCTTAACTGATGGATTATACCACAAAATTAGCATCTAAGAAAGAAGAATAGAGAGGGTATATTAGACTCAACAGGTGCTAGTATTCTCCCTATTTTCTCTTCTCTATAACCTCTATTTAACCGTTACACTCTCAAGAGTCTTTTCCACTAAACTATGGTTAAACTTTTTATTCTCAACAATGAAAAGCCACTTATTATCTCCAACTTGTGCAATATGCCATTCACTCCCTTCTGATTCTGCTACTTGCCACACACGATCTCCAATAGTAACAACACCTGTTGGATTTATGACAGATACATGTGGTGCGACAATTTCATTAATATAATCAAGTGGGGTAAATCCTCTGCCTCCTTCATAACTTACATACACTGTTGCATACGATGATGTAGCAGTAGTAATCTTAGTGAGAGCACCATCCATGCCAGGTATTACCGTTGCATTCTCTGGAATAGTAAAACTGTAGTCAATTTTCTTATCGCCATCGTGAAAACGAGTAAGAGATGATGTATATAATTTCATTGGAACAGTATCATATTTCACCGTTGACGATATTTGTTTCGAACTATTTTTTGTATAGAGATATCCACCAGAGACAATCACCCCAAGACCCAAGACAACAAGGAGTATGGAAATGTATGTCTTCATATGGGCTCAGTATATGCTTTTATGTAGGGACACGCAAAAACTTGACGAAATTATCACTATGTGATGAATAAGAAAACAAAACAGTCACTTATGTATGTGACTGTTCTCCAAAAATTTCTACCTTGGTTCTGTATATAATTATATCTTGTCGTGCCAATACCACATCTTTCGAATTATATGCAGTAACGAGAAGAACATGCAATTCATCTGGAAATCCCCTCTTTTTTTCTTCAAACATTCTTAATGTTTCAATGGGAATACCAAACACCTTTGAAAATTCTTCTTGCGTTGTACCAAGCATAATGTACAACTGCCTAAAATCAATCTTTACCGTCCCAAAGGTTTTTTCAAAATTAAATCCCTTTTCTCCAAAAAAACTAGCCGCCTTCTTGAGTTTTTCTTCACCAAAAAACCCTGTCTTATGCACAGAAATCTCCTTAAATGTACCTATCTCTTTTACATTCTACATCTACCTTATATTCTTGCAACTATTGTGTAGTACGTAACTTTTCTTGCAACACTTCTATTTCATCACGTAATATTGCTGCTGTTTCAAAATCAAGAATCTTTACGGCTTCTTTCATTGCTTTCTCTTTCAACTTGATTAACTTATCAGGATTTTTTGCAAATAATTTTTTATCAATTTCAAGTTCAGCATTTACTGCTTTTGCATGTGTACTTTGTAACTCTTCAGTGATATCTTTAATATTTTTTTCAATTGTTGTTGGAGTAATATTATGCTCTTTATTATAGTCTTCTTGAATTTTGCGTCTACGATTTGTTTCATTAATTGCTCGGTCCATTGAACCTGTCATAACATCTGCATACAAAATTACACGACCTTTTGAATTACGTGCAGCACGCCCAATTGTTTGAATCAGTGATGTTTCACTACGTAAAAACCCCTCTTTATCAGCATCAAGTATTCCAATAAGTGTCACTTCTGGTAAATCCAATCCTTCTCGAAGTAAGTTAACTCCAACCAAACAATCAAATTCTCCACGTCTAAACTTTGTCAGAATAGTAATACGTTCCATTGTTTTTATATCACTATGTACATACTCTGCTTTTACACCTTGTTCTTTCAAATACTCTGCCAAATTTTCTGCCATTTTTTTGGTAAGTGTTGTCACGAGTACTCGTCCACCTGACTTTACATCTTTTACTACTTCTCCTATAAAATCTGTCACTTGCCCTTTATAATTTCCTGAAGCACTAACACGGCGTACATCCAGTACTGGATCCAATAATCCTGTCGGACGAATAATCTGCTCTATAATTTGTTCAGATTCTTTTCTTTCATAATCACCAGGTGTCGCACTTACGTATACAACATCACTCACACGTTGTTCAAATTCTTCATAACGCAATGGTCTATTATCCTTTGCAGAAGGAAGTCTGAAGCCATACTCTACAAGTGTTTTCTTTCGTGATTGGTCTCCTGCATACATGCCGTGTAATTGTGGGAGAGTTACGTGGGACTCATCAATCACAGTCAAAAACTCTGGTTCTCCTTTTTCATTATGTGGAAAATATTCAAGAAGTGTATCTGGTGCTACACCTTCTTTTTTACCAGATAAATGTCGTGAATAATTTTCAATTCCCTGACAAAATCCCACTTCTTTAATCATGGCAATATCATAGCGTGTACGACGCTTAAGTCTTTCTGCTTCCAATATTTTTCCTTCTTTATCAAAATATGCAAGTTGTTCTTTTAATTCTTGCTCAATTGTTTTTACGGCGCGCTCACGTGTTGGTACATCTGAAATAAAATGTTTTGCGGGAAAAATAAAATAACTCTCCACTTCTTTTAAAAGTTTCATAGATACAGGATCTACAACTTGCATATGAGAGATCTTTCCACCTGCGATTTCTAACTGAAGCATAATTGTTTCAGAAATAGGCATAATATCTATTCTGTTTCCAAGGGCACGAAATGTCCCTGGAGATAAATCCGCATTTGTTCTCTCATAATAAATTCCTACAAACTTTTGCATAAGCCCTACTTTTGAAACAGAATCTCCGACAGATAATCGTATATTTTCTCTTTCATAATCAACTGGTGAACCAAGACCATAAATACATGACACTGATGCGACAATGATCACATCTTTTCGTGTAAGAAGCGCTTGGGTAGATGCATGACGTAATCTATCTATCTCTTCATTGATCTGTGCATCTTTTTCAATATAGGTATCCGTAACTGGCATATAGGCTTCTGGTTGGTAGTAGTCATAATACGATACAAAATAGTGCACTGCAGCATCTGGGAAAAATGTTCGAAACTCTTGTGCAAGTTGGGCTGCAAGTGTTTTATTATGAGCAATAACAAGTGTTGGTTTTTGAATCTTCTCTATTACATTTGCAATAGTAAAAGTCTTCCCTGTGCCTGTAGCACCAAGAAGTGTTTGTCGCTTTATTCCTTTCTGTAATCCATCCACAAGACTTTTGATTGCTTTTGGTTGATCACCTGCAGGAATAAAGCCCTTTAATATAAATGTTCCTTCTCGTTTTCTATGATCTTTACTTGACATATGCAACTGCTAATTATAGCATAATTTACAGACCAATAGGAGGACATATGTTTCCTAAAGAAGACGAAATCATTCTGTGGTTTGCATCAGATCGAGTCCCTGCCCTATCTACATTCATCTGTGCATGTGTATTCATTGGACTAGCCTTGTATTTCTTTCCCGAAATATCAGAATGGATTGGCGATACATGGCCAAGACCGTACGGATGAAATGTTGTTCTTACACATTATTCGGAGGAACCATGAAAGATATTCTTATATTTTCTTTGTTTCTGTGTGTGTTTTTTTACACATGGTTTACACATGGTGAAGGAGAAGTAGGAGCACTTGGCCTTATTCTCATTATCATGGGGTACGTCTATGCATCATTCTACAAAAAACAAGAAGGGCAAGATAAGAAAAACCAAAAAAATAGTCTTGCTGCTTTGTTCTCACTTGTAGGTACAATATCGGCAGAAACACTAGCCATACTCGTCCTCATCTTTCTTGTGGGATACATACTTCTAAAGTTAGTGAGTCCGCCACTTGCGCTTTTTATGTTTTTTGCCTTCGTAATTCTCCTTGTGTGCCTCATGTTGTATCTCACACACACAAAGAGTCGAAGGAAGGGCAATCCTCAGCAAGAAATAAATCCTTCATAAGATTTTTATGGACTTTGTGAGCGGCAACAGCCGCTCTTTTTTATGCATAGTATTGTTTAATAAAAGATTCTTTAAACTCTTTAAATGTCCCTTTGATAATATGTTCTCGTGCATCATTGCATAGTGTTACCAAGAATTTTAAATTATGTATTGAAGCAAGTGTACTTGCCAACATTTCATCTGCTTTAAATAGGTGATGCATATAACTTTTGGTATACCCATGTGTATACCACGATTCATCATCTGATAATGGTGACATATCATTTTTAAATATTGCATTATACAAATTAATACGCCCATCTTTTGTGTATATCGCACCATTACGTGCAATACGAGTAGGAGCCACACAATCAAACGTATCTATTCCATTTTCTATACCAAGTAAAATATCTAATGGCTCACCTATTCCAAGTAAATGTCGAGGTTTATTCTCTGGTAATATTTCATTTACCCATTTTACTGCAGTTCCCATATCTTCTTTGGTAAAACTTCCCCCTATTCCATATCCATCAAAATCTAATTTCCCTAAGACTGTGGCTGATTCTTTTCGTAATGTTTCATATGCTCCACCTTGCACTACACCAAATAGTGCTTGTTGCTTTCCTGTCGATTCTGATACCCCTAGACGTTTATGTTCATCAAGTGATCTTTTTGCCCAGGAGTGAGTGCGTGCAATAGCCTCTTGTTGATATTCAATAGGTGCAAGCGGAGATGTACATTCATCAAATGCAAAAAAGATATCTGCACCTAACTTATGTTGTATCTGCATACTTATCTCTGGGGTAAATCTATGAGTACTCCCATCAATCACTGATTTAAATGTTACTCCATCATCATCTATCACTGCTAATTTTTCATGATTGGTTGTTTCTTCTTTTGCCTCACGTTGTGAAATTTCTTCACTCGTAGCAATTTTACTTACTCCATGACCTAATGCTTGTCCTAGTGAAAATACTTGGAATCCTCCACTATCAGTAAATGTAGGACCTTGCCAATTCATCATCTTTGCAAAACCACCATGTTTTTTAACTATTTCATCTCCTGGTTGTAAATAGAGATGATACGTATTTGCAAGTACTGCTTCTCCACCAACATATTTTTTTACTTCTTCAACGGTAAGTGCTTTAACTGTTGCTTTTGTCCCCACAGGAATAAAGGCGGGTGTATGAATATCACCGTGTGGTGTATGAATAATGCCAACACGTGCAAGAGGAAACTCCTCTGACTTTTTTTCTATCTCAAATGAAAATAACATGTATGTACTCTACCATACTTTTTCTAAAATTGACTTGGTGCAAAAATTATTGTAGTGTAAAGATAGACGTTTCCTGTCAACTAAATCATGAGGTCTCACTATGAATGCGAGGGAAATTGCTTTACTCGTGAGTGAGATCGACTCATTCACACCATGTACAAACGCAAAAGAACTTGAACAAATTTTCAACATTGTGAGAAAGGTAATAGACTTTACTACTCTTCACTTCACTAAAGTGCAAGGTGAAAAAGTTATCCTTGCTATCAAGTTAAGTGCAGAGTGGCATAAAGGGCAATATCGGTGGAACAAAACAACACCGTATATCATTCATCCACTTGAAGTCGCAGACTTTGGTATTGAAAGTGGTGGAATGACATATAAAAAACTTGTTGCGACAATTCTTCATGACAACATAGAAGACGAAGAGAATCCGCGACGTCGCACTATCATGAGAAAAAAAATAAGAAAAGACTTTGGGTATGCTGTTGCAGAAATACTCAAGTTGATTACAAAGCATAGACATCCTGCACTTCGCGCACGTTACTTCATCACTCTTCGTGAAGAAAAGAACTTAAGCCATAAGGCATCCGCAATTGAAATAAAATTCTGGGACAGGATAGTTAATGCAAAAACCTTCAACATCTTTCCAGACCCAGAGCGTGACAGAAAAATAAAAGAAACCCTTCGTGAATTTTCGATTCTTGCAACTGAACTTTCAAAGACTTTGCAAAAATTGGAAATAAAAGGGCAACTAGGAAAACATACAGATCGTTTTGCTGCAGGCAACCTCATGCAGATGCTTTTGAAAGAAGTAGAACTACACATTTGACCTCGCATAACTGCGAGGTCACTTTATTTTTTAAATGTTTGTAGGAAAAAATGTCCTAAGTAATGTCGCTTTGAAAAGACTGCTGCAAATACAAATGAGAAAATCATAATGAGACCACCCAACATTTGAATCTTTGTTGTTGCTTCAAGAAATATAATCCATGAAAAGATAGCACCTGTGAGTGGTTCGATAACACCATCATAAATAGTTGCAATCATTTCGTCTGCCCATTTACACGCCCACTGAATAATTACAAAAGGAATAGTTGTGAATGCTATTGTTTGCCATAACACAGTGAGTCGTATTTCTGGAACAACAGTAAGCGAAATATTTGAAAACATACACCAAATAGCACAAATAATAGAGATAATAAAAAATTGTTGAATACAGAGCGTTGTAATATAATGACTCTTTTCTCCTTCAAATCGTTCTGAGTAAATGAAATAAAATGCACTCGCAAGTGCAGAGATAAGGACAATACCATCACCATACTTAAATCCAGTGAGTCCCCCAACAAGCATGTACATTCCCGCTATTGCAAGAAGTATTGCAATGTTATCTTCAAATTTTATTTTCTTTTTATATATCAAAAAACTCACATATGGAATAATGAGCATACCGAGATTTGTAAGAAATACTGTATTTGCAGATGATGTATGGTTAAGTCCTATCATTTCAAATATTTCCATTCCCGATAGAAATATACCTAATATAATCCCCTCTCTCCATCTGTAGGTAAGTGGAATCTTTTTAATAAGTGCATAGACAAGAAAAACTATTCCAGAAAAAAGAAAATTCCAAAATGTAAATGAAATAGGGTCTATAAAAGTAAGTAGTGGTTTTTGAAAAGCATAACTTGCTCCCCAGAGAAGTGCTGCAAGAAAGAAAACTATCTTTGACTTTTGTTTATTCATGATTATGAAGAATACAATTCCATCTTTGCACGCACCACTTTTTTCATTTCATCTTGCCCCTCCTTTCCAAACTTATATCCTGCAACTTCATTTGGATTTTTTTCCATAAAATCCTTCTCTCCATCACGGAATGCTTTGCGTATTTCTGTATTGATGTGCACAATTACAATTCCGGCATCAATAGATTGTTTCAAATCATCATCTGTATTTCCACTTGCACCATGAAGTACAAGTGGTACATCTACTGCACGTTTAATTTCTTCTAATCTATCAATATGTAACTTTGGTTCTGGTGCATCAATTAACATTCCATGAACATTTCCAATTGCAGGAGCAAACATATCTATTCCAGTACGAATAATAAAATCTTTCGCCTGATCAGCAGTTGTGAGATTTGCTTCACTTACCCCTTCTGGAAGACTACTATTTAATGATGATGATTGCCCAATATATCCTAGTTCTGCTTCAATCAAGACTCGTTTTGCTTTCTTTGCTTCATAATTTCGTACATAATCTACACATTTCTTAACTAATTCTACATTTTCTTCATAAGGGAGTTTTGCTCCATCTATAATTACACTATCGTATCCTGCTTCTACTGCTTCTACTACCTTTTCAAAAGAATATGTATGATCTGCATTTAAGAAAATAGCAATATCATATTCTTGATTTAATTCATTAACTATATGGCGTACCATATCTACTCCCATATATGTTCGTTCACCCTCACTTACTCCGATTATTACTGGTTGCTTTAATTCCTGAGCAATATCTGCGATTGCGCGTGCCTGATCAAGATTAGAAATATTGAAATGTGCGATAGCCTTCCCTGCTTGTTTGTATTCATTAATCATTTCAAAATAAACTTCGCTTTGAGGGGTAAGTGACTTCATATCAACACAGTATACCAAATCATTAGTGGTAAACTACCATCTATATGAATAGTGATTCTTCGCTTGATTTTATTGGTATTGGTGATACTGTTATCGATGCATTTATACATCTTTCTATTGGTCATATCGAAGAATCTGCAAATGGCGCACAACTATGTCTCCCTTATGGCGCAAAAGTACCTTATGAATCAGTTACTGTAGTTCCTGCAGTTGGGAATAGTGCAAATGCTGTTGTATCTGCATCACGCTTAGGGCTTAGAACTGCACTTGTTAGTTTTTTGGGAGATGATAAACATGGAAAAGAGTGTCTAGATAAATTACAACAAGAAAAAGTATCTACACAATTTATTACACAAGAAAAAGGAAAAAGTACAAATTACCATTACGTACTCTGGCATGGTGATGATAGAACCATTCTTATAAAACATACTGATTTTACTGTATCATTACCGAATATTGGTACTCCAAAATGGATATATCTTTCATCTCTCGGTGAACATGCCAAAGAATTACATCTTGAAATTGCAAATTACATGACTTCTCATCCTGATACACAACTAGCCTTTCAACCAGGAACATTTCAACTTAGTATAAAAGATGAACTTGCTCCCTTATACAAAGAAACAGATATACTTTGTGTAAACAAAGAAGAAGCAGAACTGTTACTTGATGTACAAGGTAAAGATATAAAAGAATTACTTGATGGCTTACAAAATATGGGGCCAAAAATTACCATAATCACAGATGGTCATAATGGTGCTTTTATAAAAAATGAAAATAAATATATGAATATGCCCATTTATCCAGATATTGCAAAACCATTTGAACGTACAGGTGCCGGTGATGCATTCTTTTCTACCTTTATAGCATATCTAGCACAAGGAAAAGATGTGGAACATGCAATTACTCGCGCACCTATTAACAGTATGAATGTTGTACAACATGTTGGTGCACAAGAAGGATTACTCACACAAGAAAAAATAGAAGAATATTTACAAAAAGCACCGGAGAATTATAAAGTAACTACTATCTAATAATACTTCGTATCTTTTCTGCTATATGTTTTGAAGTAAGGCCATATTCTTCATAAAGTTCTTGTGGTTTTCCACTTTGACCAAATCTATCCTCTACTCCTACGCGTGCAATATGTATTGGATGATGTAGAGAGAGATATTCTGTAATTGCACTTCCAAGTCCACCGGATATTTGATGTTCTTCTACAGTAACAATTGATCTCACATCTTTTACAAAACGAAGTAAGAAAGCAGTATCGAGCGGTTTTATTTGTGGCATATTCACAACAGTTACTCCTATCCCCTCCTTTTCAAGTTCACGTGCTGCCTTTAATGCTTCATAAATAATCGGACCACAGGCTATCACACCAACCTTATGGATAAACTCACCTCCTGTTTTAATTTTTGCGAGATGCATGATATAGGATTTTCCATTATTAAAATTGTGTGACTCAGGTAACATAAGTGGAGTCTTTTCACGAGTAAGACGAATATATGTTGGATACTTGGTCGTTGCACTGTATTCTGTAACTAACTTTGCTTCAACTGCATCACACGGAACAAACACATGCATATTTGGAATCATGCGCATAAGTCCAATGTCTTCTAATGCTTGATGTGTTGCACCATCAGGCCCAACTGATATACCAGAATGTGCACCAACTATTTTTACTGGTTGATTATTATACGCAATTGTCGTACGAATCTGTTCCCAATTTCTCCCTGGAGAAAACATTGCGTAACTTGCCATAAAAGGAATATATCCCATAGATGACATTCCACTTGCAACACCTGACATTGCTTGTTCAGTAATACCAACTTCAAAAAATCGTAAAGGAAACTGTACACGAAATGCATCCATTCGTACGGACTCTGTCAGATCTGCACACAATGCAACAACTCTATCATCCAACTTTCCAGCATTAACAAGCCCCTCACCGAATCCATCCCGTGTTGGCTTTTCTTCTTCTTTGCTTGTAAATAATGTTTCTCTTAACATACTAATTAGGTGATAGGTGAAAGGTAGTAGAAAATACAACCCTATACATTTTTATTTTAATCATATTGTACTTTACCTCGCATACTACGCAATTCTCTTAATGCTACCTTCCCTTCTGCATCACTCGGTGCTTTACCATGCCATCTATAATCTCCTTCAAATGTAGGTACCCCTTTGCTTGGAATAGTGTGTGCGATGATAACTGTAGGTTTATCCATACTACTTTTTGCTGCACCAACTGCACGTACAATATCACGAAAATTATGACCATCTATTTCAATAACATGAAAATTAAAACTCTCTAATTTATCTTTGAGTGATTCAAGTGGAAGAATGTCTTCAGTGTATCCATCTATTTGAATAGTATTTCTATCAATAATTGGAATCACTTTTGTAAGTTTATATTTATTAAGTAATAAAAAAGATTCCCAATTCTGCCCTTCGTCTAGTTCTCCATCACTCATGAGACAATAAAAATATCTATCAGGTTTATGATTTTCTAATCTATCCATAAGCGCCATCCCAATTGCTTGGGATAACCCACACCCAAGAGGACCAGATGTTGTCTCTAATCCAGGAAGTGATTCACGATGTGGATGTCCTTGTAAACGTGAACCAAACTTCCTAAGTGTCTTAAGTTCAGATACAGAAAAATATCCAGCATGTGCAAGTGTTGCATATAATCCAGGAACAATATGACCATTTGAGAGAATAACTCGATCACGTTCTGCCCATGCAGGATGACGAGGATTATGCCTTAGAATACGAAAATAAAGTGCTGTAAATATATCTGTCATATCAAGTGGTCCTGCAGTATGACCACTTCCTGCTTCTACAAGCATTTTTATAATACTTTCACGTATATCTTCGGCACGTAACGTGAGTGCTTGTACTTCTACATCAGTGAGGGAATGCATATGCTCAGTGTATCAGAAAGAAGACAGTAGAAAATAGTTAATACACAGAGATTAAGAACTAACTGCTAGATTAAGTTCTTCAAGTGATGCTCCTGCATCATCTCTTCCAAAAATATATGAACCAACTACGAGTGCATCCACTCCTACATCACTTAAAAGTTTTGCGTTGTCCGGTTTTATACCACCATCTACTTGTACTACCATATCACCAAATCTTTTTTTCATTTC
This sequence comes from bacterium, assembly GCA_023267595.1. Lineage (GTDB taxonomy): Bacteria > Patescibacteriota > Minisyncoccia > Phycocordibacterales > UBA5272 > UBA11704. Next base: position 30,241 of record JAHFNB010000004.1, on the reverse strand, counting down.
CTTTACACGCTCCGGAGTCTCTTCATTAAAAAATTGTCCTTGTTCACCTATTTTATTAATACCCATAATTTGAATAAATACATGAGGATATAATTCTTTTGTTTTTCGTACCATTTCTGCATGAAAATCAACACTCTTATCATTTGATACTGCAATACCAAGAGATATTGATTGTGAAGAAACCATAGATACCAGGCTTGCTATATCTTCATCTGAAAACATATCCATGTGTGCAACGATACATGTAGCCCCCATAGCAATACAATATGGAACATATATATTCCAATGATTTATCATAATATCAAACTCATAAGAAAATCCTTGTGGTAGTGTCTCTGTACCTGTTGGGAGCCATGTCTTTTCACGACCAAAGACACCATCACATAAATCAATTTGTACACGTGATACAAGACCCTCAACACGTGAAAGTTTTTCTGTAATTTCTTCAAAACTATGTGGAAGTATTGCGGGGGTAATTTGCATAATTATTGTGTAACTTCTTCTATCTGAATAATTCTATCTGCATGACGCTCAAGATGTGAAAAAGGTGTCGCCAAAAATAAATCAATTGCTTGTTTTGCTTCATTAATTGTCACAAATCTCACTCCAATTGAAATTACATTCGTATCATTATCTTCACGTGATTTTTTTATAACATCAAGAGGACCACCAGAAAAGGTAACTGCTCGTACATGTGGAAATCGATTAGCAACAATTGCTTCTCCTACTCCTGACCCTCCGAAGATTACTGCCATAGATGGATCATGCTTGGCATCATCTTGTACTTTTTCTGCAGCACGCGCAATAATTTCTGGATAATCATCTCCTGTCTCAAGGGTAAGCGCTCCACAATCATAAACTTCATGGTTGTGTTCTTCTAGGTAACTTTTTATTTCTTCCTTATACTCAAATCCTGCGTGATCAGTAGCCAAATAGACTTTAGACATAAGACATTAGACATTAGAGACCCGAACTAATAATGTGTAGAGCATTTTCATGATTTCAGAAAGTAATCCTGATGCTTCAGTATACTCCTTATCTGAAGTAAACTTCAAATCTTTAGAAATTGATAACTGTGTTTCAAGTTCAGATGCAGAGCCATAAGCAATTCTAAGAAATTGTGCATTGTCTTTTTTACCAAACCTATTATTACCTTCTGCTATATTACTTGGAATAGATACACTTGCTCGGCGCATTTGAGAAACTAATCCAAACATTTCTTCTTTAGGAAATTTTTTGGTAATTGAATAAATCAAAAGCGAAAGTTTATAAGATTTTTGCCAAACAATTAAATCTTTGTATGAGGACATAATCTTGTATTCTCTGTTGTCTACAGTCTACTGTCTACTGTCTGTATTGTCTTTCCTGCTTTTAAAACGTGTGCGACTAGTGTGTGAGTATACCCCATTTCATTATCATACCACGCCAGTACTTTCACCAAATTTCCCCCTACTACACGCGTCATTTTGAGATCTGCAATAGATGCAAACGGAAGTCCTAAGATATCACTAGATACTAATTCTTCTTCTGTAACTGTAAAAATATCTTTCCATCTATTTATACGTGAGGCTTCTGTGAGAATCTTATTTACTTCTTCCACAGTCGTTTCTTTTTTTGAAATAAAGGTAACATCCACGATTGAACCTGCAGGAACTGGTACGCGCATAGATATTCCATCAAATAGTCCCGTTAGTTTTGTAAATGCTTTTGTCACTGCGATTGCTGCACCAGTTGATGATGGGACAATATTTTGTGCAGCAGCCCTACCTTCACGAAAATCTTTTTTATTTGGTCCGTCTACAATACTTTGAGATGCGGTATACGCGTGTACTGTATTTAAAATTGCTTTTTCAATACCTAATGTCTCATCAAGTATTGCAATAAGTGGGGATGAGGCATTCGTGGTACATGATGCATTTGATGTTATAGTACATGTACCAAACTTTTCTTCATTTACCCCCATTAAAATGGTCTCTCCAAGTACTGTTGTATCTACTCCGTCTTTTGCAGGCGCTGAGATTACCACATGTTTTGCTCCTGCAGTGATATGAGCCTGTGCTTTATCATATGTTGTAAAAAGTCCTGTTGATTCTACTACGACATCAATTTCCATACTCTTCCACGGAAGCAAGTTAGGGTCTTTTTCCTGTACCACTTTTACTTTCATATCTATATCACCTTCGATAACAAGATATTGCTCTTTACTTTCCTCATGTATCTCTGCGTGCACATCAAATGAAGACACGCGATATACAGTATCGTACTGAAGAAGATATGCGAGATTATGTACGTCTCCCAAGTCATTCACTGCGACAATCTCAATGTCTGGATGTGCAAGCGCTACTTTAAAAAACGCACGACCAATGCGCCCAAATCCATTGATTGCTACACGGAGTTTCTTATCCATATATGTAGTATACAGTGAACAGTTATCAGTCAGTAGTGGAAAAGAAGCGGGCCCACGAGGAATGAACAACCTCCATTCGTTATCACTCATTACGGTTTGGAAACCCCTCGGTTTCCATTCTTCCGCCACGGGAAAACTAAACACGTTTTCCCGACCCCTTTCCTCGTTCGATTCCTCGTGTAAAACCTAAGCAATTCAAAACACACAGAAAGAATCTGTGTGTTTTGAATTGTGCGGGCCCACGAGGAATCGAACCTCGACCAACGGATTTGGAGGCCGTTGTTCTACCACTAAACTATAGGCCCAAGATGGGTCAGGGATGAACTACTGATGAGTCATTGCGATGGACGCACTTCAACACTCCTCACTACAGTAGAATCCCCGATACGTAAATACTAACAAAAAATTGCTATTTTGAATAGCAATTTTTTGTAGATTTTATTACTTTTTTGATTCTTTAAACATCACATGCTTACGAAGTTTCTTTGAATACTTCTTAAGTTCAATTTTACGAGTAACGAGTTTCTTGTTCTTAGTAGTCCAATATACTTCGCCTGTTTCCTTATTCTTTATTTGGATGAGATTATCTTGTCCTTTTGCCATAATCCGTCTATCTTACAATATTTTACGACTTTTTGCAAGATAACACTCTATACTAACTTCTTTGCAAAATACTCCTCCAAATCCTTAATTGGTACTCGTTCTTGCTTCATCGTATCTCTATCACGAACAGTTACTTCATTATCCACCAATGTTTCAAAATCAACAGTCACACAATACGGTGTACCTATTTCATCTTGTCTACGATATCGTTTACCGATTGATTGCGTAACATCCATTTGCACACGCCCAATCTTTTGAAGAGATTGTAGAATCTTTCGTGCAGGATTAATAAGTTCCTCTTTTTTTGAAAGTGGAAGTATAGCAACTTGTATAGGTGCAATTGATGGAACAAAAGAAAGTACTGTGCGTATTTCATCCCCTACTTGTTCTTCTTTATACGCACTTGCGAGGACTGCGAGTACTGCACGCTCTACACCAATTGATGGCTCGATACAATGTGGTACGAATCGTTCTTTTGTATCTTCGTCAAAATATGAAAGATCTGTTTTACTGAATAGACTATGTTGTTTTAAATCAAAATCTGTTCTATATGCAAGACCTGCGAGTTCTTTTTGCCCAATTGGAAAATCAAACTCAAAATCAATTGTACGTTTACTGTAATGCGCGCGATCACCATCCCCTATTTCTACTTCATGTATTTTTTCTTTTGAAAGTCCAATAGAGAAAAGCCATACGTTAAACTCACTTCGTAAATGTTCAAATGTTTTTTCCCATGTATCTGGTTTACAGAAATATTCTATTTCCATTTGTTCCATTTCTCGCAAACGAAAAATAAAATCTCGTGGTGCTATTTCATTTCGAAATGCTTTCCCGATTTGTGCGAGACCAAAAGGAAGACGTGGGTGGAAACTATCCACTACATTTTTGAAATTAACAAACATCCCACCTGCAGTTTCTGGACGAAGATATGAAATAGATGTTGGGTCTTCTGTTGCACCAATATTTGTCTTGAACATCATATTAAACTGACGTGGTTCTCCTAATACCTCATTGTCTTCTGGGCAATGTTTTACTCCATTTTTTTCTTCAATATGATCTGCTCTATATCGTCTATGACATTTATTACATTCGACAAGTGGATCAGAGAAACCGGACACATGCCCACTAGCCTCCCATGCACGCGGATTCATTAAAATTGCCGCATCTATCCCATACATATCTTCACGATTAGTCACAAAGTGTTTCCACCAACTATTTTGAATATTCTTTTTAAGCATTACTCCAAGTGGTCCATAATCAAATGTCCCTGCAAGACCTCCATATATTTCACTCCCAGGAAATATAAATCCACGACGCTTACATAATGAGACAATTGCTTCCATCTGGGAATTAGAATTACTCATAATATGTTACTTAAAAGCCCCGCCAAATATACTTATAAAAAAAGGAAGTATGCCACCTAATGAAAGAATAATAAATAATCCAAATAGTCCCCACAAGAGATGATTCTTGCCATCTGTTTTTTTCTCTGGATTGTTGATATCGTAGATAAACTTTGCTACACCAAAAAGAAAATAAACAACTGCTAGTGCAGTAATTAATTGATAGAGTGGATTAAATATCTGAGTAATAACTCCTTGGAATACTGCCTCGCCATTTATAATCTTTGCATTCATAGATATTACAAAGTATACATCCTCTTATACCAAAACAAAACCTGCACATGTGCAGGTTTTGTTTTCTATAACTCTAGAAATTAATTTGCAACTGGAATCGAAGGAATTGGAACTGAACCACCTTGTCCTACACCTGTAATTGAACCAAGTAACCCTACTATCCCCCAAATAGATACCATCACAAATATTGCGAGTATTGCATATCCCATACCTTTGAGAGAAGTGTTCTTTGCTTCTGGATCTGCTCTTCCTTTCCAAATAAACTCAATAAGGAACCAAAAGAATGAAAGAATTGCTAGTCCTACTGCAAAAATACCAAGACGTGCCACGATATCATTTGCAAGACGAATAAGTGCAATGAGTGCTCCACCATTTACTTGACCTTGTACTGCACTTTGACCAATAAGTAATGTTCCTCCATTTTGACTACCAACTAATACCGGTGTTCCACCAACAGTTCCCCCTACTTGAATAACTTGAGCAGATACGAGCATGATTCCTCCAAGCACAATTGATAATGAGATTAAGGCTTTTTTCATAATGTTATAGTTGTATTGTATTAGTATATCTCCCTTAAGGTTCTTTGCAAGGAAGAGTGTGAACAGTGATTATGGGGCTGCTTGGCATGTACCATCTCCTGCAAGAACTCCACCAGAGGCAGTACAACTATTAGAGTTAGAACTAGTGGTAGGTTCACATCCACCAGTGCCAGGATCATAAGCAGTTCCACTAGGACAACTATTAGAAATACCTCCAGTTCCAGAACTTGAAGTTTTTGTATTGATACTATTCTCATAAACTGATTGACACTGTGCACCAGTCCCTCCTTTTGCCATACAATCTTGATAAGCATTTGTAGCAGTATTTTGTTGAGATACAGATGGATTACTATTACCAAATAATGAATTGAAAATTGAAGATCCACTAAAAGTACTACCTGTATTTGCATAACAAGCAAATACTCCCGCATCAGAAACTCCACATGTTCCTGTGTAGCCAGATCCAGTACATGCTTGCCCTACAGATTTACTATAACAATCATCTCCGACTACTCTACTTACGGCACTAGGTAATCCAATATTTGCAGAATTAGATGATGGAGAATTATTTCCAGATCCTCTCATAAAATCAATAGTTGGAATAATAATAGTATTTTGTCCCTTGATACCAAATATATTCTGTACGTACGTTATTATTCCCCATACAGAGAACATAACAAAGAGTGCAACTAGTCCCCAACGCATAAATCTGTTTCCATCTTCTATCTTTTTTGCATCTCCGGCGCGCGCTCCAAAGATATACTGTGCAATACCAAAGAAGAATATTGCCATTGCTGCGGTTGCAAAGAGTCCTGCGAGAGATTTCAATACTGTTGTTGTAATAGTATTGAAAACTCCTCCTAATGCACTGATACCATTATTGAGATCTGTAACACCTTGAGCACTTACAACTAAGGGAATGGCTACTAACGAAGTGATAATAAGAAATCGTACGTTAAAAATATGTTTCATAGGATTAATGATTATTAGTGTACCCTATATTTTGTCCGTCTACCATGTAGTTATTAAGAGAGTATAGTTGAAATAGTCCCTTGAAGTGCGAAGAAGAACCCTTGTGCTACAAGTACAATAATCGTAGAGCCAACTGCCCACAAGAGCCAACTATGAGCATTACTGATCTTTTCTGGATTCCCTTGTGCAAGGACATAAGAAAATCCTGACCATACCCATACGACGATAAGCCCTGGATATACTGCCCATTTTACAAAAAGAGTAAGAACAAGGAGTAAAAGATCGTAGACATTGCTCACACCATACGGATTAGGGAGATATGTTGCTGCGTAGGCATGAGGCGCATTAAGAAGTATCGTCGATATATTAAAAAACTGAGTTACCCACGTTTGTAAACCAAGATATTTCATAAGAACAGTAAAGAAACCTCCAACAAAGAGGGTAATCACTAGAAGTCCGATAAGTACATTTCCTGCTTGAGAGCGAGCAGTTTTAATTGCATTAGCATCTCCTTGTGCTTTTGCTTTAAGTGAAAGTAATACAATAAAAAAAACAGAAATGAGTGTAAAGGTAAGGGCTCCTGGAATTAAATACTGTGTATTGAAACCAGAAATAACTTTTTTAAGATCAGTAAGTGGGCATGGAGTAGAGCCGCCACATACATAATCTCCAGAGACTGGAACTGATGTTTGTGCAAATAGAGGGGTGGTAAACGAAAACGCAATAAGTGATGCAAAAAGTGCTATAAGTAAAAATTGTTTTTTCATACTACTGTGGAGTATACAGGTCTTGAAGACGTGAGACAAAGATAGCAACTGCATCAGTCACATCATAACGATTATGTAAAATATCAGAAAGCATCGTTGTTGTGAGATTTGTAGATTGTATAGGGAAACTATCATACCACGCACGAGCAATCAGCATACTGCGTGCAATCACATCTGATAATCCTGGTGTTGTTGCGTATGCACGTAATGCAGGTACACCTCCTACTATTTGTGAAAGTGATGGAGAGACACCACTTCCTGCAAACTGTGATTCTACAGTGAGCGCAGCAGTGAGATTCTTGCTAGATTTTAATGTTGCTATACCGTACATACGTGCACCTGTTGCAAATGTATTGTACCCACGTGTTTGAGGGAAATATGTCATTTCAAAATCCCCTTTCGGATTACGAGCACGTAAAATATTTAACTCTCCAGAATACCCGATATACATTGCGAGTTTTTCAGAAACGAACTGGTCATCTGCTAATCCATTAAACTCTGACCATGTATATGTTGATTTTGTAGGATCGGCAAATTGTGTCACAAAACGCACAAATGTAGAAAGTGGCAACACATCTCCTCCTTCTGTTGTTGCCGTATTTGCATAAACAGATGGAACGAGTGTCCCTTCTTGATTATATTGTGTGAGTACTGCTATTTGACCAAGTTCTGAAACTCCTGCCATCAAAATATCTTTTGCGTATGGAACATTTCCCGCGCCGAGTGCAATTGCTGCTTCTAGAAATTGCCCTTTACTATTTTTCACCGTAAGTGATGGCGTAAACTTAAGTACTTCATCCCAGTACGCAGGTGGTGAAGCAATACCATGCTTTGAAAAAAGTGTTCGATTGTAGAACAGCACCATTGGTTCTATAGAAACAGGAAGTGCAATTGCGCCATATGGACTAAAAAAAAGTGTTGCTCCATCAACGTATGTATCTTTGAAATTCTTTTCTGAAAATGATGTAAGTGGAAATGGATATAGTCGTGATGCTTGGGAAAGGATGATTTGATGAGGAGCAAGAATCATATCTGGCCCTGTCCCATTTGCGAGTGCCTCAACAAGTGTCTGAGAGAAAACATCTGCACGGACTTCTTTATACGTAACACGATACGTCTTTGCTTGTGGATTAAAGGCTTGAATGATTGGATTTATCGCAGTTTCTGGAAATGTTCCCCACAAAACTACTTCACCTTTTGGCGTATTTGCACTGTTATTTCCAATAGGAAGTTTTCCAGAGAAAATTAAAACAGAAAAGAGTGCAGCAAAAACTCCAACACCAAGAAGAATATTACGTAACATATAAGACTAGTATACAGGTGGTAGGTGGTAGGTGGTAGTGGATACAAAGAGCAACCACTTCGTGGTTGCTCTTTGTATTTTCTAATTCCTACATCGATAAAGCAATAAATGCGTAATGATAATTCCCTGCGGGAAGATGTTTTATAATTCTAAACCCGTGTTTTTGGACGAGAGATTCTGCACGAGATTCCTCTACTACATGATCTGTATGTGGACCAATACCCGAGTGTGATGCACTCCACTCTACAACCAGTAGTTGTCCTTCTGGTTTCAAGAGTTTTGCTACATAGGACAACATGGCATCAATATCCTCAAGTTGAAAGAGTACGTTCGAAATAACGACTGCATCTAGTGAATATGCGTCTATCGGTATTCCTTTTTCGATATCTGCCCAAACTATTTCTACATTCATGATAGAACGCTTTTCAAGTGTACCTGCAAGCGTGTGTAATATATCTCTGTGTACATCCACTGCATATACTTGTCCTACATCTCCTACTTCTTGTGCAAGAGCAATTGTATACACACCAGTACCGCAACCAATGTCGGCTGCTCTATCACCTGCTTTTAAATATAATTCTTTGACCAAGTGTTCGGGAGTAAGAAACATGTAGATAGTATACAGTCTAGAGTTAACAGACTACAGTGGATATACAATTTCTTTAATGTTTTATAACAAGTTGAAACTTGCGACAGAATCTTTTTCTCGCAATTTCATAACACGCACCCCCTGTGTATCACGACCTAAAGTTGGAATCGAAGATAATTCTGTTCTAATCACTTGTGATTCTTTTGAAACAGCAAGTAACTCTTCATTTTCAGCAGTTACCACACGTGCGACAATTAACTTTCCAGTTTTATCAGTAACTTTTACCGTTTTAATACCACTACCACCACGGTGTTGTGTTTTGTATTCAGATAATTTCGTTTTCTTTCCATACCCATTTGCAGTAACAACGAGTAATTCTGCGCCCTTTGTACCTTCTGGGATTTTATCTGCTGCAACTATCGCATCTCCTTTGTCTAATTTCATACCAATCACTCCGGCTGCGGTGCGTCCCATTTCTCGTACATCTTTATGATCAAAACGAATAGATTGACCATTGTGCGTTGTCAGGATCACATTATCCCCTCCTGTTACAAAAAGTGCTGCGAGTAATTCATCTTTGTCTTCAAGACGAATAGAGATGAGTCCACTACGACGTACTTCTTTAAATGAATCTGCAGCAGATTTCTTTACCGTACCATTTTTGGTAATCATCATCAGTGATATTCCTTTCATTTCTTTTACATCCTTTGGCATCGGTAAGATAGATGTGACTTTCTCTCCATCAGTTAGTTGAAGGAAATTCATAATGCTCTTGCCACGTGTCGCACGTTTTCCTTCTGGCATGTCATACATTTTTATCTGATATGCTTTTCCTTTATCGGTAAAGAAGAGTAAATCACTGTGTGTCGATGTAGAGAGTGACATCGTTACGAAATCTTCTTCTTTGGTATTTAAATCAACCACTCCTACGCCACCACGCTTTTGTGTACGAAATTCTGCAGGGTCAGTACGCTTCACATAACCACCTGACGTGTAGACAAGTACCTCTTCACGATCTGCAATCAAATCTTCTGGATTAAACTCTTTTGCTTTATGTTTTACGATCTTTGTACGACGATCATCACCGTATTTTTCTTTGATATCAACCAATTCTGCTTTGATAATAGAAAGCATTTTCTTTTCTGATGCGAGGATAGTTTTTAATTCTGCTATAAGTGCTTGAACTGCTTTTAATTCATCTTCTATTTTCTTTCGTTCTAGTCCTGCGAGACGTTGCAACTTCATTTCCAAAATAGCCGTTGCTTGAATATCTGAAAACGAAAACTTTTTCACAAGGGCAGCATGCGCATCTACTGTACTTGCAGATTTTTTAATCGTCTGAATAATTTCATCAATATGATCAAGTGCTTTCTTAAGACCAAGTAAGATATGCTCTTTATCTAGCGCACGTTTCAAGTCATATTCTGTACGAAGTCTAACTACTTCTTTTCTATGCCCAACGAATGCCTCGAGTGCGCCTTTAAGTGCAAGTGTCTGTGGTATTCCATCAACGAGTGCCACTAAGTTGTAATGAAATGTACTTTCAAGTTCAGTATGTTTATATAAATAGTTGAGCACCTTTTGTGGTTGTGCACCACTCTTTAAATCAATCACTACACGAATATCTTTTGTAGACTCATCACGAAGCCCTTTAATACCGTCGATTTTCTTTTCACGTACGAGGTCTGCAATATTTTCGATTAAATTACTTTTAACAACACGAAATGGAAGTGATGTAATAATAATCTGGAACATTCCATTTTTTGTTTCCGTAATTTCTGCTTCACCACGCACAACTACGCCACCACGCCCTGTTGCATATGCTGCACGTATATCTGACTGACCAAACGCAACACCACCTAATGGAAAATCAGGACCTTGTACATATTCACAGAGTTCTTCTGTTGTTGCATGAGGATTATCGATGAGATGCGTTGTTGCATCTATCACTTCACGGAGATTATGTGGGGGAATATTTGTCGCCATTCCGACCGCAATACCAAGTGTTCCATTCAAAAGAAGATTTGGTACTGCAGTTGGTAAAACGTGGGGTTCTTTTTTGGTACCATCATAGTTTGGTACCATACGTACTGTTTCTTTTTCAATATCTCGCATGAGTTCCATCGAGATCTTTGACATCTTTGCTTCTGTATAACGATACGCGGCTGCTCCATCACCATCAATAGAACCAAAGTTTCCTTGTCCAAGTACGAGCGGATAACGATATGAGAAATCTTGTGCACTTTTTACCATAGCATCATACACTGATGCATCTCCGTGTGGATGATAGTTACCGAGCACTTCTCCAACAATGGTTGCAGACTTGCGAAACTTTGCCCCAGGAGTGAGTCCCATACTATTCATCGCATACAAGATACGACGATGCACAGGTTTAAGGCCATCACGTGCGTCCGGTAATGCGCGGGATGTAATAACACTCATCGCATAATCAAGATATGCAGTACGCATTTCTTCTGCAATATGTACATTGCGAAGTCCAGTATGAATAGGTTTTGGCGCTGCGGATTCTTCTTCAGGAATGGTCTTTTTTGCCATAGAAATACGAAATAATTATCCTCTTATTATAGCACGAAATGAAGCCAAATGCTAGATGTTTGAAGTTAGAAGATAGAGAAATATATCTGTATCACCGTGCTTCAGATTCCAAACCCCCAACTTCTAGCCTCCAACATCAACCTCATCTTGTGTATGTCTCTTTTCCTTCCAAAATTGATGACCCTGTTTTACCAATAGTGCCAAATTGAGTTCTGGCTTGTTCTATAAAGCGTGAGAGCATTTTACTTGGTGGTTCTGGTTCTCCCTCATCTCTGATCACAAGAGTTTCATCTTGTCTTGTGTATCTTTCATGCCAAAATCCATAATCGGTATAAAGAATAAATCCTGCAATCAGTGCAGTGATACTTCCTGCAAAAAGAAACCCGTACATATGTTGCATATGACGTGGTTGTCTACGTAAAACACTAATGTAATGTTTCAAACCAGAGTATTTCTTCATTAGAGATTAGTATACAATACTAATTTTCTACAAAGAGAACTACTTCACCCAACTTTCCTTCTATATCTTTTCTTTTAATAGTCAATTTTTCTACAGGATCTACCTTCTTGCCTGATTCTTTCAAAAAGATTGGAAGTGATTTTTCATTATAATCCATAGGAATAACCAACTTTGATTCTAGTGATACTGCTAATTTATATGCATCGTATGGATTAAGTAAGAATCCATCTTCACCAACTGGTATAAATAGAACATCTGTTTCATCAATTATCTCTTTATGTTCTGGTTGTAACATCACTGATAGCGCACCCAAGAACGTAATACGAATACCATCTAATGTTAAAACATAACTCGTGTTTTGATATTCCTTTTCTCGCCCCGCGGAGCGTCCTCGCGAAGTGGGGTCTTTTCCTTCTGACAATTTCGTAACCGTATTGAATCCTTTAATAAAAACATCCTTTACTTCAAACTCTCCACCACCACGAACAATAAATGGTACTTTTTCTCCATGTTCTGTTTGTTCTACACCATTGTAGTCAGGATGATTCGTAGTAACAAGTGTGATATCTGCACCATACTTTGCGACTTTTCCACTACCCTCTTTTGAAACTGGATTAATAGCCACAACCAAATCTCCTACCGTTACTTTAAAATGCTCGCGACCGAAATAAGTGATTATCATGCAGAATATTCTAACATACATTATAGATTTGCTAAATTACACTTTCTCTTGTAGTATGTACACATCTCATTAATAGATAACGTTCTGGCGTAATCCCCGACCTATGTGTTGCCAATCATATAGGTCGGAGCCCAGACCGAAGTGGATACCCCACATTCGTGTGGGAATTTTTTTACCAAAATATTATGACAACAACAGAAGTAGCAGAGTTTGCAAAAGATGCAGTATTTTTCAAAGAAGAAGATATCGTAGAAGGTGTCGTTGTTGCTATTGAAAAAGCAGCACTCTATGTAGACCTAGGAAACAGAGGAACAGGAATTATTTATGGTATCGAGTTTATGAATGCTCGCGATATCATCAAGCGTATAAATATTGGAGATACAATATCTGCAAAGATTGTACTTCGTGAAAATACTGATGGATATGTAGAATTATCTCTCAAAGAAGCACGCCAAGCACTCATGTGGAATGATGCAGAAGCCGCAATCAAAGACAAGCGTGTTATGGACTTAGTAGTTAAAGATGCAAATAAAGGAGGTCTCATTATCGAGTGGCAAGGAATGTCAGGATTTTTACCTGCATCACAACTTAAGGAAGAAAACTATCCTCGTATCGAAGACGGTGATAAGGATAAAATCCTCCGTGAATTAAAGAAACTTATTGGAAAGCGTGTATCGGTAAGTATCATCAGTGCTATTCCAAAAGAAGGAAAACTTATCTTCTCTGAAAAAGATGGTGGCAAGACAACAGAAAGTAAAGAAATCGTGATGGGTAACTACTTGGTTGGTGATGAAGTAGAAGGAATCGTAACAGGTGTTGTTGATTTCGGTATCTTTATCAAGTTAGAAGATGGTGTAGAAGGACTCGTACACAAGAGTGAAATTGATTGGGGGCTTGTCGAAGATACAAAAGCACATGCTCGTGTCGGAGATAAAGTTCGCGCAAAGATTATCGAAGTAAAAGATGGAAAGATCTCTCTTTCACTTAAAGCACTCAAGGAAAATCCTTGGAAAGAAGCCGCAAAGAAATACAAAAAAGGAGATACCGTGGATGGTGTTGTTATCAAATTCAATAAACATGGAGCACTTGTGTCTATTGAAGAAGGTGTAGCAGGACTAGTTCATGTTTCTGATTTTGGAGATGAAGCAAAGTTACGTGATGCACTCTCACTTGGTAAGAGTTATAAGTTTGCCATCACACTATTTGATGCAAACGAAGAAAGAATGACACTTACATACGAACAAAAGTAACACACTAAAAGTTAGAGGATAGAAATGGCGACTGCTACGCAGTCGCCATTTCATTTTCTCTTAACATCAAAAAATCTATCTTCTAAACTATTTAATTATATCTCTCCATTGCTTTGTGATACCCCTCTTCATTAATACTTTTAATTGCACCTAAAACATCTGGCGCAATACTACGCAATGATTGTTCTTCATCATCACGGATACTCCCAAGTACATAATCTTGTACTTCTTCTCCATGTGGAGGAAGTACAATTGTGCCATCAACATCATGCGGTGCAATACCTATACGAATACGTGTGAACTCTTTTGTTCCCATAGATTCGATAATGCTTTTGAGTCCATTATGCCCACCATCTCCTCTATCATGAGAAATTTTAAATGTGCCAAATGCCAAATCCTTATCATCATAGATAACAATAATTTCTCTCCCTTCGTGATAACGTAGATATTCTGCGACTGCACTTCCTGATTCATTCATAAATGTATCTGGAACAAATAATTCCACGCCAGATATTTTTTCTATATCATCTTTGATAAGATCAAGAACTATTCGTGCAGCATTGTGACGAGTGTGTGCATATTTTTCTCCTTTATTTCCTAGTGGTACAAGTGTATATATCATGCAACTAGTGTACAGTAAGCAATTAGTGGTGACCAGTATTTTAAGTTGTTGCACAACAACTAATGAATCTATATACTGAATCGATAATGATTTCTTCTTTTGTTAATGCGACTCTTGGAATGCTCTCTGACGCAACACAAAATCCTATCTCTATTGTTATCTTCAGTATTTTATTTCTCCTCATTATACTACTCATTCTTGCGATGATATTTCCTGTATGGCGATTATTTCTTGTAAAAATAAAGTTACTTGAAGAAGATGAGAAACCATCATCATTACTAATGTGGATTATCGGTATTATCATTCTCGTAAAATGCATTCAAGGATTTCTCATTCAACCATTTATAGTAGATGGTGGATCAATGCTACCAACCTATCATAATCAAGAGTTTTTGCTTGTAGATAAACTTTCCTATCGATTACACACACCACATAGAGGTGATGTGATGATTTTTAAACTCTACGAAAATAATAATAATCCTTATGAAGGAAAACATTTGATAAAACGAGTTATTGGATTACCAACGGAGCGAGTTGTTGTTACTAATGGTATTACAACTATTTACAATACTGAAAATCCTGCAGGCTTTGTACTTGAAGAGCCCTATGTCATGTACAAAGATTTACAAAAAAATGTTGATGTGACATTAGACGATCACCATTACTTTATGATGGGTGATAATCGTGCACAAAGTTATGATAGTCGTGATTGGGGACCGCTTGATGCGACGAATGTTAAAGGGCAAGTATTATTCAGAGTATATCCATTTTCTACCATGTCTTACGAACCAGGTAGATTTGTGTATACTAAGTAACGAGATATAAATATAACCGCCATACTTTCTATGAATGATGATGCAAAAAAACAAATAGTAAAAGGAGATAAGAAAGAAACTCCTCTATCACTTAAAGGAATGGATGATTTATTTGATAGTGCATACTACGCACATCAAGGACTATTTGAAAAAGCACAAGAAGTTGCTATTTACTACGGATTTAAACCATTAGAAACACCAATTCTTGAACATGAAGAAGTGTTTGTTTCTGCAATTGGTGAAGGAACAGATATTATTGATAAAGAAATGTATACATTACGCACCAAAGGTGGTGATCACTTGGCAATGCGACCAGAATATACCGCAGGAGTTATGCGTGCCTACCTTGAACATGGTATGCAGAACCTCGCTCAACCAGTGATGCTCTATTCGTATGGACAAACATTTCGTCATGATAAACCACAGCGCGGACGTTGGCGACAATTCCGACAATTCAACCTAGAAATACTGGGTACAACAAAATCAATAGCAGATGCACTTGTCATTCGTACACTTACCACTATTTTGGAAGAATATGGATTTAAGGATTTGATTATTGATATTAATTCAATGGGTGATAAAGAAACACGACCTGCATTTATCAAAGAACTCGTTAACTACTACAAGAAGCATCTTGATGGATTATGTAAAGACTGTCATGAACGTATCAAAAATAATCCTCTTCGATTACTTGATTGTAAAGTTCCTGAATGCCAACCATTTAAAGAAAATGCTCCATCATCACTTTCATTCCTCTCAAATGATGCACGTCATCACTTCAAAGAAGTTCTACAATACTTAGAGGAAATGGGTATCCCTTATCGCGTGAATAATTCTCTCGTACGTGGGCAAAGTTACTACACTCGCACGGTATTTGAAGTAATCAAAGTAGACACAGATGAAAATGGAAAAGAAAAAGAAATTACAATCACTGGTGGTGGGCGTTATGACAATTTGGCTCGCATGATGGGAAGTAAAAAAGATGTCCCTGCAGTTGGTTCAGGATTAAGTATGGAACGTATTATGATGTTCCCGGAATGTAAGACACTTATGCCTCGAATTATGAAACCACCAAAAGTATATTTTATACAACTTGGTTTCGAAGCAAAGTTAAAGAGTTTGTGCATTATGGAAACACTTCGCAAATCTCGTATTCCTGTACATCAGTCGATTTCAAAAGATTCGCTCGGTGCACAACTTGCTATAGCAGAAAAAATGGAGATTCCTTATTGTATTATTTTCGGACAAAAAGAAGCTATGGATAACACAGTTATAGTTAGAAACATGGAAACACATTCACAAGATACAGTAAAAATAGATGCGTTGTCTGATTACATAAAACATCTAAAGTAGATTTTACATAATCAAATTTTGAGAGTAGTATAAATTAAACCTTAATTTATGGAGGGTGTTTTGAAAATACATCCAGATGATCTTTCCAAGAAACACATTGGTATGGTTTGTGTTATACGTTTTACAATCGCCTTTCGAGGAGAAGTTGGGCACAGCTTCGGACGTGGTTCGGAATACTCGGAGGTGCATGCTTACTATCTTCTTCTTGGCAGAATATGTGATGTCACAGATGAAGAAATACTGTTTTGTAACTGCCACTACGGACGTCATGCACACGATATGACTTGGGGGCTTGGGCCACACTATTCACATAGCGATAATGTTTTCATTGTGGACAGAAACACAGTGAACAAAAGAATGAAGGTGTATCTAAACAAAACAGAAGGTTCAAATGCTGTTGCACAGCACCTTCGCAGATCAAACAAAAGTGAATACTGGAACCAAGAACGGAGACTTTTAGAATTCGTAAAACTCCAGTAAATATAGCAACCTGACACATTAAAGAGCCACTCTGGCTCTTTATTTTTATTTTATATTTTCCAACCCATAAGGTCTTGCTCATTAACATTTTCTATGTTAGAATTGTGCCTACATATGTCAAATACAAACGTAGAAGTAAAGAAGAACGCAAACGAGAACGCCCTTTCTCTTGTCCGTCGTTTTCAAAAGCGAGTTCAAGAATCAGGAGTTTTACCTCGTGTTCGTTCTATCCGTTATAATGACCGACCTCTTTCAGACCTCAAGACAAAGAAAGCACGATTGAAGAAACTCAAAAATCTTGCAAAATACGAACACGATAAGAGAATGGGAAAAGTGATTGAACGTAAACGAGGAGGAAGAAAATAATATATGGCATTCCGTGAGTTACACAATCTCACCATAGTACGTAAAAATGGCCCGATACCTGTCGTGCCATTTTTGTCTATTAAAGAAAAACTTCTTGGAAAAAACTACACTCTTACTATCGTCTTTTGTTCACCAGATGAATCACGTTTAAAAAATAAAACATATAGAGATAAAGATTACCCAACTAATATCTTATCGTTCCCTCTTTCAAAAAATGAAGGTGAAATATACATATCACTCTTAACTGCACGACGCGATGCAAAAAAATTTGCAATGTCATACCATAGATTTCTTCACTTACTTATTATTCACGGATGTTTACATTTGAAAGGACATGCTCATGGTAGTACAATGGAGAAGTTAGAGGATTCATACTTAAACAAATACTACAAAGGTGGCTCGTAATAATCATGACATGATAGTTGGTATAGATATTGGAAGCACAAGTGTGCGTGCTTTGGGTGCGATATACCAAGAAGGAATGAAATACCCTGTTGTTATTGCAACCTATAAAAAATCTCTCGAGGGTGTAGAACGTGGAACAATTACTGATAGCGAAGAAGTAATGAGTGTCCTTGTAGATGCTATTAATACATTAGAAGACGAATCTGGCCATACAACATTACATACATTACTTTCACTCGGTGCAGTTGGACTTTCATCACATCATGCAAACGGTCATGCACAAGTATCTCGTGGAGATGCTTCAGTTACTGATCTCGATATCGATAATGCTATAAAAGATGCAAACAGAGGTGTCCCTGATATTCGCAATAAAGCAGTTGTTCACACAATTCCTATGAAATATAAATTGGATGGTAATGATATTCAAGGAGATCCAATTGGTGTACGAGGTAATAAACTCGAGGTAAAAACATTATTTGTTACCTACCCTCTTCAATGTATGAATGTACTCAAGAAAGTTCTAGATACCGCACGTATACGTGTGACAGATATTGTTGCCGGCCCCATAGCAGAAAGTATTCCCCTTCTTACCAAAAAACAAAAAGTAGCAGGTGTAGCACTTATCAATATCGGCGCAGGAGTCACCTCATTACTTGTATATGAAAATAACAGTCCACTTCTTGTCTCCACAATTCCAGTTGGAGGAGATGATATTACCAAAGACATAGCAATTGGACTGAAGGTCACCCTTGAAGAAGCAGAAGAAATAAAATGTGGGAGAAATAAACATACACATGCAACTCGCCGCATCGAAGAAATTATAGAAGCACGATTAGAAGACTTGTGTGTAAAAATAAATAAAGAACTTGACCGCATTCATCGTAAAGAATTACTTCCTGCAGGAATTGTTGTATGTGGTTCATCATCAATTGTTCCACGTCTCGAATATATATTTCGTTCAGAATTAAAACTTCCCATTAAGATAACATCAAATGAACTCGTTCGATTAACAAATGATATGTTACGTGATAGTGGTTGGGCACGAGTATATGGTCTTACTTTTCTTGCACCACGCGATACTGAAAATGATGTTTTAAAAGAACTTTTGACATCATTTTTTACTCGTGTCAAGAAGATGGTTATTCAATTTTTACCTTAATTTATAAGGATTTTTTGGAAAAAAAGACTGAGAAATACCACTTTGCAAAGTGTCTTTCAAGTTGGTATAGTTATTGTATAACAACAGAAAGATAATTAACACTAAACCCATGGCAAAAGTAAATCCAGAAATTGAAAGTTTCGCTCGTATCAAAGTCATTGGTATCGGAGGATCTGGTAAAGGTGCGCTCAATCATATGATCAACTCAAAATTACAAGGAGTTGAATTCATTGCGATGAATACAGACACACAAGACCTTCATCATTCTCTCGCCGAGAAAAAAATTCATATCGGGAAAAATCTTACAAAAGGTCTCGGCGCAGGAATGGATCCAGAAATTGGAAAGCGTAGTGTGGAAGAAACACGTGAAGAAGTTCAAGATGTTATAAAAGGTGCGGACATGATTTTCATAGCCGGTGGTATGGGTGGTGGAACAGGAACTGGTGCTGCCCCTGTTGTTGCATCAATTGCAAAAAATGAAGGGATACTTACTGTTGCCGTTGTCACAAAACCATTCTTTTTTGAAGGTGCACAACGTATGAAGTTAGCAGAACGTGGGTTAGAAGAACTTGAAAAAGAAGTGGATGCGCTCATTGTTATTCCAAACGATAGACTTCTTTCTATTATTGATAAAAATACATCTGTAAAGCAAGCATTTGAAATGTGTGATGAAGTTCTTAAACAAGCAGTAGAAGGTATTTCTGATATTATCAGAACTCCTGGAACTATTAACATGGACTTTGCCGATATTAAAAAGACACTCAAAGATTCTGGTACTGCACTTATGGGTGTAGGGCGTGGTATTGGAGAGAATCGTGCACGTGAAGCAGCCTCTGCTGCAATCAATTCCCCACTTCTTGATGTCTCTATTCACGGGGCAAAAGGAGTACTCTTTGCAATTTATGGATCAGAAGATCTTGGAATGTTAGAAGTACAAGAAGCCGCGAAGATAATCACTGAATCAGTTGATAAAGATGCAAAAGTAATATTTGGTATTGCGAATGATCCAACACTTAAGAAAGATGAAGTGAAGGTAACGGTGATTGCTACGGGATTCCCTACTGGATTTTCTACTCGTGTAGGAAAACCATCTGCACAAATGCTAAGTGAAGCAAAAAATGATATCGAAATGGGAAATGTACCAGATACCATCATCAAGAAATCAGAAACTATTCGCGAGGCTATACAAGAATCAAAAGATGATAAACGTATTGACCATGAAATAGTAGAAGAGAAACCTGAAACTGATACAAAGAAAGACAAGTCATCTGCTAAGAAAACGGTATTTAAGTTTGATGATGATGAAGAGGATGATGAGTGGGAAGCACTTCCACCATTCCTTAGAAGGAAAAAATAAAACCGCCTTTCTATAATATATGTAAATTAAGAATTTACATATATTCATTTCAATCAATACTGAAATGAATATATCCTATAATATAAATAGGTACATTATATGTAAGACGGTGTTATACATACTTAAACTATTGGATTCAATGGGGGATAATAAACTTCTGTATCACACCTTGATTGAATTGGAACTCGATAAGAAATAGGATTCTTTATATTTTTTGCAAGAAGAACAGAATACTGACTTCTAGTGTTACCAATCGTACGGACGGAGTGATCACAGAACCTAATACGAAGATCCTCATTTCCTACTAGGTAGGCACCTGAAATTGAGGAAAGTTTTTGCCAACGAGAAAAATGTTTGACTCGATAGACTAGACCTTTTTGAGATAGAGAGTACAAGTGATTATTTACAATCCGTAATCTCAAAATCGGTCTTCTTCGCTCAATCGTAAGGGCCCCTTTTTGATATAAATCGAAAATTTCCCCAAATGACAATGTAGTACTTTGATTCATCAAAAGAACTCCTTTCTTGGCAAAATAGCCAATTTTTATACTACATTAAAATATACACTTGTCAAATAAATTCCTTTATTTCAAAATCTCACTTTTGTAATTATGATACACTAGATTTCTATGTCTCTTTTACCTACCACCTCTAACCTCTCACCTATCTACGATTTAATAATCGTAGGAGGTGGTCCTGCAGGAAGTGCTGCTGCAGTATATGCTGCGCGTAAACAACTAAAAACACTTCTTATCGTAAAAGAATGGGGAGGACAATCAATCGTGTCTGATGATATCCAAAACTGGATAGGAACCCCACATATCAGTGGTGCAAAACTTGCAGAATCCCTTAAATCACACGTCGAAGAATACAAAGGTGATATTTTACACATTATAGAAGCAACTGTTTCGTCTATCACTGGATCACATGGAGATTTTACAATAACCACAGATAAAGGAGAGCAGAAATCAAAAACTATTCTCATCGCAGCAGGTTCATCTCGCAGAAAATTAGAGGTCACTGGTGCAGAAGAATTTGAGAATAAAGGTATCACCTATTGTGCATCATGTGATGGACCACTCTTTTCAGGAATGGATGTTGTAGTTGTTGGTGGAGGAAATGCAGGATTTGAATCTGCTGCACAATTACTCGCCTA
This sequence comes from bacterium, assembly GCA_023267595.1. GTDB lineage: Bacteria > Patescibacteriota > Minisyncoccia > Phycocordibacterales > UBA5272 > UBA11704. The sequence goes on along the minus strand of JAHFNB010000004.1, from coordinate 8,763 downwards.
TTGTAAATCAGTAACACTTCTTTCACGAAGTGAACCAAGAGCAGATGCAATCACTATAGAAAAATTAAAAATAAAGGAACATTTTAAACTTATCGTTGGTGCAATTCCAAAATCAATTACAGGAAGTAAATTCGTCGAATCAATTACCTATACAAAAGATGGAGAAGATATAACTCTTCCAACCTCTGCAGTCTTTGTAGAAATAGGTCAAATCCCTGCCACATCTTTTATAGAAAATCTTGTACAAGTAACTGAGACGAAAAATATTGTAATAAACCCTCGTACACAAGAGACGTCTGTACAAGGTATATGGGCAGCCGGAGATTGCACAGATGTGTTATATCATCAAAATAACATCGCAGCAGGAGATGCAGTACGCGCACTAGAAGATATTTATCTTCATATTCACGCGTAAAAAAACCGAGACGTATCTCGGTTTTTGATGCACTCGAGTACTGATACTTTGTCATCAGCAAAGTATAGGGTTGGTCTCCGGAGGCACGGTATCCAACCTAGGATTTTCCTTCAGCCCTTTCCATGATCATCTCTAAAACTTTGATCATGTATCCTAATCAATATATTATAGCATATATTTACTTGACTAGTCAAGTAAATATAGTTTTTTATTTAATATGTTTATATTCCCCTAGTAACTAATAACTATTGACTATAAACTAAGGGCTATATGAAATCATTAATACAACGCCTTAAAAAGGCAGTAGGACCGGGAGTTATTACTGGTATTGCAGATGACGATCCTTCAGGTATTGCAACATACTCACAAACTGGTGCTATGTTTGGATACGGACAATTATGGCTTGCACTCTTTTCATATCCTTTCATGGTTTCCATTCAAGAGATGTGTGCACGCATTGGATTAGTTACAGGAACTGGTCTTGCAGGTATTTTAAAGAAACACTATTCTCGTCCTATTTTGTTTGGTGCGATTGCATTACTCGCAATTACTAATATCATAAATATCGGTGCAGACTTAGGGGCTATGGCTGCAGCAACACAACTCGTACTTCCTATTTCTTTTGTTCCTGCACTTCTTATACTTACTGCTATCACTATTCTTACAGAAGTTTTCATTCCCTATCCGAAATATGTTTCTTTCTTAAAATACCTTGCACTCACCGTGTTTGCATATATCATAGCAGCATTTGCCGTTAAACAAGATTGGGGGCTAATCTTAAATGCAACGCTTATCCCTCATTTCGAATGGAATACTGCGTATATTTTGAATGTAACAGCAATGCTCGGTACAACCATTTCTCCTTATTTATTTTTCTGGCAAGCCGATGAAGAAGTGGAAGAGGAACTCATGCATCACAAAATACGCGCCATGGGTCGTGGTGTGCCAAAGATTACCAGAGCAGACATTACACAAATGCGTACCGATACTGCATTTGGAATGTTTATTTCAAATCTCGTTACATTCTTTATTATTATCACTGCCGCAGCCACACTCGGTGCAAATGGCATTACTTCAGTGACATCTGCTGCTCAAGTTGCAGAATCATTACGCCCGCTTGCAGGAGATTTCTCATCATTACTCTTTACGCTTGGTATTGTCGGTACTGGATTACTTGCTGTCCCCGTCCTTGCAGGTTCTGCAGCCTATGCAATAGCAGAAGCCGCAAACTGGAGTGAAGGATTGAGTAAAACATTTACCCAAGCACGTGGATTTTACCTTGTTATCATTGTTGCAACACTTGTAGGAATACTTGTGAATCTTTCCCCTATTAATCCAATGACTATGCTCTACTATGCAGCAATATTAAATGGATTACTTGCGCCGCCACTTATGATTCTCATTTTACTTGTAGGAAATAACAAAAAGATTATGGGTGACAGAACAACCGGAAAACTTGGAAACTTCTTTGGAATCATTATTACCATTCTCATGTCTGCACTTACCATTTATTTCTTCTATAATCTCTTCCGTTAAACACAAAAATCTTATGCTTTACCTACCACCCCTATGTATGGTAGAAATAGAGAAGTTGTCCTTCTTCTAACCTAGAACTTGGGAGATAATCTTGAAAAACCTAAGGTATGAGTTGGTAAAAATGCGAACAATACAACATTTTTCTTTCCCGTTGTTTGTCGAAGGTGCTAGAAATTTCTTCAATGGAAAAAATGATGGCTTTTCTGAAAACTCGACAAGGGAAGGTCTAAAAGTCGGATTTGACCCATCGATATTCGCGCAAACGTGTTGTGATCGCTTAATTGGGGATACAGTGCGTTACTTGTTCCCAACAGAAGATATCGAGTTTGGAACTCTGAATGGCATGGCATATCTTGTTTCATTTCTCGTAATGCACATGTGTTCTCATGATATCAATGAATACCACTACGATGAGCAGAAGTTTGGCGTCTCGTGTGAGAAGGGAAATCTTCTCCTTACTCTGCATAAAATGAGTAACCAAGCAACGCACTCACTCAAGATGGTACTCAACACAGATGGCACATTTGCCATTCACCTCGAAGGATATAGTGCATACCGCGATTACTACTCTGCGGATGTCGAGGGTTATATAGAGTTTGAAAGGTTAAAATCTGTGAAAAAATCAGTTTTGGATATACCTAATCCTTACTTTAACCCTGCCAAACTCTGGAATCTTGATATTTCACTCTTCAAACAAAAAACTGCGATTCCCGTATAAACTTTCCCTCTTTATAAAAACTTGGACCCTGTGTCCGAGTTTTCTCTTATATTCACATATTTTATGATATATCACATATGATATACTTTTTTCATGCCTCCTAATGATCAAGAAAAAATAGGACTTTTCATAAAAAAACTACGTGAAGAGCGTGGAATGACGCAAGGAGAATTTGCAAAGTCTCTCAAAACATCCCAGTCTGCAGTTGCGCGCATAGAATCAGGAAATCAAAATGTAACTATAGACCAACTCATGAAGATGAGCGACGTCCTTAAACACAACATAGTGAGTATTCACAATGCTATTGATTTCAAAGTAGAGGGTGGTCATAAACTTTCAGGTAGTATAAAGACAAATACCTCAAAAAATGGTGCCATCAATATGATGGTTGCTGCACTCGTCAATAATGGCACGACTATTTTACGTGATATCCCCCACATAGAAGAAGTACATCGCTACAAAGAATTGCTCGAAAGTGTCGGTGTAAAGATAAAGTGGATATATGATGACACTGCTCTTGAAATCACACCCCCTAAGAAACTTTCTTTTTCAAAAATAGACAAAGCCGTTGCAACACAAATTAGATCATTTACCTTTGCGGGTGCATTTGTTCATTATGGTAATCATTTTACACTTCCACATTCTGGTGGATGTAAAATGGGTGAACGCACGGTTGCATCACATAAATATGCTCTAGAATACCTTGGTATTAATGTCGAGACAAAAGAAAACCACTACGATATTTCATATAGAAAACTACATACGGGGACTATTCCACTCTACGAATCATCTGACACTGGTGCGATTACTGCAATTCTGGCCGCATCACGTATTGAAGGGAAAACAACTATTATGTTTGCACCACCAAATTATCAAGTACAAGATGTATGTTTCCTCCTAGAGAGTTTTGGTATAGTAATAGAAGGTATTGGTACCACAACACTTATAGTACATGGGAAAAAGGATATCGATGTAAATATCGAACACTACAATAGTGAAGATCCAATAGAGAGTATGTTCTTCATTGCCGCAGGAATCGTGACAAAATCCAAACTCACCATAACACGTGCACCAATTACATTTCTTACACTCGAATTAGAAAAATTAAAACGTATGGGATTACGTTTTACCCTTTCAAAATTATATTTTGCAAAAAATGGCAGAACTTCACTTGTCGATATCACTATATTTCCTTCAAAAATCATTGCTCCGACAGATAAGATACATGCACAACCTTTTCCCGGTATTAATAATGATAATCTCCCTTTCTTTGTCCCCATTAGTTGCATAGCCTCTGGTCAAACACTTATTCATGATTGGACATGGGAGAATCGTGCTATTTATTTTACGGAATTAAACAGACTCGGTGCAGATATAAAATTACTCGACCCACACCGAGCACTAGTTACAGGAGTGACCAAACTGCGCGGTGCACAAATTGTATCCCCTCCTGCACTTCGTCCTACGGCAATTATTCTGATTGCAATGCTTGGAGCATCAGGCACATCCTTGCTCAGAAACGTCTATTCTATAAAACGTGGGTATGCAGATATTGCCGAGAGATTAAACGCGATTGGAGCGAAAATAACCGTTTTGCGTGGAGTGTAAAATGCTATACTGACCCTTAATGATAACCCTGCTTAAAAAGCATGAGAAACTAGCACTACAGTTTTTCAAATATCTCCTCGTTGGTGGTACGGCTTTTTTATTTGATTTCGGTACACTTTTTACTCTTACAGAATATGCACATATTCACTACTTAACTTCTGCAGCAATTGCATTTATTATTGGGCTAAATATCAATTACATTCTTGCAAAATATTTCGTCTTTACAGGGTCAAAAATTGCAAATATTCACAAAGAATACTGGCTCATAGTTTTTGTGAGTCTCACAGGCCTCGCACTTAACCAATCTCTCATCTGGTTTTTTACAGAAAAACTTGCCGTATACTATCTTTTTTCAAAAATGATATCGACCTGTATTATACTCATCTACAACTTTTGGGTTCGTAAAAAATTTATCTTTCACTAATTATGAAGACCAAGCATGCTCTATCAATTATCATTCTTGTAGGAGTTGCAACTCTTGGTTTTATTTTTAATCGTAATGGTCTTCTTAATATACAAACAGATACTGTTGTCTATGTCGACCAAATTCGTTATGCAAATCATGAGATAGCAATAACACCAGATATAGAAAAACGTTCTTTTAAACCGCTCTACGGAATACTTGGATCATATCTCACGCCGTTATTTACAGAACATCAGGCAATACTTGTTATCAATATATTCTTTTATTTTGGCATTATTATATTATCGTACTTCTTTTTACGAGAACTAGGATTCAAAGAAAAGTCTGCTATCATTGGGACAACATGGATTGCTACTGGATATCCTCTTCTTAAATTTGGACTTGTACTTCTTACTGATATTTCTGGGTGGTTTTTTACACTTGCAACCATCACTACATTTCTCATTGGTTTACGTAAACAAAGTACATTTCTCATCGTATTCTCCTCAATCCTTGGATTCTTAGGATCACTCTGTAAAGAAACTGGAGTGTTAGGATTATTTTTTGCAGGTGTCTATATGCTTAGTATGTTTGTATACACAAAGAAAAAAGAATACCTTAAACATATTCTAACCATAAGTATTCCTTTTATTGTTCTACAAGCATTGTTTTTATATTCATTGTTCCATGGAAATGGAACTGGCATTTCTTTTATCAATTGGTATTTCTATAATAAAGAAACATTTGAAAGTACCTACCATACCTTCTTCTATTTCTTTTTCACTGAGGCATCTACATTTAATCTTTTATGGGTATATTGTTTATATTTGGTCTATGCTCTCCTACGTAAAAAGACATCTATCACAAAAGAAAATTATATCTTGGGTGGTTCACTATTGCTTGCAACATTACCAGTACTCATTTGGCCAATGTTCCTCACTCGTGTGTTATATATAGGATATGTGGCTATTGTCCCATTTGCATTAATAGGTTTCGTTGTATGGTCACTAGAGAATAAGGAAAAAATAAAAACTTTTTATTTCCTTTCTCTGTTACCTGTCCTTTCTTCTGTCTCACTTTTTATCCTCGCAAGTGGTGGGTCATTATTTGACCTCTTAAAATAATTTTTAATAACTCACTGGTGCTTTTACTTTATATTCGTATACCGAATGCTTTCCATCTTTTTTCAAAAATTCATCCCCTAGCGCAAATCCCATTTCAATAGAATTATCAGAATTATTGTATTTAAACATCCCTGTGCGACCAAGAAGTGCGACATCATTATGTTCTAGATGATGCATAATGACGTCTAATTTTCGTTTATAATCAAGATCATAGAATGGGTATGCATACTCTATTTTTGTAACAAGAGCATCTTCTACATCTTCACGTTTGATATATCCTACACGTACTGCATCATCAATCACTTTCTTTTTTAATTCTTCTTCTGACATATTCCACTCTTTATTTTCTTTAAATGTTGTAATATCAAAACAAATTGATGTTTTACCAGGTGGACACATCTCTGGTGACCAATTACTAAACTCTACTGCACGATTGAAGATAATATCTTTGTCAGGGAAATATAACCAATGATCGTTTGAAACCTGAGGGACTTTGAGAAATACAAACACGAAGATAATATCCATGTATTTAATATCATGTAATGCCTTTTCTACATCTTTATCCTTTCGTTCTTGAAGAGCATAGTACTGATGCATCGGTATTGTAGAAATAAGCCCGCCATAAGTCACCGTTTTTGTCTCACCATTAACACTATAGGTAACTGTTTTTTCTCCAGTATGAACACCTGTAATTGTTGCACTCGTTACTATCTGTGTTCCTGTAGTAGTCGCCGCACGAGCAAGTGCATCACACATTTCTTGAATACCACGCAATGGGTAATAAAATGGACCACCATCTGGTGCAAGAGAATCATCTTTTAAATCATAACTAGAGAAATCAAGTGTCAGAATCTTTTTAATCACACGTTTAAAGAGTTTCTTGAGATTCTCCCCTTGGAATCGTTGATCTGCCCAATCTGCCGATATTTCCCCTGGATCATAATGCCAAATCTTCGATGTATATGGATAACACATTACATTATAAAGTTGTTTCCCATAGAGATGAATAAACCATTCTTTGTATGATTGGAGATTACTTGTCTTTCGAAACTTTTTTGTAAGAAGATTCCACCCAAATGACATGCCGCTTACAAAACTCTGATGAATAGGCATGGCAACGAGTAATTGTTGTATTTCAAAAGGATACTTGAGCCACTTACCGAACATATAGATACGACTTTTCTTGATATGTTTTTTCATATCAAGCCCTGGGAGTGTCATTACTTCATGAAGTAACTCTTTATTATTCGTATGGAAACGATGCGCACAAAAATCAAGATAAAATCCTTTATAAAAAAGTGAACGAGAAAGGCCACCAACAACATCCTCTTTTTCTAATATCAAAACTTTCTTTCCATGTTCACTGACACGCTTGGCAAAACCAAGTCCTGAAACTCCACCTCCTAGAACTACAAAATCATAATGTTCCATAAAAATCATTCTTAAACTCTACGGCGTACTCTGCTAAACACACACGCCAATCTCGCATATAGTTGATGCCTCGCATTGAAAGTTTTACATTCAATAATTTTTCAGATGCAGGTCGTTCTGCAAAATATTCTTCTTTGAAGTAGTCCGACGTTACTTTTGTCACTTTAACAGAGTCAGTAAGACCTAGTTGTTGTACGAATTCTACTGCAACATCATAACGACTTCCACCCCCTTCACATACTTGATTATACAATCCATAGTATCCACTATCAATTACTTTCATCATTGCTCCTGCAAAATCAACAGTGTATGTTGGTGTCCCTAACTTATCTTCAACGACAAATAATTCTTGTGCGCCTGCTTTTATCTGCTTATAAATCTTGTTAATAAACTTTTTATCTTTCTGTACTCCTCCTCCCATCATCCATCCCGCACGGAAAATATAATATCTACTTAGATGTTGTTCCACAAACTTTTCCCCATGAAACTTTGACTTTGCATAATATCCAAGTGGAGAAGGAGTATCGAAATCTGCATACTCATCCTTCTTTCCATCAAAGATCCCCGCGGTACTTATATAAATCAAAAGTGCATCATGTTTACGAGCAAGTATTGCTGCATTTTCTGCACCAAGAGCATTTGTTGCCCATGCATCAGTTGAATTCTTCTCACAGTATTCAAGATCAGTATGTGCTGCAAGATGAAATACGATAGTTGGCTTCCATGTTTCAAATGCATTCTCATACGCCTTAATATCACGCACATCGAGCATAGAGAGCCACTCTTCATTAAGATCAATATCAGTAGCCGTAACGAAATCTTTACCGTATTTTTCAATGGCTTTCTCGTAAACAGCCTTCCCTAGCATTCCTCCAGCACCTGTAATAAGTACGCGTTCTTGCAGAGACATATGAGGGCAATTATACCACCAAAACCGTGTCCTTACAAAAATATTATATTGATGACCCAACAGGGAGATTTGGTCACAAATCTGCTAAAGCAGATTTCTTGTGGGCGATAGAGGATGTTCGGTCACCTCGTCTCGTTTTGTGATTACTCAAAACAGTAGACTCTTCGACCCCTATTCGAATCCTCACATACGACACGCAGGTGTCGTACTTATCGCCCATAAAAAAATCACTTCGTTTATTTCTTGTGGGCGATAGAGGATGTTCGGTCACCTCGTCTCGTTTTGTGATTACTCAAAACAGTAGACTCTTCGACCCCTATTCGAATCCTCACATACGACACGCAGGTGTCGTACTTATCGCCCATAAAAAAATCACTTCGTTTATTTCTTGTGGGCGATAGAGGATTCGAACCTCTGACATTCACAACGTCAATGTGACGCTCTACCAACTGAGCTAATCGCCCATTCACGAGTATAACTATATCATAAAATTGAGTAACCATCAGTTGAAAGAAAGTCAATTTTGTGGTAGTATTTTTGCTACTGGCCCTATCGTCTATCGGTTAGGACACCGGCTTTTCATGCCGGTAAGCGGAGTTCGACTCTCCGTAGGGTCAC
>JAHFNB010000006.1 GCA_023267595.1 bacterium | reverse complement strand
TCATCTTTTTGCTCTTCTGTATCTCCTTCTTCTGGTAACTCATCTATTTCTTCTTCAACTTCTTCTGCCTCAACAGAACTAAATCCTAATTTTTTCAAAATAGTTTCTTTTTCATCATCAGAATATGCATACTCTATTTCTTTTCCAAATGCAATTTTATAAAGTGGTGGTTGTGCAATATAAATATATCCTGCCTCTATAATTGGACGATAGTAACGATAGAAAAATGTAAGCAATAGTGTACGAATATGTGCACCATCAACATCCGCATCTGTTGCGATGATAAGTTTATGATAACGAACCTTTTCAATATTAAATGTATCCCCAATTGCTGCCCCCATCGCAAGTACAAGATTCTTTATCTGTTCACTACCTAACATTTTATCCAATCGTGCACGCTCTACGTTTAAAATCTTTCCACGAAGTGGAAGTATCGCTTGAGTCACACGATCTCGTCCCATCTTAGCCGTTCCACCTGCAGAATCTCCCTCCACAATAAATAATTCTGAATCCACTGGATCATTACTCTGGCAGTCTGCGAGTTTCCCAGGAAGTGAAAAACCTTCAAGTGCACCTTTACGGAGGACACTATCTTTTGCGGCTTTTGCTGCTTTACGTGCACGAAGTGCCAATAACCCTTTATTGATTATTTCTTTTGCATCATCTGGATTTTCTTCCAAGAAAAGTGAAAATGAATCAGAAAATACTGTAGATACTGCAGATTGTGCTTCCATACTTCCTAGTTTTGCTTTTGTTTGACCTTCGAATTGAATCTCGCGAAGTTTTACAGAAATAACTACGGTTAATCCTTCGAGAACATCATCTCCTGTTAAGTTGTCATCTTTTTCTTTTAAGATTCCATTCTTGCGCGCATATGCATTGATAAGGCGAGTGAGTGATGTCTTGAACCCTGTTACATGTGTTCCTCCTTCTGCGGTTGGAATATTGTTTGCAAATGCAGCAACTTTGGTAGAAATATCATCGATATATTGAAGTGCAATTTCAACACCAACATTTTCTGCTTCTTTTTCAACATAAAAAATATTCTTATGAACTGGTTTTGAAAATTCATTGTAATGTTTTACAAGAGATTTAAGACCTCCTTCAAAGTAAAAAGTAGTTACAGGACATTCTATACCTAAGTCAGATAAATATGTTTCTCCTTCTAGGTCTAACTTCTCTTTCACATCACGCGCATCGACTATAGTTACTGAAAGCCCTTTTACAAGATATGCTTGTTGACGTAGATGAGACACGACACGACTCATTTCAAAAGTAGTACCTTCCTTAAAAATAATTGCATCTGGTTCAAAGGTAACAATTGTTCCGTGAAATTTTGTTTTTCCAATCTGAGCAACTTTTGCTTTTCGTACACCTTGTTTATATTCCTGCATATAAATACCACCATCTTTGTGTACTTCAACTTTACACATAATAGAAAGTGCGTTTACAACAGATGCTCCCACACCGTGAAGACCACCGGAAACATTGTACCCATCACCTCCAAACTTTCCTCCAGCATGAAGTGTCGTCATGATAGTTTCTAGTGCAGAAACTTTTGTCTTTGAGTGAACATCAACCGGAATACCACGACCATTGTCTACTACACGAATCTGATTATTTGGAAGAAGTGAAACTTCAACACGATTCGCATGACCATTCATTGCTTCATCACGAGAGTTATCAAATATTTCCCAAATCAAATGGTGAAGTCCATCAGGTCCTGTAGAACCGATATACATTCCAGGACGCTTTCGTACTGGTTCAAGACCTTCTAGAACCTGAATACTATCTGCTCCATATGTACTTTTCTTTGGTTCTTTTGATGCCATAGAGGTGTAAACTATATCCTTTAATTATAACATTTTTGTAGATGTTTTACCAGTACAAAAGGTGTACAAAATCCCTTTGTTTTATAGGTATTTCAACCCCTTTCTCATAGAAGAGACTTATCTGTACTTTTGAAGCAGAGCAACGAATAAATCATTTCTTTCATATTCATTATTGAAATACTTATTGAAAGAGGCAAATGCTGGAGAAAATACAATATAATCCCCTACTTCTGCTATAGTAAATGCTTGCTCAATACATTCCTCTAATGTTTCGTATACATGCTTTTTTGAAAGTTGTAATCTATCCGTCCCTGTTCCTGCAAGTAATATATAGGCTTTTGTATTTTTTTCTACAAATTGTTCTAATGATTCAAGTGGCAATCCTTTATCTGTACCACCCATAATAATAATTGGTTGTACATGATATGTTTCATTGATTGCACTAATTGCAGCAATAGTTGCATCCCCTGTTGTTGCATTATTATCATTAAATAATCGCACCCCACGAAATAATCCCATATCTTCAAGTCTCCCTTCTATGCCAGAAAATGTTTTTATTGCAGATCTGATAGATTCATCATCTAATCCACATTGTAAACCAACCTCATACGCAAGATTTCCCGATATGTGATTATGTTTACCAATCATAGACATTGTAAGATTTCTTTCTTCTGCGAGAATGACATCTTTTTTATTGTCATATTTTTTAATTTCATCATATGCTTGAGGACTCACAATCAAAACATCAAATTCTTTTTGATGACGATAAATATGTGCCTTATCATTAAAATATAAACTTTTATCATTTTTATAGTAATTCATATGGTCATCCATAAATGAAGTAAATACTGCGATGTGTGGACTACTATGTAAATCACCAAATCCTTGCAATTGCCAACTATCTAATTCAAGCACAAGAAAATCTCCATCCTCAATACTTTCCAAGATAGGTAAATTTGCAATACCACGAATATTTCCACCAATATGTACTCGTGAACCATTTTCTCGTAACATATGTGCAATTAGATGTGTCGTCATACTCTTTCCACGTGTTCCCGTTACACCGATGATTACACATGATGGTAATGTTTTCATCACAATATCACATACAAATGCGGCAGACATATACACTGGAATCCCATTTTTCTTTGCATGACTAATATATTCATTATCGAGTGGTACACCTGCTGCTTTCATAATAAAATCTTTATTTTCAAAATCTTTTACGTCATGCCCACCACAATGATATGTAATATGTGCAAAATCTTTAAGCGCAAGAACTGAGGTCTCTAATTCTTTTTCAGATTTCATATCTGTGACTAACACCTCCGCACCACACGAAGCAAGAAAAGCAGTATCTCCTACACCACGACCAAGCAATCCTAGTCCCATAACAGTTACTTTTTTATCTTTGAAGTAGGATTCGTATAATTCTTTTCTCATACATAAGAGACTTTGTCTAATTCAAGATATGCGTCCCCTGCTCCTATATTTAATACAATAGATTTTTGATCTGTGATTGATTCTATCGTATGACTCATCTCTTCTTTTACACATAACTCTGCATGTCCACCGAGATTTTGTATTTCTTGTACAAGCATATTAGACGATATTGTTACATCTTCTTTTTCACGTGAAGCATAAATCGGCATAACATATACCATATCAACATCTGCAAGAACTTTTGCAAAATCTGAAAGAAACATTTTAGTACGAGAATATAAATGTGGTTGAAAAAATACATGAAGTGTATACTCACCTTTTTTATATTGTGTACGAAGTGCAGATATTGTTGCTTCTAATTCTTTTGGATGATGTCCATAATCATCAAACACTTTGACGCCATGATTTGTTGTACCTTTATACTCCAAACGTCGCCATGTACCCTTGAATGCTTTAAGTCCATCACGCACTTTCTTATCTGGTAAACCAAGTTCTTGGCAAAGCGCAATAACTAACTGTGCATTTGTTTTATTATGTTCACCTAGTACTGATAACTCAATATCTTTTTTATCTACACAATCAGCATCAAGTTTCTTACCATTTGTTTCAAGAGACACATTGGTATGTGTTACCAAATATCCGTCTAGCGGTACATTATGCGCAAATGACTGAAATGCATCATGGATATCATGTATATCTTTATAATAATCCAAATGATCTTCATCAATATTAGTCACAAGAACGTGTGTTGGGTGTAGATTTAAAAATGAACGTTTGTATTCACAGGCTTCTACCACCATATAGTCACTATCTCCTGCAATAAAATTAGTTCCTGTACCAGAAAGAAGACTTCCAATAATCACTGTTGGATTGATACCACACGCCTTAAGTGCATAGTACATCATTGCTGTCGTCGTGGTTTTCCCGTGTGTACCACATATTGCAATTGTCTTTTTCTCTTTGGTAATTTCACCGAGTGCTTCTGGGTATGTTTTACATATAATACCTAACTCCTTTGCACGTATAAATTGAGAGTTACTATCTGCTATAGCAATAGTATATACAACCATTGTTATATCATCTGTTATGACATCTTTCTCTTCTCCAATTGAAACAGAAATCCCCTCCTTTCGTAACATGGCGATAAGTGGTGAATCTGCTTTATCGGAACCTGTTACTTCATGTCCTTCATGTTTATAATAACAAGCAAGGGCTGATAATCCTATACCACCAATACCAATACAGAAAATTCTCATACTATTTTGAAACAAAGATCGCTTTTCCACGCCAATAATCCATAAATGTTTTCATATCACACATGCGATATGCTCCGCGATCTTTATCTGTTGATTCTGGTTCGTGATAGTAGAAATAAGTAACAGGAACTAGGGATTCGGGATTAGTCTTAATTTCATACCCGACAATAACAAGCATATGAAAACGTGTTTGTTCAAGAACTTTTTTTTCTACGGAAACTATTATTGGATTACCGGCATCTAGAAAATCAGTTATTTCTTTGATATCTGTAAGACCCTCTTTACGTTCTGCGTGTAAGCCTAGTCCTTGTGCTTTGGTAACTAAGTAATCATGTACCCAACCATTTGTCATATCATAGCCACCTTTATCACGTGCCTCATTACATAAAGTAATAATATCTGGAACTTCTACTCCTTGAAATTCTGCAACCATTTTAAATGATACTGCACCACATGCACGAAGCATCCAAAATGGATCCGAAACATCAAGATATTGAGAATAGTATGGAACGTTTAATTTCATATTAGCGTATTTCGTAGCCCTTATCCTTAAACACTTTATAGTATTCTTCCATCATGGTATTTACTTCATCATCTGTTAATGTCTTTTCGTGACTTTGAAAAACTAAGCGGAATGCAAATGATGTTTTATCTTCTTTCGAAAAAGTGTCAAATAAATCAATACGAGTAACGAGAGGATTCCGTACTTCAGAACAAAGAGTATGGATACTTTCCCATGTTGTACCAGAAGATACCCACATAGCAATATCACGGGTAATAAACGGAAAAGGAGAGACTGTTTTGTAATTAACCACAGGTAAAGTCGCGAAAGTTGGTGCTTCATAGGTTGTTGGTTCAGGTAGTTCTTTTATAAGTGTATCAAAATCAATTTCAATCACATATGGTTTCGTAGATGTTGTAGTATATTCAAATGCTTTCACATCAAGTGTTCTTTTTATTTCAGATAAGACCAACTCAACGGTTTCTGTAAAACTACTTTTCTTTCCCCCATCGTCAATAGCAATTCCTAAATACCGTTTCTCTTCTTCTTTTGAAAATATATTTCCAAGTTCAAAAAGTTTTATAGTTTGTATACCTAGTAATGGTGCGTTATACAAATTCAAAGAAAGTGAACGAAGTAATCCTCCACTTAATGTATCTCGTAATTTTTCTTTATCATCTGCTAATCCTTTTACAATTTCTACTTCACCTTCATTACCGAACGTATAGGTCATCACTTCTGAGAATCCATTATCAACTAATATTTCTCGTATTTTATTTTCATAATACATTCGTTTATGTGGAAGACCTGTACGAGTTAGTGTTGGAAGTGTAGGTTTTATTGTTTCATACCCAATAATACGACCAATTTCTTCTGCAAGGTCTTCTTTGATTCGTATATCAAGACGCTCGCTTGGAATACTCACTACATACACTTCTTCTTGTAAATTATCAGATATCCTTCCATACCCAACAATGTTTACTTTTTCAGAAAAAGTTTTGATATTTTCAATGATAACTTTTCCTTCTACTTTTGTCGCATGAATAATCTTATCATCACCAAGATACATTCCCACATGATCAATTCCAGCAGGTACTTTTGTCCCGCGCAAAAACTCTACTGATTCAAAACGAATTTTACCTTCTCCAGAATTAGCAAAAACCAAATCACCAAACATAAGTTCTTCTTTTTGCACTTTTTGTGAAAATACATATTTATCTATAGAAAGACTTGGTTGCCAAATACCTTTATAAAGATAACTAACTAATGAAGAACAACTGAAATATTCTGGTGCATCTACTCGCATACTGGACGGATTTTTATATGCTTTTCCAACGAGGGTTGGATATGTTTCTGTCATATACTTTTCAGGAATTATTTTTTCATATGAGAAAGATAACTTTGAAAGTGTTTCACTGATATCAGAATCTGAATATGATGTACCGAGAATACTATTTAATTCTGAGAGTGTAATCCCCACGTAGTATCCTGTATCTTTATGTGGATATACATCTGTTACTTCTCCACATTCTGCATTAGGGAATAATTCTAAGATTAAATGTGCAGTCATATACAATCCATCTGCCACAAGTGAATTTGCTATCCCATTTTCAAATCGTTTTCCAGCATCTGTTTTATAACCATACTTTTCACTTGTTATACGAACATACGAAGGAGTAAAATTTGCACTCTCTAGAATAATACTCGTTGTATCATCTTGTATTCCACTATATTTTCCACCTTTTATACCTGCTAGACCAAGTACTTTTTCAGAATCTGCTATAACTAAGGTATCTTCATCTAAGTCTAATTCCTTATCATCAAGTGTCTGTAGTAGTTCACCCTTTTGTGCTAATCTGGCAGAGATATATTCTTTTACTGATCTACTATCGTATGCATGCATCGGTTTATTCAAAGAAAACATAATCAGATTAGTAGCATCTACGATATTATTTATACTTCTTTGACCTATTGCTTCTATTCTATTCTTTAACCACTCCGGACTCGGACCAACTTGTACACCATCTATCCTCATCGTCATGAATCGGGAACATCTATTATCTTCTATTTTTGTTTCTACTTTGTTCTCTGTACTTGAAAATAATGTACCGTCTACAAGATTTTTAAGAGAATCTTCTTTAAAAGTAAGTGAGAGGTCTGCACAAAGTTCACGAGACATTCCGATATGACCTAATGCATCATGCGCACGATTAGGAAGTACTTTTATATCAAAAACTGTATCTCCGTTATTTATTTCCATTCCTTCAACTTCAAATGCCTTTTTATTTAATGCATCAATAATGACACTGTCTTCCGGAAGAGTCTCTACTATAGAATCTTGTAACCATGATTTAAGGAATTTCATATTTAAAATTGATTCACGACGCGAAGGTCGCCATTATAGAGAAGTCGTACGTCATCAATTCCATACTTAAGCATGAGCATCCTGTCTATTCCACAACCAAATGCAAATCCTTTGTATTCACGAGGATTGATTCCCCCTGCTTCTAATACTTTTGGGTGTACCATACCTGCCCCACCTATTTCTATCCATCCTGTTTGTTTACAAAGACTACAACCCTTACCTACACATTTAAAACATTGCATATCTACTTCATTTCCTGGTTCCACAAATGGAAAATAACTTGAACGAAGACGAATAATCAAATGTTCTCCAAAAAACTCTGAGAAAAACTTTTCTATAACCCCTATCATCATTGCAAGTGATGCATCTTTTCCAACATAGAGCATTTCTACTTGATGAAATTGTGCTTCATGTGTTGCGTCAGTTGCTTCATTACGAAATACTTTTCCTGGACAACAAATTGCAATAGGAAATTCTTTTCCTTCTGCTACATATTTTTCCATAGTGCGAATCTGCATATTACTCGTGTGAGTACGAAGAACATATCCCATTTCTTCTCCAAACTTATCTATACCTTTCTTTCCTTTAATCCAAAAGGTATCTTGCATATCACGAGATGGGTGATCTTTTGCAACATTTAATGCATCGAAATTGTGCCACTCATCTTCTAGTTCTGGACCATCTACCGTATCAAAACCAAGTTTTGAAAATATATCTGAAATACGAGCAATTGCAAGAGTTATAGGATGTATATGTCCATTCATCATACTATTTTACCATAAAATACGAGGCAAACTAAGTAGTACTTAGACTTTTTGTATCTTGAAGAACCCAATTATTTTTACGCTTTGTAAATGTATCAAATACGGCACGTCCTAAGAATATTGGAATAAAGAGTGGGTACAAGAAGAAAAACATTGGGAAATTACGATAAAAATCTTGCTTATCATCAGAAAGTTGATTCCCTATATAAAATACAAGTACGAGCATGGTGAGCATAACCATAACAATAAATGACATTACCGTTGTATTGAAATAAAATAAATCAAATGTTGGAATATGTGGATGAATACCTACAGTTAGCCAACGTTTTGCAATATCAAACAGATTAGAACTTAGTGTATAGACTGCAAAAACAGATGCATACAATCCATAGAAAACAAACATAAATGCCATAGGTAGAGTAAACATACCGAAATTCCCATATTTTTTCTTAAAGAAAAGATCTTTATAATCAAGAGCATTTTCTAGGAATCCTCGCGCCCAACGTAACCGTTGATATACAAATCCTCTTCCTGTTGCAGGGCCAATTGTATACACGAGTGCTTTATGAGAGTTTACAATTTTCAATTGTGCTTTGTGCATACGTAGTGTGATTTCAAAATCTTCTGTATTATGTGCTTTTCTATATTTTCCTATTTTTTCAAACACTTCACGACGAAATATAGAAAATGGACCTGGAGTTACTTGAATCGCATCTAATTCACCAAATGCCTTACGCAAAAATACCCCCATAAGATATTCTACTGCTTGCATACGTTGTACAAATGTACGTGGATTACGAATATGAAGACATGGAGTTACTGCCATAACTTTTTCATCTGCATCAAAATACGAAACAATAGTCTTTAATGTTTGTGGCATAACAAAAGAATCCGCATCAAGACATCCGAATAAATCTGTTCGCGTAAGAGATAATGCTAGATTCACTGCATTATGTTTTCCCTGTTTCGATTCACGATACACTTCAACAATTCCTGGATTATTGTATGCATATACTTCTCCTATCGCATAGGTTCTATCAGAACTATTATTATCCACGACATATATCTTTAACTTATCTTTTGGATAATCAAGTGCAAGCAACGAATCAAGCGTAGACCCAAGAGTCTTTTCTTCGTTCCAACACGGAACAGCAACTGTGACACTTGGAAATATTGAAACCTCGCGACCTTCTTCGTCTTTTATCTTCTTTTTATTTTCAAAAAAAGAAGTAAGGAGTAACAGTTGAAAATACATCGACAAAAAGAGAAATGGATACATGAACCCTTGGAGAATATGTTCTACTATCATGATGATTACTGAGCACTAGTTGTACTTGCAGCCTTCACTTTATTTACGGTAGTTTGGACTTTTATAGAACGAGGAAGTAATCTATCGAGATCTTCGAGAGATTTAAATCCTGTATATGTCTTATCTTCGATCACAAGTGCAGGCAAAGATGATTTCACGCGATAAATAGTTTTCATAGAATCAATCGCGGAAAGTGGGAGATTATAATCAAATGAATACACACGAAGATCTGGATACATTTCTTTCAAACGAGTAAGGACAAATCCTTCTTTTTCACAATCAGTACAATCCCCTTTATTTGAATAGAAATAAATGATGAAAACTTGTTTCTTTGTGCTACCACATTTTTCTACGAGTTTCTTTGAAAGAATGTAGTCTTTTATTTGAAGAAGTGAATAATATTTCTTTAAGTAAATAACATCAGCATCTGTTGCTCCACGATCTGTTTCTGTTTTTGAAAGTTTATCTCCAATTTCTGAAAGTTGTGGAGATAAAATACTATCACTCACATTTGAGCATGGCACTTCACCTAAGAGTGAAAATTGTGTTTCACTAGAAAGAATATCTATTGCAATATTATCTTGAATTGATTTTACACTTTCTACGCGTTTGTTTGATAAAAATGTAGATGTAAAAAAAGCAGTGGCAAAAATTGCTACCGTAAGAATCAGAGTAAAAATGTATTTCTTAGAATCAAACATGGTTATAAGTACCTCCCAGTACTAGGGCTACAAATAATGTTTCTACATTACTTATGGAGCCACCTCCCAGGCTCGAACTGGGGACCTACGGTTTACAAAACCGTTGCTCTACCAACTGAGCTAAGGTGGCTTTACTATCCAAAGAATACGATGAATTCTAACATAAAACAGATATACCGTCTATGCTTAGTCTTCCTCCCTTTCTTTATCCATCTCCTGTTTATACACTTTTAAGTGCTCCCAAAAATGGGGCACTGTTCCTCTATTTCGTACAGCATTTTTCACGAACCAATTACGTGAACGAGCATACAACTTTGATGACCAGATATCTACATAATACATAGCACGCACTGCTAGATGTGCAATATATTGCATAAGAAACTTTCTGAAATGTACACTTCGTTTCAAAAGATAACGGATAATTGCATGAAGCGTGACAGATACTTGCGCAGGACCATTGTATGATTCATCAAGAATGATTAATCCTTTTGTAATACGATATTGTTGAAGTGCTAGGATAGACCCTGCTGCTATGGCAACTAGTATTCCACTTATGAATAAAAGGAGTACTGTCATGTTTTTTGTTACGAAATACTGTAACGAGTGAAGCGAGTGACCTTTGTATTTTCACCGAACTTCTGAATTGCGGCTTGAATCTTTTGTTCAACAGTTATTTCAGGATCTTTTATAAATGCTTGCTTCATAAGTGCAGTATCAGTGTCTCCATCCACCGTCTCTGGTGACATGGCACACACTTGCATAGCCAGATCTTTTGCAAGAGATTTGAACTCTTCGTTTTTTGCTACGAAGTCTGTCTCACATGCAAGTTCAAGTAAAACACCAATAGTTCCTGATGCATGTGTGTATGATGCAATAACACCAGCACCTAGTTCTCTATCGGCTTTCTTTTCTGCTTGAGCAACAGAGAACTCTGACAAGATACTTCTTGCCTTTTCTTTGTCCCCTCCTGCATCATCGAGTGCTTTTTTGATTTGTGCAAAAGAGAGACCTGTTTCTTCGCGAAGTTCTTTGATTGTGTCCATAGTGGGTAGGTAATAGGTGGAAGGTAAAAGTTTTTAGTAATACAAATACAATTCTAGTTTTCGATTGTATCTTGCAATGCTTCTTTGATTGCTTCGAGTACAAAACGTACTGCCGGTACTGATCCGTCATTACCAACAATCGGATACTCTATACCATCTATTGTACAGTCAGTGTTTGAAAGTGCAACCACAGGTATGTGAAGACGTGCTGCTTCTTTCACACACATATCTTCATGACGAGAATCAATCATCACAATTGCTGCCGGTAAATTCGTAAGAGAAGAAATACCTCCAAAATCACGATCTAATCGATCGATGTCGCGCTGAATAAGGAGTTGCTCCTTCTTTGTATATACGGATAATTCTCCAGTTTCTTTCTTTTTCAATAAGTCATGTAACTTTTCGATACGTTTCTTGATTTGTGGAAAGTTTGTAAGTGTACCTCCGATAAATCTCTCTGTAATATATGGAGCATTAAGAGAAAGTGCGACTTCTTTTACAAGTTGACGGATTTCTGGTTTGACTCCAACGAAAAGTATCACTCTTCCAGAGTCTTTAAGTGACTTTAAAAACGTAATTGCATTTTCTAATTGTTCTTGTGTTTTTTCAAGATTGATGAAGTCTACTCCATTGTAATTCCCTTCAACAAAAGGTTTTACTGATGGGTGACGACGTGTACGAGAATATCCGTACTGTAATCCTGCGGCAGATAATGCCTCTTTGTTTATTTGCATATTGTATTGTGTATTAATTTATAAACATTTGCCTCAAACCACAACCTTATATCTCCGAAGTACCAGTTTGGTACGCATCTATTTTGCTCAATATATGGTGCTCAGGTGTCCAAAATCCTGATTTGTTTGATTGGATGTAACAGAAGTTATTCTAGCACAGAATTAGTAATTTGTGAAGTTTTATTCTTCCTCGCCTTCTGCAAAATCACCTTCAAATGATTGGAGGGCTTCGAAGATTGGACCGAGATTTCCTTCCATAATTTTTGGTAATCCGTGGAAAGATTGCTTTATACGATGATCAGTCACTCTATCTTGTGGAAAGTTATAGGTACGAATCTTTTCGCTTCTGTCTCCTGTACCAACTTGGGACAACTTTTCACCTTTGAAAGAGGCTTCTTCTTTTTCGGCTTCTAGTTGATCTAATTTTGCTTGGAGCATTTGTAATGCGCGTTCCTTATTTTTCAATTGACTGCGTTCAATGGTACAACGAATAGCAATACCTGTTGGTTTATGAATCACACGAACAGCAGTTTCTACTTTGTTTACATTTTGACCTCCCGCGCCACCTGAGCGAGATGTTTCTATTTCAACATCAGACATATTAATCGTGACATTTTTCTGAACACGAATAGGCATTACTGAAACAGTAATTGTGGATGTGTGTACGCGACCATTTTTCTCTGTATCTGGAATACGTTGTACACGATGTACTCCTGATTCATATTTAAATGTATCCCATGCATCCTTCCCTTTTATTTCAAATGATGCATATTTGTATCCACCAACATCTGACTGTGAATCATCAACTTTTTCAAAAGAAATTTTGTTTGCTTCACAATATAATGAATACGCACTGGCCAATTCTGCAGCAAATAATGTAGCCTCATCCCCTCCTGCTCCTGCTTGGATTTCCAAAATCAATGACTTTGGTTTTTCATCTTCTTCTTTTGCAACAGTTGCAATCTCTTCCATTTGTTTCCATAAACTTTCTTTTTGCGGTGCAATGACGGACAATTCTTCTTCGGCAAGCATCTTCATTGATTCATCTACAAGCAGTGCTTTTGCCTCTTCTTCATCACGCAAAAGTCGCTCGTAGTCTAATGCGAGATATTGTGTGCGAGGATTGGATTTGAAATCACTTAGTTCCATAGATTTGATTAGTATAGCAAGATAAAAGCCACGAAGCCGAAGGCTTCGTGGCTTTTATAGAAGTTACGCCTTTTTTGCTGCTGCGGCTCGTTTCTTAAATTTATCTACACGTCCTGTAGTGTCTAATACCTTATCCTGACCTGTATAAAAAGGATGGCATGCTTGGCAGATTTCTACAGAGATAGATTCTGTTGTAGAACCTACAGTATATATCGCACCACAAGCACACGTAGCAATTGCATTTGGATAAAATGTTGGGTGAATATCTGCTTTCATAGTTTCAGTATATTAACACATTTATATGCAAGTTGCAACACTATACTATCTCTGAAGTTTATCTATATCTGCTTGCATACTATAGAGTTTTTTCATTACAGAGTTTCCATATCCTGCACCAGCAGAAGATGATGCACATGAGCGCCCAGAATAATATTTACATGCGGCATTTCGTTCTGCTACTTCATTTCCTGCTACTGCACCAAGATCACTTAGATAAATTGCAGTTGCCGTAATTGCATGATATGGATTCCATGGATCAGGAAGCGATGAATTGGTTGCAGCACCTATACGACTTTCAAATAAGACCCATGTGGACGGAATAAACTGTGAAGGACCCATAGCCCCTCCCCATCCACTAGGTTGTCCTTTACTATATGCCGCAATCCAACATGAAACAGGGGTCTTTGTAATATCACGAGAAAGTTTATTAAGTAGTGACGTAAATACCGGAATATCACGTGTTGGGTTCATGGTGCGTTGACGTACATCTCCTGTTTTTATACTAAAACCATTTCCTGATAAATCAGTTCCTACGTAACACGCCCCAACATTTATTCCTAACGATGATTCTTGCATAAGAATCGCCAAGATAAGTGCGGGACGTACCCCTGTTGTCTTACTCGCAGCAAGTGCATAGTCATAGGCTTGTCCAAATGAAATAGCAGCAACGTCACGCAGATCAAAGAGACGTGCACGTATTTGGGCTGCTTCTTTTTCACGTGCAGCAAGGACTTTTTTATATTCTGTTTCCTGATTTTTTGTTATTGTGAGAAGATTATTTTTCTGTTTTTGATTTGTCTCTACATTTTTCTTTTCAGATTCTTGGGCAAGTTTCTTTTGGGTTTCTTCATCCTTTGCTTCTTCTAATTCTGTCTTTGCAGCATTTAATTCTTTTTTGGTAGCATCAATTTCTTTGAAACTCTCATCTAGTGCCCGATTAAGCGTAGAGAAGGAATCTACATCAGAAAAAAAAGTAGAAAGTGTCTGTGTCTGTAAACCAAAATCAAGAAGTGAGTACTGCTCCATATACTTTGTCTTTCGCATAATCTGAGCCAGTGAATCTTTTTCTCGCTCCATCTTTTTATTAAGCACATCAATAGTACGATTCTTTTCTGAAATATTCTGATTCAATTTTGAAATTGCTGCATTATGGGCTTTTATCTTTAATTTGCTTTGTTCTATTTTCTTTGCAAGAACTGCGATATCATTTTTAAGTGACGCACCTTGATTCTTCGTTTGGGCAATACTGTCCGTAAGTGCCTTTATTTGGGCTTCTAGTGCAGCCAAGTCAGACTCAAGTTGTTCACGTGATTGGGCATGTACTTCTATGGGTGTTGTTCCTGTTAAAAATAGGAAGACAACAAATAAAATAGCGAACCAATGTCTCATCTGTATAGTATAGCAGAGGAAAGAGCGGGTAAATAAACATAAAGAGCAACGTAATACGTTGCTCTTTATGTTTATTTTTATTATTCTGCGGCCTTTTCTGCTTCTGGTTCTCCACCCTCTTCTTCTTTCTTACCCTTTGCTTCAACTTCAATAGTACTTAAATCAACCGGAACTACTTCTGCAACTTCTTCTACAACTTCTGAGATAGATGCGACAATATCATCACCTGAAATATGATAAAGTTCTACACCGCTTGGAAGTACGATATCACGTACATGAATAACACTATCTTTTGAAACTAGTGAAGAAATATCTACTGTAAATTCATGAGGAAGAACTTGTGGTTCGCCTTCGATTGATAATTCATGGAGAACTTTCACAAGAACAAATCCGTCCTTTACTGCTTGTGATTCACCTGTAAACTCTATAGGAGTTTTTACGTGTACCTTTTGACCCTTTTCAATTACATAAAAGTCCGCATGAATTGGGTGACTCTTCACTGGATCAATTTGTACATCTTGAATCATGGCATTTTCTTTTCCATGTTCTGTTACAAGAACGATAGATGAAGACTCTCCAGCATCTGCAAGAACTTTCTTAAACTCAATAGTATTAATAAAAATGGGTGTCGATTGCGCATGAGAACCATAGTAAACTGCAGGAATATGTCCTTCTTTTACAGTCTCTTTTGGTGCGCGAGGTAATGTCGTAATTTGCATCATAGTCGCGTCATTATACCCTATTTCTTCGATTCTATCAAGTTGTAAACCTTAGAAGTCTCTACAATCATTTTACTGTGTGAAAAGTGCTGAACAACATGGGAGTGAAGCGCAATACCAAGAGATTTTGCAAACTTTCTATCCACGATGAGACGTCGTAATTCATTAGTTAAATGTTCTACATCTTTTGGTTGTACAAGAAGTCCTGTTTCTTCATGACGAATAATTTCTGGAATACCGCCAACAGTCGTCGTAACTACAGGAAGCATGGCACGCCCTGCTTCAAGTAATACATAAGGGAGTCCTTCTTTCACAGACGGAAGTAAGAATAAATCAAACTCATGGAGTTTATCTGCAGCATTTGTCACATGACCATGGAGTTCCACAGTATCATGAAGACCTTTTAAACTAATCATTTGTTCTATTTTCCCCCTGTCTTCTCCTTCTCCAATAATAGAATAATGTATAGGGAGTCCTTCTTTGTGTAAAGTTTCTATTGCACGAAGTGCATACATAAGACCTTTGTTACGATGAAGTTCTGCAATAGAAACAATGTGTATGGTTCTAGATTTTGGTTGTGTACGTTCTGGTAAATCTGCATACATAAGACCTAAGTACACTGTTGTGACTTTTGATTTTATAAAAAACATTCCCCTGAGATCATGTTCATCTTGTTTACTTACTGTGATCACACGATGTGCCAACAGACATGTTACCCATGTGAAAAAATAAATAATTTTTCTAGAAATCCACATTCTATCTTCTCGAAATGGAGCACCATGTAACGTAACTACAATATGTTTAACACCGAGTAAACGTCCGCAAATAACTCCGATACCAGACGCTTTTGAACTATTAAGGTGAAGGATATCTGGTTTTTCTTCTCCAATTAATCTATAGATAGCAAAAAAAGATTTCAATTCTGCGATAATACTAATATTGCGCATAAGTGAAGGAAGTGCACGTGTCTTTACTCCTACATCATGAAGACGTGTAATAAGTTCACCATTACCACCCGCGGCAACAATAACCTCTAATCCACGAGATGCAAAAGCCGATGCTAAATCATAGACATAACGTTGTGCTCCCCCCCAATTTGATTTGGTTATAAGGTATAGTATTTTCATTACTTACGTAGTATGATACCACTATATGATTATACGACATACACCTGGACGACTACTCCTTTTTGTGGTCGATTGTGGTCTCCTTTTCCTCTCCCTTTACGGGGCGCTTTTTATACGTACAGGACATGTTCCACTAACTCTTGATTTTCTCAATTTTATACCATCATTCTCATTTATTATCGCAGTTACTGTTGCTATCTTTTATAGTTATGGATTATACGACAAACCAACACTTCGCCTCATCCGAGAACTAAGTCGTCGTATTTTTACAAGTCAAACACTTGCAGCATTTTGTGCCATTATACTCTTTTATATTTTACCAACACTTGGTATTGCTCCAAAAACAATTCTTCTTCTGTACATTGCTATTTCATCTTTACTTATACACATATGGCGAACCTCTGCATTTTCACTTGTTCTGAAATATAAAAAACAAAAAAGTATCATTATTGGAAGTGGTCAAACATTCAAAACTCTTGTAGAAGAACTAACACGTAACCCTCATACAGGTATCACACTTATTTCTGCAATTGATGTTGATACATATGACATGTCTCGATTAGGAAGTGTGCTTAGAACAATACGACCAAACTCTGTAATCTTAGATATGCGAGATGAAAGAATAAAACCATATTTTGGAGAAATCTACACAGAAATATTTGAAGGATCTGCAATCTTAGATATTGTAGATGTATACGAAGATGTATTTGATATGGTACCACTTGATCTTATTAATCAAGAGTGGGTTTTACGTTATATCAGTAGTTCACAACGATACACTCTAGTAAAGAGAAGCCTGGATTTACTTCTTTCCGTTCCTGCATTTATTATTTCACTGATCGTATATCCTTTTGTATTTATAGCAATAAAATTAGAAGATGGTGGACCTGTTGTTTATACGCATACCCGCATCGGGAAAAATGGTAAACCTTTTTCTGTTTACAAGTTTAGATCTATGGAAGATTTACCTACTAATGAAAAAAATGAAACAAAGAAAATTACCCGTGTAGGTGCATTTATTCGTAAGACACGTATTGATGAACTACCACAATTGTGGAATGTAATTATTGGAGATGTATCTCTCATTGGACCTCGTCCTGAGGCGCCAGCACTCGTGGATGAATATACAAAAAATATTCCATTTTATAATGTACGACACATTGTACGACCTGGACTTTCTGGTTGGGCACAAGTACACCAACATGATGCACCAAAATTTGGGGTTAACATTGAACAAACAAATACAAAAGTAGCCTACGATATGTACTACCTTGAACATAGTAATTTCATGCTTGATATTGCTATTATCTTAAAAACATTTAAGGTACTACTCAGTAAAAGTGGAGTATAGAGATACGAAGTGACAAACAAGAGGTGACAGGAAATATAAATACTTTGCTCCTAACTTTGGTTTGGAATAAAATTACTTTACCATAATCCTAACTTGAGTAAAAATTAAGATAGATGCAAGGCGTGAGAAATTTTTGTGACTAAAATGTACATCTAGTACATTGCAGGAACAAAAATTTCTCTGAGCGGAGCAGATACTTAATTTTTACTCAAGTCCTACGAATTCATTTTTGATGTGATATTTATGACCCGATCTTGCATATCTATACATCCCTGCACACATAGCAAGTGCTAGACATTCAGCAAGTAGATGTGACCCACCATAACTCATAAGAGGAAGCGGTATCCCTGTTACTGGCATAATTCCTAGATTCATACCAATATTAATTGCAACATGTGTGGCAATCCATATCATAACACCATAGGTAAAAAGTGACTCAAAAGTAGAGTCTGCAACAAGTGCATACACTGCTATTTTATAAAGAATAATAGAATAAAATAGAAGCAAAAGAAGAGAACCTACAAATCCCCATTCTTCTGCATATGCAGCAAAAATAAAATCTGTCTTATATTCTGGTAGAAAGTTCAATCGTGATTGTGTGCCGTAACCAAGCCCCTTTCCTAATAGCCCACCTGAACCAACTGCAATAGTTGATTGATATGCATTATATCCAGTACCACGAATATCTTGAAGCGGGTATATAAAATTTACAATACGTGCTTTTTGATATGGTTTAAACACAAATTTCCACGAAAGAGACATAGCCACAATAAAAAGTGCAATCACGGTAAATAAATGCTTCTTTGATATACCTGAAACAAGTACCATACCCAACCAAATAGCACCCAAGACAAGTGCAGAACCAAGATCAGGCTGTAGTACAACAAGAATAAAGGGAATAAGTGCATATACCCCAGAGACAATAATATGACGAATATTTGCAATTTCTACGTGACGACGTGAAAAATATTTTGCCAGAATTATAATAAGACCGAGTTTCATCAAATCACTTGGTTGAAATGAAAGACCTCCCAATTGAAACCAACTTTGTGCTCCTTTTGAAACATGTCCTATTATAAAAAGAAGTGTAAGAACAGAAAGAAGTACTATATAGATAGTAACAACAATCCGTGTCTGACGTAAAAAACGATATTCAAATCGTGATGCGATAATAAATATGATAAGAGAAATAATAATCCATATACCTTGTTTTATAAAATAACTATCATGTCCTTGAAAGGAACTCATCGTAAGTAACCCCGCGAGTAATATACACCCCATTGCAATAAAAAGTGTTATATCAAATCCACGAAGAAAGGAAAAAATACGGCGAGGCATATTCACTAATTCTGACCCACCAAAAATGGATCAAAGATAGGATATACGCGAATCAGTGTTGGAGGGATTTTGAAAGGTGTATTCCATGTAAACGAAATTTCTTTTGATTCTTCTTTATCTAAATATGGAATAAGTGTCTCACCTACTGCAAATGCATTTCCTCCTAAGTCATAGAGGATAACACGCACAGGAAGATTATACAGTGCAAGACGTTTTGTATTCATAACTGTTGCAAAAACACGAGGAATGCTGCCTGCTTCGTAACGAGTAGTAGAAATACGTAATGTCGGTGAAGTTGGTAATTCTTTTACACCAAAATGTGGACCATCTTTTACTTCTGCAACAAGATTTTTTGGTTCTTGCATAAGTACAATATTTTGTCTCACAATCGGAAAATCTCCATCAACAGGTGATGTCGTCGTACCAGAAAGTGTACCAAGAGGAACTCCATTTACATCAAGTGCGGTAAATGTATACGATAGAAATCGTGGTGCGTTATCAATATTTTTATTGGAAATCATTGCAACAAAATCATAGGTTGTTGATGATGTTTTCAATGCTTGTGACCATAAAACAGAAAGTGGTACGACATCGTGTGCACATTTTAAAGAACATGTTCCTCCACAATCAATGCCACTTTCATTACCATTTTTAATCGTATCAAAACAAGTTGGCATAGGAAACAATGTATCACGTAGAAGATACATACTCAGTGAAACTACTATAAATAACACAGCACCTCCATACATAAAACGTCTTTTTGTATCCCAATTCATATAGGTAGTTTATCATAGGTGGTAGGTGATATGTGGTAATAAATACAAAATCAGAAAAAATGACACTTAAGTGTCATTTTTTCTATACCCTATTACTTTTTACCTATTTTTAAGTTCTTTGTTCTCCCGACAAGCTACTTTCCCGACGATGTCAGTATCATCGCTGCGCACGGGCTTAACTTCTCTGTTCGAAATGGGAAGAGGTGTGACCCCGTGGCCAAATCAGGAGAACAAAAAACTCAAAAGTTTTTAATTTTTGGTTTTCGTACATATGAAAGAATCAAAACTTTTACATACTAGCATAGTGCTAGTCATGTTTCCTAATAGGATTCGGGTAATTAGTAGGCCTCGACTAAACACATTACTGTGCGTACATCTAGCCCCTATCAACGTAATAATCTCTTACGACCCTTCAACGAATACT